>NZ_JBITHV010000003.1:0-704931 GCF_044458365.1 Kribbella sp. NPDC050470 | reverse complement strand
GGGTGGTGGGGGGGGGGGGGGGGGGGGGGGGGGGGGGGGGGGGGGGGGGGTGTGTGTGTGGGGGGGGGGGGGGGGGGTCCCCCCCCCCCCCCCCCGCCCCCCCCCCCCCCCCCCCTCGACGGTGTTGGTAGAACCGGGCGACCGGACCAGGGAACGGGCCGACCTGGCTGGTGAATCAGTTCTTCTTGCTGCCGGTGGTGGCTTGTTCGTCGTCGTCGGCCAGCAGGTCGAGCGGCATCGCCGGGCTGCCGGACAGCGTCGCCAGCATCTGGCGGACGTTGGTCAGCTGCGCGTTGATGCTGTCGCGACGCTGGGTCGCGGCGGCGAGCTCACGCTCGGACTCGGCCCGGATCCGCTCCGCCTTGTCCTTCGCGGCGGCGACGATCTCCTGAGCCTGCCGGTTCGCGTCGGCCAGCTGCTGCTGCGCCAGCCGCTCCGCCTCGGAGCGGGAGCGGTCGGCCTCGCGCTGCACCTGGGCGGCGCGGTCGGTGACGGCGGCCAGCTGCTGCTCGGCCAGCGCGGTCCGGGCGGCGAACTCCTGCTCGACCTTGCCCCGGCGCTCGGCCAGAGTGGTCTCGAAGGCGGCCGCGGCCTGGGCGGACTTGGCCCGCTCCTGCTCGTACAGCGCCTGAGCCTCGCTGCGCCGCGCGGTCGCGTCCCGCTCGGCCTCGTCGCGCATGTCGTCGGCCTGGGTGCGCGCCTCCTCCAGGATGCGGGCGGCCTCGGCGTCGACCTCGCTCTTCCAGTCCAGGGAGTACTGCTCGGCCTCCTTGCGGACCTTCTTGGCGTGCGCCTCGGCGTCGGCGACGATCGCCTCGGCGTCGGTGCGGGCCCGGGTGACCAGGTCACGGGCCTCGTCGTCGGCCAGCGACAGGATCTTGGCGACCCGCTCGCCGAACTCGGTGAAGGTGGGGGTGCGGTCCTTGCTCTCCTCCTGGGCGGAGATGACGGCCGACTCCGCGGCGTCCGTCCGGGTCTGCAGCTCCTGAACGTGGCGCTGCAGCTGCTCGGACTGCTGCTGCAGTGCGGTCAGCGAGGTGGTCAGCTCACGGATGTGCTGGTCCACCTGGGCAGGCTCGTAGCCACGCAGAACGGTGCGGAACGGGGTTGGGCTTTCACTGCTCATGTCTTCTGATGCTCACTTCGGTGGGTGGGTGGATCACACATTGTCACTGACAAGGATCTGACTGTCACGTCCTCATCCTGATTCCCCCGTGGAACCCTCACTGCGGGACATTCCATCACCTGACAGGAAGCCCGGTACAGCGAGTGCCTCGATCACACCCGAAAGCTGAGTGAGCTCCTTGGTGATCTCATCACGGCGCTGGTTCAGCGCCGCGACCCTCGCCTCGGCGTCGGCGAGAAGTTTTCGGGCCTGGGCACGGACCTCTTCGGCGTGCTCACGGGCTTGCGCCTCGATCTGCTGAGCCTCGGCGCGGGACTTGCGGATCAGGTCGTGCGACTGCCGCTGGGCGTCGGCCAGGTCGTTGGCGGCGCGCTCGCGCAGCACCTGGGTGCTGGCCTCGGCCTCCGTCTCCCGGCGGTGCGCCCGCTCGACGATCTCGCGGGCCTCGGTCTGCGCCGAGGTCTTCAGCCGGTCGGCCCGGGTCTGCGCCTGAGCAGTCACCTTCTCGGCCTCGTGCTTGGCCGCGGCAAGCGTCGACTCGGCCTGCTCGGTCGCGGTCGTCAGCGTGGTCTCGGCGAGCGTGGTGAGCTCGGCGTTCTCCCGGGCGATCGCGTCCTTGGTCTGCTTGAGCCTGCTGGTTGTCCGGCCGACCACGCGGCGCAGGTGAGCCCGCTTCTGCCGCATCAGCTCGGCCGCGTCAGCTGCGGCGTGCTCCCGGATCGACTCCGCCTCGGACTCGGCGGCGCCGATCAGGTCGTCGACCGTCTTCCTGCTCCAGATGGTCTGGTTCTCGGCCTCCGCGAGCGCGGCCTCGGCGGCCTTGTTCGCGTCCTCGACGATGCGGTGCGCTTCGGCGGTCGCCGTACGGCGGTCTGCCTCGATGCTGTCGACGACGAGTTTGGCCTGGGCCCGGGCGTCGGCCATCAGCCGCTCGTTGCCCGCCTCGGCCTCGGCCTTGCGCTCGGCGATCTCGGCGACCGCCTCGGCCCGCAGCTTGTCGATCTCGAGGGAGATGGCGGCCAGCTTGGCCCGCTCGGTCTCCTCCAGCTCGGCGGTCCGGCGTTCCAGCTCGGCCCGGTTCTCGCCGCGCAGCCGCTCGATCTCCGCGTGCGCCTCGCCGATCTCGACACGGGACTTCATGCGCGCCGCCTCGACCTCGCGCTCGACCGCTGCGCGCAGGTCGGCGGCCTCGGTCTCGGCCCGCGCGATCAGGTCGGCCTCGTTGCGCACCGCGGCCTGCGAGACCAGCGCCGCCTGCTCGCCGGCGTCCTTGACCAACTGCTGCGCCTCGCGACTGGCCCGGTCGACCGTGTGCTGCGCGGACTCCCGGGCCATCCGGGCTTCCTCGAGCAGCTCGTCGGCCTCTTCCTTCAGTCGCGCCGCCTCGGCCTCGGCGGCCGCGATCCGCCGGTCGGCCGCAGCGTGCGACTCGGCCCGCAGCCGGTCGGCGGCCGCCTGGCTCTCGTTCCGCAGCTTCTCCGCCGCTGCCTCGGAGTCTGCCCGGCGCCTCGCCACCTCTTCCGCGACCGCGGCCCGAAGCTGCTCGGCTGCGGACTCCGAGTCGGCCTTCAGCCGTTCGGCGATCGCGGTCGCCTCGGACCGGACCCGGTCCGCCTCGGCGGTCGACTCGCGCTGCAGCTTCTCGGCTGCGGCGGCAGCGTCGCGCCGTACCCGGTCGGCTTCGGCGGTCGACTCGGACCGGAGGCGCTCGGCCGCGGTCTCGGCCTCGGTGCGGACCCGGTCGGCCTCGTTCTCGGCCTCGGTGCGCAGTTGTTCTGCCGCGCGCTCCGCGTCGTTGAGCAGTCGTTGTGCCGCGGTCGTCGCGTCGGTGCGCATCTTCTGCGCGGCTGACTCGGCCTCCGCCTTCAACTGCTCGCTCTCGGCGCGGACCCGGCCCGCTTCCTCGTGGGCGAGGTCGTTCTCGTACTCCGCTTGTTCCCGCAGCGTGTCGGCGATCCGCTGGGCGCGCTCGAGGACGCCACCTGCTTGCCGCACGCCAAAGGAACCGGTGTCGGCGACCGGTTCCTGGGTCAACGGCAGACGCGGTGCGTCCATGCGACGTGATGATTCCATCCCCGGCCCCCTTTCCGACAGTCCGGGTCCCATCAGCGTGGTCACAGCGTTACAACGCGGAACATGGGTGCCAGGTAACTTCTTTTTCATGCCGCTGCGCGAACTTCCCACCGAATCGAAGGCCGCGGCGGCTCTGCTCCGTACCGAAGTGATCACCCATCGGAGGACCATACGACGATCCGGACGGCACGGCGTCATGCTGGCGTGTCTCGCTGCCGGGGTGGCGTTCGCGGTCCTCGTCCCCGGTCCGGCGGGCACAGGCTGTTACCTCTGGCGGGCCTCCACCCAACCGGTCAGCGGCCGTGGCGCAGCCCTTGCCCTGCCGGTCGCGATCGTGCTCCTGGTGCTCGTGGATCGCTTGTCTGCCGACAGATTCCGGCTCCGCCGGCAGGTCCGTTCCATCGGTACGGCGGCCATCGGAGTGACCACCGTGACGGCCTGGACCGGATTCGCTGCCCAGGGCCGGCCGAGCTGTGCGACCTCACCGGCTGTGATCGGCACGATTGTCTGCGGAACGCTCGCAACAGCCGTCGCCGCGCACTGGGCGACCCGTTCGACGGCCCCCTGGACGGTCCCCGAGGAGGGCTCCGGCGAGGCGTCCGCCGAGCCGCTCAACCAGTCCGAATTGCGGGCAGTCTTCGTCCGGCTGAGCGACCAGGTCGACTCGTGGACGCCTTTTCGCTTCCAACTGTTTCCCTTCGTCACCGGCGCCCTCGCCGTCCTGCTGGTGCTCTCGACCGTGCTCCCGTGGCGCGAACTGGTCGACCCAGTCGCCCTCGGCCCGACCGCAGCCGAAGCTGGTCTAGCCCGATCTCAGCTCTGGGAGATCCCGCCCGCCCGACCGTGGGCCTTCATCGTCTGCGGATTGGCAGTGGCGACGCTGCTCTCCACCGGCCTGGTACGACGAGCAGGCGCCGTCGCCACCGGGTCAGTGGTAGTCGCAGGCCTGGTGTCCCAACTGCTGTGGCTGCCGCCGTCGTTGCCGAACGGCGTCGGCTACCGCACCGCTGTCGGCGCCTGGATCGCACTCGGCCTAGGGCTGTGCCTCGGCGCGGCGGCTGTCCTGCGTGCACACCGACGTCGACTACCCGTGCTCGCTGGTGCCGCCGCGGTAGGCGTGCTGGCCGGTCTACTGGTGCCGTCGGCGACTGAAGCGCCGTACCAACCGTCAGTCGTTGCCGGGGTCCCGCACCGGTTGCTGGACCTGCAGGGTGGCCAACTGGTCGACCGCCTCGGTATGCGCGTCTCCATTGGTACGTCGGACCCGCTGGACTCGGTGGCCTGGACACTCGACGGTTCGCCGGGCCAGTGGCTGCTGGGCCGGACCGGCTCGGAGAGCTCGACAGTCTTCGCGTACGACGACGACGACGTCGCGCTCCCCCAGGTCACGCTGAACCACGGGCCCACGCCACCCGCGCTGTGGGGCGTCACCGACAACCACGTGGTCGTGCTCGCCGGTGGTGCCCGCGGTCAGCCGTGGGCGATCCTCTCGGTGCCACTCGACCTCGTGACCGCCGACATCAGCCTGAGCCACAAGAACAAGGACGGCAGCTACTACGTCACGCCCGGCGTGGACGTCCTTGCCACCGGCATCGGTCCGGCACTCAGCCACCGCAACGCAGACAGGTCGATCGTCGTGTGGGGATCCACGACCACCTGGCAGTTCCCGGCGAACCAACTGCGCAAGGGCATCCGCCTCGCCGACTTCGTGGTCGACCCCGGCCCGGGTGCACCGGGCAACGCGGTCTCCACCGGTCCGGACGGTACGACGGCCTGGCGGACGAGCGAGACCGGGTTGGCGATGGCCCGGCCAGGTGGTGTGCCGCAGCAGCTGACCGGAGTGGCGCCGGCTGGTTGTGTGCTGAGCAGTGACGCCGCCAGCTCGTCGATGACGGTCGACGCCTTCACTGTCGATGTACGAGGCAACGTGTGGCTGGGCGGTGGTGCTCCAGCCTCGGTGATCACGCCGGACGGCGTACTGCGGAAGCTGCCCGGTGGCGCCGAGGGTGTGGACAGCATCGAGGCGCGGCCGGACGGCTCGGTCCTGTTGGGGACTTCCCCCGGTGGTGGCGATCAGGTGCTGGAGATACCTGATGCGGCCAGTGCCGCCGCGTCGTACCCGGCCGCACCTCCGCCGGACCCGCGCTGCGATCGCCGCAAGCCGGCGGACGGCACGACCACCTTCGAGGCCACTCCAGTGCCGGCTGTGCCTGTGGTGGGTGCAGCCGGTGTGAGTACGCAACTGGCGCTGGACGCGACTGGACGGCTGGTGCGGGTGCGAGTGCCGCTGGCTGCTCGCGCCTTCGCTTCTGACGGACTGGGCGGCGTGTGGTGGACGGTTGTCGACCGGCGCTCGATGGAGAGCGCCGTACACCTCGTGGGTGGTCGCACGGCGGTAGTGCGAGACCCGCAGCCGGTGCCGGGCAGCCAGAAGGGCGAGTACGCCGCAGCCGCCGGAGACCGCGTGGTGTCGGCGCTCGGCGGTGGTCTCTACAACCTCTACGGCCCCGGCGACGCGGTACGGCGGGTTCCGGTCAAAGGTGAGCTTCGTCCGAACGGGCTCGTGCAGCTCGCATCCGGCCAGGTGGCGATGGTCCTCGGCGAGCAACTCGTACTGGTCGACGACCGACCTACCGTCCTGCTCGGCGGGTCGACATCAGGCTGGCCTGTCTCGGCGACCGGCGTACCGGCCGCACAGCTGACCGCGGACGGCACATGGTTCACCGGCCCGGACGGCAAGCTCTGGGGGTACGACGGCTGCCACCTGGTGCGCGTGGACGGGCCAGGACGGGTCACCGTGATCGCGGGACCTCGGCAAGGGGTGCCACAGGCCGCGGACCACGTGACCGTGATTGGCCAGGCGCTTTACTTCCAGCTGGGCAACGAGCTCATCCGCCTGCAGGCGGCGCGATGACCGACTTCCCGGACGAGGAGCTGCCGCGCCGACTCGACGCCGTCGAGGCCGAGCTGGCTCGCTCCGAGCACCGCTGGTTCGCTCGAGTGACTCTGCTCGCCGCGATCGCCACCGGGGTGACACTCTTCCTGCCCTGGACCTACAGCAGGCGCTACGGCCTCTCGGTCTGGCAACTGGGCATCGAAGTCCAACCGACGCTGGCATTCACCTGTCTGGCCGGCGTCATCACCTCGGTCATCGCGTTGCTTCTCAAGCCAGGCATCTGGACGCAGACTGCCACCGGCATCACCGCCGTCGTCGCGATCGTCGGTCTGGCCACGGCCTGGCAGGCCACCACCATCGACACGCTCACCGACACCTGGCCGGGACCGGGTCCCGCGTTCACCCTCACCACCTCACTCCTCTGGCTCCTCGCCGCCACCGCCGAACTGGTTGCCCAGCACAACAACCCTGATCGGCCTGCGCAGGCAGCCGTTTCCGAGGCGATCACCCGGCTGCGCCGTACCCGCTGATTCACTCGCGGGAGGGAGTGCGAACACTCTCCCGGCTGAGGCGGGGACGAGCGCTCCGGCCGGACAGTGAGAGCACTGACGGCTGGAGGAAGCGATGAGCGTGGCGGAGACGCGGGAGCGGACCAAGAGTGTGCTGCCGGTGCTGGTGGCGGTGTTGTCGTTGGCCTACGCGATCGCCGGAGTGGCCTGGCTGCTGGGGGCCGGCGGGTACGCGTTCGGGCCGGTGCCGCCGGACGACGACCGGTTGTCGCTGCTGGCGCATCTGCCGGACGAGGTCGGTGCGGGGCTGATCGCCGTACTGGGTGTGCTCGGGGTTCCGGCGGCGGTCGCGCATGCGCGGACCGAGTGGAGTGCCTCGGCGTACCGGCCGCTGCTGGTCTTCACCGCGCTGCAGGTGGTGGTGTTCGGGCTGCTGGCGCCGAGTATCACCGTCGTGGTTCTGACCGGATATCTCCTGGTGCTGCTCGGTTTGCCGGCGGGGATCGTCTGGTTGATCGTCGGTGCGTGGAGGCAGCAAGCGACACGGGTGCTGCTGATCGGTGTGGCGGCGGCCTTGGTCGTGGTCGAGCTGACCACCGGGCTGTTCAACTGGGCCGCGTTCCGCGAGCTGGCCGAGGGTCTTGCCGGGGTGCCGGCGAAGGTCGGGACCACGCCGCTGTTCGTGTCCGGTGCCTTCCTGCTGAGCGCTGGCTGGGCCGTGCTGGGCATCCGCGGGCTTCGGAGTGCGCGTGGGCGGTGTCTGCGGTGCGGCCGGCCGGGCGCGAGCTGGACACGGCCGGAGGCGGCTCGGCGGTGGGGGTTCTGGGCGACGATCGTGGCGGTGCTCTGCCCAATGCCGTACGCGCTGCTGCGGATGACGTGGCTGCTGCCGAACCCGATCGGTTTCGACGCCGACGAGCTGAACGCCGAGCCCGGGATCAAGCTGTTCGGCCTCGGACTTGGGCTGATAGCACTGACCGCCGGGATCGTCACGCTCGGGCTGATCCGGCCCTGGGGCGAGGTGTGGCCGCGGTGGATCCCGATCGTCGCCGGCCGGCCGGTGCCACTCAAGGCAGCCGTCGTACCGGGGGCCGTGGCGGCCACCTTGCTGCTGGTCGCCAGCGCCTCGCTGATCGGCCTGCTCTGGACCCCGGACGCCTCGACGGTCGAGAACATCCTGTACCTGCTCATCCTCCCGTTCCCGCTCTGGGGCGCCTCCCTGGCCGTCGCCACGGCCGCCTACTACTACCGCCGCCGTACCACCTGCTCGACCTGCCACCAAGGGTGACGAACGGCAGAAGGCCCCCGCGCGGTCTGCGCGGGGGCCTTCTGTGGGTTGGTGCGGGTTACGTGTCCTGCAGGCCCGTGGAACCGGAACCCGAACCGCCGGCCGTCAGGTCGGTCAGCTCCAGGTCGGGCGTGGTGGACTTCTGGTTGCCGACGAAGGTGAAGTACTCCGCCAGGCCGTCCTCGTTCACCGTGCCCTCGGGAGCGACGTCGACCAGGACGATCTGGCCGGGCCGCAGCTCGCCGAACAGGATCTTCTCGGCCAGCACGTCCTCCACGTCGCGCTGCAGTGCGCGGCGCAGCGGGCGGGCGCCCAGGACCGGGTCGAAGCCCCGCTTGGCGACCAGTTCCTTGGCCGCCGGGGTGAGCTCGATGCCCATGTCCTTGTCCTTCAGCCGCTCCTCCACCTGCGCGACCATCAGGTCGACGATCTTCACGATCTCGTCCATGCCGTGCTGGTGGAAGACGACGATCTCGTCGACGCGGTTCAGGAACTCCGGCCGGAAGTGCTGCTTGAGCTCCTCGGTGACCTTCGCCTTCATCTTCTCGTACGAGCCGCCGGTGTCGCTCGCCTGGGAGAAGCCCAGGGAAACCGCCTTGGCGATGTCCTTGGTGCCCAGGTTCGTGGTCATGATGATCACGGTGTTCTTGAAGTCGACCACGCGGCCCTGGGCGTCGGTCAGGCGACCCTCGTCCAGGATCTGCAGCAGCGAGTTGAAGATGTCCGGGTGGGCCTTCTCGACCTCGTCGAACAGCACCACGCTGAACGGCTTGCGGCGCACCTTCTCGGTCAGCTGGCCACCCTCTTCGTAGCCGACGTAACCGGGCGGCGAACCGAACAGCCGGGACGCGGTGTGCTTCTCGGAGTACTCCGACATGTCGAGGCTGATCAGCGCGTTCTCGTCGCCGAACAGGAACTCGGTCAGCGCCTTCGACAGCTCGGTCTTACCGACACCGGACGGGCCGGCGAAGATGAACGAGCCGCTCGGGCGGCGCGGGTCCTTCAGGCCGGCGCGGGTACGCCGGATCGAGCGGGACAGCGCCCTGACCGCGTCCTCCTGGCCGATGTACCGCTTGGCCAGCTCCTTCTCCATGTCGAGCAGCCGGGACGACTCCTCCTCGGTCAGCTTGAAGACGGGGATGCCGGTCGCGGTGCTCAGCACCTCGGCGATCAGCTCCTCGTCCACCTCGGCGACGACGTCCATGTCGCCGGCCTTCCACTGCTTCTCCCGCTCCGACTTGGCGTTGATCAGCTTCTTCTCGTCGTCGCGGAGGCTCGCGGCACGCTCGAAGTCCTGCGCGTCGATCGCCGACTCCTTCTCCCGGCGCACGTTCGCGATCTTCTCGTCGAACTCGCGCAGGTCCGGCGGAGCCGTCATCCGGCGGATCCGCAACCGGGCGCCGGCCTCGTCGATCAGGTCGATCGCCTTGTCCGGCAGGAACCGGTCGGAGATGTAGCGGTCGGCCAGCTGCGCGGCCTGCACCAGCGCCGGGTCGGTGATCGTGACCCGGTGGTGCGCCTCGTACCGGTCCCGGAGGCCCTTGAGGATCTCGATCGTGTGCGCGATCGAGGGCTCGGCCACCTGGATCGGCTGGAACCGGCGCTCCAGCGCGGCGTCCTTCTCGACGTACTTGCGGTACTCGTCGAGGGTGGTCGCGCCGATGGTCTGCAGCTCACCGCGGGCCAGCATCGGCTTCAGGATGCTCGCGGCGTCGATCGCGCCCTCGGCCGCGCCGGCCCCGACGAGGGTGTGGATCTCGTCGATGAACAGCACGATGTCGCCGCGGGTGCGGATCTCCTTGAGCACCTTCTTCAGGCGTTCCTCGAAGTCGCCGCGGTAGCGCGAGCCGGCCACCAGGGCGCCCAGGTCGAGGGAGTAGATCTGCTTGTCCTTCAGCGTCTCCGGGACGTCACCGCGGACGATCTGCTGGGCCAGACCCTCCACGATCGCGGTCTTGCCGACGCCCGGCTCACCGATCAGGACGGGGTTGTTCTTGGTACGGCGGGACAGCACCTGCATGACCCGCTCGATCTCGGTCTCGCGCCCGATCACCGGGTCGAGCTTCGATTCGCGGGCGGACTGGGTGTAGTTCCGGCCGAACTGGTCGAGCACCAGGGAGCTGCTGGGAGCACCTTCGGTGGCCCCGGCTCCGGCCGACGCCGTCTCCTTGCCCTGGTACCCGCTCAGCAGCTGGATGACCTGCTGCCGGACCTTGTTCAGGTCCGCGCCGAGCTTGACCAGGACCTGCGCGGCGACACCCTCACCCTCGCGGATGAGGCCGAGCAGGATGTGCTCGGTGCCGATGTAGTTGTGGCCCAACTGCAGGGCCTCGCGCAGGGAGAGCTCCAGCACCTTCTTGGCGCGTGGGGTGAACGGGATGTGCCCGCTCGGTGCCTGCTGCCCCTGGCCGATGATCTCCTCGACCTGGGAGCGGACGGCCTCGAGCGAGATACCCAGGCTCTCGAGAGCCTTGGCGGCGACACCCTCACCCTCGTGGATCAGGCCGAGCAGGATGTGCTCGGTCCCGATGTAGTTGTGGCTGAGCATCCTGGCCTCTTCCTGAGCCAGGACGACTACCCGACGGGCGCGGTCCGTAAATCGTTCAAACATCGCCAAAGCGCTCCTTGCCTCAGAGGAGTCGGACGTGCCGTGTAGGCCGACCCCCGTACATGCATGCTAGTCCCCGGTGCCGACAGGCTCGCTGTGGGCGAACAAATGCTCACGGCTCGACCGGCGGCCAGGGAGGCATCACAAGGGAACAACCGCAGGGATCTCCAGGGTGTTCCCGCCCGGCCCGGATCGGCGAGCATGTTCGCCACCAGCGAATTTCTCGAGCTGCTGCCGAGTCAGTCACCCACCGCCGAGTCGCACGCACCTGACTGTCCACACTGTGAAACAACCGGAATGCGGACGGTCCCGACCCCCTCGCGGGGCCGGGACCGGCAGTCCGAGCGGAATTACTTGGCTTCGTTGTACGCCGCGCGCACCTCGGCGGAGATCCGGCCCCGCTCGCTCACGTCGTAGCCGTTCTCCTTGGCCCAGGCCCGGATGTCCGCGGAGTCCGACGCCGACCGGCCACGGCCGCGCCCTCGGCCCGCGGCGCCGCGCCGACCGGACACCCGGCGCCCCGCGCCGACGTAGCCGGAGAGGGCGTCGCGCAGTTTGGCGGCGTTCTTCTTGGACAGATCGATCTCGTACGTCGTCCCGTCCAGCCCAAAGGTCACGGTCTCGTCGGCCTTACCGCCGTCGAGATCGTCCTCGAGAACTACCTGCACCCTTTGCGCCATCGATGACAGTCCTTTCCGCGCCCGTCACCGGGCCGCAATCCCCCTGCCGTTTTGTTTGCACCTGATTTGTACCGCACCAACCGGGTTCGTGTCATTCACCCTCCACAATATGCAGGAAAGCTGTGACTAAACCCTCCGGATGACGAGGGGGTCCGAGCGACACTGTGCAGCCGTGGTGACCTTGAGTATTCACAGTCCCTGAAACCGGCTGGACCAGAATAATTCGACCCCGGGATTCAAAGTGACAGTCCGTTGTGCTATGCAACGATCCTGCGACCGAAACCCTGAATCACTCTGGGCGCAGCAACGGGAAGAGAATCGTCTCCCGGATACCGACCCCGGTGAACAACATGACCAGCCGGTCCAGGCCCATCCCCATACCACCGGCCGGCGGCATCCCGAACTCCATCGCGCGCAGGAAGTCCTCGTCCAGCTCCATCGCCTCGGGGTCGCCGGCCGCGGCCAGCAACGACTGCTCCACCAGGCGTTCGCGCTGGATCACCGGGTCGTTGAGCTCGGAGTAGGCCACTCCCAGCTCGACCCCGTTGATGATCAGGTCCCAGGCCTCGACCAGCCCGGGAATTTCGCGGTGCGGCTTCGACAACGGGCGCACCGACTCCGGATAGTCGCGCACATAGGTGGGCTGGATCAGGGTGTGCTCGACCAGCTTCTCGTACAACTCCAGCGCGATCTCACCGGCATTCCAGCCCGGCTGCAGCTCGACCTCGTGCTGCTCGGCGAGCTTGGTCAGCGTGGCCACGTCGGTGGTCTGGTCGACCGGCGTGCCGACCGCTTCGGAGACCAGGCCGAAAAGTGTCGCGTGCCGGAACGGCTGGTCCAGGTCGATGGTCGAACCGTCGCGCGCAGTGATCACGCTTCGACCGATCGCCCGGGCCGCGTTCCGGATCAGCTCCTCGGTGAGTTCGGCCATCGAGTCGTAATCGCCGTACGCCTGATAGGCCTCGATCATCGAGAATTCCGCCGCGTGGGTGGAGTCCAGGCCCTCGTTGCGGAACGTGCGGCCGATCTCGAAGACCCGGTCGACACCGCCGATCATGGCCCGCTTCAGGTCCAGCTCGAGCGCGATCCGGAGCTTCATCTCCTGGTCGAACGCGTTCAGGTGGGTGCTGAACGGGCGCGCCGCGGCGCCGCCGTTGGTCAGCTGCAGCACCGGCGTCTCGACCTCGAGGAAGGCGCGCGAGTCGAAGGTCTGGCGCAGCGACTTCAGCACGGCGGCCTTGGCCCGGACCATCTCCCGGGCCTCGGCGCGGACGATCAGGTCGACGTAGCGGAGCCGGACCCGGGCCTCCTCGTTCAGCGGCCTGTGCTCGTTCGGGAGCGGGCGCAGCGTCTTGGCGGCCATCTGCCAGCCGGTCGCCTGCACGGACAGCTCACCGCGACGGCTGGTGATCACCTCGCCCTGGACGGCCAGCAGGTCGCCGATGTCGACCAGCGCCTTGAACCGGGCCAGCTCCTCCTCGCCGAGGTCGGCCAGCGACAGCATCACCTGGAGCTCGGTCCCGTCGCCCTCGCGGAGCCGGACGAAGCACAGCTTGCCGGTGTTGCGCAGGAAGATCACCCGGCCGGCCACGGCGACCTGCTCGCCGGTCCGGGCGTCGGGCTCGAGCTCCTGGGCGTCGTACTTGGCCCGGAGGTCCTTCAGCAGGTGCGTGCGCGGCACCGCGATCGGGTACGGCGACACTCCCTCCGCCAGCAGGCGGTCACGCTTCTCCCGGCGAACCCGCATCTGCTCGGGCAGGTCGTCCTGCCCGCTGTCGGGGTTCACCGGGTTCACGTGTGCGTCAGTCATGGCTCAAGGCTAGTGAGTGAGCACCTTTTCGACCGAATCGATTGTTTCCGGGGTCTTGACACGCAGCACCAGTACGGCGGCCAGGACCGCGGCGACCGCACACGCGGCGCCACAGGCCACGAAGGTCATCCGGGTGCCGAGCAGAGCGCCCAGGAAGCCGCCCAACAGGAGCGCGAACAGGCTGCAGGCCCTGGCTGTCCCGTTGAGCGCTGCCACAACCCGGCCCCGGACACTCTCAGCCGAGCGGGTCATTATCAGCGTGCCCACCGCCGCGTTGAGCACACCGCTACCGAAGCCGACAGTGACCGACCCGATCAGCAGCGTGACCACTCCGCTCGCCAGCCCCATCAGTGCGCACCCGATCCCGATAGCGGCCATCCCACTGAGCACGGCCCGGGACCTGGCCGCCGTACTGACCAGCCGTCCGGTGAGCCAGGCGCCCACGATCGCCCCGGCACCCTGCACGGCCACCACCCAGCCGTAGCCGGCCGCATTCAGCTTCAGCTCGTCGGTGACCAGGAAGACCTCGACCACGTTGACCGCCTCGCCCGCCAGGATGAACACCCACAGGCACGGCACCAGGATCCGCAGCAGCGAGTCTCCGAAGATGCTCCGGAGCCCGGCCGACAGAGCACCTGACTCACGTACGGCGCCCGCCTCAGGACGACGGCGTGTCGCGACCAGGCGAGCGACCACTGCAAGCACGAGGAAGGTCGTGGCGTCCACCAGCAGCGCGCCCCGGTCACCGGACCACGCCACGAGTACGCCGCCCACCGCCGACCCGGCCAGCGTCGCGACCCCGATCAGGGCCTGGCTCGTCCCGGTCGTGCGGCCGACGAGCTCCTCGCCGACGATCCGTGGGATCAGGGCGCCCCAGGCCGGCCCGGCGACCGCCGTACCCAACTGAAGGACACAGACCAGCGCGAGCGTCTCGGCCATGCCGTGACTGAAGGCCAGCCCGATCCCGGCGGCTGCCTGCAACAACGAGGACGCGACCAGCACGGCCCGGGAGTCGTAGCTGTCCACGATCCGCCCGGCGAACGGGATCATCACCACCGTCGGTACGGCGAACGCCAGCAGCAGCGCGGTCATCGCACCGGGGCCGCCGTACTCCGAAACCCGCAGCATCAGGGCGATCAGGGCGATCGAGTCGCCCGCGTAGGAGAGCGCGCGAGCCGGCAGCACCAGCCGGATGTCGGGGTACGACCAGATCGAAGTCTGAAGTGATTGCTTCACAACTGTGAAGTTAATGCTTCAGATATCCCGCCGTCAAGGGATTCGCTACGCTGACGCCGTGGCCAAGAAGAAGCGCGTGGTGATCTCCGACCCGCGGGCGATCCGCGCCCTGGCGCACCCGGCCCGGCAGCGGGTGATCGACGAGCTCTTCAACGGCCGGGTGCTGACCGCGACCGAGTGCGCGGAGCTGGCCGGGCTCACGCCGTCCGCGATGAGCTACCACCTGCGCGCGCT
The DNA here is from genome assembly GCF_044458365.1 of Kribbella sp. NPDC050470. Taxonomy (NCBI): domain Bacteria; kingdom Bacillati; phylum Actinomycetota; class Actinomycetes; order Propionibacteriales; family Kribbellaceae; genus Kribbella; species Kribbella sp. NPDC050470. The sequence goes on along the minus strand of NZ_JBITHV010000003.1, from coordinate 690,471 downwards.
GGAGCGGTGGGGCATCGTCGAGCGGGCCGAGGAGTCGGCCGACGGGCGGGAGCGGCCGTGGCGGGCGGCGGCCGGCAGCCTGTCGATCGAGTCGCAGTCGAGCGAGGCCGGCCGGCTGGCGAGCCAGACGGTCATGCGGTCGGCCGTGGACCGGCTGATCGAGCAGTTCGAGGAGATGTCCGGCGACGACCCGTGGGACGACGTCAGCTCGCTTATCCGGTCCCGGCTATGGCTCACTCACGACGAGGCGCGGCGGTTCGGCCAGGAGCTGAGCGACCTGGTCGACCGCTACAAGAAGGGCCGGACGCCGGCCACCCACCCGGCCGGCGCGCGCCAGGTCGGCACGCTGCTGGCCGTCGTACCGACGGGGAAGCCGCCACAAGAAAGCTGAACCGTTAGGTCAACTTCGGCGGATCCCGCGGTACCTTCGGAAGAGAGGCCCTTTTCCGCCGCCGGGTGGTCGCCATGCAGTCCTGGTTCCTGTGGTTGATCCTCGCCGCCGTCCTCGGCACGGCCGAGTTGATGACGGCGACCCTCGATCTGCTCCTGCTCGCCGTCGCCGCGCTGGCCGCGGCCGGGGTGGCCGGCCTGGGGCTCGGGATCGGGTTGCAGCTGCTCGCCTTCGCCGTCACCGCCGCAGCGATGATCACGCTGGTCCGGCCGGTGGCCCGCCGGCACCTGATGTCGCACCCGCAGCTGCGGTCCGGGGTGGCCGCGCTGGTCGGGCGCGAGGCCGTGGTGCTGCGCGAGGTCGGCCGGGAGCCGGGCCGGGTCCGGATCGGCGGCGAGGAGTGGAGCGCGCGGTCCTACGACCCCGACCTCGTCATCCCCGAGGGCACAACCGTGGACGTCTTCGCCATCGAAGGGGCCACCGCCCTCGTCCATCCCCGGGAGGATCCATGGCCGAACTCATCTTCGGGCTGATCGTCGCGCTGCTCGCCGTCGTGCTGGTGCTCCGGACGGTCCGGATCGTGCCGCAGGCACGGGCCAGCAACGTCGAGCGGCTCGGCCGGTACCTGCGCACCCTCGAGCCCGGCCTGAACATCGTCATCCCGTTCATCGACCGGCCGCGGCAGCTGATCGACCTGCGCGAGCAGGTGGTCTCGTTCGAGCCGCGCTCGGTGATCACCGAGGACAACCTGGTCGTGCACATCGACACCGTGCTGTACTGCCAGGTCACCGACCCGCGGGCGGCGGCGTACGAGATCGCCAACTACATCCAGGCGATCGAGCAGCTGACCGTGACCACGCTGCGGAACGTGATCGGCAGCCTGGACCTGGAGAAGGTGCTGACGTCGCGCGAGCACATCAACTCCACCCTGCGCGGGGTGCTGGACGAGGCGTCCGGCAAGTGGGGCATTCGAGTGAACCGGGTCGAGCTGAAGGGCATCGAGCCGCCGCCGTCGATCAAGGAGTCGATGGAGAAGCAGATGCGGGCCGAGCGCGAGAAGCGGGCCGCGATCCTGGCCGCGGAGGGCCAGCGGCAGTCCCGGATCCTGACCGCGGAGGGCGACCGGCAGGCGGCGATCCTGCGGGCCGAGGGCCAGGCGAAGGCGATCGACACCGTGTTCGAGGCGATCCACCGCAACGACCCGGACCCGAAGCTGCTCGCCTACCAGTACCTGCAGATGCTGCCCGAGCTCGCCAAGGGCCCCGGCAACACCTTCTGGGTGATCCCGTCCGAGGTCACCGCCGCCCTGCAGAACGTGACCAAGGCCTTCAACGGCACGACGACGACCCCCGAGGTCAGCAACGGCAAGAACCCTGAAATCACCCCGGAATGATGCCCTGAGCACCAAAAGCAGTTGTCCCGGGGTGCCACCATGGAGGGCATGGGGGAACTCGGGCTTGCCGTTGGTGGGATGGCGATCGCCGCTTATCTGGTCGTGGGGCTGGTCATCGGGGTCGAGAGCATGGGGGTGCCGTTACCGGGTGAGACCACGCTGATCGCGGCGGCGCTGCTGGCCTCCCAGGGTCACCTGCGCCTCGAGTTCGTGATCGGCGCGGCCGCCGCCGGGGCGATCATCGGCGACTCGGTCGGCTACTACATCGGCCGCAAGGCCGGCCGCGGCCTGTTCGAGCGGCTGGGCCGGCGGTTCCACCACTTCTCCGAGGACCGCATCGAACGGGCCGAGAAGTACTTCGAGCGGTACGGCGTCTGGACCGTCTTCTTCGGCCGGTTCGTCGCGCTGCTGCGGATCTTCGCCGGCCCGATGGCCGGGATGCTGCGGATGCCCTACCCGCGGTTCCTGGCCGCGAACGCCGGCGGCGGGATCGCCTGGGCGACCACGATCGGGATCGTCGCGTACAACATCGGCGACAACGCGGACAGGATCTTCGGCCAGCTGTCGATCTGGGCCCTGGTCGTCCTGGTGCTGGCCGGTGTCGCGGCGTACACCTACTACAAGCTGCGCCGCCGGCAGGCACCCGAGCTGGAGCCGGAGTCAGCGGACGTTCAGGGCTAGCGGCGGCGTGATGGTCCCGCCCATCGGCCGCCCGAACATCATCGCCCCGGGGATCACGAACCGGTACGAGAACGAGCCCGCCTGGGACGCCTTGAACAGCAGCGAGGCCTGGCCCTTGCGCATCGCCACCGCCTTCAGGTTCACCCACCGGCGGGTCTGCCGGTTCCAGGACTGCAGGACCACGGTCGTGTTCATCGACGGCGTGACCGTGGTGTAGACCAGCACGTTGTCGCCGCGCCGCTTCGCCGGACCGCCGACGAACCCGGCCGTCGCGACCCGGACCACGCTCTTGGTGTACATCGGCCGGTCGCTCGACGGACCCGTCAGCACGCCGACGCGGGTGTAGCCCGGCACGGTGATCTTGTACGGCCGGCTCGGCCCGTTGACCATCGGGATGTCGTAGTGCCCGCCGGCCGTCGTCGAGCCGCGGGCTGCCGGGGTCCACCGGGCCCCTGGAGTGACCTGGGTCAGCACCTCGACCGGCACGCCGGCCGGAGTGGCCCGTCGCTGGACGCACGGCGCCTCGGCCGGGCAGACGGTCTCCTGCAGGATGACGCGACCGCGGAGGTGCACCTGCACGCTGTACTGGGCCAGCGCCGGCACCACTCCGTTGATCGAGCTGGTCAGGCCCAGCACCTCGCCACCGAGCCGGGTGCTCCATTCGTTCTGCGCCTGGAGCTGGAACAGGTACGGCGGCTTGATGCTCTTGATCAACTGCCGCGTCGACGTCGTCCCCGGGCCGATCGGACGCATCAGCTCGCCCGGCCGCCCGATCATCGGCACGTACCGCTGGGTCTTCGGGCCCTTCACGTCCAGCGGGTCGTTCGGGGTGAAGTCCTGCGGCGCCGCAGGCACCGTCCACGTCATCAGCACGCCCCGGCCGATCGGGGTCGCGCTGGCCGCACCAGGGCGAACCGGGCCGTCGGTGTCGAACACCTCCGAGCGCGCGAGCTTGCTGGTCACCCCGCCCTGCGACGTCCCGGTGGCCACCGCCACCCGGTAGTTGCCGTCCGTCGGGAAGACCGAGGTCGGGACGTCGAAGGTGTTCGGGTCGCCGGCCGGGATGTACTTCACGTACGACGGGCTGCTGCTGAGCACACCCTCGATGGTGATCCGGTTCGGCGCGTTGTTGTCCTTCCAGCTCACCTGGACCGCGGTCCGGCCGTCACCGGCCCAGGCCACCGCGACGTCGGTCGGCATCGGATCCGACTGACAGGCAGTCAACGCCGTGGCGCCGAGCAGCGCCACCAGCATCACGGCGAGGGCACGCCCGAACGTCCGCCGCACCCCGACCACCTCGATTCAGCTGCCTCACAACCGACCCGGGTGAACCATACCCAGTACCCGGTACCCATCCCGCAGCGCCGTTGCCGGATCGGTATGCCGCCTTTACCGTGAGAGTGCCACGGAGGGGGGAACCGGCATGGCATACATCGACTCGCCGTCGGATCAGGGTTTCTTCGACAGTAACCGGGCACCGGCGGGACACGTACCGAACTTCGTCAAGACCTTCGCCGCCCGGCCCGCGGTGTACGACGCCTGGAAGCAGCTCACCGGGGCGATCAAGGCGTCCATGGACCAGCGCCGCTACGAACTGGTCACGCTGGCCGTGGCGACCGCGCTGAAATCGAGCTACTGCAGCCTCGCGCACGGCCAGATCCTGGCCGACAAGTTCTACACGTCCGAGGAGGTCGCCGCGCTGGTCGGGGAGCCGGCTCTCGACCCGGTCGACCGCGCGGTGATGGCGTTCGGCCGCAAGGTCGCGCTGGCCGCCGACACCGTCACCCAGGCGGACGTGGACGAGCTGAGGTCGGTCGGCCTGAGCGACGCCGATGTCCTCGACGTCACGGTCGCCGCGGCCGCCCGGTGCTTCTTCTCCAAGACCCTGGAGGCGACCGGCACCCCGCCGGACGCCGCCTTCAACACCCTGCCGGAGGCGCTCCGCAAGGCGCTCACCGTCGGCCGCCCGATCGAGCAGGCTCACTCAGGCTGATTGCTCGCCGCGCCGCCGAGGCGGAACTTGGTCGTCACGCCGCTGTACATCAGGTGCGTGACCAGGCCCTGCGCCGCGTGCGGCAGGTTGTGGCAGTGATCCATCCAGATCCCCGGATTGTCCGCGACGAACGCCACCTCGTAGGACTCGTTGTCCTCGACGTTCAGCGAGTCGGTCCACCACGGGCTGCCGGTTGCGGCCACCCCGTCCCGGCTCAGGACGACCACGTGGTGGCCGTGCAGGTGCATCGGGTGGACCTGGCCAGAATTGTTCTTGATCGTCATCCGGACCACGTCGCCCTCCGTCACCATGAACATCGGCACATCCGGGAACTGGTGCCCGTTGATCGTCCACCACAGTCCCGGGCGGCCGTCCAGGAACCCGGGCCGACGGCCGATGTCGTAGCGGAACACCCGGGTCGCCTTTGCCGGGTCGAAGCTCAACTGGCCCGGCTTGCCGTAGGACAACAGGTCGACCCGTTCCCGCGGCTCGGCGCCAGCCGGGGCGTCGCCCGCACCGATCACCAGTGACGTCGGACCACCGCCGAGCCCGATCCGGATCGCCGACCCCGGCGGCATCGTCACCAGCAGGTCGACCCGGCCGCCCGCGGTGACGAGCACCGACTTGTTGCTCACCTCCGGAGGCGCGTTCACCTCGGTCCCGTCCACCGCCACCACCCGGTACGGCGCTCCGTCGACCCAGGCTGCCCAGGGTCCGTTGTCGGTGTTGATCAGGCGGACCCGGACCGTCGATCCAGGAGCAGCGACCCGGCGTTCGCCGTACCCGCCGTTGACGGTGCGGATCTTGTCGTACGTGTGCACCGCGGCGACTACGTCGGCGGCGGTCGGTTCGACGATCAGCACGCCCCACAGGCCCTTCTTCACCTGCTCGTGGGACACCTGATGGGAGTGGTACCAGTACGTGCCGACGTCCTTGGCGACGAACCGGTACACATGCGACTGCCCCTGCTGCACCGCGTCCTGCGTGACCCCGGCGACACCGTCCTCCGCCGCCGGTACGTCGACGCCGTGCCAGTGCAGCGTGATCCCGTCGGGCACGGACTCGTTCTGTAGCGTCACCTGGATCAGATCGCCTTGTTTCGCGACGATCTCAGGACCCGGGGACGTGTGGTTCAGCGTGATCCCGTCCATCGGGCCGCGGCCGGGGATGTCGAACCGCTCCTGGCGCGCGACGAGGTCCACGACCACGTCGGCCGGACCGGTCGGTCCTTTGAGCGTGCTGACGTCCTGGCCGTGGTGGGCGTGCGTCGCCGGCCCACCGCCGTAGTCGGCGAACCCCATCTCCATCGGGGACAGGTCGCCGGGCACCAGGCTGCGCTGCCAGAACCACGCGATCGGCGCCAGCACGACGATCGTCGCCAGCACCGCGATCGCAGTACGGCGACGTGGCCGCCAGGCCATCAGCCCGCGGCCACGCGCAAGTCAGTTGCTGACGGCATCTACCTGGTCGCCTCGGTGGTCTCGGCCGGCGCCTCCGCCGCGGCGGCCGGTGCACTGGCGGCCCTCCGGGCGGCCACAGCCGCGGCCCACAGCAGCGCGAACGCGTTCAGACCGTGCAGCGCTCCGATCGCGGGCGCGCTGAAGAAGGCCAGGAACGCCAGCGCGATTTGCAACGCGACCAGGCCGACCACGATCAGGGCCCACTTGACGCCGCCGGCCACGCGCGCGAAGAAGGACACGATCAGCAACAGCAGCGCGAGCGCCGGAATGACCATCATCCCGATCAGGCCGTGCATGCTCTGACCGAAGTTGAACTCGGTGTTCTTGTCGATGACGGCGCCGTCGTCCAGGTCCTTGATGGCCGTGAACCAACCGAGTGCGACCGACATCGCCTGGACCACCACGCCGATCGCGATCAGACCGGCCAAGACACGATAAACAGACTTCATGCTTTCCCCCCACCCCGGAAGTCGTTCACCTCATAGTGATCCAGGCCATACCTTCACACAAGGGGGTTCTGCCCGATGGGGCAATTACTAGTTGTTGCGGGCAAATGCCCGGTACAGACCGTGCAGTGTCAGTAGCGGTTCGTTGCGAACCGGCGTCGTCAGTTGCTCGGCAATCAGCGGAGCGAGCGCACCGGTCAGCACCACCGGGGTCTCCGCGGAGAGCGACTGCTCCGCGCGGATCCGGGTGACCAGACCGTCGACCAGCGCAGCGAAGCCGTGGATCGCTCCGGACTGCAAGGCCTCGACGGTGTTCTTCGCGACCACCGAACGCGGCCGGACCAGCTCGACCCGACGGAGCTGCGCGGCGGCGATGCCGAGCGCGTCGGTCGCGGTTTCGATGCCGGGGGCAATCACTCCGCCGACGAAGGCGCCGGACTCGGTGACCACGTCGATGGTGATCGCCGTGCCGACGTCGACGACGAGGCAGGGAGCGCCGTACAGATGCACGGCCGCGAGGGCGTTGGCGATCCGGTCGGTGCCGACCTCCCGCGGGTTGTCGACCAGCACCGGCAGCCCGGTCTTCACACCGGGCTCGACGACCACACTCGGTACGTCGCGGTAGTACCGCCCGACCACGTCGCGCAACTCGTGCAGCACGTGCGGTACGGCGGAGCACACCGCGATCCCGGACACCGGCGACTCACCGGTCAGCAGGCCCTGCAGCAGCACGGCCCACTCGTCCGCCGTACGACGGGGATCGGTGCCGACCCACCAGTGCCGCTTGACCGTGCCCTCGAAGACCAGCCCCACCAGGGTCCGGGTGTTCTCGACGGCGACGGCTAGCAGCATCACGACTCCTGGAGGTCCAGCGCGATGTCCAGCACCGGCGCGGAGTGCGTCAGGGCGCCGACCGCGAGGTAGTCGACACCGGTCTCCGCCACGTCCCGGGCACGGTCGAGGGTCAGCCCGCCGGAGGCCTCGAGCTTCGCCCGGCCGGCCACCTTCTCGACGGCTTCGCGCAGCAGCGGGATGTCCATGTTGTCCAGCAGGATCAGCTCGGCGCCGGACTCGACCGCGATCAGGGCGTCCTCGACCGAGTCCACCTCGACCTCGACCGCGAGGTCCGGGTACGCCTTGCGGACCAGGCGGAACGCCTCGGCTACGCCGCCGGCCGCGATCACGTGGTTGTCCTTGATCAGCGCCGCGTCGGACAGGCCCATCCTGTGGTTCTTGCCGCCGCCGCAGCGGACGGCGTACTTCTCCAGCGACCGCATCAGCGGCATCGTCTTGCGGGTGTCGCGGATGACCGCGCCGGTGCCCTCGACCGCGTCCACCCAGCGACGGGTCAGCGTGGCCACGCCGGAGAGGTGGCACAGCAGGTTCAGCATGGTCCGCTCGGCGGTCAGCAACTGCCGGGTCTTGCCGCGGATCGTCATCAGCACGTCACCCTTGGTGACACGGGCGCCGTCGGTCACCGAGTACTCGAGCTCGACCTCGTCCGGTGCGGCCACCAGCCGGACCACCAGCTCGGCGATCTCCAGGCCCGCGACCACCCCGTCGGTCCGGGCGATGAGCTCGGCGACCGAGACCTGGTCCGCGTCGACCGTGGCCGTGGTGGTGACGTCCACCCCACCGGCCAGGTCCTCCTCGATCGTGGCCCGCACGAGGTCACCGACCCATTGCCGGTCGACAGTGTCATCCATGCCGGTCATTCTCCTCGGTTTCGTGCGGTACAAACGTCGTACGCGGAACTGCCTGGCCGTCCTCGGCCGGCAGGGTGAGGTCCAGATTGCCCGACCAGTTGCGGTCGTCGCGATCCGGGTGGTCCTCGCGCCAGTGCGAGCCGCGGCTCTCCTCACGCTCGGTGGCGGCTGCGATCAGCGCGGACGCGACCGTGACCAGGTTGGTCGCCTCCCATCCCGGCGTACCCGGCTCACCGGCCGGCTGCTCGATCAGCTTGCCGAGCGCCGCCCCTGCCTCGGCCAGCCCGGCCGCGCTGCGGATCACACCGGAGCCGACCGTCATCACCCGCTGCACCTCCGGTACGACGTCCGCGTCGACCAGACCGGGGACGCGGGTGTCCACGGCCGGCTCGCGGAGCTCGGGCAGACCATCCGCGAGGTGCGCGGCGATGCGGCGCGCGAAGACGAGCCCTTCGAGCAGCGAGTTCGACGCGAGGCGATTGGCGCCGTGCACACCGGTGCAGGCGACCTCGCCGCAGGCGAACAGCCCGGGCACGGACGTCTGGCCGTGCAGGTCGGTCCACACGCCGCCGGACGAGTAGTGGCAGGCGGGCGCGACCGGGATCAGCTCGCGGACCGGGTCGATACCGTGCGAACGGCAGGACGCCAGGATGGTGGGGAACCGGACCCGCCACTTCTCGTCGCCGAAGTGCCGGGCGTCGAGGTACACGTGATCCTTGCCGGTGGCAAGCATCTGGCGCATGATCGCCTTCGCCACGATGTCGCGCGGCGCCAGGTCGGCCAGCTCGTGCTGGCCCTGCATGAACCGGTTGCCCTCGTGGTCGACCAGGAACGCGCCCTCGCCCCGGACCGCCTCGGACACCAACGGCTGCTGGCCTTTCGCGCTCTTGCCCAGCCACAGCACGGTCGGGTGGAACTGCACGAACTCCAGGTCGCGCACCTTCGCCCCGGCCCGCAGAGCCAGCGCCATGCCGTCACCCGTCGACACACTCGGGTTGGTGGTGGCGGCGTACAACTGACCGATCCCGCCGGAGGCGAGGATCACCACCCGGCTGCGGATCGCGCCGACGCCGTCCAGTTGGCCCTCGCCCATCACGTGCAGGGTGACGCCGGCGACGGCGCCGTCCGCGGCGGTCTGCAGGTCGATGACGAGCGCGTGCTCGACCAGCCGGATGTCGTCGGCGCGCTTGACCGCGGCGACCAGTGCCCGCTCGATCTCCGCGCCGGTCGCGTCCCCGCCGGCGTGCGCGATCCGGTTGCGGTGGTGCCCGCCTTCCCGCGTCAGCGAGAGATCGCCGTCGACGGTGTCGAACCGCGCGCCCAGGTCGATCAGGTCCCGTACGGCGTCCGGCCCTTCGGTGACCAGCGCCCGTACGGCGTCCGGGTCGCACAGGCCGGCGCCCGCGACCAGCGTGTCCTGGAGGTGCTCCTCGGGCGAGTCCTCCGGGCTGAGGGCGGCGGCGATCCCGCCCTGGGCCCACTGGGTCGAGCCGGAGGCGACGACGTCCTTCGTCACCACCAGCACCGAGCCGAGCTCACGGGCCTTGAGGGCAGCGGTCAGCCCGGCGATACCGGATCCGATCACCACCACGTCGACGGTGTCGGTCCAGCCGGGTTCAGGCGCGGCCAGCCGTTGCGGGACAGCGGGACCGGTCACGGGGCCTCCCGGCCTGGACTGAGGAGCGCAGGGAGCGAAGCGACTGGAGGGACGAGGGAAGGCCGGGAGTCAAAGCCCCGTGACCCGCCGCGCCGGAAGCGTGGCATCAGTTCCGTCATCCCGCGACGGTATCAATCGATTTCATCTGAGCGTGATGGAAATGTTGTCAATGAGACGGGTCGTTCCTACTCGGGCGGCGATCAGCATTCGGGCCTCGCCGGGACCGATCACCGGACCGAGATCCGGCGCCCGCAGCGCGAGATAGTCGATCTTCACCGACGGAACCGCCTCCAGCTCCGCCTGCGCCGCGGCCATCACGGCGTCCGGGCCGTTCATCCCCGCCTTGGCTCCGGCGGTGAGCGCCCGGTACAGCACCAGCGCCTCGTCACGCTCGGTCTCGTCCAGGTACCGGTTGCGTGAGGACATCGCGAGACCGTCGGCCTCCCGGACGGTCGGCACCGGCACGATGTCGACGTCCCAGTCCAGGTCGCACGCCATCTCGCGGATCAGCGTGAGCTGCTGGTAGTCCTTCTCGCCGAACAACGCCAGGTCGGGCGCGGTCAGGTGCAGCAGCTTCGCCACCACGGTCAGCACGCCGGAGAAGTGGCCCGGCCGGAACACGCCCTCGAGCTCGTCGGCCAGCGGACCCGGGTGCACGGTGATCGACGGCTCGTTCGGGTACAGCTCGTCGCGGGACGGGTTGAACACCAGGTCGACGCCCTCGTTTTTGGCGATCGCGAGGTCGCTGGCCAGGGTGCGCGGATAGCGGTCGAAGTCCTCGGACGGTCCGAACTGCAACGGGTTCACGAAGATGGTCAGGACGACGCTGCCGTCCGGGCCGACCCGCTCCCGGGCCTCGGCGAGCAGGGCCGCATGACCTTCGTGCAGGGCGCCCATCGTCATCACGACCGCCCGGGGCCGGATCGCGGCCGCCGCCCGCAGCTCGGCCTTCGTCTGGGTGAGTCTCATCGCGGTGCCTCCCCTGTCCGATACCGCTCGCCTGGTTCCCCGTTCAGCACCTTTTGGAACCGTGCCGCGGTGTCCGGGTCCAACCGTCCGTCCGCCGCGGCCAGCTCCACCGTCGCCCGGGCCAGCTCGGCGTACGTGCTCGCCGTCCGGTCCTGGAGCCCGGCCAGATGCGCCGCCACCGTGTCGACATCGCCCCGGGCGATCGGCCCGGTGAGCGCATGATGACCGGATCGCAGCGTGTTGTCGAGAGTTGCGGTCACCAGTGGCCGGAGTGTCGCGGCCGGATCCTGCACACCGGCCTCCCGCAGTACGGCGAGGGCCTGCGTGACCAGCGTTGTCAGGTGATTCGCGCCGTGCACGAGGCCGGCGTGGTAGTGCGCGCGCTGCTCGTCGGCCACCCACTGCACCTGCGCCCCGAGCGCCTTCACCAGCCGCTCGACCAGCTCTCTGGCCTGGTCCGGTGCCGTCGCCGTGAACATGACGTCCGCCAGCCGCACCGGACCACCGGAGAACGTCATCGCGGGGTGCAACGCCACTGGGATCGCGTCAGACCCTCGCAACGGCTTCAGGCCGTGCGCTCCGGACAGGTGTACGACGTACTGGCTGCTGGTCAGCGGCAGTTGCTCGACGACGTCCTCGATCACGTCGTCGGGTACGGCGACCAGCACGACGTCGGCGCGGGTCGCGACCTCGCCGGCGGTCAGCACCGGTACATGGGGAAGAAGCCGGGCGGCGCGTTCGCGTGACGCGCCGGACCGAGCGGTGACACCGACCAGGGGATGCCCGGCAGCCGCCAAGGCTGCTCCCAGGGCGGTTCCGGCCCGGCCGGCTCCGATCAAGCCGATCCGTTCCATACTCACTCTCTTCGTTCCAGTCCCACTGCGGGGTACCAGACGATCCAGCTTTCAGCCTAGGCGATGAGAGCATGCGGTGGTGAGTGATGCATGGGCTGCGAAGACTGGATTGTCCGCGATTCTGATCACAGTGCCCGAGTTGGCGGACTTCACCGACCGGTGGCGCTCGGTGTCGCACTCGACGGCACGACCACACGTCCCGCTGACCGAGCTGATCCCACCGCACGTCACCGTGCGTGCGCTGCTGCTGGCGGTGTTCGAGGCATTCCCGGAGTGTCCGCCGTACGGCGGTGAGTTTCCGGACCCGCATCCGCACCTCACCATCTCGTCGGCCGCCCAGGGCGGGCCGGACGTGGTCGCCGAGGCGACGGAAGCGCTGGCTGCCGCACCTGCGCCCACTGCCCGGCTGACCGAGGTCGGACTGTGGCGGGAAGGCGATGACAGCGTCTGGCGGCAGTTCGGCGCGGTCCCGTTGTGACCAGCTTCCGGGAGGGCTGGGAGAAGGCGCTGTACGGGCCTGACGGGTTCTACCGCCGGGAGCGGCCGGCTGCGCACTTCCGGACCTCTGTGCATGCGTCGGCGCTGTTCGGCCAGGCGCTGGCGCGGCTGGCTCGTGCCGTCGGGGCGTCGGAGGTCGTCGACATCGGCTCGGGGTCGGGTGAGCTGGGCCAGGTACTGCGGTCCGAGGGCTTGACGGTGGTCGAGGTGGAGCTGGACGACGAGCTGCCGGCATCCATCACCGGGTTGGCTGTCGCGAACGAGTGGCTGGACAACGTGCCGTGTGAGCTCGCCGAGCTGGACGAGGACGGCGTACCGCGCTATCTGCTGGCCGACCTGTCCTTGGGTGCGGTTGTCTCGGGCAACGATCTGCAGTGGCTCGAGGAGTGGTGGCCGCTGCAAGAGCCTGGCGACCGGGCGGAGATCGGCCGGGCTCGCGACCTGGCGTGGGCCTCGGTGGTCGAGCGGCTTGCCGAGGGCGGGATGGCGGTCGCGATCGACTACGGGCACGAGCGGGCAGGGCGACCGCCGTACGGGACGGTCACGGGCTATCGGGACGGACGCGAGTGCGACCCGGTGCTGGATGGCTCCTGTGATGTAACAGCGCATGTCGCACTGGACTCGCTAGGCGGATCGCTTGTCCTGCAACGGGACGCGTTGCGGGCGCTGGGCGTGAGTGCGGCCCGTCCGAGCCTCGCGCTGGCTCAGACGGACCCACTGCGCTACGTGGCCGAACTGTCGTCGGCTGGTGAGGCGGCGGAGCTGCTGGACCCGTCCGGGCTCGGCGGGTTCGGGTGGGTCTGGACAGCGATCGGTGAAGGCACCGTACGGCGAGCCTCGCGAGCCCTGTCCGCCTGAGCCTCGAGGAGCTGCGCAGCCTCGAACTGGTCGCGGTGCAGAGCGATCGCATCGGTCGGTCCGAGTGGTGTGTCCACGTGCACGTTGGCCAGGCCCAGCCGGCGCTGCAACGGCCCCTGCTCGAGCCGCACCGACTGGGTCTTGTGGTGCAGCACGATCGACGTACGGCGGCTCACCCAGCCGCGCGTGGTCACGAGCACCTGGCCGTCGAAGCCGTACGCGAGGTAACGCCAGCCGACCGGACGCAGCCACTTGGCCCGCTCCGGCGCCTGGTGCATCTGGATCTGGGACAGGTCTAGGCCGGGCAGGATGCGGGCGAGCACGAAGGCCACTTCGCCCCGGTCGCCGACCGGCAGCAGTTGGGCGCCCTCGTGGTCGTCCTCGCCCTCGGCGGGGTTGCCTGCGACGCCGGCGATGTCCAACTCCACTCGGGCCCAGCCCAGCAGCCGCCAGATGATCGGCTCGGTGATCAGCAGACCCTGCACACGGCCTGGCGGCACGGTCTGCCGCTGGACGTCGAACAGGCCACGCTTGGTCCGCAGCCCGTCGTGGCTCTCCGACAGCGTGAAGCCGTGGTTGCCGACGACCTGCTTCCAGATCGGCTGCACGACACCGAGCAGCAGCGGCAGGCCGGCGAACAGACCGATGTGGAACTCGAGCACGGTGGTGGCGACGATCAACCAGACCAGACCACCGGCGCTGGCGATGACTGTCGAGGACAGCAGGGTCGCACCGAGCAGGCGGTTCGTCGGGACAGTCAGGATCGGTTCCGGCTCGGGCTGGTGCGCCGAGTGCTCGACGGCCTGCTCGCCCTTGGCCCGGACCAGCAGGATGGTCCGCAGCTTCACGGCCTCGTCGAACGTGAAGTAGCTGAGCTTGCCGTCGCTCTTGCCGCCGCCGGCCACGTCCATCCGCAGCTCGGCCATCCCGAACAGGCGGGCGACGAACGGCTGCGCGACGTCGATCGCCTGGATCCGGTCGAACCGGATGATCCGGGTCCGGCGGAACAGGAACCCGCTGTCCACCCGGATCGCCTCGTCGGTCAGCTGCCACTTGGTGAACCACCACGACAGCGCGCCGAGCAGGATGCCGCCGACCAGCACCACCGCCAGCCCGATCCCGGCGAGGGTCAGGTTGCTGCGCAGGCTCTCGTTGTTCACCATCGCGATCGCCGCGACGACGAAGTACCCCCAGCCCTTCACGAACGGCGTCAGCGGGTGCAGCCGCGCTCCGGACGGCTCCGGCGGCGGCTGCACGGATGGCGCCTGCACAGGCTGCGGCTGCTCGGTCACAGGCCCCACGCCTGGGCCTGGCCGAGGGCGGAGAGGCGGTCACGCAGGCGGCTCGCCTCGTCCGGGTGCAGCCCGGGGATCTTCGCGTCGGTCGCCGGGGTCGCGGTGTGCAGCTCGACCGTCGCGATCCCGAACGCCCGCTCCAGCGGCCCGGCCGTCACGTCCACGAACTGCATCCGGCCGTACGGCACCACGACCAGCTCGCGGAACAGGATCCCGTGGCTGACCAGCAGCTCGTCCTCGCGCTCGGCGTACTTCCAGGATCGCTGGTTCCGCCCGACCAGCACCCACGCCCAGCCGAACCCGCCCGCGCACATGGCCAGCGCCAGGACGCCGTACCACCAGCCCAGCGTCATCCCCAGGACCAGCAGAGCCACCAGCCCGAGCACACCGAACGTGATCGCCGCGTTCACCCGCCGGACCGACGCCAGCTTCGGCGAGACCGGCGTCCAGCTGACATCCGAGGGTGCGAAGAGGTCATCCACGGTCCAAGCCTGTCACGATAGTGGTCATGAGTACGGAACGAGTGGTGGGTATCGGTGCCGGAGCCGCCGGGTTCGACCCTGCGTACGAGCGGGGCGGGACCGGGACCGGCTCGGAGCTGGCGACCACGGACATGGTGCTCAACATCGGCCCGCAGCACCCGGCGACGCACGGCGTGCTGCGGCTGCGGCTGACCCTGGACGGTGAGCGGATCGTCGGCTGCGAGCCGATCGTCGGCTACATGCACCGCGGCGCGGAGAAGCTGTTCGAGGTCCGCGACTACCGGCAGATCATCGTGCTGGCGAACCGGCACGACTGGCTGTCCGCGTTCAGCAACGAGCTCGGGGTGGTGCTCGCGGTCGAGCGGATGATGGGCCTGGAGGTCCCAGTCCGCGCGGTCTGGCTGCGCACCCTGCTGGCCGAGCTGAACCGGATCCTCAACCACCTGATGTTCCTCGGCTCCTACCCGCTCGAGCTCGGCGCGATCACCCCGGTCTTCTACGCGTTCCGCGAGCGCGAGACGCTCCAGGCGGTGATGGAGGAGCTGTCCGGCGGCCGGATGCACTACATGTTCAACCGGGTCGGCGGCCTCAAGGAGGACCTGCCCTACGGCTGGCTCGGCCGCGCCTCCGCCGCCTCGGCCGCGGTCCGCAAGCGGCTGCCGGACATCGAGGACATTGTCATGGGCAACGAGATCTTCCGCGCCCGGACCGTCGGCGTCGGCCGGCTCTCCCCCGAGCTGGTCGCCCAGTACGGCGTCTCCGGCCCGATCGCCCGCGCCGCCGGCGTCGATGCCGACCTCCGCCGCGACGAGCCCTACCTCGGGTACGACGAGTTGCTGCGCGACGGTGTGCTCCGGGTCGTCACCCGGTCGGACGGCGACTGCTTCTCGCGGTTCTGGGTGCTGCTCGAGCAGGTCAAGGTGTCACTGGACCTGGTCGACGCCTGCATCGACAAGCTGTCGGCGCTGCCCGCCGGCCCGGTGAACGTGCGGCTGCCGAAGATCCTCAAGGTCCCCGAAGGCCACACCTACGCCTGGACCGAGAACCCGCTCGGCATCAACGGCTACTACCTGGTGTCCCGCGGCGACAAGACACCCTGGCGGCTCAAGCTGCGCTCGGCGAGCTTCAACAACATCTCGGCGCTGCCCGCGCTGCTGCCCGGCACCGTCATCCCCGACATGATCGCCATCCTCGGCAGCATGTTCTTCGTGGTCGGGGACATCGACAAGTAGTCAGGCCGTCGCCTGGGTGATCAGCTCCAGGATCGGCTCGCGGATGCCGGCCGCGACGGCGAAGGTGCCGCGCGACTCCGGGGTGTGGTCCGAGCCGTCCAGATCCAGGACGACGACACCCGCCTCGCGGGCGATCGCCACGCCGGCCATCGTGTCCCAGGGCTTGTTGGAGAACATCACCATCGCGTCGAAGTGACCGGCCGCGACCCAGGTCAGCGCGGTGGCCGCCGTACCGATCATCCGGATCCGCTGCACCCGCGGGTACAGCAGCTGGGTCAGCGCCAGCCGCTCGGCGTTCTGCGCGGCCGCGTCCGGGCCGACGGCGAAGTCGCCCACGGCAACCAACGCGTCCGTCAGCCGGGTGCACTCGCTGCCCCGGATCGGCGTCCCGTTGCAGGTCGCGCCGTGTCCTTCGGCGGCGGCGTACCTGGTCCGGAGCGCCGGGTGGTCGATGACGCCGGCGACCGCCCGGCCCTCGTGGATCAGGCCGAGCGAGATGCCCCAGAGTGGCGCCCCGTGGACGAAGTTCACCGTCCCGTCGATCGGGTCCAGCACCCACCGGGTGCCGCCGGTCGCGCCGCCCTCCTCCTCGCCCAGCACCCCGATGCCGGGCGTCTCCCGCTCCAGGAAGGCCCGGACCGCACGCTCGACCGCGAAGTCCACCTCGGAGGCCATGTCCCGGTCGCCCTTGGACGTCAGCTCGCCCGGCGGCCGGGTGTCGGTGACCTTCCGGCCCTCGTCGACGGCGGCCTCGGCGACCTTCAGCAGTTCGGAGATATCCACAGGTCAGAACCTACGCGACCTCCTCAAGCCGTGTCGGGCGCGTCCGATCTGCGTCGCCAGGACCGCACGGCCGTGAAGACACCGGCCGCCAGCACCCCCGCGGCCGCGGCCTGGCCGGCCTTGCGCCGGCAGCCGCCGGTGCGGCACTCGGGGATCGGGTACGGCTGGCCCGGGTTCAGCTCGTGGGTCTCGTCGGCCGCCACGTAGGCAGCCGACGCCGGGTAGTCCCAGCCGTCCGGATTGAGCAACCGGTACCAGTACGCCTCGTTCCACGCCTTCCGCAGGCAGGTCACGTTCACCGACGGCGACTCGTACGGCGTGGGCCCGAGCCGGCCGATCGGGAAATGGTCCTGGTCGTAGACCGTGACGTGCCCGTTCGGGTCGTTCATCGTCACGGCCGGATAGTTCGCGTCCAGCCCCATGGACATCACCCCCACACCGCAGTATGGGCGAGCCGTCAGGAAGCGGCCAGACCTCGCAGCTTGAGGTCGACCACGGTCGGGGCGTCGGCCTGGGAGTGTTTGTCGCCGGCGGCAACGACCGTGGCGACCTCCTGGTCGATCTTGTCCAGCCGCTCGTCGATCTTGTCCAGCCGGCGCTGCATCAGGTCGACGAACTCGGCGTTCTCGACCACCCGGGCACTGGTGATCCGGGAGTACTCCTGGGCCACCTGGGCCCGTTCCTCGGAGTGGGCCAGGCGTTCGACCAGGAGCTGGTGGCGGACCAGCAGTGAGGCGCCGACCGCGACCAGGACGGCGACGACGGCGGCCGCCCGCAGGATCCACTGGTTCTGCGAGAACAGGGCGATCGAGACACCCACGCAGACGACCACCAGCAGCGAGTTGGAGACGGCGAGAACTGTGGCCCTGGTACGACGGCGGTTACCCCTTGAGCCCATGGGTCGCCATGTTAGGGGGTGTCGTCCGGGTCCTCGGGAATACGACACGCGCGTTCGAGCAACAATCCGGCCGTGACGACCAGCACTGAGATCACGGCCGCGGCACCGGCCATGATCACACGGTTACGAGGTCCTGAGGAGCTCACCGCTTCCAGGAAGGATAACGCGAACCCTGCGTAAACACCGGTGCACAACGCGCCGACGAACGCGCTGGCCTTGCCGATGAGCAGCAGGAATACCGCGCGGGACGGCTCGACCCGTTCCCGCCGTACCTGGATCCGCTGGTGGGTGTTGCGGGCTGCGGCGAACAGCAGCGCCGCCAGGAACGCCCAGGCCACCAGCGTCAGCCACGACACCGACGGCGCCACGCCGCCGCCGGACTCGATCGCCTGGACCATGGTCAGCCCGATCGCCGCCCCGAGGACGGCGATCGCGACCAGCAGCCGGCGCGAGGTCGGCCGGACCGAGCCCGGGCGCGGCGGCTCCTTGCCGGGCCCGTTCTCCGGCGCCCGGCCGGACTCGGGACCGCCGGACACCACTACTGCAGCTCGATGTCGAGCTTGGTCACGCCTTCGGAGCCGACCTTGGCGAGCAGCTCGGCCACCGGGCCGCGGCCGGGCAGCACCGCGTCCGGCTCGATGTCGAGCCACGGCGCCAGCACGAACGCGCGCTCGTGCGCCCGCGGGTGCGGCACGGTCAGCTCCTCGGACTCGATCGTCTTCTGGCCGTAGGTGATCAGGTCGACGTCCAGCGTCCGCGGCGCGCCCGGCACGCTGCGCTCGCGGCCGAACGCCTGCTCGATCGCGTGCGCGCGGTCCAACAGCATCTCGACCGGCAGCGTGCTGTCGGCGAGCAGCACGATGTTCAGGTACGGGCCGGACTCGTCCGGCCCGCCGATCGGCTGGGTCTCGTAGACCGGGGAGACCTCGACCACCACGACGTCCGGGGTGTCCCGCAGCGCATCGACTGCGCCCTGCAGGTTCGCTTCCCGGTCGCCGAGGTTGCTGCCGAGCGACAGGATCACCTGGCGGATCGGCTTCAGGCCACCGCTCAGGGTGTCCGCGTCGATGACGTGGGGACTAGGGGTCTCAGTCACGAGGATTCTCCGGCTCTGCGCTGCACGGTCAGGACAACGTCGTCGAACGGCACCGTGATCGGCGCCGAAGGTTTGTGGATCGTCACCGCGGTCGCCGTCACCCGCCGGTCGGCGAGGCACAGGTCCGCGATGCGCTGGGCGAGGGTCTCGATCAGGTCCACCGGGTCACTCTCGATCGCCTTGTGCACCTGCTCGGCCACCACCCCGTAGTTCACGGTGTCGGCCAGGTCGTCGGAAGCCGCCGCAGGCCTGGTGTCCAGCTCCAGCCGGACGTCCACGACGAACTCCTGCCCGTCGGCCCGCTCGTGCTCGAAGACTCCGTGCCGTCCGAAACCCCGGATGCCACGGATCTCAATCACGTCGGCAGGAGGTGTCACGGGACCGCTCATTCCGCCTCCTCCTGTCGGCCCCCAGACGACGACAGTACCGGGGAGGCATGGTGGATCCACAACCGCCAGCCGGAGGAAGTTCTGCGGAAGACGTTGGTGGCCAGTGCCTTGCCCCCGGCGAACCCCTCCTCGGGGGCTCCCTCCCCGGACGACAGGACATTCTCCGTACACGTGACGTATGCCACGTCTTCATCCACCCGGACCTGGACGTCGGTCAGGAAGAACTGGATGTACGGCGTGTTCGCGAAGATCATCGCCCAGGCCCGCATCATCTCCGAGTACCCGGAGATGGCCGCGTTGCCCGGGTGGATGCAGACCGGGTCCGGCTCCGGCAGCCACACCGCCGCCATCAGATCCAGGTCACCGGCCTCGAACGCGTTGTAGAACGCGGTGTTGGCAGTCAGCACGACGTCCTCCACCGTGGCGCCGCGCGCACCCTCACCGTTGGTGCCGTGCCGCGGACCGCCGCCGGTTCCGTCCGTCATACCGTTCCCCATCTCTTCGCCACCCGGACCGCGTCCGCGCTGGGCGCCACCGCGTGGGCCCGGACACACCAGGCTCCCGCTGCGGCGGCCAGGGCGGATACAGCCGCGCTCGCGTCGTCTCGTCGTACGGCCGGTCTGGGTTCACCGGTCTGCTCGTCGGCGAGCAGCCTACCGAGGAACGTCTTCCGGGACGCACCGATCAGCAACGGTCTACCCAGTACAGCGAATTCCCGCAGCCGGCGAAGAATCTCCCAGTTGTGGTCCGCGTTCTTCGCAAAACCGAGCCCGGGGTCGAGGGCGACCCGGTTCAGGTCGAGGCCGGCCCGGCGCATCACGTCGATCCGCTCGGCGAGCTCCGCGATCACCTCGGCGACCACGTCGTCGTACTCGGCCTTGTTCTGCATGTCGATCGAGTGCCCGCGCCAGTGCATGCAGACATAGGGCGTACGGCGTTCGGCCACCAGCGGGAGCATGTCCGGATCGGCCTGGCCGCCGGACACGTCGTTGATCATCACCGCGCCGGCGTCGAGCGCGAGCTCGGCCACGTTGGCGCGCATCGTGTCGACCGAGACCAGGGCGCCTTCGGCCGCGAGCGTCTCGATCACCGGGAGCACCCGGCGGATCTCCTCCTCCGGGGCCGGTCGCGCGGCGCCGGGACGGGTCGACTCCCCGCCCACGTCCAGCAGGTCGGCGCCCTCGGCCAGCAACTCGCGCCCGTGCTTGATGGCGGCCGCCGGCTCGTACCACTCGCCGCCGTCGGAGAACGAGTCCGGGGTCACGTTGACCACGCCCATCACCAGGCACCGGTTCAGCTTCGGCAGCCCGTCGACGTCAACCCACGGCTCAGTTCCCACCCACACACACTAGTAGCCCCCACCGACACACGGGGAGCCACCCGGATCAGTTACTGAGAACCAATCTGGACTGGGTGGCCTTCAAGGCTTCCGCGATCGGTTGCGCGTAGGACTCGTTGGTCTGGCCGTGCTTCTCCAGGCACTGGCCGTTGATCAGCGCGGCGCCGCTGGAGATGCCCTGGGCGTAGCTGCCGGTCATGTTCGCCCCGCCGGAGTCGCCGCCCTCGGTGCACGCGGTGTGCTGGAACAGCCCGCGGACGACCTTGTTGTTCCCGTAGTTCACGGTCACGTTGCGCGCGACGATCCGGCCGCAGGTCCAGCCGGTGCTCTTGCCCGACTTGCACAGCGTCGAGCCGATGGTGGCGTTCCCGATCCCCTTGACCGCGACGCTCCCGGCTCCCCAGCCCTCGACGTACCCCTGCTGGTCCCAGCCCTCGATCACGCTGACCGTGCCGAAGTCGTTGCCCGGGAAGCTCGACGTCCGGGTGTTGCCGAGCACGTACCCGTTCCGGGAGAACGACGGCTTGCCGGCCGTGCAGTGCCCCGCGGTCAGGAAGATCCGGGTGCCCTTGGTGGTCCGGGCGTTGAAGCCGAGCGAGCAGACGTACCCGGTGTTCTTGTCCACCTGGACACCGCCACGCAGCCCGAAGTCGTCGGCGGTCGTCGTCACCTGGCCGGTGACGGACCGGATCGTCACCTGGTCGCCGTTCGCCTTGGCCCGCTCGAGGAACCGCTCGGTGATCAGGTCGTGCGCGCCCTTCGGCACGCTGACGACCACGGTCCCCGAGATGGGATCGACGTACCAGGACCGGACCTTGCCGGCGCTGGAGCTGCTGGCCAGCCGGTTCAGCTCGCCCTGTACGGCGTTCAGCTGGTCGGAGGTGAAGCGGACGAGCTTCGGGATCGCGCCGGCGTCGCGGACCAGCTGGGCGGTCGCGAGATCGGACACTGCGACCACGAGCTCACCGGCGTCGTCGTAGTAGCTCCCGACGGCCTCGGACCCGAGCTGCGTCTCCACCGTCTCCGCGAGCAGCGGCGACTGGCCCGTCACCTGGTCGACCGGGCCCGCCTGTGCGGTCTGCCGATCACCGCGGGACTCGGCGTTGGCCCAGTTCGCCGCGACCAGCCCAGCCGCCGTCAGTACGACGGCTCCGGCAAGTGCGGCGCCGACCCGGTAACGCCCTGACATCCTGTCCTCCTCACGCCGGTGCCCGATCCCGGTCGACCGAGCACCACTACGGAAAGTAAACGCTCAGCGACAGAATGTCCACAGACATCAGCTCTCAAACCCCAACGAACGAGGACCTTCGGGGCTACGGTCAGCCGACGATCAGGCTCATCGCCTCGGCGCGGGTGACCGGGTTGCGGAGCTGGCCGCGGACGGCGGAGGTGATGGTCTTGGCGCCGGGTTTGCGGACGCCGCGCATGGTCATGCAGAGGTGCTCGCACTCGATCACCACGATCACGCCGCGCGGCTCGAGCAGGTCGAGCAGCGAGTCGGCGACCTGGGTGGTCAGGCGTTCCTGCACCTGCGGGCGCTTGGCGTACACGTCGACCAGCCGGGCCAGCTTCGACAGGCCGGTGATGCGGCCCTCCCGGCTCGGGATGTAGCCGACGTGCGCGACCCCGGTGAACGGCACCAGGTGGTGCTCGCAGAGGCTCCAGACCTCGATGTCCTTCACCAGGACCATCTCGTCGTGGCCGATGTCGAACGTGGTGGTGAGCACGTCCTCGGCCCGCTGCCCCAGTCCGCCCGTCATCTCGGCGTACGAGCGTGCCACCCGGGCCGGGGTGTCCTGCAGACCCTCGCGGTCCGGATCCTCCCCGATCGCGATCAGCAGCTCCCGCACGGCCCGCTCCGCCCGCGCATGGTCGAACTTCGGCGACGTCATCCCGCCACTGTAGACAGCAGAAACGCGAACGCCGCCACCCGTGTGGGTGGCGGCGTTCGCGCCAGTATCAGTCCTTCGGCGACGGCGGGGTCGGGCCGCTGCCGTAGTTCGGGGGCTTGACGGCCTCGTCGGGGCCGACGGCGCCGCCCGGCAGGACGTCGGAGAGCGAGCCGTTCTGCTCGGCGCGGCTCGGCACCGGCATCACCGGCGGCTGGTCCGACGGGACCCGGGTGGACGAACCGGTCCAGGCCGGCCGCCGCTCCCGCTTCACCACCGGCGCGAAGACCCGGGCGATCTCGTTCTTGTCCAGGGTCTCCTTCTCCAGCAGCTCCTCGACCAGGTGGTCCAGGACCGCCCGGTTCTCGGCGAGGATGTCGAAGGCCTCCTGGTGCGCGTTCAGGATCAGCTTGCCGACCTCCTCGTCGACCGCAGCGGCGATCTCCTCGGAGTAGTTCCGCTGGCTGCCCAGGTCCCGGCCCAGGAACGGCTCGCTGCTGTCCTGGCCGAACTTGATCGCGCCGAGCCGCTCGGTCATGCCGTACTGCGTGACCATTGCGCGGGCCAGCGCGGTCGCCTTCTCGATGTCGTTGCTGGCGCCGGTGGTCGGGTCGTGGAAGACCATCTCCTCGGCCGCGCGGCCACCGAGCATGTAGGCCAGCTTGTCCAGCATCTCGGACCGGGTGGTCGAGTACTTGTCCTCGTCCGGCATCACCATCGTGTAGCCGAGCGCCCGGCCCCGCGGCAGGATCGTCACCTTCTGGACCGGGTCGGAGTGCGGCAGCGCGGCGGCGACCAGGGCGTGCCCGCCCTCGTGGTACGCCGTCAGCACCTTCTCCTTGTCCGACATCAGCCGGGTCCGGCGCTGCGGGCCGGCGATGACGCGGTCGATCGCCTCGTCCAGGGCCTTGTTGTCGATCACCTGCATGTTCGAGCGGGCGGTCAGCAGGGCCGCCTCGTTCAGCACGTTGGCCAGGTCGGCGCCGGTGAAGCCCGGGGTACGGCGGGCGACGGCGGTCAGGTCCACGTCCTGCGCCATCGGCTTGCCGCGGGCGTGCACCTTCAGGATCTGCTCGCGACCGGGCAGGTCCGGCGCGTCGACGGCGATCTGCCGGTCGAACCGGCCGGGCCGCAGCAGCGCCGGGTCGAGCACGTCGGGCCGGTTGGTGGCCGCGATCAGGATCACACCGCCGCGGACGTCGAAGCCGTCCATCTCGACCAGCAGCTGGTTCAGGGTCTGCTCACGCTCGTCGTGGCCACCGCCGAGGCCCGCGCCGCGGTGCCGGCCGACGGCGTCGATCTCGTCGATGAACACGATCGCCGGCGCGTTCGTCTTGGCCTGCTCGAACAGGTCGCGGACCCGGGAGGCGCCGACACCGACGAACATCTCGACGAAGTCCGAGCCGGAGATCGAGTAGAACGGCACCCCGGCCTCACCGGCCACCGCGCGGGCCAGCAGCGTCTTGCCGGTACCGGGCTGGCCGTAGAGCAGCACGCCCTTCGGGATCTTCGCGCCGACCGCCTGGAACTTGCCCGGCTCCTGGAGGAACTCCTTGATCTCGCCGAGCTCCTCGATCGCCTCGTCACAGCCGGCCACGTCCGCGAAGGTGGTCTTCGGGGTGTCCTTGGTGATCAGCTTGGCCTTGGACTTGGCGAAGCTCATCACCCGGGAGCCGCCGCCCTGCATGGAGTTCATCAAGAAGATGAAGACGACCGCGATCAGCAGGAACGGGATCAGGGTGGAGAACACCTGGCCGATGAAGCTCGGCTTCGGGTTCTCGACGTCGTACCGCTCGATCTTCTTGTCGTCGTAGAGCTTCTGCACCGCCTGGCCGAGGGTGTTGGCCTGGCCGTCGACCCAGTGCGCCCGGACCTTGGTGCCGTCGGTCTTCTCGACCCGGATCTCCTGGTCGGGGTCGATCAGCGTGACCGACTTGATCGTCTTGTCCGACGAGCTGGTGGCCTGCTGGATCAGCTGCACGACCTGACCGGTCGGCTCGGTCTTGTACCCGGTCGAGCCGGTCAGGAGCTGTCCGATCACCAGTACGCCCAGGAAGGCGACGACGATCCAGAACAGGGGTCCGCGGAAGATGCGCTTCACGTCCATGATCGAGGCCTACGCCCCGTCCCTCCTAGCTCGGCAGGCCCGGGTATGCGGGCTTGAGACGGTAACACCAGTCCAAGTGTCTCGTGCCGCACAAGACAACACAGCACGAGGGTCACCAAAGGACGGTACGACCTGTTGTACAGGCTGTCACCAAGTCTGCCTTGCGGGCCAGACCGGGGTGGTGGGGTGGGGAAGGTATTAGCGCAGTCAGGAGTAGACGTGCGGGGCGAGCGTCGCGACGCAGCGCAGGTTCCGGTACTTCTCTGCGTAGTCGAGCCCGTACCCGACGACGAACTCGTCCGGCAGCTCCAGGCCGACGTACTTCACCGGGACCGCCATCTTGGCCGCGTCCGGCTTCACGAACGCGGTGCACAGCTCCAGCGAGGCGGGTTTGCGGGACTCCAGGTTGCTGACCAGCCAGCTCAGCGTCAGCCCGGTGTCGATGATGTCCTCGACGATCAGCACGTGCCGGTTGGTGATGTCGGTGTCCAGGTCCTTCTGGATCCGGACCACGCCGGACGACTTGGTGCCCGACCCGTACGACGAGATGGCCATCCAGTCCATCTCCACGTGCCGGTTGAACGACCGGGCCAGGTCGGCCATCACCATCACCGCGCCGCGCAGGACGCCGACGAGGAGCAGGTCCTTGCCCTCGTAGTCCCGCTCGATCCGGCCGGCCAGCTCCCGCAGCTTCGCCTGGATCTGGTCCTCGGTGTAATGGATCTTGGTCAGGTCCTTCTCGATGTCCGCCGCATCCACGCGATCAGCCTGTCACATCCGGGCCCAGGACGATGAATCCGCCCCGTCTCGCCGCCCGGACGCCCTGCGGCAGGTCGATCCAGCGCTGCCCGCGCCAGCCGGTGACCAACGCGTCGATGGCCGCGATGTGCCCGGCGGTGAGGTCCGTCGCCCGGCACCCGGCTTCCAGCGCGGCCTGCCGCAGCACTCTGGTCCGCACGGCGTCCGGCTCGGCAGTCAGCGCGCCGACATCGCAGTGCACCTCATTGTCAGTACGACGTAGCGACGTCTCCGCAGCGTCAGCCGCGAGCATGTCGAGCGCATCCGCGTCGGCCCGGAGCAGTCCCGCCGTACGGGCCAGTGCCTCGATCACGCCGGGTCCGAGCGCCTCCTCCAGCACCGGGAGCACCTCGTGGCGCACCCGTACCCGCGTGAACAGCGGGTCCTCGTTGTGCGGGTCGTGCCACGGCCGCAGCCCGGACGCGATGCAGGCTGCCGCAGTGGTCGCCCGCGGCAGCTCCAGAAAGGGCCGGCGCAGCAGACCGGCGATCGGGGCCATCCCAGCGAGCGACCGCGCACCCGAGCCTCGGGCAAGCCCTAGCAATACAGTCTCGGCCTGGTCGTCCCGAGTGTGAGCCAGCAGTACGACGTCCGCCGCGAACTCGTCGGCCGCGTCGCGCAGAGCGTCGTACCGGGCCGTCCGGGCGGCTCCCTCGGGGCCACCCTCGGTGCCGACCTCCACAGGTCGCACCTGGACCGGATCGAGGCCCAGCGACCGGCACTGGTCGGCCGCGACCTCCGCTGTGTGGGCGGAGTCCGCCTGCAGCCCGTGGTCGACGATGACGGCCCCTGCGCGCAGCTTGAGCTTCGAAGCCTCGAACGCAGTAGCTGCCGCCAAGGCCAGTGAGTCAGTGCCGCCGGAGCAGGCCACCAGGACGGTGGTGCCCTGGGGCAGCTCGGCCAGCGTGGCCCGCACTGCCTCCCGAGTCCGGGCTACGGCGGGGTGCAGCTTCCCCCTCCGGTGCTCGACGAGCTCCTCGGCCGCCGACCGGCTCGGCGGCTCAGCGGTGGAGTCTTGCGACCCAGGCATCGGGATTCGCGATCTCGTGCTTGGTGGGCAGGGTGTTCGGCCCGGTCCAGACCCGGTTGAAGCCTTCCATGCCGACCTGGTCGACCACTCGGCGGACGAACGCCGCGCCGTCCTTGTACTGCCGCAGCTTGGCGTCCAGTCCGAGCAGCCGCTTCAGCAGCTGGTCCACCGGGTTGCCGCTCTGCCGGCGGGACGTGAACTTGGACCGGATGGTGTCCACGGTCGGGATGACCGAGGGCCCGACCCCGTCCATCACGAAGTCGGCGTGCCCTTCGAGCAGCGACATGACCGCGGTCAGCCGGTCCAGGACGGCCCGCTGCTCGGGCGACTGCATCAGGTCGACCAGACTCAGCTCGGCCTCACCGCGCACCGACCGGCCAAGCCGCTGCACGGCCTCCCGGAACATCGCCGCGTACG
Source organism: Kribbella sp. NPDC050470 (assembly GCF_044458365.1). Taxonomy (NCBI): domain Bacteria; kingdom Bacillati; phylum Actinomycetota; class Actinomycetes; order Propionibacteriales; family Kribbellaceae; genus Kribbella; species Kribbella sp. NPDC050470. Next base: position 663,810 of record NZ_JBITHV010000003.1, on the reverse strand, counting down.
CCGACGGGTCCAGCTCGGCCTGGTCGAGGAACAGCGCGATCTCGGACCGCAGGTGGTCCCGCAGCCACGGCACCGCGGTGAACTGCACCCGGTGGGTCTCCTCGTGCAGGCACACCCACAGCCGGAAGTCCCGCGGTACGACGCCCAGCTCGGACTCGACATGCATGACGTTGGGCGCGACCAGCAGCAGCCGGCCGGTGAGCCCGGGCCGGTCCGGATCGGGCTGGGCCGGGTAGAACGGGTCGAACTGACCCAGCACCCGGGAGGACAGGAACGCGAGCAGCGCGCCGGCCTCGATCGCCGTCACCCGCGAGCCGACTGCCGACGACAGCCCACCGGTCCGTTCGGCCTTCTCGCGCAGCTTGTCCGCCAGCGGCTGCAGCACGGTGCGGAAGCCGTCCGCGTTCGCCTGCACCCAGCCGGGCCGGTCCACGATCACCACGGGCGCGGTGGCCGAGGTGGCCTGCAGCCCGGTGAACTCCCGCACGTGGTGCTCCGAGTCGGCTGCGAACTGGCGCAGCTCGGCGACCACCTGATCCGCCTCGGCGCGGCTGACCGCCGGGCCGGGCCGGAGCAGCTTGCGCGCTACTCCCGTCGCCAACTGCCAGTCGACCATCTCCGCCGCAGCCGGGCCTTCCGCCGTACTCATCCACGTCCTCGCTTCGCTCCGGGCGCGGATGAGGCACAAGGCACACTGCGCTCGATGATGAACTCGCTCCGCTCGTTCATGTGTCGACCCTAGTCGTATGTCCCAACATGCGCCCGCCGATCAGACCGCGCAGCCGCAATTGGCCAGGGCGGCGGCTGCTCTGTCGAGGGCTGCCCGGGCAGCCAGCGTCTTGGGAACCGGCACGCTGTCGGACGCCACCGCGAACACCAGCAGCGTGCCGGTGCGGTCACGGACCATCCCGGCCAGGCTGTGGACTCCGGTGAGCGTTCCGGTCTTCGCCCGGACCAGTCCGGTGCCCGTACCAGTGCCGACCACGCCGAACCGGTCCTCGAGGCTGCCGGTGAACCCAGCGACCGGCAGTCCGGTCAGGAGGTGCCGCAGCTCCGGGTGGTCCTCGGACGCGGCCACCCGGACCGCACCGGCCAGCACGTCCAGCGGGACGTGGTTCGTACGCGACAGCCCGCTGCCGTCCTCGATGGTGGCCTTGCTGACGTTCAGGCCGAGCTTGGTCAGCGTCGCCTTCACGCCCAGGACCCCACCGGCGTACGAGCCGCCGTTCTTGGTCGCCAGGCCGACATGCCGGAGCAGGACCTCGGCGCCGTCGTTGTCGCTGTGCAGGTTCACGTACTCGACGATCTCCCCGACCGTTGGCGACGCGACCTGCGCAAGCGACGTAGCGGTCGTCGGTGCGACAGCACGCCTCACAGCCCCGGTCACCATGATCCCGGCCGCCTTGAGCTGAGCAGCGAAGGCGGTGGCCGCGGCCTGTGACGGAGACGCGGCCCGCTTCGCCATACCTGGGCTCAGCCGGCCCTCGTTCACCCAGAGCGCCGACGTGGGGGCCGCGATGCCTTCGGTGATGTAGTTCGGCTGCCACTTCGCGTTGACCGGGGGTCCGGTAAACAGCGAGGCGTCGTACCCGAGCGTGACGCTTGTGATGCCCTGTGCCTTGAGCTCCTTCGCCGTACTGGCTGCCAGGGTCTGCAGGGACGCCCGCGTCGGGTAGTCAGTGGGGTCGGTCTGGCGCTTGATGGTCAGCAGCGGGTCGCCGCCACCCACCAGGACGATCGAGCCCTTCGCAGCGCTGACCACCTTGGTGGCGAACCTGTGGCCGGCTCCGAGCGTGTCCAGCGCCGACACCGTCGTCAGCAGCTTCAGCGTGGAGGCCGGCACGTACGGCGTGGCGGACCCGACCGAGAACACCGGCTTGCCGCGCGAGGCGTCGTACACGTAGATGCCCCGGTGCTTGCCCAGCGCCGGGTCGGCGAGGATCGCCGCCAGCGCCTTCTGCACGCCGGCTGCGGTCGGCGCGACCCCCTCCGCCTTCGCCGGGGCCAGCACGGCCGGCGCCTGGACCTGCGCGGTCGGGAGAGATCCGGGTACGGCGCCTGCTCCGCCCGCCAGGCTCACGCTGAGCGCTGTGGCGAGCAGCGTGACGAACGCCGCACGAGGAGGACGGACCACCGGGCTGCTCCTGTCAATTCGTCGGTCGGAACCGTGACAGTATCTGCCGTATGGAGTTCGACGTCTTCATCGAGATCCCCAAGGGCACCCGCAACAAGTACGAGCTGGACCACAAGACCAACCGGCTCCGCCTGGACCGGACCCTCTTCACGGCCACTCAGTACCCCTCCGACTACGGATTCATCGAGGAGACCCTCGGGCAGGACGGCGACCCGCTGGACGCGCTCGTGCTGCTGTCCGAGCCGACCTTCCCGGGCTGCCTGATCCGGGCCCGCGCGATCGGGATGTTCCGGATGACCGACGAGAAGGGCCCGGACGACAAGGTCGTCTGCGTCCCGGCCGGCGACCCGCGCCAGGAGCACCTGCGCGACATCCACCACCTGCCGGAGTTCGACCGGCTGGAGATCCAGCACTTCTTCGAGGTCTACAAGGACCTGGAGCCGGGCAAGTCGGTCGAGGGCGCGACCTGGGTCGGCCGGGCCGACGCCGAGGCCGAGATCAGCGCCTCCTTCGAGCGCCTGAAGACCGAAGGCCACTGAGCTCGGCCGATCTCACCAGCCGATCAGCGAGTACGTCGTGGTCGCCGGCCGCGCGGCCGGCTCCGGCGCGCCCGGGGCTTCGTTGCCCGCGGCACTCGACGGCGGCTGACCCGCCTCCGCGGCGACCGGCCGGCGGCGCCGGACCCGGGACATCGCGGAGGCGAGTTTCGCCTTGCTGCGCAGAGGTTTCATCACGGGCGGCCGAAGAAGTCCGGCGGTTCCCAGTAGTACACGCTGTCGATCTGCACCGGCTTGCCGGACCGCGGCGCGTGCACCATCCGGCCGTTGCCGAGGTACAGCGCGACGTGGTGGATCGTGCCGGGGTCGTCGGGGTCGGTCGACCAGAAGATCAGGTCGCCCGGCCGCAGCTCGTCCTCGTCGATGTGCCGGACCTGCTCGTACTGCGCGACGCTGTAGTGCGGCAGGTACACCCCGGCCTCCGCCCAGGCGCCCTGGGTCAGGCCGGAGCAGTCCCAGCGCGACGGCCCGGTGCCGCCCCACAGGTACATGTCGCCGATCTGGTCCAGCGCGAACTCGATCGCGGCGCTCGCCCCCTTCCGGGTCGGGCGGTCGTCCTCGCGCGGCCGGTCGGGCTGCTTCTTCTTCGGCGGCTTCGTGCCCGGGTTCTCCCGCTGCTGCTCGCGCCGCTCGCGCTCCTCCTGAGCCCGCTCGCGCTCCTCCCGGGCCCGCTCGGCCGCCGCTTCCCGGGCCCGCTCGGCGGCCTCCCGGGCGGCGATCCGGCGCTGCAACTCGGCGGCCTTCTTCGCGGCGAGGGCGGCGGCTCGCTGGCGCGCAAGCTCCTCGAGTCCCCGCTGCCGCTGGGCGGCCACCTGGACCGACGTGTTCTGCAGCACGGCGAGCTGCGTGATCGCCTGCTTGCGCTGGACGCCCATCGCGGTGACCGCGGACGCCTGCGCCTGCTCGGCCGCCTCCGCCGCGGCCTTCGCCTTCGCCGCCTCGTCGGTGGCCTTCTTCACCTTCTTGACGGCCTCGTCGGCCTGCACCTTGAACAGGTTCGCCATCACCTGGGTCGCGGTGAAGCGCAGGTAAGAACCCTGCATCGCGGCTGACACCGAGCGGGCCGCGCCGGCCGAGTCGAGCAGCTGCTGCGGACCCTCCGCGGTGAACAGCGGCGCGAGCTTCGCCACGTCACCACCACCCTGGTACGACGCCGCGGCGAACCGGCCGATCTGTTCCCGCTGGGTCGTCAGCGTCTTCTGCGCCTTGGCCGCCCGGGCCGCCGCCTGGGTGGCCTCGGCCTTCGCCTGCTGCAACCGGTAGACGGCGCCGTTGTAGGCCTCGTCGGCGATCCCGGACGCGACCCCGAGCTGCTCGAGCCGGGCGCTCGCGGCGGCCAACTGGTTCTCGATCGCCTGCACCTGGACGGCCTTCGCGGTGGCGGCCTGCTTGGCCCGCTCGACGGCGGCCTTGGACGGAATGACCGGCGGCTTCGGCTTGGCCTCGGCCTGGACCGGAATCACGGCCATCGAGCCGGCCAGACAGACCGCGAGCACCCCGGAGAGCAGCGCTCTGCCGGTCTTCCCAGTGCTCGCGACCCGCCCGCCGGACGTGGCCCCTGGGGGCGTCCGCATCGGGGTCGTTCCTTCCGCCGGTCACGAACCCCTTCCCCAGGGTTCGTGAACTTTTGGTCCTCCTGGACCTCATACGTGACACTAGTTGCCTGCAGCCCCATTGGGAACACCTTTCACACAAATAACTTTGTTTCACCTGCGTGTCGACTTGACAAACTACAAGCTTGTAATTCCGCGCTGACGGTCACCCGGAGCAATGCAACGGCGCCCGTCCGGCATCAGCCGGAGGGCGCCGTTCGGTGGTCGGAGCGGTCAGCGAAGGGTGTAGGAGGCGACGACCGGGAGGTGGTCGGACGCCGGCGAGACCGGGACCGACGCCTTCGTCGGCCGGAGCTGCGTGCTGTGCAGCAGGTAGTCGATCCGGGCGGTCGGGTTCTCGGCCGGCGAGGTGTACCCAGGCCCGGTCCCGACGGCCGGCCAGGTGTCGTTCAGCAGCGCCGTCAGCGTCTTGATCTCCGGCGTGTCCGGCCGGGCGTTCAGGTCGCCGACCAGCATCGTCGGCTGCTTCGAGGCGCCCAGGACCTCGACCACCTTCTGGGCCTGCTCCAGCCGCTCGGCGTTGTTGTTGTGCGTCAGGTGCGTGTTCGCGAACCGCAACTCGGCGCCGCGCACCTTGACCGTCGCGACCGCCAGACCGCGCTGCTCCTGGCCCGGGTACATCGGCAGCAGCGTGTTGGTGAAGTCCTTGATCGGGTACTTCGACAGGATCGCCGTACCGTACTGACGGCGCGGCTCGCCCGGGTTCAACGGCGGCAGGTCGAGGTTGGCGGCGTACCCGTAGTGCATCTTCAGCCGCTGGGCGAACCAGGCCGGCTGGTCGACCCAGTTGCTCCGCTCGCTCCAGTGCCGGTCCACCTCCTGCAGCCCGATCACGTCCGCGCCGGTCTTCTCCAGCAGTACGGCGATCCGCTCGAGGTCCAGGACGCCGTCGATCCCGGCGCCGTGGTGGATGTTGTAGGTCGCCACGGTCAGCGGGCGACCGGGCCGGTCGGTCGTCCCCGCCTCGGCGGCGGCCGTAGTCGGTAGGAGCATCAACAGTCCCGCAATAGTCCCCAGCACCAGTTTGCGCATGCCCTCATCCTGTCGGGTGGTCGGCGACCCCCGCACGACGTACGGGTGTCGCCGACCTGAACATCAGCGCGTCAGCCGTGCGACCGCGCCCTTGGCCCCGGACGCCCAGCACCCCGCCTTGCTCCCGTGGCCGGCGCACTCGACGCTGTCGAAGCTGCCGTCGTAGAACTGCTTCCAGCTGCGTCCGCCGTCGTAGCTGACGTCGCTGCCCGACGGACCCACGGCGATGACGGTAGCGGGCGTGTTCGGCACGAACGCGGACCCACTCCGGTACCCCTTCGGCGCCTGCTCGGCCGGGACCAGCTTCCAGCTGCGGCCGCCGTCGTACGTCACCGATGCGGCCCGCACCGCCTCGGTCGGCTTGAGGAAGTCACCGCCGACGGCGACGCCGAACAGCCCGTTGCGGAAGGCGAGGCTGAAGATGCCCGCCGCCTCGCCACTGGCCATCGGCGAGTCGGCGACCGTCCAGTGCTTGCCTCCGTCAACGGTCCGGAACACCCGCGGCCGGTCCCCGCCGCCGGTCGCGAACCACGCCGTCCGCCCGGGCCCGGCGACCAGGCAGGTCCCGCTGGCCGCGAACGCGAACTCACCGGGCAGCGCGGCCGGCATCCCGGCCGTCGACTGCACCTGCCACGACTTGCCGCCGTCCGCAGTCGCCAGGATCCGGAACTTCCCGTCGACCGGGTCGCTCAACGCCAGCCCACGCTTGTTGTCCCAGAAGTCGAGGCAGTCGTAGAACGCGTTCGGGTCGGGGTTGCGGAACGTCTCGGTCCACGACTTCCCGCCGTCCTCGGTCCGGTAGACGCGCGAGTCCGTCCCGTTCCCGATCGACAGCACGACGGCGCGCTTCGCGTCGAACGCCTCGACATCGCGGAACTGCACCGTCTCGGCCCCGGGCGGGCTGACGTTCTGCCAGCTCTTCCCACCGTCGACGGTCCGCAGCACCTGCCCGCCCGACCCGCCGACCCAGGCGACGTCCTTGCTCACCGCAGCCAGCCCGCGGAACTGCGCCGTACTCCCGGTCGGCGTCAGCTCCCACTGGTACGACGGCTGCCCGCCCGCCTGGGCGGCGGGGACGAGCTGGGACATCAACAGCAGACCTCCTGCCGCAACAGCGGCCACACGCAGGATTCTCATGCCGGGAACCTAGCCCAGATTCACATCCCGGTCAGCCGGAAAGACTGAGCAGAATTTCCGCTGCAGGTGAGTTGGACCAACTGGGTGCTGTCGGCGGTGGAGCCGTTCGGGACGGTCAGGCATTTGTTGCTCAGGCGGCTGACGAAATGGAAATAGCCATCGCCCGCCGACACGGCTTTCCACTGCTGGTTTGCGCCACCGCCGTACGTCCACAACTGCAGGCCGGCATTGTCGGCGGACGAGACGTTGGTGACGTCGATCGACTTGGTGGCGTCGTTGCGGTTGTTGACCCGGGTGAATCCGTCGGACGTCGGCTGGAACTGGTTCTGCGCCGGGCCGTCGAAGGTCGACGAGAGCCGGGTGTTGGTCTCGTAGTTCATCGCGTTGTGGCCGAAGTTGGCGTAGATCATCTTGTAGTTCTTGTTGGTCCAGACGATCGGGTAGTAGCCGCTGTACCAGGTCTGGTTCGGGTCGGTGCCGACCGGGAAGCTGGACGGGTCGATCGAGGCCAGGATCTGGATGTCGGCGTTGTTCCGCAGGTCGTTCTGCCAGCTGTACCACTCGCTCACCGACGACCGGAACGTCGCGCCGGTGTTCACCAGCGCAGGGTGCGACCGGTTCTCCGCCTTCAGCGTGACCGCGGTCGGTCCCCAGGTGTTCGACTTGAACCGCCCGGTGCCGAGGAAGGTGTTGTTGAACCACGCCCAGCCGCCGCTCGCGTCGTTGTACGCGGTCACGTGGAAGCCGAAGAACGCGCCACCGTTGTTCATGTACCGCTGGAACCCGGTCCGCTGCGCGTCGGTGTGCGGCGAGTCGTCCAGGAACATCACCACCTGGTACTGCGCGGCGCTCAGGTTGTTCAGCTGGTCCCAGTTGCTCGTCGCCGTGTAGGTGAACCCGTTCTGCGCCCCGAACTGCGGGAACCGCTGGTTCGCCTCCTTCACGAAGTCGATGTGCGCGGGATCCCAGGTGCCGCTGTAGAACGCGAGCACGTTGAAGGTGGCGGCCGGCTGCGCGGCCGCCGTACTGCCGGAGACCAGGCAGAGCAGCAGCGCGAGCAGGGCAGGCAGCAGTTTCCGAGCGGCCATGGCCGGATCCCCTCAGTCATGGAGTGATTACGCAATGAGATTTCAGAACTTAAATTAACTCATGACGAAAAGCCGGTAAAGGGTCCGCCGGTCCCGGAACTCTTGCCGTCCGGCCGTCCCGCTGTCACTCTGAGCCACCGACCTTGGAAGGGGGCCTGCCGATGGACGAATCCGTGCTCACCTCGGTGCTGCTGCCGATCGCCCTGGTGATCATCATGCTCGGCCTCGGCCTGACCCTGACCGCCGGGGATTTCAGCCGGGTACTACGGATGCCGCGGGCAGTCCTGGTGGCACTCGGCGTCCAGGTGATCCTGGTGCCGCTGATCTGCTTCGGCCTGGTCAAGCTGTTCGACCTGGCGCCGGCCCTGGCCGTCGGGATGATGCTGCTGGCCGCCTCCCCCGGCGGCACGACGGCCAACCTGTTCAGCCACCTGGCCGGCGGCGACGTCGCCCTCAACGTCACCCTGACCGCAGTGAACTCGGTGCTCGCCGTGGTCACCCTGCCGATCGTGGTCAACCTGTCTCTCGACCACTTCCTCGGCGACGGAGAGATCGGCCTGCAACCGGCGAAGATGCTGCAGGTGTTCGCGATCGTGCTGGTCCCGGTCGCGCTCGGCATGCTGATCCGCAACAAGCTGCCCGCGTTCGCCGACCGGATGGCGCGGCCGGTGAAGATCGGCTCGATCGTCGTGCTGGTGCTGGTGATCTTCGCCGCCATCTACAGCGAGCGCGACAACTTCCTCGACTACATCGCCGCCGTGGGCGTGGTCGCCGTCCTGCTGAACGTCATCAGTCTCGCTGTCGGGTACGCCGTACCGCGGCTGGCCAACCTTGGTGAGCGACAGTCGATCGCCTGCTCGATGGAGATCGGCATCCACAACGCCACGCTGGCGCTCACGATCGCGCTGAGCCCGACGCTGCTCGGCAACAGCGAGATGTCCATCCCGGTGGCCGTCTACGGCATCGTGATGTTCTTCCCGACCGCGCTCTTCGCGTTCTACCTGAGTCGCCGTACGGCGGTTCAGCGCGCCGGATCGAGTGTCTGACTGCCCAGCACGGACAGTAGTTGCAGCTTCTCCGCGCTCTCGCTGCCGGGCGTCGCCGTGAAGACCACGAGCGTCTGCTGCTGATCCCGGTTGTCGATGACCTCGCAGTACAGCTCGAGCTCGCCGACGACCGGGTGGTTGAAGTGCTTCGTCCGGCTGTGCGCGACGCCGACCTCGTGCCGGTCCCAGATCTCGGCGAACTCGGGGCTGAGCTTCTGCAGGGTCTTGACGAGGGTGGCGGCGTACGACTTCGGGCCGTCCGCGGTGGCGACCGAGCGGAGCATCGAGACCAGCATCCGGCTGTGCGTCGCGACCTCCTGCTCCAGGTACAGCGTCCGGGACGCCGGATCGGTGAACCAGCGGTAGGCCTCGCTCCGCTCGAGGCCCTCGTGGTTGGTCTGCTCACCGGCGAACGCGACGTGCGCCGGGGTCTGCGCGAGGGTGTCGCCGCACCGGTTGAGAAGCAGCGCGGGCGTGTCCTGCAGCCGGTCGAGGATCCGCAGCATCCCTGGGTCGACGTGACAGGCCCGGGTCGTCCGCGGCGGCGTCCCGTGGCCGGCGAGCACGAACAGGTGGTCGCGCTCCTCCGTCGTCAGCCGCAACGCGCGGGCGATCGCCCCCAGCATGTCGACCGACGGCTGCGGTCCCCGGCCGCCTTCGAGCCGGCTGTAGTAGTCGGCCGACATCGACGCCAGCGCCGCGACCTCCTCCCGCCGGAGACCAGGCGTACGGCGACGCCGGCCGCGCGGCATCCCGACGTCCTCGGGCTGCAGGGCCTCGCGTCGTTTGCGCAGGAAATCTGACAGGTCGCCGTACTCCATGTCCTCCAGTCTGTCGGACGGATCGGCGTTATCCAGGGCTTGCCGATCCGTGGTTAACGGCAGCCTGGTTACCGTCGCCGGCCTCGCGAAGGCTGGAGCCATGAAAACGACTGGCAACACGATCTTCATGACCGGCGGCACGTCCGGGATCGGCCTCGAGCTGGCCCGGCGGTTCCGCGACCTCGGCAACACCGTGATCATCAGCGGCCGCCGCAAGGACCTGCTGGACCGGATCGCGGCCGAGGACGGGATCGCGGGCATCACCCTCGACGTCGCCGACCCGGACTCGATCAAGGCCGCCTTCGCGACGGTCACCACTGAGCACCCCGAACTCAACGTGGTCGTCACGATGGCCGGGATCATGGTCGAGGAGGACCTCCGCGACCCGGCGCACCTGACCACGTCCGAGCAGGTGATCGACATCAACCTGCTCGGCACGATCCGCACGCTCACCGCGTTCACGCCGTACCTGCTGACCAAGCCGGATGCGGTGATCATGACGGTGAGCTCCGGCCTGGCGTTCGTCCCGCTGGTGGACACCCCGACGTACAGCGCGACCAAGGCCGCCGTCCACAGCTACACGCAGAGCCTGCGGATCCAGCTGGCCGACACCGGTGTCCAGGTGATCGAGCTGGTGCCGCCGGCGGTTCAGACCGGCCTGCTGAACGGCGTACCGGACCCGGAGTGGATGCCGCTCGACGAGTTCGTCGACGAGTCGGTCAAGCTGCTCCAGGACCAGCCGGACGCCGACGAGATCCTGGTCGACCGGGTCCGTTTCCTCCGCGACGCCGAACGCGAGAACCGTTACGACACAACAGTCGCTGCACTGAACCCCGCGCGCTGAACCATACTTGTTGAGTACGCAAGTTCGGGGGGCGGTGAGGCGTGTGGCGGAGACGATCGGACGAGAGACTCGTGCCGGCCGCCTGTTGCGCTGGTGGAGGCGTCGCTTCCAGTCGCCGACCGAGCCCTTCGACACCGTGTGCCGGGAGCTCATCGACGCCAACGGCGGCCCGGCGCTGCGGGCGCACCTGTACCGGGACGACCCCGGCCACGAGCAGGAATCGGAGCAGCGAGTAGTCGCCGACCTCACGCTGCTCGTGCTGCACCCGGCCGAGGACGAGCTGACCGCGGAGATGCGCCGGGTCGTGGTCGTGGCCGCCGCCCTGGGCGATCATCCGGTCGCCCGGATCGCCCAGCGCAAGATCCTGGCCGCCGGCGACCAGACCCTCGTCGACGAGGTGTACGAGCTCGCGGACCACGTGCCACGGCTCGCCGACTTCTGCCGGGAGCACGAGCTGACGCCGTCCGAGCCGGCGCGGCGGACCGTGTTCTGGCTGCTGACGGGCGAGTACGACAGGTACCGCCGCGCCGATCCGTACGGCGCGGCGGCGGCTGCTGCCTATGCGGCGGCCGACAGCGATGGGCGAGCCCGCATGCGGAGTGCGGCGATCGACGGCGGTCTCTTCGAGTTCCTTCGCCGGATGGTGGAGGACCCCGCGGAGTTCGCCGACCTGCTGCGCGGTGAGCAGTTCCTCGAGCTCAGTGCAGGTTTGGCCCGGCACGAACGCTGGAGCCTGCTCTGGGAGCTCCTCGCCGAAGTGCCGACCGCCACGGCCGTCGAGCGCTCCCGCCTGTTCCCAGCCGACTGGCGACCCGCCACTCCGGAAGCCCGACGACGCCTGGCCGACCTACGGTCAGCACAGAACTAGTCGGACAGCTCCTGCTCGATCCGCTCGACCTTTGCCGTCAGCTGCCCGGTGAACCCGGGCCGGATGTCGGCCTTCAGCACGAGGCCGACCCGCGGGGAGACGGCCGCCACCGCGTCGACGGCCTGCTTGACCACGGCCATCACCTCGTCCCACTCCCCCTCGATGTTGGTGAACATCGCGTTGGTCTCGTTCGGCAACCCGGAGGCGCGCACCACGCGGACGGCCTCGGCCACCGCCTGGCTCACGCCCCCGGTCTCGTCACCACCGGAAGGGCTGATGCTGAATGCAACGATCATGCGTCTAGCGTCCCACTGGCGACGTCGTTTGCACGATGGCGGTGTCCAGGTGCGTGCATCGCAAGGCGGAGGAGCGTCCTCGATGCGGGGTTCATCGTGGATCCTCCTCCAACGCAGCGAGGTGCGTGCCTGGGCGCCGCCAGCGTGTGAAGGACGTTGTCAGTGGGGCGCTGGCTTGCCAGCCTCCTCCTCCTCGGCGGCGCGGCGTTCGGTGGCTGAGGTGGTCAGGAGGGCTTTCTCCTTGATGAAGAGGATGGCGACCAGCGCCAGGACGGCGATCGGGACCGAGATCATGAACAGGTCCGCGGTCGCGTTCCCGTACGCCTCCTGCACCGCCACCTTCACCTCCTCCGGCAGCGTGTTGATGTCCGGTACGGCGCCGCCGCCCTGCGAACCGTCCATCCCGAGCGACGTCGCGACCCTGTTCGCCAGCACCGCGCCCAGCGCGCTGACGCCGATCGTGCCGCCCATGCTGCGGAAGAAGCTCACCACCGACGTCGCCGCACCGAGCTCACGCGCCGGTACGTCGTTCTGCGCGGCGAGCACCAGGTTCTGCATCACCAGGCCGACGCCGACACCGAGGACGGCCATGAACACCGACATCCGGAACGTCCCGGTGTGCGCGTCGATCGTGCCCAGCAGCGCCAGCCCGACCGGCAACAGCACGCCGCCGATGACCAGGTAGATCTTCCACTTGCCGTACTTCGTGATCAGTCCACCGGCGATCGTGGACGAGATCAGCATGCCGAAGATCATCGGCAGGCTCATCAGGCCGGCCGACGTCGGCGAGTGTCCCTGGGCGATCTGGAAGTACTGCGACAGGAACACCGAGCCACCGAACATCGCCAGGCCGACCAGCATGCTGGCGACCACGGACAGGGTGACTGTGCGGTTGCGGAACAGGTCCAACGGGATGATCGGCTCCGGGTGCCGCGCCTCGACCACGCCGGCGATCGCGAGCGCGACCACGGCGATGCCGACCAGCACCAGGCTCCAGCCGGACACCCAGTCGAACTTGTTCCCGGCGAACGTCGACCAGACCAGGACGATGCTCACGCCACTGGTGATCAGCAGTGCGCCCCACCAGTCGATCCTGACGTCCCGCCGTACCGTCGGCAGGTGCAAGGTGCGCTGCAGCAGGATGATCGCGGCCAGGCTGAACGGGACGCCGACCAGGAAGCAGGCCCGCCAGCCGAGCGGCGAGTCGACCAGGAACCCGCCGAGCAGCGGGCCGCCGACGGTCGCCGAGGCGAAGATCGCGCCGAAGATGCCGGAGTACCGGCCGAGCTCACGCGGCGGGATGATCGCCGCCATCACGATCTGCACGAGCGCGGTCAGGCCACCGGCGCCGATGCCCTGGACGACCCGGCTGGCCAGCAGCAACTCGACGTTCGGAGTCAGGCCGGCGACCAGCGAGCCGATCACGAAGAACGCGAGCGACAGCTGGACCAGCAGCTTGTTGTTGTAGAGGTCGGCGAGCTTGCCCCACAACGGCACGGTGGCCGTCATCGCGAGCAGCTCGACGGTGACCACCCAGGTGTAGACGGACTGACTGGCCTCCAGCTCGGAGATGATCCGCGGCAGCGCGGTGGACACGACGGTGCCGGCGAGCACGGCGACCAGCATGCCCATCATCAGGCCGGAGATGGCCTGGGTGGTCTGTCGTGGCGTGAGTGCGACCGGCGCCTCCGGTTGAGGCGACGAGGTCGTCGTCATGAGTGACCTTTCTCGGTACTGTCGAAGCCGGGGTCGATGCCCTCGGCAAGTAGTCGGAAGCCTTCGCCGACCAGCTCGCTGACGCGCCGGTCGGGAGTCTGTTTGTGCAGCTCCATCGCCACCCGGCAGGCGGCGCCGGCCGCGCTGACGACGAGGGCGGGCCGTACGGCGGTCGCCGGCTCGCCCATCCGCTCCGCGAGGGCGGCGGTGAGCCGGCGTTCGTCGTCGAAGCTGGACACCATCAGCTGGTAGACCAGGTTCGGCGACTGCATGATCAGCTCACCGCGACGCGACAACTCGCCGTCGCTCTCCAGGTCCTGCAGCACCTCCCGGACGACGTGCCACATCAGGGTCAGCGGTGAGACCTCGGCGGGCGCGGTCCGCATCAGCTCCAGCGCACGCTCCAAGTGCTCGGGGTTGCGCCCGAGGATCGCGTGCTCCTTGTGCGGGAAGTAGTTGAAGAAGGTCCGCACCGACACGTCGGCCGCCTCGGCGATCTCCTCGACCGTGACGTTCTCCGGCCCCTTCTCCAGCGCCAGCCGCAGCGCCGCGTCGGCCAGCGCCGCCCGCGTCTCGCGCTTCTTCCGCTCCCGCAACCCACCCTCTGCCTGTCTCACCCGACCAGGCTAGGTAGAATTTTGCACTCACTGCAAACTATTAATCATGAAACTTTGCAGCCACGCACAAATCTGCCGGCAACGATCTCCGGTCGGGTAGAATGAGGTGGCAGCCTCCGGTGCGGGTCCCCGCGTTCGGAGGCCTTTTCTATGCCGGCACTTCTCTACCGAGCCGCCATCCACGACGTCCGCGGGACCGACGTCCTGCCGCTGAACCGACTCCGGAATCTCAAGGCCACCGAGCCGCTGCTGCCCTGGGCCGACATTCCGCACATCCTGCACCGCGGCCCGCTCGCGATCAGCCTGTTCCGCGACGCCGGCGGGCGGCCGGTCAGTGTCTGAGGCGTGGCACCCACGCCGGGACGGTACGGCGGTACTCCTCGTACTGAGCGCCGTAGCGGGCGAGCAGCACGGGCTCCTCGTACCAGCGGACGAAGGACGCCATCACGGCCCACGCGAGAACGCCGTACCCGAGGATCCAGAGGTCGAGGAAGGTGAGGGCCTGGCCGAGGATCGCCGTGACGACGCCGACGTACATGGGGTTGCGGACGAAGCGGTAGTCGCCGCCGACCACGAGCTCCTCGGTGGGCGCGAGGGGCGCCGGCGTACCGCGACCCTCCCGGACGAACCGCACGAACGCACGCAGTACGACGTACGCGCCGGCGGCCACCAGCACCAGCCCGGGCCAGAACCGGGGCGCGGCCCAGCCGCTGATCCACCACGGGATCAGCCCACCGACCACGCAGGGCACGGCGAAGAAGAACGCCGTACTGCCCAGCACCGCCTTAAGCATCGTCGAGTCTCGCGATCACCCGGCCGGACAACTCACAGAAGGTCTCGAGCTCGGCCGGGCTCAGGTCGGCGAACCAGTCGGCCACCGCGGCGAAGTCACCGCTGTCTCGCTCCTGCCAGTACTCCGCGCTATGGTTCGTTGCGGACAGCAACTTGCGGCGCCGGTCGGCGGGATCGGGCTCGATCTGCAGCAGATCCTTGCGGACCAGGGCGGCGACGATCTGCGCGACGTTCTGGTGGGTGCTCCCCAGTGCGGCGGCCGCCTCGGCCAGCGACGGCTTCCCCATCGCAGTCACCACCGTGATCAGGGCAGCCTGCTGAGTGGTGAGCCCGTCCGCCCGCAGCCGCTCGTCCATCGCGTACCGCAGCTTCTGGGCGAGCATCAGCGTCGTCCGGAACGCCTGGACCGACGGCGCCAGCTGGGAGCCCGCGCCGATCCCGAACAGCTCCGGGGTCTTGTTGAACGGTGACATAGGCAATATATTACCTATCATCGTCGAAGGGGGCAATGATGATCTGCCTGCTGCCGCACTGCGCGTACCTGTCCGAGACGTCCCGGATGCTCGAGCTCCATCGGGCCCTGACCGCGCTCGGCCTGCCGGTCCGCGTCGCCACCCACGGCGGTCCGCACGAGCGACTCCTCGCCGCGGCCGGCATCGAGTACGACGTCCTCGGCCCCGGCCTGTCCGACGCCCGCGCGGCCGCCTTCGTCGGTTCGGCCGCCGGGCTCGGCGATCCCCGGCAGAGCATGTACGACGACGCCGAGATCCGCACGTACGTGCTGGCCGAAGCGGACTACTTCCGCGCCCACGGGATCACCGTCGCCGTCACCGGCTTCACCGTGACCACGCTGCTCTCCTCACGACTGGCCGGCGTACGCGTCATCACCGAGCACGCGGGCAGCTTCGTCCCGCCGGTCTTCGAGCACCGACTGCTGCCGGCGCCGACGCATCCGGTGGACCCACGCCTGGCGCACGCCCCCGACTGGCTCGCGCGGTTCCTCGTCAACCGGACGACCAACCGCACCACGGCGTACTGCGGCGGCTTCAACCGGGTGGCCGCATCGCTCGGCATCGAAGGGATACCGAGCCTGGCCGCGTTGCTGCTCGGGGACCTCTCAGTGGTGCCGGAGATCCCCGAGGTGCTCGGCGTCTCGTCCGAGGAGGTAGCCGCCTGGCGTCCCGGCAAGGGCTATCGGCCAGGCTCGGAGCTCCGCACGGCCGGCCCGCTCTTCGCTCATCTCGAGCTTGATATGCCGCCTGAGGTGCAGCAGTTCCTCGACCGGCCGGGCCCGGTCGTCTACCTCGCGATGACCTCGACCCCACCGGAGGCGGTGCGCACGGCGATCGCCGAGCTCAGCCGGCTCGACGTACGCCTGCTGGTCGCGGGCACGATCCACGACCTCGCCGACCTCGGCACCGACCGGATCATGATCCAGGGCGTGCTGCCCAGCCATCTCGTGATGCCGCAGGTCGATCTCGCGGTCACCACCGGCGGCCAGGGCAGCGTGCAGACGGCGATGGCCTGCGGTACGCCGCTCCTCGGCATCCCGCTGCACATCGAGCAGGACCTCAACGTCGTCCTGGTCGAGCGCCTCGGCGCAGCCCGCCGCCTCGGCCGCTCCGACGACCTGGCCGCCCTCGCTAGCCGGATGCTCGGCGACAAGTCGCACCTGGCCGCCGCCGAGCGGATCCAGAAGCTGTACGCCGCCGTCGACGGTCCGACCGCAGCCGCGGAAATCATCGCCCGGCAAGTCTGAATTCTGTCCGGATCGACCTGGATCCCTCGACGTCTCTGCTGACAAACCCCAGCAGAGAGGACGAGATCATGAACGTCACCCCACTTCGCGCGTGCGGTATCGCGGCCGGACCGCTCTTCCTGGCCGTGTGGGCCGTGCAGGCCTTCACCCGGGACGGCTTCGACCCCAGCCGGCATCCGCTCAGCCTGCTTGCGCTCGGCAGCGGCGGCTGGATCCAGATCGCAAACTTCGTCATCACCGGAGCTCTGTTCGTCGCCGCGGCGATCGGGCTCCGCGACCACGGCCGCTGGCTGCCGCGCTTCGTCGGCGCCCTCGGCTTCGGCCTGATCGCGGCCGGCGTGTTCGTCACCGACCCAGGCGCCGGCTTCCCAGCCGGAGCACCCGATGGGCGGGTCGATCCGAGCTGGCACGCCGTACTGCACGAGGCCGGCTTCGCCATCGTCCAACTCGCCTGGATCGCCGCCGCCATCACCGTGGCCAAGCGCAACACCGGCCTGGCTCGCTGGTCGACCGTGGGTGCAATCGCCCTGGCACTCGCCATCGCCGCCTGGCCGAACCTCGACACCCTCAGCCTCCGCCTCGTCGTCGCAACCGCCATCCAGTTCGCCTTCCTGGCCGCGATTTGCTCCCCGCCGGTGACTCGGGTCACGCTGGCGGCCGCTAGAGATGCATAGTATTGCTATGTATATTTGGGGGATGTGAGTGAGACTGAGCTGACGCAGCTGGGTGTGGACGTGGTGGTTGCCTCGGCGCGGTTGACGCGGTTGGCGGCGCGGGACGTGAGCGCCTTGCCGCACGCGGCGATGCGGTTGCTCGGGCGGCTGGACGAGCTCGGGCCGACCCGGATCAGTGAGCTGGCGAAGGCCGATCGGTGTTCCCAGCCGACGATGTCCAACCTCGTGCAGCGCCAGCAGGACCAAGGCTGGGTACGGCGCGAGCCGGACCCAGCCGACTCCCGCGCCAGCCTGATCAGCCTCACGGACGCCGGGTACGCCGAACTACAGCGCGCCCGCCAGGAAGCCGGCGCGGCCGTCGCCGCCCGCCTCCGCCAACTCCCCGCGACCGACCGCGCCACCCTCGAAGCCTCGGTCGCCATCGTGCACAAGATCCTCGCCCTGGAGGTCTCATCCCGGTGAGCAACTCGTTCCTGAAGCAACCCAAGTCCGTCTGGGCGGTCGCGTTCGCCTGTGTGATCGCCTTCATGGGCATCGGCCTGGTCGACCCGATCCTGAAGCCGATCGCCGAGCAACTGCACGCCAGCCCGTCGCAGGTGTCGCTGCTGTTCACCAGCTACATGGCGGTCATCGGTGTCGCGATGCTGATCACCGGCGCGGTCTCCAGCCGGATCGGCGCCAAGCGCACCCTGCTGATCGGCCTGGCCATCATCGTCGTGTTCAGCGCGCTCGCCGGCCTGTCCGACTCGATCGGCGCGATCGTCGCCTTCCGGGCCGGCTGGGGTCTCGGCAACGCACTGTTCATCGCGACCGCACTGGCCACAATTGTGAACTCGGCCAGCGGCTCGGTCGCCGAGGCGATCATCCTGTACGAGGCCGCGCTCGGCGTCGGCATCGCGGCCGGCCCGCTGGTCGGCGGTGAGCTCGGCACGATCTCCTGGCGCGGTCCGTTCTTCGGCGTCGCCGTACTGATGACCATCGCGCTCGCCGCCACCGCCTTCCTGCTGCCCACGTCACCACCGGCAGCACGCCGTACGTCGATCCTCGAGCCACTGAAGGCGTTGCGGCACCGGTCGTTGGCGACGGTCGCGATCACGGCACTGCTCTACAACTTCGGGTTCTTCACGTTGCTCGCGTTCACGCCGTTCCCGCTGGCGATGTCGGCGC
Organism: Kribbella sp. NPDC050470; assembly: GCF_044458365.1. Taxonomy (NCBI): domain Bacteria; kingdom Bacillati; phylum Actinomycetota; class Actinomycetes; order Propionibacteriales; family Kribbellaceae; genus Kribbella; species Kribbella sp. NPDC050470. Next base: position 645,649 of record NZ_JBITHV010000003.1, on the reverse strand, counting down.
GGCAGATCGGGCTGATCTTCTTCGGCTGGGGCATCGGGCTCGCGGTCACCTCGGTGTTCGTGGCGCCGCGGCTGCAGCGGTGGTTCGGCACGCTGCCGGTGGTGATGACCGCGCTGCTGCTGTTCGCTGCGGACCTTGCAGTGATGGGTGTTTACGCACACCACAAGGCGGTCCTCGCGGTCGGCGTGATCGTCGCGGGCCTGTTCCTCGGCATCAACAACACCCTGATCACCGAGGCCGTGATGGCAGCCGCACCGGTCGAACGCGGCACGGCCTCGGCGGCGTACTCCTTCGTCCGCTTCTCCGGCGGAGCCATCGCCCCCTGGCTGGCGGGTAAGCTCGGCGAGGAGATCAACATCCAAGTCCCCTTCTACGTCGGCGCCTTCGCCGTAGTCCTCGCCGTAGCCACCCTCGCCACCGGCTGGAAGCCCCTTTCCCACCTCCGCACCCCCACCACTCACTCCCCAGTCGAAGCCCAAGCCCTCACCGCCGCCGACGCCTGAGGTGCGCCGGGAAGCTCGGGGTCACCAAGGGGTCGTCCTACCACCACTTCAAGGGCGCCGCCGGGTTTCGGTCGGCGCTCTTGGAGCACTTCGAGGCGCAGTTCACCACGCGGTTGATCGACACGGTCGAGAGTGCGCCAACCACCTGACCGGGTGGCTGGCGATCGTCACCGACAACGCCCAGCCGGTCGGCGAGTTCAAGGTCGTCACGCTGGTCAAGTACCTGCGGACGGCCGGGCGGTTCTACTACAACCTGATCCGGCCGTTCCACCATGTCGTGGTGCAGAGCATGGCTCGCGCAGGCGCCCGGTCACTCGCGTCCCGCTAGCAGGGAGATCGGCTGCGGGTCGGTGGCTCGGTGCGCGGTCAATGCCGCCGCGGCGCCGACCACGACCATCGCGGCGGCGAAGATCAGACCCAGCAGGCGCCACGGAATCGCCAACGCTGCAAGGCCGTACGGGCCCGCTGCGATGCCGGCCAGCGCTGCACCGGCAACGAGTGATCCAAGCAGTACGCCGATGAGCACGACCGCCGTGGACTCGACCAGTGCAACCTGGACGACCTGAGTTCTGGTCAGGCCGGCCATCCGGGCGAGGGCGAACTCCCGACGCCGATCCGCGGTGGACATCACGACGGCGTTGACGACGGCAACAGCGGTGAAGATCCCGGCGAGGCCCATGAGCGCGGCGAACAGGCCGGAGTTGCTGCGCTGCTGGGCTTCACCCCTCGCTTCGGCCCACTCCTTGACTGTCTGCGCGTTGTGGATCTTGTGGCCTGGCGCAACCTTCACGAGGGTCTCGATGCGGCCGCCGGCGGGCAGCAGGCTGCGCGGGACGAAGAAGTTCTCGCTGACGTCCAGCGTCTCAGGCATGGTCGCCACGACCTTGACCGAGAGCTTTCTGTTGCCGAGAGCAATGGTCAGGGTCTCGCCGAGCTTGTAGCCCTCGGCGGCCATTCCGGGGCCGATCGCAATCGTCCTTCCGGTGAGGCGGTCCAAGGAGCCCTTGCGTGGACGGAGCTTGTGCGTCTGCAGGTATGCGGCCGGATCGATCCCGATCGCCTCGGAGTAGACGGTCCGCCTTCCGCGCGTGACCGCAACCGGTACGGCGGTCTGCGGCGAGGCGACCTCGATCCCCGGTCCGGCTGGAACCGCGTGGTCGACCACGAGATCTGCGGTGATCAGTCTCTCCTGCTCCACGCCGACCGCTTTGGCGAGCGATCCGAACGTTCCCCACAAGCCGACGACGAGACCGACGAGCACGATCAACGGCGCTGCGGTTGCAGCACTTCGCCGTACTGCATGAAGAACGCCGGCGCGGGCCATGTCGGTGATCAGGTTGCCGCGGAGGACTGCGGCGGGGAGACGACCGGCCAGCGGTACGACGACCGGGCTGAGCTGACTGAGGGCGATCGAGCCGCTGATCATCACGACCAGGCCGATCATCAGTCCGGCGACGAGGTCACGCGCGGCCTGGGCGGCGATCACCAGCAACACCGTGCAGGCTGCGGCCGAGAGTCCCCAGAACCAGCGCCACGCGGTCATCACTCGCATCGCCTTGGGTGAGTCGGTGATCGCTTCGAGGGCGCTGACCCTCGAGGCGCGCCAGGCGGCGGTGAGTACGCCGGCGAGCGCCGTACTCATGCCGACGATCATCGCGGACCACATCGCCCCCTGGTCCCAGGGCGCGTCGAACCAGTCCGGGAGCATGCCCAGCTCGGTCAGCAGCCTGGACTGCGCCCAGGTGCCGATCAGGCCGATGGGCACGCCGATCGCCGTCCCGAGCAGGCCGAGCAGCATGGCCTCGCACAGCAGCATCAGGCAGACGTACCCGCGCTGCGCTCCGATGAGCCGCAGCAGCCCGAGCTCACGCCGCCGCTGCACCACCGTGAACCCGAACGTCGTGCTGACGATGAACACGGTCAGGAACACCGCGAGCATCACCGACATCCCCATCAACGTGGCCGCTCCGACGTACCCCTCACGCACCCCGGCCCGCTCGTAGGCAGACAACCCGGGCGGCAGGACCGGCCGATCCGTCGCCGCCAGCACCTGCAACCCCGACTGCACCAGCCCGACTCCGAGCGCCACGGCGACAACCGCCCCCGCGAACAGCTGCCACCTGTCCCGCACCGCCCCAACCGACAACCTCAGCATGCGTCCAGCCAACTACCTGGCGTTCCGTGCGCCCCGGGCTCGAGCACCCGACCTGAGGTATCGCCGGCGCTACCTCAGCACGTCCAACAGGGCCGCGAAGTCGGCTCGGTCGATCTCACGGGCACCGATGAGGGCTTGCATCAGCAAGCCGTCCAGCGCTGCCACCAGCAATCGCGCCTTGTGGGGGTCGGCGGTGAAGGCGCGGGCAATCTCGGTAAGCGGTTCGAGCCAGGCTCCGGCGATCTCGCGGAGGTCCGGCCGGCGGGCGGCGTACAGATAGAGCTCGTAGACCGCGAGCGTCCGCCCGCGGCGGCGGTCCAGGCTGTGCTCGATCACCCGCGCCAGCTCGTCCGCCGGCCGGGCACCGAGCTCGCTGCCCCACCCGTGCAGCTCGGCCGCGAGATCCTCCGCCGCCCAGGTCAGCGCGGCGACCAGCAGGTCGTCGAGCGTCGGGAAGTGGTACGTGATCGACGCGACCGACACATCCGCCTCCGCGGCCACCGCGCGATGGCTCACACCTGCGACTCCGTCGCGCTCGACCACCGCCAGCGTCGCCCGCAGCAGCTCGCTCCGCCGCTGCTCACCCCGCCTCCGGCGCCCGTCGACACCCCGCCTGACCTGCACGAACAGCAAACTATCAGGACAGCTGTACGGATTGTTTTTGGTCCCCGGAATCGCGGGAACGCCCGGTTTCCGGCGCTTAGGCTCGGATTTCGTGGCCAACGACATCAGTACGGCGATGCGCCGAGCACTCAAGCGTGCCGACGACGGCAAGACACTCGACCCGGCCGAGGCAGAGGTCCTGCTCGCCGCCACCGGCGACGCGCTGACCGCCTTGATGGCGACCGCGGCGCGGGTCCGCGACCAGGGCCTGGCGGACGCCGGCCGGGCCGGGATCGTCACCTACTCGAAGAAGGTGTTCATCCCGCTGACCCGGTTGTGCCGGGACCGGTGCCACTACTGCACGTTCGCGACGACGCCGGGCCGCGTGCACTCGCCGTACCTCTCGCCGGACGAAGTGCTGGAGATCGCGCGCCAAGGTGCGGCGCTCGGCTGCAAGGAGGCGCTCTTCACCCTCGGCGACGCGCCCGAGGAGCGCTGGGACGCGGCCCGCAAGTGGCTCGAGGAGGCCGGGTACGACAGCACGCTCGACTACGTGCGGGCGATGTCGATCCGGGTGCTCGAGGAGACCGGGCTCCTGCCGCACCTGAACCCCGGCGTCATGAAGTGGCAGGACCTGCAGCGGCTGAAGCCGGTTGCGCCGAGCATGGGCATGATGCTGGAGACCACCTCGCGCCGGCTGTTCGAGGAGAAGGGCCAGCCGCACTACGGCTCCCCCGACAAGGACCCGGCGATTCGGCTGCGGGTGCTGGAGGACGCCGGCCGGTCGAACGTCCCCTTCACGACCGGGCTGCTGATCGGCATCGGCGAGAACCTCACCGAGCGGGCCGATTCGATCTTCGCGCTGCGCAAGATCGCCCGGCAGTACAACGGGATCCAGGAAGTCATCATCCAGGGGTTCCGGGTGAAGCCGGACACGGCGATGCGGAACGACGACGACGTACCGCTGGAGGAGTGGCTGGCCGCGATCGCGGTCACCCGGATCGTGCTCGGCCCGCGGGTACGCGTCCAGGCGCCGCCGAACCTGGTCGACCTGAGCGAGTGCCGTGCGCTGCTCGACGCGGGGATCGACGACTTCGGCGGGGTGTCGCCGCTGACGCCCGACCACGTGAACCCGGAGCGTCCGTGGCCGCAGATCGACGACCTCGCGAAGGTGAGCGCGGACGCCGGGTTCGTTCTGCGAGAGCGGCTGACCGCGCATCCGGAGTACTTGCGTGAGCCGTGGCTCGACCCGCGGTTGATCTCGCACGTCGAGGCGTTGGTCGATCCGGCGACTGGTCTGGCGAACGAGTCGGCTCTTCCGGTCGGCTTGCCGTGGCAGGAGCCTGATGGCGGCTGGGACAGCGTTGGGCGGACTGATCTCCACACGGCGATCGACACCGAGGGGCGTCGTACCGAGACTCGCTCCGACTTCGACGCGGCGTACGGCGATTGGGATGTGCTGCGTGAGGACGTCGCCGCTCGCCGCGCGGCCGAGGCGGCCGCCGCCGCACCGACTCGGATCGATGCCGAGGTCAAGGCCGCTCTCGCCGCCGCCGAGCATGATCCCGCCGGCCTGTCCGATGCCCAGGCGCTGACGTTGATGACGGCAACGGGTCCGGCCCTGGACGCGCTGGCTTCGCTGGCGGACGACTTGCGGAAGGCGACGGTCGGTGACGACGTCACCTACGTCGTCAACCGGAACATCAACTTCACCAACGTCTGCTACACCGGTTGCCGGTTCTGCGCGTTCGCCCAGCGGCGGACCGACGCCGACGCGTACTCACTGTCCATGGACGAGGTCGGCCAGCGCGCAGAGGAAGCCTGGGTGATCGGCGCCACCGAGGTCTGCATGCAGGGCGGCATCCACCCCGACCTGCCGGGGACGGCGTACGCCGACCTGGTCCGCGCGGTCAAGGACCGGGTGCCCGAGATGCACGTGCACGCCTACTCGCCGATGGAGATCGTCAACGGATCGGTCCGGACCGGACTGTCGATCGAGGACTTCCTGATCTCGGTGAAGGAGGCCGGGCTGGACAGCATCCCCGGCACCGCGGCCGAGATCCTCGACGACGACGTCCGCTGGATCCTCACCAAGGGGAAGTTGCCCACGGCAACCTGGATCGAGGTGATCAGCACCGCGCACAAGGTCGGGCTGCCGTCGAGCTCGACGATGATGTACGGCCACGTCGACGCGCCGCACCACTGGGTCCAGCACCTGCGCACGATCGCCGCCGTGCAGGACCGGACCGGCGGCTTCACCGAGTTCGTGCTGCTGCCGTTCATCCACCAGAACTCGCCGATCTACCTGGCCGGGGTCGCGCGGCCGGGCCCGACGTACGACGAGAACCGCGCGGTGCACGCGATGGCGCGGATCATGCTGCACGGGCGGATCGACAACATCCAGTGCTCGTGGGTGAAACTCGGCGTTGACGGCTGCGTCGCAGTGCTGAACGGCGGCGTCAACGACATCGGCGGCACGCTGATGGAGGAGACGATCAGCCGGATGGCCGGGTCCAAGCACGGCTCCCGCAAGTCGATCGCCGAGCTCACCGCGATGGCGACCGCGGCCGGCCGCCCGGCCCGCCAGCGCACCACGACGTACGGCGAGGTCCCCTCCCGGCCGGCGCTCGAGCTTGCCTGAACTTCCCGGTTGGTGTCTGGTCCCCAGCAGCACCAGACACCAACCAGGCAGTCTTTTCCTTGCCCAACAGGGAAACGCCGGCCGCGCCTGATGTCGGTCGCCACCTCACTGGCGACCGGCACCGTAACGGCACGGCCGGCGTCCTGCTGTTGCCCCGAGAGGGCAGTCGGCCCGAAGGAGGGCGGCCCCGGCGGCTCATTCCGTGACCGGCAGGGGAGGTACAGTCCGGTCGCGGACGGGAGCACTTCCGGGTTCCACCTGGAGCCTGTGTCGGCGACCCGTCCGTCGCCGACAGCAGAACGTTGTCACGCGGCCACAGCGCCGGACCATCCCCCGGATCAAACATTTGCATTGCCTTTGAACAAGGCAACACTGAGTGAATCGATCCTCACTTTCCGTATACTGTTGCCTTTCGCAACAACAACCTGGGGTAACTGGATGCCGGCTCAACAACCGCTGACGGCGCTCATCCACAACCTGGTCGCGCCCCCCTGAGAACCGGGGGCGCGACCGCTACATACCCCGGCGGCAACTGCTCCGCCCGGACGATCGGACCTGCTACCTCGACCTGATCACGTATGCAGCGACCGCGGCTCAGGCGGCGGCGCTGGCCCGGCGGTACGGGCGCGCGGCCGGGCGGCCGGTCGTCGCGATCTACAACCCGCTGCGGGACCTCACGAAGTACCTGTAGAGGGCGCACTGGTCGAGATCCGGCATAGACCTCTGGGAATGCGGCAGCGGCCCGCACCGACCTGCTGTCGGGCGGGCCGCTGGAGTTGGTCAGTACGGGTAGGTGTCGTCGCGGCGGGTGGGGTCTAGGTCCCAGAGGGAGAACTCGACGATCTTGTGGGATTCCTCGCCGCCGGCTGGGGTGAGGCCGGCGTTGTCGTAGTCCTTGGAGCCGAGGCCGTCGAGGTAGCAGAGCAGCTCGAAGGCGGACTGCGCGTCCTCGATATCGTCGACGACCTCGTCGTTCTGCGCCTCGTCCGCGCGGCTGCGGACGTACTGCACGAACGCCTCCGGGTCCGTCACGACGTAGTCGTAGCGCGCCTGGTAGCTGAGCCGGATGCCGTTCTCCGGCAGCAGCGGCTCCTCCAGTTCCTCGAGGTCGTCGAGACTGCCGCCCTCGACGATCTCCCGGTAGTCCTCGGGGTCGTCGAAGTCGTCCGGCCCCAGCGGCAGGTCGTCGAGCTCGTCGGGGTCGTACGAGTCGATCCCGAGGAAGATGTCACCCCAGCCTCGTTCGTGCACGGCGTCCGCGAGCGCCCGGGCCTGGACCCGGACGTTCTCGATCGCGCCGGTGGCCCGCAGGTCGTGCAGGTCCAGAGCGTCGGCCTGCTCCAGCAGCACCCGGGCGAGTTCACGGGCGGCCTCGGCGGCCGACGCGGGTTCGATCGGCTCACTCATGCTGCGACGGTACAACCATCGGCACATCGACCGCCGCGCCCGGTACGCCGAACGCGTCGACGAGGTCCACCGCGATCGGCCGGACCGCGGCGCAGAGCTCGTTCACCAGCGCCGTGATCGCCTTCGACCGACCGGGCGACAACCGCCCGTGCTCGAGGTACCAGGCCCGCTCCGACTCGATCGTCGCCAGCGCATGCAGGTCGTAGACATCCTTCAGCTGCTCGCGAATCTCCTCCGGCGCGCTCTGTACGGCGGTCTGGAAAGCCTCCAGCACGACCCGGTCCACATGCGCCCGCCCGGCCGCGATGACATGGTCCTGGCACCGGTTGAACACGTCGAACGGCTCGTCACCCGCGTCGATCCCGGCCTTCAACCGCCGCGCCACCCCGGACAGCATGTGCTCCTCGCGGAACCGCACCATGCCGGAGTGGTACGCGTCGTCCCGCAGCCCGGCATCCGGGTCGGCCGTGTCACTCCGGTTCGGTACGGCGTCACGCAGCCGCTCGACCAACGGTCGCAGGGACGCCTTCTCGACCGCGATCTCGACCGCCTGCGCCGCGATGAACCGGGCCGTCCCGAGCGGGTCGAGCTTCCCGAACGACTCCCGGTAATCGGTCAGCAGACCCTTCGCCACCAGTTGCAGGAGGACGGTGTTGTCCCCTTCGAAGGTGGTGAACACGTCGGTGTCCGCCTTCAGGGTCGCCAGCCTGTTCTCCGCCAGATACCCGGCGCCACCACACGCCTCGCGGCAGGCCTGGATCGTCTCCGTCGCATGCCACGTCCCCACCGCCTTCGTCCCAGCCGCCTGAGCCTCCAGCGCCCGCCGATCATGCTCCCCCTCCACCACCGGGCCGGAGCCCGGCTGCCCCTCCACCCGGCCGGAGGCCGGCTCCCCCTCCACTACCCGGCCGGAGGCCGGTTGCTTGTCGTTGTTTCTGTCAAAGATCCGGACGAACTCGTCCACCAGCTCCGCTTGGGCGAAGTGCAGCGCATAGGTCCGGGCGAGCAACGGCAGCAGTCGCCGTTGATGCATCCGGTAGTCGAGCAGCAACGCCTCCTCGGCACTCCCCGGCGCCCCGAACTGCCGACGACGAGCGCCGTACCGAATCGCGATCGTGAGAGCGACCTTGCTCGCGTTGATCGCGGCGCCGCCGACCGACACCCGGCCCTGGACCAGCGTCCCGAGCATGGTGAAGAACCGCCGGTCCGGGTTCTCGATCTCGCTCGCGTAGTTGCCCTCAGCATCAACCTGGGCATAGCGATCGAGCAGCGCCTCCCGCGGCACGCGGACCTGGTCGAACACGATCCGCCCGTTGTCCACCCCGTTCAGCCCGAGCTTCGGACCGCAGTCGGACAGCGTCACGCCAGGCAGCGGTGAACCGTCCGCCGACCGGATCGGAACCAGCAGGCAGTGCACACCGTGACTCTCACCACCGACGACGAGCTGCGCGAACACCGCCGCCATCCGGCCGTGCCGCGCCGCGTTGCCGATGTAGTCCTTCCGGGCGGCCGGATTCGGGGTGTGGACGACGAACTCCCCGGTCGAGGCGTCGTACGTCGCCGTCGTCCCGAGCGCCTGGACGTTCGAGCCGTGGCCGGTCTCGGTCATCGCGAAGCAGCCCAGCAGCCGGCCGCTGATCGCGTCGGCCAGGTACTCCTCGTGGTGCCGCTCGGTCCCCAGGTGCAGGATCGCGCCGGCGAACAGCCCGAACTGCACACCCGCCTTCACCATCAGCGAGAGATCCCCGAAGGCGAGCATCTCGAAGCCGGCGATGAACCCGCCGAGGTCGCCGCCCCCGCCGTACTCCTTGGGGAAGCCGCGCGCCGGATGGCCCTCTGCGGTGATCCGCTCCAGCAGCCCGAGCACCCGGTCGCGGTAGTCCTCCCGCGGCAGGGTGACGGCCAGGTCGAACAGCTCCGCGTCGGCGGCCAGCCCGGCACGCACCACGTCGCGGGCCGCCTTGTAGGGCCCGTCCAGGTAGTCCCGCATCCCCGATGTCGTCATGCTCATAACTTATGCGGATCGGCGAGCACTTTCCGTCAGCACTTCCTGACTGTGGACAACTCGCGCCACGATCCGCATCTGCGGCACTAGACTGTTGATCGTGCCGAAATTGCGGATCAGTGAGGCCGCTGCACTCCTCGGAGTCAGCGATGACACCGTGCGCCGGTGGGTCGAGCAGGGCAGGTTGCCGTCGGTCCAGGACGGCGGGCGGATGGCGGTCGACGGGCGTGAGCTCGCCGCCTTCGCGCAGCAGCTGGCGGAGTCGCCCGAGCCGGGGAACACCACCGCCGCCTCGGCGCGCAACCGCATGCGGGGAATCGTCACCCGCGTGCTCAAGGACGGTGTGATGGCCCAGGTCGAGATGCAGGCCGGGCCGTTCCGCGTCGTGTCGCTGATGAGTCGCGAGGCCGCCGACGAACTCGGCCTGGAGCCCGGCGTGGTCGCCGTCGCCTCGATCAAGTCCACCCATGTCGTCGTCGAAATCCCGGAGGCCTGATGTTCCGCCGTACTGCGCTCGCGGCCCTCGCCGCCGTTGCCGCGCTCAGCTTCACCGGCTGCGGTGCCGACGCCCCGGCGGCGTCATCGGGCGACGCCAGTACGGCGGCACTGTCCGGGACCGTCAACGTGTTCGCGGCCGCGTCACTGACCGGCTCGTTCACCCAACTCGGCAAGGACTTCGAGAAGGCGCATCCCGGTGTGAAGGTGGTGTTCAACTTCGCCGGCAGTTCGGCGCTGGCGCAGCAGATCAACCAGGGCGCGCCGGCCGACGTGTTCGCCTCGGCGGCGCCGAAGAACATGGACCAGGTGACCGACAAGAACACTCCGACGGTGTTCGTGCAGAACACGCTGGAGATCGCCGTACCCGCTGGGAACCCGGGCAAGATCACCGGGCTGAAGGACTTCGCGGACAAGAACAAGAAGATCGCGCTGTGCGCCACACAAGTGCCCTGTGGAGCTGCCGCGGACAAGGTGTTCAAGGCGGTCGGCATCACGCCGCAGCCGGACAGCCTGGAGCAGGACGTCAAGGCCGCGCTGACGAAGGTGAGCCTCGGTGAGGTCGACGCGGCGCTCGTCTACAAGACCGACGTGCTGTCGTCGAAGGACAAGGTGGAGGGCATCGCGTTCCCCGAGGCCGGCAAGGCGATCAACGAGTACCCGATCGCCACGTTGGCCAAGGCGCCGAACCCGGACGGCGCCAAGGCGTTCGTCGACTACGTCCTCTCCGACCAGGGCAAGGCAGTCCTCACCGCTGCCGGGTTCGCCGCACCGTGAGCCGTAGGCGCAGGAGCACGACCGGGCGGCCGCCCCTCGTGCTCCTGCTGCCTGCGCTGCTCGGTCTGGCCTTCCTGCTGATCCCATTGCTTGGCCTGCTCGCCAGAGCGCCTTGGTCGACACTGCCGGGCCGGCTGTTCAGTGCAGACGTCTGGACGGCACTGCGGCTGTCGCTGGTGTGTGCGACTGCTGCGACCGTGGTGTGCCTGCTGTTGGGGATCCCGTTGGCGTGGCTGCTGGCCAGAGGCTCTGTGCCTGGTCGGGGGCTCATCAGGGCGCTGGTCACCGTCCCGCTGGTGCTGCCGCCAGTGGTCGGTGGTGTGGCGCTGTTGCTGGTGTTGGGGCGCCGCGGGCTGATCGGTGAGCGGCTGGACCTGTGGTTCGGGTTCTCCTTGCCCTTCACAACAGCCGGAGTGATCGTTGCGGAAGCGTTTGTCGCGATGCCGTTCCTGGTGATCTCGGTGGAGGGCGCACTGCGTGCTGCGGACCCGCGCTACGAGGAGGCTGCGGCCACACTCGGGGCAGGGCGGTGGCTGACGTTCCGACGCGTCACGCTGCCGTCGATCGCGCCGGGTGTCGTGGCGGGCGCCGTACTGTGCTGGGCTCGGGCTCTGGGCGAGTTCGGCGCGACGATCACGTTCGCGGGCAATTTCCCCGGCCGTACGACGACCATGCCGCTCGCCGTGTATCTGGCGTTGGAGACCGACCCTGACGTGGCCGTCGTACTGAGTCTGGTGCTGCTGCTCGTGTCGGTCGTCGTACTGGCGTCTCTGCGCGAGCGTTGGATCAGGGGGTTGCGATGACGCTTCATGCTGACGTGCGGGTACGCCGTGGGGACTTCGACCTCTCGGTGGAGCTGTCTGTCGAGCCGGGTGAGGTCGTGGCGCTGCTTGGGCCTAACGGAGCCGGCAAGACCACTGCACTGCGTGCCATTGCTGGGTTGCTGCCGGTTGGCGAGGGGCGCATCGCGCTGGACGAGCAGGTGTGGGACGAGCCGCCACGGGTCTTCCGTACGGCGGACCGGCGGCCGATCGGAGTGGTGTTCCAGGACTACCTGCTCTTCAATCACCTGTCCTGCTTGGAGAACGTCGCCTTCGGGCTGCGAGCTCGTGGGGTCGACAAGCATGCAGCGCGTGCTGAGGCTTTGCGCTGGCTGGAGGCGGTTGGGCTGGCGTCGTACGCGCGTACTCGTCCTCGCTCGTTGTCCGGTGGCCAGGCCCAACGGGTGGCACTGGCTCGTGCGCTAGCCACAGAGCCGGAGCTGCTGTTGCTGGACGAGCCGTTGGCCGCTTTGGACGCCGGTACGACGATCCACGTACGCGCCGAGCTGGACCAGCACCTACAACGCTTCCCCGGTCGCACACTGCTCGTCACCCACGACCCGCTCGACGCAATGGTCCTCGCAGACCGCCTGGTCATCGTCGAGAACGGCCGCATCGTCCAGCAAGGCCGCCCCACCGACATCTCCCGCCGCCCGCGCACCGACTACGTAGCCCAACTGGTCGGCCTCAACCTCTACCGCGGTACGGCGTCCGGCACGACCGTCAGCCTGGCCGACGGCGGCACGATAACCCTCGCCGAACCAGCCAACGGGCCGGTCCACGTCGCCTTCCCACCCACTGCGGTCAGCCTGTACGTCGAACCGCCGTCCGGAAGCCCTCGCAACACCTGGCCCGCGACGGTCACCGGCATCGAGCAACACGCCCACACAGTCCGAGTCCGCCTCACCGCAACCCCCGCCGGCCCCGACACCCTACTGGCCGACATCACCCCAGCCGCGGTCGCCGACCTCCACCTCTCCCCCGGCCAACCCCTCCACGCCACCCTAAAAGCCACCGAAATCCACACCTACCCCCAGCTGACCCATCCCACGCTGCATCGAGTTGTGGATTCCGGCTGACGAAACCCACCGATCTCGACCGGAATCGACAACTCGGCGAAGCGGCTCAGGTGAGGCGGTGGTTCAGCGTGAGTTGGAGGAGGGCGGCGCCGGCGGATTGGAGGGGTCTGTGGTGGATGTAGGTGTTGAGGGTTTCGGGGGTTAGGGGTTGGGGGGTGAGTACGTGCCCTTCGGTGTTGGTGGCTACCACGTCGCCGAAGAGGGTGTCGAAGAGGTCGGAGTCGATGGAGAGGACGGTTAGCAGGTCGGTGGCGAAGGTGAGGGGGTCTACGCCTAGGCCTACGCAGTACGCGCGGGCTGTGCCGTCAGCTAGGGCGGTGGTGAGGTGGGCGGCCAGGGGCCAGGTGGTGTAGTCGATGGGGCCGTTGTAGGTCTCTGAGGCTCCCAGGAGTTCTTCGGAGAGTTCGCGGATGATGTTGCGCCACAGGGAGAAGTCGTTCAGTTCGTCGGTGCTGGGTTGGAAGATGCCGGACGGGACCACCTGGTAGAGGCCGGCTGCGTGGGCGACCTTCGCGGGGTCTCGCCAGTGCAGGTAGAAGGTCGACTCGCCGGAGCTCACGTCGCGGCGGATGGTCAACGTGCTGATCGCGATGTTGGTCGGGCGTCGCGCCGGGTCCCACGGGTCGCCGATCGCGGTACGCACGGTCGCCGGGTCGGCGTGGCCCAGGCGGCGGGCGGCGTACTCGTGGGCGGCAGCCTCTCCGGTGTTGATGCTGTCGAAGTAGGTGCCTCGGCCCAGGCGAAGCACCGGTCGCGGGCCGGCCAGGTCTGCCGAGAGGAGCCGGTACGTCGGGCGGTTCTCGAAGACCGCTGGTGGAGCCAGGGTGGCCATCGCCTCCGCGTAGGTCTTGTACGGCCCAGGCACGGACCCCGTCACGCCGGAGCACACCGCGTCGGGGTCGAACTCCAGTTGCACGGACATCAGCGGGATCGGGTCCGGCGGGATCCAGGACGCCGGCGCCAGCAGTGGAGTCCCGGCGACACGGCGGGCGGCGGGGAAGTCGTGTGCGGCCTCTGCGCCGAGGCGGTAACGGTTGCTGACGAGGTAGCGCCGTACCTCGAGCCAGGTCTCAGAAGGCGAGGACATGGAGGAGTCCGACCAGGGAGGCGGCGCCGATGATCTCGCCGGCGGCGATGCGGTTGCGGATCGAGTCGAGCCGGATCCACTCGATGTGGTCGGCCTCGTTGATGTCGGTCGGCGGGCCGGTGTACTCGGCGCCGTACGAGACGAACAGCAGGTTCTCGGCATCCGTCGTACCGACGGAAGGTTGCAGCGACACCAACGGACGCACGTCTCTCGGGCGCCACCCGGTCTCCTCCTCGACCTCGCGAGCCGCGGTGACAGCCGGATCCTCGCCGGGGTCGACGTAGCCGCCGGGGAGCTCCCACACCCAGCGGTCGATGATGAATCGGTGCCGCCACATCATCAGCACGTGCTCGCGGGCGTCGTCCAGGACGACCGTCATCGCGGCCTTCGGCATCCGTAGGACGTACTGCTCGAACTGGACGCCGTCGGGGAGTTCGACGGAGGCGATGGTCAGGTGGAGGTGGCGGGTGTTGTCGACCAGGCGTTCGGCGTGGAGCTTCCACTTCGGCACGTGGTGAGCCTAGTACGAGTGAGCGAGCTGGAAGTTACGGGTTGTGATGGCGTTGGAACGGATTGACATGTTGTAAAGGGGCGTTCCACGCTCGAACAACCCAACGCAGTAACGAAGAGTGTTTAGTTACTCACTCGTAGTGGGTGGGTTCTTCACACGAGAGTGATGACATCGTGCACTACGACGACCCCTGCCGGGGCGCCCAAGATGTGGCGGGGCACCACGGAAGGGGGTCGGACAGTTATGCATGAGACAGCGCAGGACAGCTACGAGTTCTACTGCTTGGCGGATCGGACGTTCTACGAGACGCCGGCCAACCGTGGTGCTCAGCACGCGGACTTCGCCTTGTGCGGGCGTGCGGTGCCGGACGGCTGGCAGCACGTGCCGGGCGAGACCTGGATGCACTACGCGCCGGCCGACCTCCGGCTGCCGGCGCAGGGGTGGAAGATTCACGTGTCGGCGCGGCTGGCCGATGTGGAGCGGACGCTCGAGGCGGTGTGGGACTACTGCGTTCCGCGCGGCATCGCGTTCAAGTTCCTGCGGAACGAGCCGGTGCTGGTGATGGTCAACTCGAAGTCCGCGCCGCGTGGTTCGAGCGGCAAGCTGGTGACGATCTACCCGGCCGACGAGACGCAGCTGCACACCACGCTGACCGAGCTCGACGAGATCCTCGCAGGTGTCGAAGGCCCTTACATCCTGAGCGATCTGCGCTACGCCGAAGGCCCGCTCTTCGTCCGGTACGGCGCTTTCGTCAGCCGCTTCTGCCTGTCGCCGACCGGTGAGCGCGTGCTCGCGATCGAGGACGACCAGGGCCGGCTCGTCCCGGACCATCGCAGCCCGACGTTCTCGGTGCCGCCGTGGGTCACGCTGCCGGCGTTCCTGCAGCCGCACCTGGACGCCCGCAACGCGGTCACCACCAACGACCTCGCGTACACGATCGACGGCGTCATCCAGTTCTCGAACGGCGGCGGCGTGTACGTCGGCCACCACAACGAGACCGGTGAACGCGTCGTCCTCAAGGAAGGCCGTCCGTACGCCGGACTGGACATGGCCGGCCGGGACGCGGTCGCCCGGATCAGCCACGAACGAGACATCCTGGCCCAGCTCGACGGACTCGACGTCGTACCGAAGACGTACGACTACCTGCAGCTCGGCGAGCACCACTTCCTCGTCCAGGAGCACATCGACTCGGTGTCCCTGCAGCGAGAGCTGGTACGGCGCTACCCGCTGACCCATCCGGATGCGACGGAGTCGGAGAAGGCGGAATACGCCGACTGGGCGACAAGCACGGTCGAGCAACTCACCCAGGCGGTCGAGAAGCTCCACAGCCGCGGCGTCGTGTTCTGCGACCTGCACCCGGACAACGTCCTGCTGGACGCCGACGGCCGGCTCAAGCTGATCGACTTCGAGGTCGCGACCAAGGCCGAGGACAAGGCCCGCTCCACTCTGGCCCACCCCGGGTACGCGGCGCCGCCGGACCGGCAAGGTGTCGACGTGGACCGGTACGCGCTGGCCTGTGTCGCGCTCGGCGTCTACGCACCACAGGCGACGATCCTGCTGAACCTCCAGCCCGGCAAGGCGTTCCAGCTCGCCGACATGATCACCGAGGCCTTCCCGGTGCCGAGGGCAACGATTGACGAGGCAGTCCGTACCATCGCGGGACCAACGGCCAAGGACGACCTGGCCGGCATCGCGCTCCCAGGCAAGGCCGAGTGGTCACAAGTCAGAGAAGCGCTCACCAAGGCGATCGTCACCAGCTCCACCCCCGACCGCACCGACCGGCTGTTCCCCGGCGACATCGCGCAGTTCCGGGCCGGCGGCGGCATCGACCTCGCGACCGGCGCCGCGGGCGTCCTCTACACGCTGGCGAAGACCGGCGCCGGACCCTTCCCGGAGTACGACGACTGGTTGCGCAAACGGAGCCTGGACACGGAGTGCGGCCCCGGCCTGTACGACGGCCTGCACGGTGTAGCGCACGTCCTCGACGAGCTCGGCTATCGCCAGGACGCGCTGGACCTGGTCGACCGCACACTGGCCGACGACTGGAACTCCCGCGAGCTCGGCCTGCACTCCGGCCTCGCCGGTATCGGCCTCAACCTCCTGCACTTCGACACCGAGCCCGCTCTGCGCGCGGCCGCCGTACGTGTGCTGGACCAAGCGGCGGACCGGCTCGGCGACGTGGACGACGTACCGGAGATCAGTGGTGGTCAGCATGCGCGGGCCGGCCTGATGTACGGGTCGTCGGGGCCGGCGCTGCTGTTCCTGGAGGCGTACGAGCGACTCGGCGACACCGGACTGCTCGACCTGGCGGAGATCGCCATCCGGCAGGACCTCCGGCGAAGCGTCAAGACGCCGGACGGGATGCGACAGGTCAACCAAGGCTGGCGGACGCTGCCGTACCTCGAGGAGGGCTCGGCCGGTGTCGCGCTCGTCCTCGAGCGGTACCTGCGCCACCGGCCGTCCGAGGAGCTCGCCGACACTCTCGCAGAGCTCCAGCGGGTGACGCACTGCTCCTACTACGTCCAGCCCGGCCTGTTCATGGGTCGCGCCGGTCTGCTCCTCACAGCAGCCTCACTCGGCGAGGAGCAGGCGACGGTCGACGACCTGGTGTACGGCCTCGGCTGGCACGCGATGCCGTACGAAGGCGGCCTCGCGTTCCCTGGTCACCAACTGCTCCGTCTCTCGATGGACCTGGCGACCGGATCGGCCGGCGTCCTGCTGGCCCTGGGATCCGCGCTGCACGACGCGCCGGTGTCCCTCCCGTTCCTCGGACCTCCCCAGTGGTCCGAGTCCCTATCCCGACGATCTGCACCGAAGGAGGTGTAAAGAACATGGCACTTCTCGACCTTCAGGGCCTCGAGACCCCGGGTTACGGCGGCGGCCACCACCACGGCGGCTCCACGCTGACCGTGCTGGGCTGCGCGTCGCAGCGCCCGAGCAACCTGAGCCTTCTGCTCTGCCACTGATCGGTCCCTGGGCAACCAGGTTCTGAAGGCCCTGGGTGGGCGGCAAATCCCACCCAGGGCCGAACCTGCATTCGGCCCACGACCGGCGGGCCGTCCGCGCTCGCCCGCGCCCGGCCCGCACCACTTTCCAGCCTTCTTCTCCACCGGAAGGAGCACCGCAGTTGTCCAACTCCGTGCAGTCCTATCCATGCGCCGAGCGGCTCCCGCTCGTGGAGCAGGTGCACGGCCATCCCGTCGCGGACCCCTACCGGCGGCTCGAGGACGCTACGTCGCCCGAGACCTTGCAGTGGCAGGCGAGCCAGGACGAGCTCTGGCTGAACCACGCCGCCACGCTGCCGGGCCGGTTCCGGTTCCGCGCCCGGGTGAAGTCGCTCTCGAACGTCGGCACCGTCTCGACGCCGACCTGGCGCGGCGACCGCTGCTTCACCGTCCGCCGCGACCCCGGTCAGCAACACTCGATCCTGTACGTCGACCAGACGCCGCTCGTCGACCCGATGCAGCTCGACCCGTCCGGCCTAACCACGCTGGACAGCTGGCAGCCGTCCCCCGACGGCCGCCTCGTCGCCTTCCAGGTCTCCCGCGGCGGCGACGAGCAGTCCGTCCTGCACGTCCTCGACGTCACTACCGGCCAACTGGTCGACGGCCCGATCGACGGCTGCCGCTACTCCCCGATCGCCTGGCTCCCGGACGGAAAGTCCTTCTACTACGTGCGTTTCCGCCAGGTACGACGCCACATCCTCGGCTCGAGCGACGACACCACAGTCCTCGCCGACGAAGCGTCGTACGGCCTGGAGATCAGCAATGACGGCCGTTGGCTGACGATCTCGGCTGCCCGCGGAACGGCGAACGACCTCTGGCTGGCCGACCTCAGCACAGACGAGCCACCGGCAACGATTCAGCAAGGCGTCGACACACTCACCGTGATGTCGGTCGGCCCCGACGGCCGCCTGTACATCGTCACGACCAAGGACTCCCCGACCGGCCGGATCTGTGTCGGCGATCCGGCCGATCCACACGCCCGGCAGGACTTCATCGATCCCGGCGTACCGCTGACCGGTCTCGCGGTCCTGGACGATCTGGTTCTCGTCAGCAACGCAGGCGAGATCGCGATCCACGACCGAGTCACCGGGCAGCGGACCGGCGAGGTCGACCTGCCGGGCGTCGGCTCGGTCGGCTCGTTGACCACCCGCCCCGAGGGCGGCCGCGTGGCATGGTTCACCTACACGGACAGCGTCACGCCATCGGCCGTCTACTGCTGGGACGGCCATACGACGCTGGTGTCGCAAGCACCCGGCGCAACGGTCGAGGTCGTGACCCACCAACTCACCTGCACCGCCCCCGACGGCGCCGAGATCCAGCTCCAGGTGATGGCCAAACCCGGCATCAAAGGGCCGACGATCCTCTACGGGTACGGCGGTTTCGGCCAGTCACTCACCCCGACTTATTCTGCGTTCACCCTCGCCTGGGTCGAAGCAGGCGGCGTCTTCGTGACAGCCAACGTCCGTGGCGACGCAGCCTCCCACCGGGCCGGCATCCTCGACCAGAAGCAGAAGGTCTTCGACGACTTCATCACCGCGGCCGAGCACCTGATCGCGGAAGGCTGGACCACCCCCGATCAGCTCGCGCTGTGCGGTGAGTCGAACGGCGGCCTGCTAGTCGCAGCCGCAATCACCCAGCGGCCGGAGCTGTTCGCCGCGGCCGTGTGCTCGGCGCCGCTGACGGATATGGTCCGCTACGAGCTGTCCGGTCTGGGTGAGCTCTGGGTGCCGGAGTTCGGGACGGTCAAGGATCCCGAGCAGTTCGAGAACTTGCTGTCCTACTCGCCGTACCACCGGGTGACCGAAGGCGTGAAGTATCCGGCTGTGCTGTTGACCGCATTCGGCAATGACACGCGCGTGGATCCCTTGCATGCAAGGAAGTTCGTCGCCGCGCTCCAACACGCGACTGACGGCGAGCGCCCGGTGCTGCTGAGGCTCGACCCGGACGCCGGTCATGCGACCGGATCGGCCGGCAAGGGCATCAGCCTGGCGGCCGACATGCTGGCCTTCGTCGCCGAGCAGACCGGGCTCGACGCATGATCACCTTCGGCGAGGTGGTGAAGCACGGCCGCGGCTGGTTGCCGCTGATCGGGCTGAACGCGCTGATCGGCAGCGCGGTCACGCTCGCGCTGCCGACGATCCTCGGCCGTTCGGTCGACTCGATCGTCGCGGGCACCGACTACACGCAATGGCTGATCGCGGCCGCCGGACTCGTCGCCCTCGGGATCTCAGCCAGCCTGGTCGACGCCTTCGCCGGCGCGGCCTGCGTCGCCCAGACCACCGCCTGGCTACGGCACCGCCTGGTCAATCAGGTCGTGCAGGCCGGACCGGAAGGCACTCGCGACTTCGAGACCGGTGACCTCGTCACCCGAGTCTCGGCGAACGCCACCGACGCCGCGCAGGCCGGTCCTGCAGCCGTCACCGCAGTCGCCGCCGTCGCACCGCCCGCCGGAAGCCTGGTCCTGCTGGCCCTGATCGACCCATGGCTGGCCGCAGCCTTCTTCGGCGGCGTGCTGCTCGTGATCGCAGTCCTCTGGACGTTCGCACGCCGTACGGCGGATGTCAGCCTTGCCTACCAGGAGACGCAGGGCCGGATCGCCTCGCTGCTGTCCGAGTCGCTCACCGGCATCCGCACGATCACCGCCGCTGGTACGACGGCCCGCGAGGAGCGCCGCATCCTCGGTCTGCTGCCGGAGTTGCACAAGCACGGGGTCGTCACCTGGCGGATCCTGGCCCGCTCCGGCGCACAGGCTGCCGTGGTCGGTCCGCTCGTGCTGGTCGCCGTACTGGCTGTCGGCGGGCTTCAACTCGTCTCCGGCCGGATCACCGCCGGCGAACTGTTTGCTGCTTCGCAGTACGCCGTGCTCGGCGCCGGCCTGGGCAACCTGACCGGCGTGATCGGTGAGCTTGCCCGGGCGCGAGCCGGGGTGCACCGGGCCGCGGAGGTGCTGTCGGCGGACACGATCGCGTACGGGACGTTGCCGATTCCGAGCGGCTCGGGTCAGCTGACCTTCGACGCGGTCACCGTCGTCGCAGGCGGGAATGTCCTGCTGGACAACGTGAATCTCGAGCTGCCCGGTGGTGCGACGGTGGCCGTCGTCGGTGCGAGCGGCGCCGGGAAATCGGTGCTTGCGGCGGTCGCCGCGCGGCTTCGCGACCCGTCGAACGGCCAGGTTTCGCTGGACGGCGTGCCGCTGCAGGCAGTCAGCCGGCGAGCGCTGCGCACAGCGGTCGGGTGTGCATTCGAGCGCCCGCAGCTGGTCGGGCGGACGATCGGCGAGGTGATCGAGCCGCACGCCATCAGCCCGGTGCGCACGCTGGCCGCCGCGCGGGCCACGCACGCGCACGACTTCGTCAGCCGGCTGCCCGACGGGTACTTCACTTCGTTGCGCAAGGCACCGATGTCCGGCGGCGAGCGGCAACGGCTCGGCCTGGCGCGGGCGTGGTCGGCGAACCGTCTGCTGGTGCTGGACGACGCGACCTCGAGCCTCGACACCGCAACCGAGCTGCAGATCAGCCGCACCCTCACCGAGGACCGGCACCGCCGGACCCGCCTCATCGTCACCCACCGCTCTGCGACCGCGGCCCGAGCCGACCTGGTCATCTGGCTCGACCACGGCCAGGTCCTGGCCGTCGCCCCGCACGCCGACCTCTGGCAGAACTCGTCGTACCGCGAGGTCTTCGGTTGAGACGCGAACTCAGGTACGGCGCCCGCGCGGTCCGGAACCGGTCGAGCCTGAAGCTGCTCGCCTGGTCGATCCCGGAGATCCTCCCGACCGCCGTGTACGGCATCGCGGTCGCGCGGGCGACGGACAACTTCCTCGCCGGGCACGCCTGGGAAGGGATCGCCTGGCTCGGCGGCCTGATCGCGGCCGCGGGCCTCGGCTCGGCGGGCGCGAAGCAGGTGTACGCCCGGCTCGGCGACCTGGTCGAGGCACTCCGCGACGACCTGGTACGGCGGGTCGTCGCGGGCGCACTGCGGACAGGTGACGACAGCGCCGTGGCCCGCCTGAACCGCCTGGTCGAGATCGTCCGGGACACCTTCGCCGGCCTGGTCCTGGTGATCCGCAGCTTCGCCGTCACGCTGTTCGGCGTACTGGCCGGACTGTTGTCACTGGCACCGGTCGTCGCGGCCTTCGTCGTACCGCCGTTCCTGCTCGGGTTCGCGCTGTCGCTGGCGGTGCTGGGGATGGCGGCGGATCGGGTCCGGGCGTCGCTGACGGCCGACGAGGAGCTGGCGGCGTCGGCCGGGATGGTGTTCGGCGGCGTCCGCGACATCACTGCGACGGGAACCGAGGAGTACGCCGGTCAACTGGTCGGCGAGCCGATCGAGGCGCACGCTGCAGCCGAGCGCGCGCTCGCGAAAGTCGCTGCGCTGCGGACGCTGTGCTTCGCGGTCGGCGGGTGGTTGCCGTTGCTCATCCTCCTGGCGATCGGGCCGTGGTTGGTAGGCCGTGGGGTCAGCACAGGCACACTCCTCGGTGGTCTGACGTATGTATTGATCGGTTTGCAGCCTGCGCTCAACACCGTGCTCAGTGCATTGGGCGACAGCGGGCTGCGATACGTCATTACGCTCGGCCGGATCCTGGACACGTCGGCTCCGGCGGAGCGGCCGCGCCGGATCGATGTCGTCCACGGGTATCAGGTGCGGATGCGCGGACTGACGTTCGCGTACGGGCCGAACGCGGAGCCGGTGCTCGACAACCTCGAGCTGACCGTGGCCGAGGGCGAGCATCTGGCAGTGGTCGGGCCGAGCGGGATCGGCAAGTCGACGCTGGCCGGGTTGATCTGCGGGATGCTCAGGCCAACCAGCGGGCGGCTGTCGCTGGGCGACGTACCTCCGAGCGAGCTGACGACCGAACGGCTGGCCGCGACGCGGGTGCTGATCCCGCAGGAGGCCTATGTGTTCAGCGGCACGGTGCAGGACAACCTGACCTACTTGTTGCCTGACGCAACGACGCGGGAAGTCGAAGAGGCGGTCGAGGCGATCGGCGCCGGTGCGTTGATCGAGCGGATCGGCGGGCTGGCGGCGGACGTGAAGCCTGGTGAGTTGTCGGCCGGCGAACGGCAGTTGATCGCGCTGGTTCGCGCGTACCTGTCGCCGGCGCCTCTCGTCGTACTCGACGAAGCCACCTGCTTCCTCGACCCGGACGCCGAACGGCGAGCCGAGGAAGCGTTCGCCAAGCGCGGCGGGACGCTGATCGTGATCGCGCACCGGATCAGCTCGGCACTCCGCGCGCAACGCATCCTGGTCCTGGACGGGAACAAGGCAACGATCGGCACGCACGCGCTGCTGATGCGAACTTCCCGCCAGTACCGCGAGTTGCACGGCCACTGGACACCGAATGTCCCAGGGCGACGTCAGATCCAGCCGGCGTCCTGAGCCTTCCGGATCGCCTCGATCCGGCTGCGGGAACCCGTCTTCGCAAGGATGCGGGACAGGTAGTTGCGAACCGTGCCCGTGCTCAGACTCAGCGTGCGGGCGACCTCCTGCGCGGTGGCTCCGGTGCTGACCTGGCGGAGCACGTCGCACTCGCGATCGGTCAGCGGATTGTCACCGGCCTTCAACGCCGCGACAGCAAGCCGTACGTCGACCACCGGTAAGCCCTTCGCCACGTCGCGCACCGATTGCACCAGTTGGTCGGTCGTCGCATCCGTCGCAATCAAGCCGATCCGCGGAGCCTGCTTCACCAGGGCCAGGCTGGTCGCGGCGATCGCCTCGTGGTCGATCAGGACCAGCACGCCGGGCCCGGTCAGCTTGCGGCAGAGGTCCTCGACCCTGATCCGCCCTGGCAGCTGTGGATCGAGCAGCACGACGTGCGGCCGCCGCCCGGCCACCTGCAGGACGTCTTCCGAGCGGTCCAGCTCGGCCACCACGTCCAGGTCGTTCTCCCTTGCCAGCACCGCGGCCAGTGCACCACGCACCATCGTGCCGCGATGGCCGAGAGCCACTCGGATCACCGCTACGCCCCCATCACGTCCGTTGCCTCATCCGCCGAACACACCCCGCGCGACGTGATTTCCAGAACTGCCGGACGGCGGTGCCGGTGTCTCATCAACGACCCAACCGGCCGGAGGGCACGCGGGACCGGAGGAAACCGATCGGTCCAGGCGGGAAACCGGCCTGTTTCGAGCGTTTGACTACCCCGGACCCGCGGTACCCAAACCCACCGTTCAGGAGCCGGAAACCGTTCTGTTGTTGGGATTTCGGTAGGTCAGGGGCAGAAAAAATGTCGGGGCAGATCGCCGAATGGTCTTGCGCTCGGGGCCTAGGTCGCACAGGATGACTCGGGTCACGTCGTTACCGTGGCGTGATCATTCGGACGCTGTCCTGTGACCTGCCCGGATGCCCCCTCCCCTGCACGGGGGGCCTGGTGAGTCCCACCATGCCCAAGCTCACGAGGAGCGCACTTCTGATGTCCAAGGCACGACATGCGCGCCCCCGGCGAACTACTCGCCGGGTGGCCCGAACCCTCTCCATTGCCGGTCTCGGGGCCGGTATCACCGCCGCCGGCGCGGGCGCGGCGTTCGCGACCGACTACACGGTCAAGTCCGGCGACACCCTCTCCGAGATCGCCGAGGCCAACGGCGCCGACTGGCGTGAGCTTGCCCGGATCAACAACCTCGAGGATCCGGACCTGATCCTGATCGGTCAGACCCTGAAGCTGGACGGTGTGGAGAAGGCCACCGCTCCGCGCAAGGTGACGGCGAAGAAGACCGAGACCAAGAAGGTCCGCAAGACCGAGCGCAAGACCGAGCGCAAGGCGCGCACCAGCCGCTCCGAGGACCGGTCCTCGTCGAGTGTGAGCATGAGTGCCGCGTGGCGCAAGGTCGCCGAGTGTGAGTCCGGCGGCAACCCGCGCGCGGTGAACCCGGCCGGTTACTACGGGCTCTTCCAGTTCGACCTGCAGACGTGGCGCAGCGTCGGCGGCTCCGGCAACCCGGCGAAGGCGTCGGCGGCCGAACAACTGATGCGCGCGAAGAAGCTGTACGCCCAGCGCGGCGCCCAGCCGTGGCCGGTCTGCGGCCGCTACCTCCGCTGAAACTGAAACCCTCCAACCGGCAGGGCGTCCCCTGACACGCCCTCCTACCGGTAGGGGCGGGCGGCAGACCGTCCTCCCGCCCGCCCGACCGGTCCCCTGGACGCCACCGCACGTCGACAGCTGGCGTTTGGCGCCTCCCACCCCGCGTGACGGGTGAGTGGCGCACTCACCCGTGACCACGCCGGGTGGGAGGCACCAGACGTCAGCTGCGCGTCAGCACGAGCATCTCGTTGGCGCCGGCCTGAAACTCGTAGGGAACCTTGCGGATCTCCCACGTGATGTTGTCCAAGGCATCCAACAGCTCAGGCAGGAAGTTCACGGGTGCGCCGGTTCCCTGGAGGACCAGGGGAAAGATGCGGACCTCGGAGTTGGCCACGCGGACGAGTTCGCGAAGGGCGGCCAGGTGCCAGTCGCGGTCGAACTTGTCGGCCCAGGTGAAGAGCAGGTGCGAGCACAGGACCAGCTCGAACCGCCTGTCTCCGAAGGGCAGATCGGGAAGCTCGGCGGGGATGTAGCGGTGCGGCGCGGTGGCGACGTCCTGCAGGAAGCGGTCGGCTGCGTCGATACGGAGCTCGTCGCGTCGTTCCGGTGATCCGTACCAGTGCCAGACGAAGCTTCCCGCGTGCTCGTCGACAATCCCCGACGCAGCCGGAAGGCTCTTGCGCACGGTGTCGACGAGCTCGGCGGGCGCCAGCTCGTAGACCGGGTCGGCGGCGATCGCGTCGACGCCGCGGGCTGCGGCCTCGGCGGTGAAGCTCGCACCGCCCGCGCAGCAGTCGAGAATCGATTCGGGCAGTACGGACAGGTCGAACATCGCTTCGTACTCGGCGTACGAGCGAGAGGTCACCAGCACAGCTCTTACCTTTCGACGGTCGTCTTCCGGTGCAGCCGGCGGTCGAGCGCGGTGGCGCCCGCCGCCAGAGCCAGGAACAGTACCGCGACCAGCAGACAGTTCAGCAGTACCCGCGCGTACCCGTGCTCAGCGACGTCGACGAACGGGTACGGATAGAACCCGACGAACTCGCCACGGATCAGCGTGAACGCGAGCCACAGCAGCGGATACACGATGGACCAGGCAACGATTTGTGGATCGGTCCGCCCACGCGGCCCGAACAGCAACCACCCCAGTACGCCGACCACCGGCGAGGCCGTGTGCAGCAGGAAGTTCGCCACCTCGGCCCACCCGGACAGGTCGTCCAGCCCGGCCAGGACCAGGTGGTAGACGATCCCGGTGACGGCGATGCAGAGCACGCCGTTCAACCGCAAGGTCTTGAACAGCGTGCTCTCCGGTCGGTCCGGCCACAACGCCAGCACCAGCGTCGTCCCACCGAGCAGCAGGTTCGACTGGATGGTGAAGTACGCGAACACGTTGAACACGCGCTCGGGGTTGTCCGGGAAGAAGCCCGCGTTCCCGTTCGCCGTGACGAAGAGCTGTACGACGATCCCGCAGGCCACCACCAGTGCGGTGACCCCAGCCCACACCCGTCCACCCGTAGTCATGAACGCAATGTACGACGACCGGGCCGGGCGACCGGGGATGTCAGACGGACTGCTTCTCCCGCGGCGTCTCGTCCTCGGAGTCAGCCCCCTCGAACGAGTAGCTGAACGACACGACGGCGTCGATGACCAGCACGATCGTCCAGGTCCACGCCGGGCCGAGCGCGGCGTCGTACCCGCGACCGGACAGCAGGCCGAGGCCGACCATGATGCCCACGCCCACGCCGTACGCGAGCAGGTGGCGGTACCAGCCGGCACGCTCGCGACGGGCGCGCTCCGACTTCGGCGGCCTGACCGGGCGCGGCGCGCCGGCGAAGTAGTGCGCGGCCCACTTGTCCGCCCACTTCAGCGTCTGGTGGCCGAAGCCGACGCTGACACCGATGAGGATCGCGGCCAGCGAGTGCTTGAACGACGGCTCACCACCGCGCTGGATGTCGATCACGCCGGCGACCAGCATCACCACGTCGACCAGCGGCACCCCGGCGAGCAGGACCATGCCTGCCCGGGGCAGCCGGAACAGATAACGCGTCACCATGCCGGCGGCGAGCAGCACCCAGAAGCCGACTTCACACGCGGCGATCACAGCGAGCAGCACAGTGGTCCACCCTCCCCAGACGTTTTCAGTACGACTGTGTCAGAACTAAACAGTAACACAGTTGTGCTAAAAAGGTCGGATGCCGAAGATCGTCGACCACGACGCCCGTCGCGAGGAGATCGCCGAGGCGCTCTGGCGGGTGGTCCGCCGGGACGGAATCCGGGCCGCCTCGGTAAGGACCATCGCCGCCGAAGCCGGCTGGTCCGCCGGCGCCGTCCGCTACTACTTCCCGGACCAGGCCGGCCTGCTCAGCTTCGCCATGGACCTGGTCTCCCGCCGGGTGACCGAGCGGGTCAGCGCACTGCAGCCGAAGGGCGACGCTCCCACCGCCGTACTGCGCTATCTCGAGGAGGTCATCCCGCTCGACGCCGAGCGGCGCTCCGAGTTCGACATCTGGATGTCGTTCATGGCGCAGGCCCAGGCCGAATCCGGCGCCGGCGGCCTGCGTGCACACGTCGACAAGGTGCAGGACGGGCTGCGCGAGTTGTGCGAGACGCTGCTCCAGGCGCTGGCCAAGGAAGGGGTGCTCCGCGCGGGCACCGATCTCCGCCGGGAAATCGAGCGTTTGCATGCTCTGATCGACGGCCTCGCCCTGCACGCGGCGATCCAGCCCGACCGCACCACACCGGCCCGGGTCCGGCAGCTCCTGCGTCATCACCTGGACGGCCTGCTGGCCTGAAAGCCCTTGCACCTGAGGGTTTTCGGACAAGAATTGCCGGGACCGGACCAAAACCTTGCCCCGCGTGGCACGATCACCAGCATGGAGTCCGAGGGGGTGATCGTCGTCAGTGGAATCATGGCGGCCGGGAAGTCGACGGTCTCGCAGGTACTGGCCGAGAGATTCCAGTACGGCGTGCATCTCCGGGGTGACGTCTTCCGCCGGATGATCGTCAGCGGACAGGCCTCGATGGCCGACGACAGCAAGGAGGCGCAGCGGCAGCTCCAGCTCCGCTACCGGCTCGCCTGCCAGGCCGCCGACGGGTACGCCGGCGCCGGCTTCACCGTGGTCCTCCAGGACGTCGTGATCGGCGAGCTGCTGCGTGAGTTCCTCGACGGCATCCAGACCCGGCCGCGCTACCTCGTCGTACTGACGCCGCGCCCGGAGGTGATCTCGAGCCGGCTCGGCGGGGCGCACCACCTGGTCGACGAGCTCGACTACGAGCTGCACGCGTTCAGCCCGCGCCGCGGGCTCTGGCTGGACAACTCCGACCTGTCCGCCGGCGAGACCGTCGACGCGATCCTCGGCCGGCTGGACGAGGCACGCTTCGACTGATGACCGGACAGGCTACCGAGGGGTAGTTTGAGTGGATGGCGACCACAGTACGGCGGACCTCCTGCAATCTGTGTGAAGCGATCTGCGGTGTGCTCGTGACGGTCGAGGACGGCCGGGTGACCGACATCCGCGGTGACGAGTCGGACCCGCTCTCCCGCGGTCACATCTGCCCGAAGGCGGTCGCGCTGCGCGACCTCCAGGACGACCCCGACCGGCTGACGACGCCGGTACGGCGGACCCCGGACGGCTGGCAGGAGCTCGGCTGGGACGCGGCGTACGACCTGGTGGTCGGCCGGCTGACCGAGATCCAGCGGGAGCACGGCAAGAACGCGGTCGGTGTCTACCTCGGCAACCCGAACGTGCACAGCCTCGGCGCGTTGACCCACATGCCGACGATGGTGAAGCAGCTCCGGACCCGGAACCGGTTCAGCGCCACCTCGATCGACCAGCTCCCGCACATGCTCGCGTCGTACCTGCTCTACGGGCACCAGTTGATGGTCGCGGTCCCGGACATCGACCGGACGTCGTACCTGCTGATGCTCGGCGCGAACCCGCTCGCGTCCAACGGCAGCATGATGACCGCGCCCGGTTTCCACCGGCGGCTCAAGGACCTGCAGAAGCGCGGCGGCAAGGTCGTCGTGCTCGATCCGCGGCGGACCGAGACCGCCGCGGTCGCCGACGAGCACCACTTCGTCCGGCCCGGGACGGACGCGGCCTTCCTGCTCGCGCTCATCCACCAGGTGATCGCGGACGGCCACGCGCGGCCGGCGTCGTACGTCGACGGATTCGACGCGGTCGAGGCAGCGGTCGAGCCGTGGACGCCGGAGCGCGCGGCCGGGATCACCGGGATCGAGGCGAATGTGATCCGGCGGATCGCTCACGAGTTCGCGACCGCCGACCGGGCCGCCTGCTACGGGCGGGTCGGGGTCTCGACGCAGCAGTTCGGCGCGGTCTGCCAGTGGGCGATCCAGGTGCTGAACATCATCACCGGCAACCTCGACCGGCCCGGCGGGACGATGTTCCCGCGACCGGCCGTGAACCCGCTGCTCGGCCTCGGCCGCGGACACATGGGCGTGTGGAAGAGCCGGGTCCGCGGGCTGCCCGAGTTCGGCGGTGAGCTGCCGGTGTCGACGATGGCCGAGGAGATCCTGACACCGGGCGACGGCCGGATCCGGGCGATGGTGACGGTCGCCGGGAACCCGGTGCTGTCCACGCCGAACGGCCGCCGGCTCGACGAGGCCCTGGAGTCGCTGGACTTCATGGTCGCCATCGATCCGTACATCAACGAGACGACCCGGCACGCGGACGTGATCCTGCCGCCTGCGCCGCCGCTCGAGCGTGACCACTACGACGTGATCTTCCACCAACTCGCCGTACGGAACACGGCCCGCTGGAACGACGCCGTACTGCCGAAGCCGCCGCAGGCCCGGCACGACTGGGAGATCTTCCGCGACCTCGGGCTGCGGCTGCTGAGCCGGGCGCCGATGAGCCGGCGGAAGCTGATGGCGTCGGCACGACTGCGGTTGACGCCGCGGCGGATCGTCGACCTCGGACTGCGGATCGGGCCGTACCGGTTGTCGTTGGGCAAGCTGCGGAAGTCGCCGGGCGGGATCGACCTCGGACCGCTCCAGCCCGCGCTGCCGGGGGCGCTCCACCACAAGTCGAAGCGGATCGACCTCGCCCAGCGGATGATCCTGGACGACCTGCCCCGGCTCGAGGCATTGGCCACCGGCAATGACGGCGAGCTGCTGCTGATCGGCCGCCGGCACCTGCGCAACAACAACTCGTGGATGCACAACTCGGCCCGGCTGGTGAAGGGCAAGCCGCGGCACCAGCTGCTGATGAACCCGGACGACCTGGCCAAGCGTGACCTCGCCGACGGCCAGCTGGTCAACGTGAGCTCGGCGGCCGGAACCGTCGCGGTAGAGGTTGCCGCGAGCAACGACATGATGCCGGGCGTGGTCAGCCTGCCGCACGGGTTCGGGCACGGCCGGCCGGGGGTCCAGCTGTCGGTCGCGAACCAGGTCGCCGGACCGAGCATCAACGACGTGACCGACACCGAGCTCACCGACACCGTGGCCGGCACCGCCGCGGTGAACGGCGTACCGGTGACCGTGACCGCCTGCTAGCGGGGCGGCGGTCCGGAGCTGTCGCGGACGATCAGGAGCGGGGTCGAGTACAGGTGTGCCTGTGGTCGCGCGCCGTCGAGCAGGTCGAGGAGGCGCTGGGCAACCTCGGCGCCGTACCCGACGATGTTCTGGCTCATCGCGGTCAGTGTCGGATGCGTGTGCCGGCACAGCGTCGAGTCGTCCCAGGCGACCAGCGTGACGTCGTACGGCGACCGCAGTCCGAGCTCCTGGACGACGGCCAGGCCGGCCACCGCCATCAGGTCGTTGTCGTAGACGATCGCGGTCGGCCGGATGCCGGCGGTCATCAGCGCACGGGTCGCCGCGGCCCCCTCCTCGGCGGAGAAGTCGGTGTGCACCACCTCGACGTCCAGGCTCAGCCGACGACTCGCGGCGGCGAACGCCTGGTCCCGGATCCAGACGTGGCCGTGTTCCGGCGTACCGGCGACGCGGGCGACCCGGCGGTGCCCGAGGGAGGCGACGTGCTCGACCGCGGCGGTCATCGCCGACGTCCCGTCGGTCCAGACGCACGCCATCCCGTCGGCGAGGGAAGGGTCGCCGACCAGCACGGCCGGCAGGCCGAGCCTGCGCAGCAACGGGATCCGCGGGTCGTCGACCCGCAGGTCCACCACGATCACGCCGTCGACCCGGCGCTCCGCGGCCCACTTCCGGTACGTCGCCAGCTCCTCGGGCAGACTCGCCACGACCTGGAGGGCCAGCGCGTACGACCTGCGGGCCAGCACGGACTCCACGCCCCCGACGAAGCCCATGTAGAACGGTTCCTCACTCAACGTCTTCGCGGTCCTGGCGAGAACGAGCCCGAACGTCTCGCTGCGCGCCGCGGAGAGCTGCCGGGCGGCCCGGTTGGGCACCCACTCCAGCTCCTCGGCGACCTTCAGGACCCGTGCGCGGGTGGCCTCGGAGACCCCCGGCTGGTTGTTCAGCGCGTACGACACCGCGCCTTTGGAGACGCCTGCCCGACGGGCGATCTCCGTGATGGTGACTCGGGCCACGACGGCCTCCTGAACTAGGGCGGCCGGACCGCTGACGGTCGATCCGGAATCCTTCAGTGTGCACCCGATCTCTACGCGTTGTCATGAGCCAAGCGCGGAGAGTAATGCTTTGATCAAATCCCGAAACCCGGTGGTGACCGCCCAGTGGTTGGGCTCAGGGTGGTGTGGAGCGGCGCCGGTGGGATACGGTTGCCGTCGTTACTTAACCGGTTCGGCAATCAAGTTCGGCGTGACGTCCAGGGCAGCGGGCGAAGCGCCGGGCGACGAGGAGAAACCATGGTCGCAGTGGACAACCTGTCCCTCCAGTTGTACACGGTCCGGGGGAAGCTCGAGGAGGACTTCGACGCCACCCTGGCCCGGATCGCGGAGATCGGCTACACCAAGGTCGAGCCCTTCGGTGTCACCGCCTTCGCGGACCGCCTGGCCGAGTCGCTGCCCAAGTACGGCCTGTCGGCGCCCACCACGCACGCCGGCCTGCTGCGCGAGGACAGCGCACCGATCTACGCCGCCGCCAAGCGGCTGGGCATCAGCACCGTCATCGACCCGTTCGTCGACCCGGCCCGCTGGCAGGCCGCCGACGACATCAAGGCCACCGCGGAGGCGCTGAACAAGGCCGCCGCCGAGGCCGCCGACCACGGCATCACGGTCGGGTACCACAACCACCACTTCGAGCTCGAGTCGAAGGTCGACGGCGTGCACGCGCTGGAGATCCTGGTCGACAACCTGTCCGACGAGGTGATCCTCGAGGTGGACACCTACTGGGCCGCCGTCGGCGGCGCCGACGTACCGGCGCTGCTCCGCAAGTTCGGCGACCGGGTCACGGCGATCCACGTCAAGGACGGCGACGGCACGCTGGACAACAAGGCCCAGGTGGCGGTCGGCGACGGCACCATCGCGGTCGCGGACATCCTGGCCGCGGCGCCGAACGCGCTGCGGGTGGTCGAGCTCGACGACTTCAGCGGCGAGATCCTCGACGCCGTCGAGGGCAGCTACAAGTTCCTCGCCGGAGAGGGCGCACCGGCATGAACGAGCGAAGCGAGTTCATCATCGAGCACAGCGTGCTTTGCGCCTCATCGGCGCCCGGAGCGAAGCGAGGACGTCGATGAGCTTTGTCGGCGTAGGGGTGATCGGCGCCGGGGTCATCTCCGATGCCTACATCAAGAGCATGCAGAGCTTCCCCGACCTGAAGGTCGTCGCCATCGGCGACCTTCGGCCGGAGGCGGCCAAGGAGAAGGCGGAGCAGTACGGCATCGAGACCCACGGGGGTCCCGAGGCGGTGCTGAGCCACCCGGACGTGGAGATCGTGGTCAACCTGACCATCCCGATCGCGCACGTCGAGGTCGCGCTGGCAGCGGTTGCCGCCGGCAAGCACGTGTGGAGCGAGAAGCCGTTCTCGCTGGACCAGGACAGCGGCCTCAAGCTGCTGTCGACCGCCAAGGACGCGGGCCTGCGGCTGGGCTGCGCGCCCGACACCATCCTGGGTCCGGGCCTGCAGGAGTCCCGCCGGATCATCGAGCGCGGTGAGATCGGCACGCCGCTGACCGCGCTCACCCTGATGCAGTCCCCCGGCCCGGAGTCCTGGCACCCGAACCCGGCCTTCCTGTTCCAGGAGGGCGCGGGCCCGCTGTGGGACATCGGCCCGTACTACCTGACCACGCTGGTGCAGCTGTTCGGGCCGGTCGCGGCGGTGGCCGGGCTCGCCTCGAAGTCGCGGGAGAAGCGCACCATCGGATCGGGTCCGCTGGCGGGCACCGACTTCGACGTGACCGTGCCGACGCATGTCAGCGCGATCGCGCGGTTCGAGTCGGGGCAGTCGTCGCAGAGCATCTTCAGCTTCGACTCGCCGCTGTCGCGGGGCGGGTTCGTCGAGATCACCGGCTCCGAGGCGACGCTCGCCGTACCGGACCCGAACCGGTTCGACGGGGAGATCAAGATCCGTCGCCGGGGCGCCGAGGACTGGGAGACCGTCGCGAACACCGAGGCGTCGGCCGAGCGCGGCACCGGCGTGCTGGACATGGCGCGGGCCATCCGGGAGAACCGGCCGCACCGGGCCACCGGCGCGCTGGCGTTCCACATCGTCGACGTGATGGCCTCGATCACCGAGTCGATCGAGTCCGGCGCGTTCGTCGACGTGACCAGCACGGTCGAGGTCGCGGACATCCTGCCGGCCGACTGGGACGTCCACGCGGCCACCCTGTGACGTCACTGCTACTGGATCCCCGGCGGACCGTCGTGTTCGCCGGGGACTCCGTCACCGACTGCGGTCGCCGTACCGATCCCGAAGGCCTCGGCAACGGGTACGTGCGCGACCTGTACGACGATCTCGCGGGACGACGGCCGCGGATCGTGAACGCGGGGACCAGCGGGAACCGGGCCGTCGACCTGGTGGCCCGCTGGTCCACCGACGTCCTCGCGCACGAGCCGTCGCTGGTCTCGATCCTGATCGGGATCAACGACACCTGGCGCCGGTACGACGAGGACGACCCGACCACGGCCGAGTCGTTCGAGGCGTCGTACCGGGCGTTGCTGGATCCGCTCACGTGTCCCGTCGTACTGGTCGAGCCGTTCCTGCTGCCGGTGAAGGCCGGGCAGGACGGATGGCGGGAGGATCTCGACCCCAAGCTCGAGGTCGTCCGCAAGCTCGCGGTCGAGTACGGCGCGATCCTGGTGCCGGCCGACATCGAGCTGAACCGGATGGCGGTCGGTGCGGGCGCTGCTGCGCTGGCGGACGACGGCGTGCATCCGACGGCCGCGGGACATCGGGCGATCGCCGACCTGTGGCGACGCGTCGTACTGGAAGACTGACAACGCGCGCCGCTGTGCGCCAACTAAACCGGTTCACTTTGGAGAGCTCCTGTGACATCAGTGAATGCAGTCCCGCTGACCACCGAGGGCGGCGCCGTCTGGACGGTGCAGGCGCTCGAAGGAACCCTTGCAGGTAAGGCGATTCCGGCCACGGTCCCGGGTGAGGTGCACACCGACCTGCTCGCGGCCGGCGAGATCCCGGACCCGTTCGACGGCGACAACGAGTCCGCGCTGGCCTGGATCGGGCGGACGAGCTGGAGCTACCGGACCTCGTTCGACTGGGCCGCGGACGGCAACGCCGTACAGGAGCTGGTCGCCGAGGGGCTCGACACGGTCGCGACCGTGACGCTGAACGGGCGGGAGCTCGGCCGGACGGCGAACCAGCACCGGTCGTACCGGTTCGACGTCACCGGCCTATTGGTGGCTGAGGGCAACGAACTCGTGATCGAGTTCGCCGGGCCGGTGACGGCGGCCGAGGAGGTGCAGGCCGGGTACGGGACGTGGCCGCACACGAACCTGCACCCGTACAACGCGTTGCGGAAGATGGCCAGCAACTTCGGCTGGGACTGGGGACCGGATGTCGCGACAGCGGGGATCTGGCGGCCGATCCGGATCGAGTCGTGGTCGGGCGTCCGGATCTCCTCGGTCCGCCCGCTGGCCGGCGTCGAGGGTGACCGGGGTCTCCTGACCACCCACGTGACACTGGCGTGGGCCGACGGAGCCGAGGGCGACGCGACGGTCAGCGTCGAGGTCGACGGCACGAAGCAGTCGGCGACCGTGAAGCCCGGCACCGAGACCGTGGAGCTCGTCGCCACCGTCGATGGCGTGAACCTGTGGTGGCCGCGCGGGCACGGCGGACAGCCGTTGTACGACGTGACGGTCACGGTGGACGAGGACCGCTGGCAGGGCCGGGTCGGGTTCCGGAACGTGTCGCTGAACGTCGACCCGGACAAGGACGGCACGCAGTTCGTGCTGTCGGTCAACGACAAGCCGATCTACGTGCGCGGCGCGAACTGGATCCCCGACGACGCGTTCGTGACCCGGCTGAACCGGTCGACCTACCAGACCAGCATCCAGGACGCGGTCGACGCCGGGATGAACCTGCTGCGCGTCTGGGGCGGCGGGATCTACGAGAGCGAAGACTTCTACGACATCTGCGACGAGCAGGGAATCCTGGTGTGGCAGGACTTCCTGTTCGCGTGTGCGGCGTACTCCGAGGACGAGGCGCTGGCCGCCGAGGTCGAGGCCGAGGCGCGGGAGGCGGTCACCCGGCTCAGCCGGCACGCGAGCCTCGCGGTGTGGAACGGCAACAACGAGAACATCTGGGGGTACGTCGAGTGGGGCTGGCGCGTCCCGCTGGCCGGTCGGCCGTGGGGCGCCGGCTACTACTTCGACGTACTGCCGAAGATCGTGGCCGAGCTCGACCCGCGGACGCCGTACTCGCATGGCAGCCCGTACTCGTTCGACCAGTTCATCCACCCGAACGACGAGCGGCACGGCACCATGCACATCTGGGACGTGTGGAACCAGGTGGACTACACGACGTACCGCAAGTACAAGCCGCGGTTCGTGTCCGAGTTCGGGTTCCAGGGGCCGCCGGCCTGGTCGACGCTGACGTCGGTGGTGCACGACGAGCCGCTGGATCCGTACGGCGAGCAGATGCTCGTGCACCAGAAGGCGTTCGAGGGCAACCTCAAGCTGGAACGTGGACTGGGCCAGCATCTGCCGAAGTGGTCGACCATCGATGACTGGCACTGGACGACGCAGCTCAACCAGGCCCGGGCGATCATCTTCGGGATCGAGCACTTCCGCAGCCTGTACCCGCTGAACACCGGCGCCGTCGTCTGGCAGCTGAACGACAACTGGCCGGTGGTCTCGTGGGCGGCTGTCGACGGCCACGGGATCCGGAAGCCGCTGTGGTTTGCGCTGAAGCGGGTGTACGCCGAGCGGTTACTGACGGTGCAGCCGCGGGACAACGAGCTGGTGGTTGCCGCACACAACGACACCGATGCTGTGTGGTCGACTGAGATCACTGTGACGCGGCGGTCCACCGGGAGCGAGAGCCCCGCGCGCGAGACCTTCGTCCTGGAGGTCGAGCCGCGGTCGGCGACCCTCAGTTCGCTGCCCGAGTCGATCACCAAGCCGTCCGACCCGACCCGCGAGTACGTCGAGGTCCGCGGCGCCGACGGCTCGACCGCGTACTGGTACTTCGTCGAGGACACCGCCCTGCGCCTGCAGGGCGACGCCTACGCGGCCTCGGTCACCGCGACGGACACCGGGTACGACGTCACCGTCACGGCCACCGCGCTGGCCAAGGACCTGGCGCTGTTCCCGGACCGCCTGGACCCGGCCGCACGGGTGGACTCCGGCCTCGTCACCCTGTCGGCGGGCGAGTCGCACACCTTCCACGTCACCGCGTCCGAGGTGCCGAGCAGCGTCGGTGTGCCCGTTCTCCGCTCGGCGAACGACCTGGTGAGCTGAAAGCCGGGCATACTGGCCGACCATGACTCTTCAACGGGAGTCGCGGGGGCGGAGTTTGCGGCGCGACGCGCTGGGCCTGGGGGCGTCGACCGCGATCGGGATTGCCTCGACGGCCCCGGCGTACTCGCTGGCGGTGTCGGTGGGACTACTCGCCGGGTACGTCGGCGTCGCGGCCCCACTGGTGCTGGCGGCGAGCGCGATCCCGGTGATCCTGGTCGCGCTGTGCTTCCGTGAGCTGAACCGGACCGAGCCGGACTGCGGGACGACGTTCCCGTGGACCGAGAAGGCGTTCGGGATCGGCACCGGCCGGATGGTCGGCTGGACCACGGTGATGGCGTGCGTCCTGGTGATGAGCAACCTCGCCCAGGTCGCCGCCGTCTACACCTACGTCCTGCTCGGCCTGGACGATGCCGCCGACTCCCGGCTCGCCCAGGCCGGTCTCGGGACGGCGTTCATCCTGGTGATGGCGTTGCTCGCCTACCGCGGGATCCGGGTCGCGGCGGCCACGCAGTTCGTGCTGCTGACCATCGAGGTCGTCGCGCTGCTGTGGTTCGCGGTCAACGCGTTCCGGGAGGCGGGGTCCGTCGACACCCTCGGCGGCGCGACCGGTGACGGTGCGTGGGCGGCCGGCGTCCTGGTCGCGGTGTTCCTCTACTGGGGCTGGGACTCCTCGTTCAGTGTCAACGAGGAGACCCGCGACCCGAGTCGCATACCGGCCGT
Organism: Kribbella sp. NPDC050470; assembly: GCF_044458365.1. Classification (NCBI taxonomy): domain Bacteria; kingdom Bacillati; phylum Actinomycetota; class Actinomycetes; order Propionibacteriales; family Kribbellaceae; genus Kribbella; species Kribbella sp. NPDC050470. Next base: position 609,008 of record NZ_JBITHV010000003.1, on the reverse strand, counting down.
CGCCGCGCTGGTCGCGAACGGCTTCCTCGTCGTCCTGTACGTCGTGGTCGCCTGGGCCGCGGTCGCGTACGCCGGCGTGGACCCGCTCGCGGACGTCGCCGACGACGACTTCTTCGCCGTACTGTCGAACGACCTGCTCGGCACGGCCGGCGGGAGACTCCTGGTCGGCGCCGTACTCGTCTCGGCGCTGGCGTCGACCCAGACCACCATCCTGCCGACGGCCCGGACGATGCTGTCGATGGCCCGGCGGGACGCGTTCCCGGGGCACTTCGCCCGGATCTCGGCCCGGTACCAGACGCCGACCGTGGCGACCTGGGCGTTCGCCGGAACCAGCGTGCTCGTCTATGCGTCTCTGGTGCTGACGTCGGACGCCGTCCTGGCCGACTCCGTGGCCACCGTGTCACTGCTGGTGTCGCTGTACTACCTGGCGACAGCGGCCGCCGTACCCGTGTACTTCAGGGGCGCGGTGCGTGAGCGGTTCGTGCAGCGGATGGTCGTGCCGGTGCTGGCCTCGGTGTCGTTCACGGTGATCCTGGTGCTCTCGGTGGTGGACGTGGGCACCGGGCCGCTGGTTGTGCTGGGTGTAACGATGGTGGTCGGAGCGGCAATCATGTTCTCGATGAAGCCTCCGGCCGAGGGGGAGGGCAGGCAGTGACCAGACGGCGGATGCGCAGCGCCCGGGTGACCCTCGGGCTGACGGCGCTCGTGGCCGCGTCACTGACCGGCTGCGCGAGCGACGACGACACCCCGGACTACGCCGCGATCTGTGTGGATCCGCAGTCCCAGGTCCGGACGCAGGACGAGGACTGCAAGGACGAGACCGAGTACCGCGGGTCCGGCAGCGGGTTCTTCTGGTTCTACATGGCCACCAGGGGCAGGGGGTTCGTGCCACCGATCGGCGGCCGCTACGACACTGCGCACGGCACGTACACCATTCCCCGCGGCGGGTCGCCGACGATCAAGCGGGGCGGCCTGGACAAGAGTGGCGGCAACATCGGCACCATCACCCGCGGCGGGTTCGGCAGCTCCGGCAAGGGGAGCTCTGGCGGCTGATGTGGCGGCACGCGATCAAGCCGCGGCCGCGGTGGAAGGACACCGTGATCGAGCAGGGCCTGGTCTTCCCGATGACCGACCTGCCGGACGGCTCCGAGACGCCGTACTGGAACGAGAGCGCGTGGTACGAGGTGACCATGGACGAGGTGCTGCACCTCGAGCGGGTCACCGAGGAGCTGTACGAGATGTGTCGGCACGCGGCGTCGGTGATGGCCTCGGGTGACCGGTTCTCCGACACCCAGCTCGGCCTCGCGCCCGGCACGCTGCCGCTGGTCCGGGAGTCGCTGAAGCGCGACGACCTGTCCGTGTACGCGCGGTTCGACCTGGCCTGGAGCGGGCCGGAGCCGAAGATGCTGGAGATCAACGGCGACACCCCGACCGGGCTGGTCGAGTCCGCGGTGATCCAGTGGACCTGGCTGGAGGACGTGTTCCCGGACGCCGACCAGTGGAACTCGGTGCACGACCGGCTGGTGAAGTGGTGGGCCGAGCACCTCGCGGCCGGCGACTTCCCGGGCAACGAGGCGCACTTCTTCAACTCCGGTGCGGAGACCTCCGGCGAGGAGGCGATGACGGTCGCGTACCTGCGCGACACCGCCGCGATGGCCGGGCTGGCGACGTATGGGCACGAGATCGAGGACGTCGGCTGGGACTCGGCCCGGCGCGCGTTCGTGGACTGGGGCGGGCGGCCGGTCCGGACCGCGTTCAAGCTGTACCCGTGGGAGGACATGCTCGACGACGAGTTCGGCCGCTACGTGCTGGCCGGGCTGGAGCCCGAGCCGGTGCGCTGGATCGAGCCGATCTGGAAGACCATGCTGTCCACCAAGGCGATCCTGCCGGTGCTCTGGGAGCTGTACCCCGACCATCCGAACCTGCTGCCGGCGTACTTCGGTGACCCCGGCGACCTGCTCGAGTGGGTGGCCAAACCGCTGCACGGCCGCGAGGGCGGCAACATCCGGATCCACACCGTCGGCGGCGCCGACGACCACGTCCACGACGGTCCGTACGACACGTCGACGATGGTCTACCAGGAGTGGCACCCGCTGCCGTCGTACGAGGGGAACCGCGCGGTCATCGGCAGCTGGATCGTCGACGGGGTCGCGGCCGGCATGATGGTGCGCGAGTCCGACGGGCCGATCACCGATTACTACGCGCGCTTCGTCCCACACGCGATCGGGACCAGCCCGCGACCCGACCAGGAGACCATCCAGCAGTGGCTGGCGGAGTGATCAGTCGACGTTGATTGCGACGTACTTGATTTCCAGGAACTCTTCGATGCCGGTGGTGCCGCCTTCGCGGCCGAGGCCGGATTGTTTGACGCCGCCGAAGGGGGCGGCGGGGTTGGAGACGATGCCCTGATTGAGGCCGATCATGCCGGTTTCGAGTTGTTCGGAGACGCGGAGGGCGCGGGTGAGGTCGCTGGTGAACAGGTAGCAGACCAGGCCGTACTCGGTGTCGTTCGCCATCCGGACGGCTTCCTCTTCGGTCTCGAAGGCGGTCAGGGGTGCGACCGGGCCGAAGATCTCCTCCTTCTGCAGGCGCGCGGACTTCGGCACGTCGGCGAGCACGGTGGGCTGGTAGAAGTAGCCGTTGCCTGATGCAACCGATGCGCCCGTGAGCACCCGGGCGCCCTGCTCGACGGCGTCGTCGACCAGGTCCTTCACCTTGTCGCGCAGGGTGGCGTCGATCAGCGGGCCGACGTCGACGCCGTCCTCGGTGCCGCGGCCGACCTTCAGCGCGCCCATCCGCTCGGACAGCCGGCGCGCGAACTCGTCCATCACCGAGGATTGCACGTAGATCCGGTTGGCCGCCGTACAGGCCTCGCCGCCGTTGCGCATCTTGGCGAGCATGGCGCCGTCGACGGCCTTGTCCAGGTCGGCGTCGGCGAACACCAGCAGCGGCGCGTTGCCGCCGAGCTCCATGCTGGTCCGCAGCACCTGCTCGGCGGACTGCTCGATGAGTTTGCGGCCGACCTGGGTGGAGCCGGTGAACGAGAGTTTCCGGGCGCGCCCGTCGCGGATCAGCGGCTCCATCACGCCGCCGGAGTCGCTGGTGGTGATCACGTTGAGCACGCCGGCGGGCAGGCCGGCCTCGGTCATCAGTTCGGCCAGTTTGAGCATCGACAGCGGGGTCTGCGCGGCCGGCTTGATCACCATGGTGCAGCCGGCAGCGACGGCCGGGCCGATCTTGCGGGCACCCATCGCGGCCGGGAAGTTCCATGGTGTGATCAGCAGGCACGGGCCGACCGGCTGCCGCATCACCAGGAAGCGGCCTTTGCCGTTCGGGGCGACCTGGTAGCCGCCGCCGATCCGGACCGCCTCCTCGGCGAACCAGCGGAAGAACTCGGCGGCGTAGGCGATCTCCGCCTTCGACTCGGCGACCGGCTTGCCCATCTCCAGCGTCATCAGCAACGCCAGATCGTCGGCCTGATCGGTCATCAGCTCATACGTACGGCGGAGGATCTCGCCACGCTCCCGTGGTGCAGTGGCGGCCCACTCCGCCTGCGCCCCGACGGCGGCGTCCAGGGCGGCCACACCGTCCGCCGGACTCGCATCAGCGACCTCGCACAGCGCCGTACCGGTGGCCGGGTCCTCGACGGCCAGGGTCTTCGCGCCCGTGGCCGCCTGCCACTTGCCTCCGATGAACAGCTCGGTCGGACAGCCTGCAACGACTTCCTGTTCGCTCGTCATGTACCCACCATAGGTACGACGTTCAGGCTGTGGCGATCAGTGGCGGGGCGTGACGCGGGACGGTGCGGACTGTGCGGGTGAGACCGCCGGCGATCGTGCGCAGGATGGCCGACCGCATGAGGCCGTCGAAGGCCAACGGAGCCAGCATGACCTCGTCGGCGCCAGTGGCAGCCACCAGTTTGCCCAGGCCGGACACCACGGTGGCGCGCGAGCCGACGAGGTGGCCCGGGTCGTCCAGCAGGCGCTCGGCCTTGCCGCGCTCCCTACCGGTGAGCGGTGCATCCAGCAGCTCCATCAGCTCGGCCGGAGTGGCCCGGGGCGCCGCGGACGCGAGACGCGTCGTCACACGCACGTACTCCGCGAACCGGACGATCGCGTCTTCGTCGGAGTCGGCCGCCACCACACCGACCGTCACCGCAAGATACGGCTTCACGGTCGGCGCGCTCGCCTTGAACTGGTCCTGGTACGCCGCCACCGTTGCAGCCGTCGTTGCCGCCGCCTGGTGATGCGCCAGCACGACAGGCAACCCTCGTACGGCGGCAGCCGCGGCAGCACCCGGCTGGTCTGCCAGCACGAACACAGGTGGCGGCAAGCCGGCCAACGAGAGCCGTACGTCGCCAACCAGTGCACGCCCAGGTAGAGCGTCACGCAGGAAGCGGCACAACTCGTCCAGCCGCTGCGGGAACGATTCACGGGCGGTTTCGCCGAGCGCGGCCGCCGTACTGGGCATCACCCCGGCCGATTGCCCCACACCGAGGTCGATTCGGCTCGGGTAGGCGGCTGCCAACGCCGCGAACTGCTCGGCGACGACCAGCGGTTGGTGGGCGGTCAGCAGCACGCCGCCCGCCCCCAGCCGGATCCGGTCCGTCCGCGCGGCCAGGACGGCCGCGAGCACGGCCGGCGTCGCGCTACCGACGCCTCGGACACCGTGCTGCTCCGCTAACCAGAAGCGGCGGTATCCGAGGTCGTCAGCAGCCTGTGCGACCTCCGCAGTCTCCCGGAGCGCGGCCGCAGCCGACTGACCGGGCAGCTGCGGTACAACGTCGAGCACCGAGTGCGCTGAGACGGGTAGTCCGGGAGTCACGGAGAGCACGTGCCCACCGTGGCAGCGCCGGCCGTTTCGCACATGGGTGTTCGGCACCCATGTTCCGGCCGGTGCACACCTACCTCCCGATCAGCGCGCCAGGCCTCGAAAATGGGGGTTCGGACATCTTGCCGCGCCGTTGACGGGTCGGGCATCGTTCCCGCCGAACTGCCGGACGCGGGCCAACCACATCACTCCCTGTGAACCCGCACTTGCACGGCGAAATATGGGGGTCGGATACCCATGTCTGGGGACGGTTGCCGATGGCAGCCTGTCCGCGTGCTCAACTCAGCGACTGCCGGGCCCGCCCGGACCGACCAGCGAAAAGCCTGGTGGTCCGCGGGCATGCGTCCGCACGAGCTGACCGCCTCCGCCCCCGCCTGGGCGGAGTATGTCGAGCGCAGCACCACCCAGACCGCGCCTGCCGCCGGTCGCAGCCCCGCAGGGACCGATGCCATCGGCGGCCACACATCAGGTGGGGCTGACGGGGCGTCGGGTGGGCTCAGCGACTGGCGGCAGGCGCTTGTACGTTGCCTTGAGCCCCTGCTCGACTCCGCGCGCCGCGACCTCGCTGCCGCCGGGCGCACCGGCGTACTGGCGGAGCAGTTCCTGCACCGGTTGGGGCTGCGGCTGGTGAAGCTTGCCTCGCGCACCTTCGTGCTGGAACTCGCTCGTGCCCGTGACCGTGGCGAGCTGGCCGGTGACACTCCGGCAGAACGCTTTCTGGACTTCACCCGCCGGCTCGTGGGAGGGAGCGAGCTGGCGGAGTTCCTGGCCGCATACCCGGTGCTGGCCCGGGTCCTGGGCGAGTCGTGCCGGCAGGGCATCGAGGGTCACCTCGAGCTGCTCGCACGACTCGCAGAGGACCGTGAGTCGCTCGTCACGGGGCTGCTGGACGGTCGTGATCCCGGTGCACTGACCGACATCGACCCCGCGGGTGACCCCCACCGTGGCGGGAGGTCGACGGCCACACTCACCTTTGCGGACGGACGACGGGTCGTCTACAAGCCGCGGTCACTCAACCTGCACAGCCACTTCAACGAGTTGGTCTGCTGGCTGAACGACAAGACCGGGCTGGACATCCAAACGGTCTCCTTGCTCCCCCGCGACGGGTTCGGGTGGTCGGAGTACGTCGTACACCAGCCTTGTCGCGACCTGGCCGACGTACGTCGCTTCTACCACCGGCAGGGCGCGTTGCTGGCCTTGCTGTACGTGCTGGACGGCACCGACATGCACTACGAGAACCTGATCGCCGTCGGCGAGCAGCCGGTCCTCGTCGACGTCGAGACCCTGTTCCATCCGAGCCACGCACCGACAGGCGCACTCAGCCGTGACCCGGCGTACCGCGCACTGCTGAGCTCGGTCTACCGCACTGCATTGCTGCCGCTGCTGGTCAGTGGTGAGCACGGTGTGGCGGACATGTCGGGACTAGGAGGCGACGCCGGCGCGACCGCACCGACAAGCGTCGTCGACTGGGCCGACGCCGGAACGGACTCGATGCACCTCGTCAGGCGCCCCGGGACGACCCACGGAGCGCGGAACCGGCCACGGCTGAACGGCGCCGACATCGAACCGCGGGACCACGAAGTCGCTGTACTCACAGGGTTCCAGGCCGCGTACGAGGCGATTTCCCGGCACCGCGAGGAGCTGATCGGAGCGGACGGGTTCCTGGCACGCTGCGCATCGGACCAGATCCGCTTCGTACCGCGCAGCACCAGCCTCTACACCGGGCTGCTGGACGAGGCGACGCATCCGGACGCACTCCGGAACGCAGCCGGTCGCAGTCAACTGCTCGACCTGCTGTGGGACGCCGACGAGGGACTGCACGTTGTCGTGCCGTACGAGCTGGCCGACCTGTGGGCTGGCGACGTACCGCTGTTCACTGCGCGCCCGGACAGCCGTGACGTCTGGGCATCCGACGGCGCCCGTATCCCGAACGTGCTGGCCACCGAGGGTCTCGCTGCGGTCGAGGCGAAGATCGCCGGTCTCGGCGACATCGACGAGCACCGGCAGAAGTGGGTGATCTCCGCGACGCTCGCGACCCGGCCGGAGCCGATCGTGCACGCCAGCACCGCCGCACTACCGGGCGTCAGCGCCACTGAGGCGGACCCGGACCACCTGCTCGCCGCCGCCACGGACATCGCCGACGAGATCATGGCGCAGGCCCACAGCGATTCGGGCGGTGCGGCCAACTGGCTCGGCCTCGAGCTCCTCGACGATCACCACTGGGCCGTCAGGCCAATGGGAGCAGGGCTTTCGAACGGCTACACCGGTACGGCGCTCTTCCTCGCCCAGGTCGGTGCGCTCACCGGAGCCGGCAAGTACTGCGAGCTCGCCCGGGACGCGATCCGCCCGATCCCCACGTTGCTCGAGGCCCTCGCAGCGGACCCGGAGTCCGCGCAACTGGTCGGCCCCGGCCTGCACGGGCTGGGCGGTATCAGCTACGGCCTCGCCCGCCTGCGCGACCTGCTCGACGACTCCGACCTCACTTCCTGGCTGACCGCATCCCTCGAGCTCAGCGAGAAGCTGCAGCCCGACGAGTTCCCCTCGTACGCCGAGGGAGCGGCCGGCGGACTCGCCGCCATGCAGGCGATCCAAGGGTTCCCGGTGGCCACCCGGCTGGCCAAGCACTACGCCGAGGAACTCGTCGACACAGTGGAGCTCGGGCTCCGCCGTGGCCGAGTAGCAGCGGACCACGGCTTGGCTCGGGGCTACCAGGGCATCGCATGGGCTCTCGGCCGGTACGGCGTACCTGGCGACAGGTACACGGACGCCGCGCGTGCGGCGGCCGATCTGGACCGGCGAGAGCGCCCTGGTGGCCATGGCTGGTGTTCCGGGGACGCCGGGACCGCGTTGGCCCGGCTGTCTGCCGGAGTACCCGCGGACCTCGAGGCCTACTTGAGGACCGCAGCAGAACGTCCGGTGCTCGCCGACCTGAGTCTTTGTCACGGCGAGCTCGGCGCGGTGGAGCCACTGGTGTGGCTCGCCGAACGCGACCACGCAGCCGTTGAGACAGTCCGGCGCCGCCGGACCGGGCTGGTGCTCGCGGCAGTACAGCAGTACGGACCACAGTGCGGGACACCGCGGTCGGTTACGTCTCCAGGCCTGCTGACCGGTCTGGCGGGAATCGGCTACGGCCTGCTCCGACTGGCGTTCACCAAACGCGTTCCGTCCGTCCTGCTGCTCGAACCAACCGCCGGGTCGACGCATCCATCACAGCGCTGACCCATCAGTCGAGGGGATACAGCATGACCGCCCAGCACCACACTCCGAAGCACCAAGCAGAGCAGCCAGACGTCCAGCAGCCGGTCCAGGACGGCACCGACCCGCTCGGTCCGATCATGTTGCCGAAGCGCACCAAGGTCGGCGCCCGGGCGATGGCCCTGGTGGGCACCGTCGGCCTGAGCGCGTTCGCAGCCGCAGCTGCAGCGAACGTGGTCGACAGCACCTGGCCGACGATCTAGCCGCTGACCGACCAAGCGATTTTCGGACGGCGCCGACCGGTCCCCTGGGGGGTGGCCGGTCGGCGCTGCCGATTCGCTGCGGCGGCAGCAATACGTCGTTAGAGTTGGCAAGCATGCAGACCCGCGCACCCAGAGTGGTCGGCAGAGACCGGGAGATCGATCAGCTCCACCGTCGACTGGCCGAGACCCGAAACGGTCACGGGGGTGCGATCTTCCTGGTCGGCGAGCCCGGGATCGGCAAGAGCCGACTGGCCGGAGTGGGTACGGCGCACGCGCTCGACACCGGCATGGCGACGTTGCGCGGGCGGGTCGGAGCCATCGGCACGATGGTGGCGTTCCGCCCGTTCACCGAGGCACTGCTGTCACTCATCCGCCGCGGCGAGATGCCCGACGCCGACGGGCTCGGACCGTACCGGCAGGTGCTCGGACGCCTGGTGCCGGACTGGGACGACGGTACGGCGCACGACACCGCAACGTCGACCGTCGTCCTCGGTGAAGCTGTCCTGAGACTGCTCGCACTGGTCGGCAAGGACCGTGGTTGCCTGCTCGTGCTGGAGGACCTGCACGGGTCCGACCCCGAGACACTGGCCGTGGTCGAGTACCTGCTGGACAACCTGGAGGACCAGCCGATCACACTGGTCGCCACACTGCGGCCGGAGACCTGTGCGGCGTACGAACTCGCCACACTGTCCGCCCAACGCGGCTCGGCCAGCCTGATCGAGCTGCAGCCGCTGGACCGGGAGCAAGTAGGTGAGTTGGCCTCCGACTGCCTGGAGGTGCCGCCGAGCGGCGTACCCGATGCACTGGTCGAGCAACTGTGGCGTGACAGCGCCGGAATCCCTTTCATCGTTGAGGAACTGCTGCAGGAGGCGAGCAGGTCCGGACAGCTGCTGTCCAAGGCCGACGGCAGCGTGCAGGTCGTCGACGGTCTGCAGACGAACGTCCCAGCAGCAGTTGTCCGAAGCATCAGTAGCCGGACCGACCAGCTCGGACCACAGTCACGTGACCTGCTGGTCCTTGCTGCTGTCATCGGTCACCGCTTCCCGCTGAGCGTCGTACGCCAAGCAACTGGCACTGACGAACGGTTGCTGCTCGCCACGTTGCGGGCAGGGCTGGCGGCGCAGTTGGTCGGGCCGGACGAGCCGGTGCCGGACTGGTACGCGTTCCGGCATCCACTCACCGCAGACGCGTTGCTCGCCGGTCTCACTCCGACCGAGCGGGCGACACTCGCCAGGCGTTGCGCGGACGCGATCGAGGCGCTGCACCCTGGACTGCCGGGTGAGTGGTGCCAGATGGTTGCCGAGCTGGCCGAGACCGGCGGAGACAACGCACGAGCCGGCCGGTTGTTCGCCATGGCCGGGCGACGCTCGTTCGACGAGGGATCGATGGCGTCCGCGGTGAAGCTGCTGGAGCGGGCAACCGCCTTGCTGGCCAGCGATTCCGACACCAGCTACCGGGCCGAGGTGCTCGGGTCGTTGCTGATCGCACTGAGTGAGACCGGCCAGTTCGAGACCAGTACGGCGCACGCGGCAACGATCGAGGAGATGGCCGACCGCAACCTGGACAGCCGCAAGGTCGCCGCACTGCACGTGCAGCTGGCGAACCTCGAGCACATGGCCGGCCGCTGGTCCGCCGCACTGACCCAGGTGGCGACCGCACGGTCGCTGCTCGGCATCGACGCCGGCGACGCCGACCTCGCCCCGGTCGACGCGATCGCCGCACACCTCGAGCTGGCCCGGCCGAGTCCCGGCCGGCTCAAGGCCGCGACCGAGCTGGCCACCCGCGCCGCAGCAGCGGCCGAACGCGCCGATCTGCCCGCGGTCGCCTGCGACGCGCTGCAACTGCTCGGCATCCTGTCGCGCGAGCACGACCTCGACCGATCGATCGACTACTTCCACCGCGCCCGGCTGGTGGCCGAAGAGCACAACATGACCTTCCAGCGGGTGTGCTCGCACATCTTCCAGGCCGGCACGATCTGCCTGGCCGGAGGCAGCATCGTCGAGCTCGAACGGGCCCGGCAGCAGGCGCTGCGGATCGGCGCCATCCCGCTGGCCTACGAGGTGGACGGAATCCTCGGCCAGCAGGCGATCCTGCGCGCCGAGTACGACAAGGCCCAGGTCATCATCGACGAGTGCCTGGAGGTCACCCGGCGACTCCGGCTCGGCCGCTCGGCGACCTACTTCCTGTCCACCAAGGCCATCCTGGAGGCGCACCGGGGACGCCGTACGGCGATGGAGGAGACGCTGGCCGAGGCCGCCAACTGGGGTGGCGAGCGAGCGTCGTACGAACTGCCGTACTCCTACGGCCTGGCGCGCACCTTCTGCGCGCTGCTGGAGGAGAACCGGGAGCTGGCCGACTCCGAGATGGCCCAGGCCCTCGCGTACGACGCGCAGAACCCGACCACCCTGCACACGTCGGGCAAGTACGGGCTGGGGCTGCTGCTCGGCGTGCTGTCCGGTCGCAACGGCTGGGCGCATTTCGAGGCGACCACCGCCGCGGCGGCCAGTGGGATGCGGTGGAACAAGCAGTTCGTCCAGTGGGCGCACGCCGTACTGCTCGGACGGGACGGTCAGGTGGACGCGGCCAACGCCAAGGTGGCCGAGGCCCTGGAGACTGCGTCGATCTACCCGATGGCGCGGTACCTGGGTCTGCGGCTGGTCGCCGAGCCGGCGCACGCCGACGGCTGGGGTGAGCCGGTCGCGTGGCTCCGGCAGGCCGAGGACTACTTCCACAACGCGGACATCCAGGCGGTCGCGAGCTCGTGCCGCAGTCTGCTGCGCCAGCTCGGAGCGACGGTGTCACAGCGCCGCAGCGGCACCGAGCAGGTGCCGGCGCACCTGCGCCAGCTCGGCATCACCAGCCGCGAGTACGAGGTGTGCCGGTTGCTGGTGGACCGGATCGGGAACAAGTCGATCGCGTCCCGGCTGCACATCTCGCCACGGACGGTGGAGAAGCATGTCGCCAGCCTGATGACCAAGACCCAGCAACCGGACCGGGAGGCACTGAGCAGTTTCGCTCGCACCGTTGTGCAGGACTGATTGGTGGTCCGATTCCGGCACTGGTGCGTGTGCTGGGAGACGGGACGGCCCGAGGGTGATACTTGTCGACTCACGCATTCGGCGACCGCCCGTCGGCGTGGCACGGCACAGCAGAACTCGGTAATTTATGAACGCTCGCTTTCTATATAGGATGGGCGAGTGGCAGGCAAGGGGTCGGACATGAGCAAGGGAACGGTCGGCGGCGGCGGTACGACGATGCTGCGGCGGATCAACGTCGCGGCGGTACTGGACGCGGTACGCCGCTCCGCGCCCGCACCACTGCGCGTCGCCGAGCTGGTGGAGCGGACCGGTCTGGCCAGACCGACCGTCGCCCAGGCCGTCGACGAGCTGCTGGACGCCGGCTGGCTGCAGCAGCACGGTCCGGACTCAGCGGACCGCTCACTCGGCCGTCCGGCGATCCGTGTCTCACTGCGTGGACGCGCAGCACCGGTGCTCGGCCTGGACGTCGGCCCGCACCGGGTGACGGTGGGTGTTTCCGACTTGGCTGGTCGCAAGCTTGCGCTGGTCCGCCGCTCCGGGCCTGGCTGGACGGCGCAGGAGCTGCTCGGGGTCATCAGTGAGGTGATCACCGAGGCGCTCGCGGAGGCCGAGGTGCCGGCCGAGGACATCGCTGCTGCGGTGGCCGCGAGCCCGGGCATCGTGGACGAGCACACTGGTCGGGTCCAGCTGGTCCCGAGTGTGCCGGGCTGGTCGGCGGTCGACCTCACCAAGCATGTCCGCAGCCTGCTCGACTGCCCGGTGATGCTCGACAACGACGCCAACCTGGCCGCGCTGGCCATTGCTGCTGCTCGCGGTGGCACGGGAACGCTGCTTGCAGTGCAGTGGGGCGAGCGACTCGGTGCCGGCATCGTGATCGACGGCCGGCTGCACCGGGGCACGGGTGCTGCGGGTGAGATCGGGTTCATCGCAACCGCGCCGGACGACGTGATCAACCCGGAGGACAGCCGCGGACCGCTGGAGCGTGCGGTCGGCTCGGAGGCGATCGCTGCGCTGGGCCGTCAGGCTGCGCTCGACAACCCGGACTCGCGGCTGGCCGAGCTGGGTGGCGAGCAGCTGGACACCGCTGACGTGTTCGCGGCTGCGGCCGAGCGTGACCCGGTGGCGCAGGCCGTCGTACAGCAGGTCGCGCGGGACTTCGCTCGTGCGCTGGCCCCCGCCGTACTTGTACTGGACCCGACGGCCGTGGTGATCGGTGGCGGTGTCGCCCGCGCGGGCGCCGTATTGCTCGATGCCATCTCTGACCAGCTCCGTCTGCTCACCCTCAACCACCCCAAGCTGGAGCTCTCCGCCCTGGCCGAGGACGCAGTAGTCACCGGCGCCATGCGCATGGCCCTGGACGAGGTCTGGCAGCGCAAACTCCCGACGCCCGCCCTCACCAGCACGGCCTAAGCCGTCCGAGGCCCTTCCACGAACTTCGAACCAGCGGCACCGCACCAACAGGACGTGAAGCGGAAGGGTTTACCCGCGGATGGCGTCGGCGAGGGCGTCGGGGCGGTCTAGGTGGACCAGGTGGGCTGAGTCGGGGAGGACCTCGACGGTGCCGTGGAGGGTGTCGGCCAGGCGTTGCTGGCCGGACAGCCAGCGGTTTGCGGTGAAGCGGGAGCTGCCGCCGGTGGCGACCAGAAGGGTGGTCGGCACGATCTCGCCGACCGGGCCGCCGACCAGCGTGCCGACCTCCGCCGCGAGCTCCCAGCTGTTGGCGAGCTCGTCCCAGAACAGCAGCCAGGACAACGCGTCGCCGTACCGCTTCCGCGCGGTTGCCTTGGACAACAGATCCCGGTTCGACGCGCTCCCGACCCAGACGATCAGCCGCCGGAGCGCCGGACCGAGCAGTTGCGGTACGCCGACCCGCCCGAGCAACCGCAGGAACGCCCGCACCACCCGGTCACCCCGCGTCCCCGGATACAGCCAACGCACCCCGGTCTCCGACGTGAGGCTGGTGTCGACGAGCACGAGCCGACTGACCTCGAGCGGCCGGGTCAGCGCCCACCGCAGTACCGCCAGGCCGCCGATGGAGTGCCCGATCAGCCCGATCTCCGCGTCCGCCGGTACGCCGGCCGCCGTCCGCAGCTCGTCGACACTCGACGTGATCGGCGTCCGCCACGGATCGATCACCCGCAGATCCAGCCCCGGCAACAGCTCGACCACCCGGGCGAACTCCTCCGGAGTCTCGGCCAGGCCAGGGAGCAGGACCCAGGTTGTTGTCATCGAAGGAAAGCTTGCCTCAGGCCTGGTAACAATGTCGCCAGCATTAGGCAGACCAGGAGGACCGAGACCCGCTGCAGGATGCCCGGCGGATGGAGGTCACTGCCGGTCAGCACCTCGAGACCGGTCTCGATGCCGAGCCAGGCCTGGGTGATCGCGACTCCGGCAGCCAGTACGGCGACCAGGCGGCCCCACACTCCACCCCAGCCCGACCGGCGTAGGACCAGGACCGCGAAGATGCCCATGGCAACGCTCCCGATCCCGGCCATGGTCGAGGTGATCTCGTGCAGCAGCAGCGCCGTACCGGCCTCACCGTTCGCCTCCGCGGCGCGGCATGCTTCGCTCGGTGACGGCGCGCAGTCCATCGGCGAGAACGAGTCGAAGATCGTCCCCGCGCCGAAAACCGCCGCGCTGATCAGCAATCCCGCGATGTCGCGGTGCATCCGGGCCGCCGGGCGACCGAGGATCGCGGCGATCAGCAGGAGCACGCCGGCGCCGAGGTCGAGCGCCCGGGCGTACGGGCTGGTCGGCTGGTCGCGCGCGCCGAGCTCGCTGAGGAACGACGTGTGGATGTCGAGCGGGTAGCCGGCGACCGCTTCCAGGATCAGGCTGCAGTAAAGCACGCCGGCGGCGATCATCACGTTGCGCATCAAGCGATACGGGACGGTCACCATGCCCGCCAGGGTCGCACACGGAGCAAGGCATTTACTGTCGAGTCAGGTACACCCTCAAGGTAGTGCCAGCGCCACCGAACCGTCCCGGAACTAGTGGCATGATCGCTGGGTGCGCCCGGTTCAGGCAGAGGTGGTGGTCCCGCAGTGGCAGCAGCGCGCTGCCGTCTGGGTGGGCCGCGTCGTGGTCGCCGCCTCGGTCTGGTCGTTCATCGCGATCCCGTTGCACCTGTTCGCCCCGGCGTACGTCCGGCGCGTGGACCAAGCCTTCGACTTCTTCGGCATCCCGGCCGGGCACACGTTCTTCTCCGCGGTCTACCTGGCCGTCATCGGCAGTGCCTTGCTGCGCGGCAAGCGCGCCGCGTTGCTCTGGGTGCTGTGGGTGTTCCAGGCACTGTGGCTGATCGAGCAGACCGCGGCGGTCGCGTTCACCAGCGTCCGGCTGGCCAACCCGAACGACGCCGAGCTGCTCAGAGAGTTCGGCCCGGCCACCGTCCAGGACCTGGAGTGGGGCATCGCCCAGCTGGTCGTGGTGGTCGCGATCATCGTGCTGCTGTGGAAGATCCGCGGTGCCTTCCCGGCCCGGCTGGCGCCCGGCACCCGGCGGCTCGCGATCGGCGCGCTGCTGACCGGCCTGCTGATCTCGGCCGCGGTCAGCATCACGCTGACCCAGATCTTCCCGAAGGACCTGACCGGCCAGCGGGAGAAGATCGGCTGGGCGATCATCGCGGCCCTCGGCCAGTCCCGCAGCCGGATGGGGGGTCACGAAGGGCACGGCTGGATCGGCCTGACCGTCGGAGCCATCTCGGCCGCCTCGCTCGTGATCGCGTTCGCCATCTTCCTACGCTCGGTCCGCCGGGTCCGCTACCTCAGCCAGGCCGAGGAGCTCGACGTACGGCGGCTGCTCCTGCTGCACGGGGAACGCGACTCGCTCGGGTACTTCGCGACCCGCCGCGACAAGGCGGTCATCTTCTCCCCCGCCAAGGACGCTGCGATCGCGTACCGCGTGGTCAACGGGGTGAGCCTGGCCAGCGGCGATCCGCTCGGCGACCCGGCCGACTGGCCCGGTGCGATCAAGGTGTGGCTGGCCGAAGCACACACCTACGGCTGGTCCCCCGCCGTGCTGTCGGCGAGCGAGGAGGCGGCGCACGCGTACGTCGACGCCGGACTGCGCGCGTTGTCGATGGGAGACGAGGCGATCATCGACGTCGCCGACTTCACGCTCGAGGGCCGGACGATGCGGCCGGTGCGGCAGGCGGTGACGCGGGTCCAGCGGGCCGGGTACCACGCCGAGGTGGTCCGGCACGGCGACCTGTCGCCGGAGGCTCTGTCGGAGTACGTCGGGCTGGCCGAGCAGTGGCGTGGTGCGCAGACCGAGCGTGGGTTCTCGATGGCGCTCGGGCGGCTGGGCGATCCGGCCGACGCGCGGTGCGTGATGGTGATCGCCCGCGACGCCGACGGGTCGGTTCGCGGGTTGTTGTCGTTCGCGCCGTGGGGTGTCCGGGGTGTCTCGCTCGACCTGATGCGGCGGGATCCCGAGTCGGTCAACGGCTTGATGGAGTTCATGGTCACGTCGCTGGTGGACGCTTGCGGGGACCTGGGGGTGCACCGGATCTCGCTGAACTTCGCGATGTTCCGGGAGATCTTCAGCGACGCCGAGCGGGTCGGCGCCGGGCCGGTGCTGCGGTTGACCAGGGCATTGCTGACGGCTGCGTCCCGGTTCTGGCAGCTGGAGAGCCTGTACCAGTCGAACGAGAAGTACCTGCCGCGCTGGTCGCCGCGGCTGATCTGCTACTCGCGGGGTGCATCGCTGGCCCAGGTGCTGCTTGCGGCCGGGACGGCTGAAGGCTTCCTGCCGGCGCCACGGCCGTGGACCCGGGTCGACAGCGTGGAGACGGTCGACCGGCACGTGATCATGGCTGCGGACGGTGACGCTTTCGCGGTCGCCGTACGCGGGCAGGAAGAGGAGCTGCTGCGGCCGGCGTTGCCGGATCGGAAGCTGACCGAGCAGGAGCAGATCCGCCGTACCAAGCTGGCCGAGCTTGTTGCTGCTGGCATCGATCCGTATCCCGTGAACGTGCCGCGGACGGAGGACCTGGAGCGGATTCGCTCGCTGTACCCGAATCTGCCGGCCGACCATCGCACCGGCGCGACCGTGTCCGTGACCGGGCGGGTGATGCGGATGCGGAACCATGGCGGGCTGTCGTTCGCGCAGTTGCAGGACGGGCTGTCGCAGCTGCAGGTGATGCTGACCGCGGACGAGTGTGGTGACGTGCCGCTGGACCACTGGCGGCGGCTGGTGGACATCGGTGACCACGTCAGCGTGACCGGTGAGGTCGTGACGAGTCGTCGCGGTGAGCTCTCGATCGCGGTGACGAGTTGGGTGATGGCTGCGAAGTGCCTGCATCCGTTGCCGGACAAGCGGAAGGGGTTCACCGACCCGGAGGCGCGGGTCCGGCAGCGGCATCTCGACCTGGTGATGAATCCGGACTCGTTGCGGATGATGCAGCAGCGCAGTACGGCGGTACGGGCCCTGCGCAACGGTTTCGAGGCGCGCGGGTTCATCGAGGTGGAGACGCCGATGCTGCAGGCCGTGCACGGCGGGGCGAACGCACGGCCGTTCGCGACGCACATCAACGCCTACGACACCGAGCTGTTCCTGCGGATCGCGCCGGAGCTGTTCCTGAAGCGGCTCAGCGTCGGCGGGCTCGGCAAGGTGTTCGAGCTGAACCGGAACTTCCGCAACGAGGGCGCGGACGCGACGCACAACCCGGAGTTCACCTCGGTCGAGGCGTACCAGCCGTACGCCGACTACCACGTGATGCGCGAGCTCACCCGGGAACTGCTGATCGAGGCCGCGACCGCGGTGTTCGGCAAGCCGGTGGTGCAGCGGCCGGACGGCGAGATCGACATCTCCGGCGACTGGCCGGTGATCACCGTCCACGACGCGGTCGGGCGCGCTACCGGGAGGTCGATCTCGGCGGACACCACGGTCGAGGAACTGCGCGGGTTGTGTGCGACGCACGGCGTACACACGACCTTCGAGCTGACGGCGGGCGAGCTGGTCCTCGAGCTGTACGACGAGCTCGTCGAGCCGGCCACGACCCTGCCGACGTTCTACACCGACTTCCCGCTCGAGACGTCACCGCTCACCCGGACCCACCGCTCCGATGGGCGCCTGGCCGAACGCTGGGACCTGGTCGCCTTCGGCGCCGAGATCGGTACGGCGTACTCCGAGCTCGTCGACCCGGTCGAACAACGCCGCCGGCTCACCGACCAGTCCCTGAAAGCCGCCGCCGGCGACCCCGAAGCCATGTCCCTCGACGAAGACTTCCTCTCCGCCCTCGAGTACGCCATGCCCCCGACCGGCGGCCTCGGCATCGGCGTGGACCGCGTCATGATGATGCTCACCGGCCAAAACATCCGCGCCACCCTAGCCTTCCCCTTCGTCCGCCCAACCCCGCGAGACTAGCTGCGGGCGGAGACGTGACCGTGCTCGGCTTCGAGCCGGGTCGCGATGTCCGTGCGGAGGGCGGCCTTGTCGATCTTGCCTACCTTGGTGGTGGGGAGTTCTTCGACGAGGACCAGGTGTTCGGGGAGTTTGTAGGCGGCTACGCCTAGTTGTTCCATCGAGTGGCGGACGGCTTCGAGGGTGACGCCGGCGCCTTCGCGGGGGACGACGTAGAGGCAGACGCGTTCGCCCAGGCGGGGGTCGGGCATGGCGATGGCGGCGACCTGCTGGACCTGGGGCAGGGTGTAGGTGAGGTTCTCGACCTCTTCGGCGGAGATCTTCTCGCCGGCCCGGTTGATCATGTCCTTGTCGCGGCCCTCGACGATCAGGTTGCCACCGGCAACGATGCGGCAGATGTCGCCGCTGCGGTACCAGCCGTCGGGGGTGAAGGCGCGGGCGTTCTGCTGCTCGGCCTTGTAGTAGCCGCGCGGGGTGTATGGGCCGCGGGTCAGGAGTGAGCCCGGTTCGCCGGCAGGGACCGGGTTGTCCAAGGGATCGACGACCTGCACTTCATCGTCGGGGCACATCGGCCGCCCCTGGGTGGTGCAGATGACGTCCTCAGGGTCGTCGAGGCGAGTGTAGTTGAGCAGACCCTCCGCCATCCCGAACACCTGCTGCAGCGTGCAGCCCAGCACGGGCTTGATCTTGCGAGCCACCTCGTCGGCCAGCCGGGCTCCCCCAACCTGCAGCACCCGCAGCGACGACAGGTCCTCACCCGCATAGTCGTCCAGCCAGCGCTGTGCAACCGCAGGCACCACCGCAGTGTGCGTGACACCCTGAACAGCGATCGTGGCAAAGGCCCGGCGCGGCTCTGGGCTCGGCAGCATCACCACAGTCCCACCGACCAGCAGCGCGCCCAGCAGACCGGGACAGGCGAGTGGGAAGTTGTGCCCGGCCGGTAGCGAGACCAGGTAGACCGTCGAGGCATCCATGCCGGACACCTCACCGCTGCGCTTGGCGTTGTACGTGTAGTCGTCATGCGTCCGAGCGATCAGCTTCGGCAGTCCCGTCGTACCACCGGACAACAGGAAGACCGCCACACTCCGACTGTCCGGCTCCGGCCCGTCCCAAACGCCGGCCTCCGAGCACAGCGACCGCAAGTCAACGCTGTCGCCGCGCAGGTCGTCACCAGCGACCAGCACGTGCTGCAACGACTCCACCTCGCCCACGAGCCGATGCCCGAGCTCCTGGTGGTCGAAGTCCCGCAGCACATCCGGTACGGCGATAGCCGCAGCCTCGGCGTGCGCCGCCAGATACGACAGCTCGTGATAGCGGTGACCAGGCAACGCCATCACCGGTACGACGCCGGCCCGCAGACAAGCCAGCGTGAGAACGACGAACTCCCACCCGTTCGGAAGCTGTACGACGATCCGGTCGTCCGCACGCAGTCCCAACTCCAGCAGCCTGGCCGCAGCGCCATCGGCACGACCGGTCAGCTCGGCGTAGGTCAACCTGACCTCACCATCCACCAGTGCGAGCTTGTCCGGCGTACGGTCCGCCTGCTGCCAGATGTGGAAGGGCAGACTCCGGCCTTCCCAGTAGCCGGCCGCGACATAGCGTGCCGCGTCCTCGGCAGGCCAGGGGACGACACCATCGGCGATCGGACTGACCATCACTGCTCCTTGCTCACGATCACGGCGTCCAGCGCGACCAAGCCGTCGCGGGTCAGCCGGAGGGGATTGATTTCGATCTCGTCGACCTCCGGTGCGGCCAGCAAGACCGCACCGAGGGCCCGCACCACCTGTGCAAGCTCCACAGCGTCCAGCACCGGCCCACCACGCCAGCCGTGCAGCAATGCATGCCCCAGCAGCTCATCCGGCATCGCCGCCGCTTCAGCGACGGACAACGGCGCAGCACGTACGGCGACATCAGCAAGCGCCTCTGCTGTCGTGCCGCCGAGGCCCACGAGCACAACAGGCCCGAACACCGGGTCGCGACGGGCACCGACGATCAGGTCGACACCAGGCGGTGCCATGGCCTCCACGAGCACCCGCCGATCGCCCAGCGCGGCCAAGGCGTCGGTCAGGTCGCCGTGCGTGCGCACACCGAGGTGCACTCCGCCGATCTCGGTCTTGTGGAGGACCGCGGCGTCGAGGATCTTGACGGCGACCGGACCGCCGAGGGAATCGAGGGCGGCGTGGGCTTCGTCGGGTGACGCGCAGGGGACCCGGCGTTGGGTGACGATGCCCAGGGTGTCCAAGACGGACTTGGCCTGGTGCTCGTCCCAGGGACCTGGCGGAACGACGACCGACGGCATCGGACCCGGGTCACCAGAGCTGCGGAAAGACAGCCTGGCGTCTTCCACCAGGGCTCGGATCGCATGCGTGAGGGCGGTCGGGCTGGTGGCTACCGGATAGCCATGGCTGTTCAGGCCCGACCGGACTGCGACGACGTCCGCGGTGGAACCGCCCACGGCGACCACAGTAGGCGTGCAACGGGCCAGCGGGGAGACTTCGGCGGCCAGGTCGAGGCTGTCAGGCTCCGACAACGCGTACACCGCGACCAGGTCGACCGCCGGGTCGTCGCCGACCACGGACACGACCTCACCGAAGCCCGGCGCCGGCCGGCCCGTGTCGACCGGGTTGGCCTGGTAGGTCATCGGTGGAAGCAGTTCGCCCAGGCGAGCCTGTGCAGCGTTCGACAACACCGGCACCCGGACCCCGGAGTCTCGCAACCCGTCCAACAACAGCAGTCCGGGACCTGCCTGCGCAGTCACCACACCGACACCAGGGTCCGCCGACGGAGCCAACCGAGTCATCGACAACGCGCCCACTGCATCGACCAGTTGGCGTTCGTCGTCGACCAGCACCGCACCGGCCTGCCGGAGTACTCCCCGTGTCGTACGCCAGGAGGTGGCCAGCGCACCCGTGTGCGACTGCGCGAACTCCCCCACGTCGTTGCGCCCGACAACCAGCGCGACCACGGGCTTCACCGACGACAACCGCGCCACCGCGTGCACGAGCCGCGACCCGTGCGCCACCGACTCGATGTGCAGGGCAACTGCAGTCGTCGCCGGGTCGTCCAGCAGATAGTCGAGTACGTCGACCATGTCCACATCCACCGCGTTGCCCAGGCCGACGGCGACGCTGACGCCGTACCCGGCCTCGGCCAAGAGGAACGAGAGCGCGTGGTTGACGCCGCCGCTCGCCGCGACCACGCCCACTCCGCCGGACGGCACTGTGGCAGCGCTCGGCACGAAGCTGGCGGTCAGCTTGCGCGAGGGCACCAGGAAGCCGGACGTGTTCGGGCCGAGCACGCGGATGCCATAGCGGTCGACAACCTCAGCCAACGCCTCCTGGTACTCGGGATGACCGGCTTCAGCGAACCCACCGGCACACACCAGGGCCGCGCTGGCACCAGCCTTGGCTGCTTCAGCGACTGCGTCCGCGCTGGCCGGCGCCGGGACGCAGACAACTGCGAGGTCGATCGGAGCGCCGAGTACGTCGACCGCTTCGGCGACCGAGCCGTGCAGCTGCGAGTCCCGGGAGTTGACCAGCGCAAGCGGCCCGTCATACGTGGCGAGGGAGCGCGCCATCACCGCGCCG
Organism: Kribbella sp. NPDC050470; assembly: GCF_044458365.1. Classification (NCBI taxonomy): domain Bacteria; kingdom Bacillati; phylum Actinomycetota; class Actinomycetes; order Propionibacteriales; family Kribbellaceae; genus Kribbella; species Kribbella sp. NPDC050470. The sequence goes on along the minus strand of NZ_JBITHV010000003.1, from coordinate 587,729 downwards.
AGCTTCGCCGGGTTGCGCGAGGCGCCGATCACTGCGACCCCGCGAGGGGTGAACAACCCCTCGAGCCCGTTCACGCGCTCCCTCCCACGGTCGGGCTGACCCCGGTGACGCGGCCGCTGGTCCGGCCCACCAGATCGGCACGCCCGGAGAGCAGGAGGGTCTCGACCTCGTCCGGGGTCAGCTCGTCATCGACCACCAGGGCAGGCGTCCCGGCCACCAGCCGCGACTCCTCCGCCAGCAGCGTCCGCGTCAACCGCGAACCACCGTGCACCGCCACCACCGCAGGACCGGCCAGTACGCCGGAATGCAGCGAAGCCAGCGCCGCCGGCAGCCCCTGCTCATCAACCGGAGCCTCGATCCACAAGGCACGATTACCGACCTCCGCGACATCCACCCACCGACCGGGCAACGACAGCCCGCCCGAGTGGAACGGCGTGTCGAGCGGAGCCGGGCCGTTCTCCGCGTGCCACGCAGTACGCGTCGCCGCGACGAAGGCCGGATCGCGCCGGGCCAGCTTCCCGCCGCTGATGCTGCGGGTGAGGAAGTGGAAGGCGAACTGCCACGGCTCGAGCGAGTCGTGGTAGCGCCCGAAGTGCTCCCACCAGGACAGACTCGGCCGCGCCGACCCCTGGATCTTCTCCACCGAGGGCCGAGCCGATTCCTCGTACGCCGCCAGCGCCGCCGGGATGTCGTCGTACGAGGTCAGGGCCGCAGCCAGCGCGACCGCGTCCTCCATCGCCATCTTCGTTCCCGAGCCGACCGAGAAGTGCGCCGTGTGCGCGGCATCCCCGAGCAGTACGACGTTGCCGTGCGACCAGCGCCCGGTCCGCCGGGTCCGGAAGCTCCCCCAGCGCGAGTTGTTCACCAGCAGCGGATGACCGTCGATCTGCTCGGCGAACAACTTCTCCAGGTACACCTTGGTCTTCAGGTCACTCGGCCCCGGCGGCTGCGACACGTCGAACTCGTCCAGCCCGGCCCGCAGCCAGGAGTCCCGGTCCGTCTCGACGATGAACGTACTCACGTCCGGGCTGATCGGATACCCGTGGACGGCGAACACGCCGTCGTCGCCGCGCTCGTGGACGAAGGTGAGTCCGTCGAAGTGGTACGTCGTACCGAACCAGATGAACTTCGCCGCCGCCGCCTCCACCATCGGCTCGAGAACGCCCGCCAGCCGCTCCCGGATCCGTGAGTTGGCGCCGTCGGCCGCCACGACCAGGTCGTACCCGGTCAGGTCGTCCAGGTCCACCTCGGTCTCGAATCGCAGCGTCACTCCGACGTCGACGGCCCGCTGCTGCAATACGGCGAGCAGCGTCTTGCGGGCGATCGCCGCCATGCCCATCCCGCCACACCGGAACCGCTCACCCTTCAACCGGACCTCGATCGCGTCCCAGTGCACGCCGTACTGCGTGAGCGCGTCGCGGACCACCGGGTCGGCGGCGTGGATGGCGGCCAGCGTGGCGTCGGAGAACACCACCCCGAAGCCGAACGTGTCGTCCGCGCGGTTGCGCTCGAACACGGTCACCTCGGCCGACGGGTCACTCGCCTTCACCAGGGTGGCGAGGAACAACCCGCCCGGCCCGCCGCCGACACATGCGATCCGCATTTGCTGGTTCCTCTCAGGCCTGGGTCGTCTGGGGAGTCGTGCCGAGCGCCGGCTCCGGCCGGCGCTCCCGCGCGGTCCGCGGTACGGCGGCGATCACCAGCGCACCGAGGACGGCCGGGACGGCGAAACCGTAGAAGTTCCAGTCGAGGCTAAGCCCGGAGTCGAGCACCCAGCCACCGAACAGCGGGCCGACGATCGCGCCGAGCCGGCCGACGCCGAGCGACCAGCCGAGCGCGGTGGCCCGGCTCCCGGCCGGATAGTGCGTGGCGACGTACCCGTTGACGAGGATCTGGGTGCCGACCGTGCCCAGGCCGGCGATCGCGATCAGCAGGTAGAGGGCGACCGCGGCCGGGTTGACGCTCAGCGTGTAGATCGAGAAGGCGGCCAGGGCGAACGCGACCGTGGTGACGACCTTCGAGCCGAACCGGTCGGCGAGCGTCGAGGCCACCAGTGCGCCGACGATCGCGCCGAGGTTCATCACCAGGAGGAACCGCAGCGACGAGCCGAGCGGGTAGCCGGACTGCCGCATGATCTGCGGGAGCCAGGTGTTGAGCCCGTAGACGAGCAGCAGCCCGAAGAAGCTGGCCAGCCCGAACAGGATGGTCGCGGCGAGGTGCTTGCGTCCGAACAGTACGGCGAGTGCACTCCACTTGCTGCTGGAGTCGGTCGCGACAGGCTCGGGTTGGACGCCGTACTTGGCGGCCAGGGCAGCGGCCTCGTCGTGGCGGCCGCGCGCCTGCAGGAAGCTGACCGACTCGGGCAGGAACTTCCAGGCCAGCGGCAGCACCAGGACGAGCGGCGCCATCCCGATCCAGAACATGATCCGGAACCCCTGCGTGGGCACGAGGTTGATCGCGAGGACGGCCGCGAGCACACCGCCGAGCGAGAAGCCGGAGAACATCAGCGCGTTGTTGAAGTTCCGGCGGTGCGGCGGCGCGTACTCGACGGTCAGCGCGATCGCGGTCGGGACCACGCCGCCGAGGCCGAGACCGGTGATGAACCGCAGCAGGCCGAAGACCTCGGGATTGGGCGCCAGGGCGGTCGCCCCCATCGCGAGCGAGAACCAGATGATGCTGGCGAACATGATCCGGCGGCGCCCGACGATGTCGGTCAGCGCGCCCACGCAGAGCGTGCCGATCACCATGCCGGTGAGCGCGTAGCTGCCGATCGCGCCGGCCTGGGCGGCGGTCAGCTGCCAGTCGGGATTCTTCAGCAGCGACGGTACGACGGCGCCGTACACGATCAGGTCGTAACCGTCGAAGACGATCGTGACGAAGCAGATGGCGACCACCCAGAGACCGGCGCGGGACCGGGCGATGGTGGCGGTGGGACTGGTCATGTGCGGGCCCTCGATTCGTACCGGGCTGGCTGGGGATGTTCCGAAAGTAGAACTGATCACAGACGACCGTCAAGACTTTGACACGCTTTTGATGGCATCATGAGAGGATGAGCGCAGCGAACCACTGGGAACGGCTCCGAGGAGACGCCATGAAGCCACGGTCGATCGTCTTCGACCTGTTCGGCGACTACATCCGGTACCACGGCGGCGAGGTGCGGCTGCGGACGCTCACCGCCCTCCTGGAGTGCTTCGACGTCGGCGAGAGCACGGTGCGCGTGGTGATGGCGCGGCTGCGGCGCGAGGGCTGGTTCGACACCCGGCGGGACGGCCGCGAGACCGTCTACGCGCTCAACGACAAGAGCTGGCGGCTGCTCGACGAGGGCCGGACCAGGATCTTCGAGAGGTCCCGGGAGCCGTGGGATCGGCAGTGGTCGATGGTGATCTACTCGGTCCCGGAGAGCGAACGCGGTCTGCGTGAGGAGCTGCGGAAGGAGCTGGCCTGGCTCGGGTTCGGGCCGTTGGCGTCGTCGACCTGGGTTTGTCCGCACAACCGGCTGACTGAGGTCCAGGAGCATTTCGCGGACCAACCCGCCGTACGGCTGGATCTGCTGCAGTGCACGTCGTCCGGGTTGTCGCGCGACCGGGAGATGGCCGCGCGGTGCTGGGACCTGGAGTCGCTGGACGCGGACTATGCCGAGCTGCTGCGCACGTACCGGCCGCGGATGAAGGCGTACCGCGGCGGCGGCGTGTCACCGCGGCAGGCGCTCGTCGAGCGGATGGAACTCGTGCACGACTACCGGATGTTCCCGTTCCGCGACCCCGACCTCCCCGAAGAGCTCCTCCCGGCCGGCTGGCACGGCCGCGAGGCCCACGACCTCTTCCTCCAGGCCCACGAAGCCCTCAAGGACCCCGCCACCCGCTTCTTCCGGGACCTCTCCACCACCGACCGAGTCGCCTGACCCGTCAACCAAACCACTCTCCAGTCGACCGAACAACGTTGTCATATGTCAGATTCTTGACGGACGGCGTACACATGCACTTCAATCCTCCCCCGCCGACCGCCCCGCAGCTGCAGAACACCGGCATCTGGCCGGCGAGCCCCACGATGATCTGCCACACCAGCGCCTACCGCTCCGGCGAGTTCCTCAACCAGGGCTGCGTGTACGACGACCAGGGCGCCCAACTGGTCACCGCGGTACGCCGGGTCGGTCGGGTAGGTGTAGGCGAAGGTGAGCGAGTGCCGGCCGAGAAGTTCGTCACCGTGCACGGCCGGACCGGTGACATCACCGACGCGGCCACCGGAAAGAAGACACCGGTAACGTCGCGGTCGTCGTGACCGGTGCGGGTGTGGAGACCGGGTCGACGGTCCCGGTCAACGCGTACACGACGGAGTACCGGACCAAGCCGGCTCCGGTCAGCGCACCGGTCGCGAACCAACTCGACTCACCGCCACGAACATCCGGACGGTGACGATCGACCCGCCTCAGGCCAAGGTGACGTGCGACGCGGACCTGAACGTGACGACCGACGGACCGCTCACGGTTCGCCTGATCGGTTGCGCGGATCACAACTTCGACTGACCCCCTCGCTTAGACCCCTGTGCCCGCATACCCTTTGCGGCACAGGGGTTTGGGGAGACCTGGGGGGAACTGCATGAATCGCTTTGCTGTGCTGTGCGCGGGTTTCGTCCTGCTCTCCGGCTGCAGCGAACCACCCATGGTCGACAGCACCTCGACCACGCCCTCGATCAGTACGCCGCCGGTCGAGGCTCCGGGGGTCTCGACGCCAGTCGGTCCGCTCGGCTCGGCGGCGTACCAATCGGAACTGACGAAGATCGAGCAGGGTCTGGCAGGTGACCTGCGCGCGCTGACCCGGGTCCGCACCGCCGAGGCGCTGACCCAGACGATGGACAACCTCGCCGCATCCCTCAACGCCGCGGCCGAGGACTTGGCCGAGCTGACGGTCACCCGCCGGCTCGCCGGTGTCCACAAGGTCTTGTCCGGCGGCCTCGAGGCTGCCGCCGACGCCCTGTCCACCTCGGATCGGACCGAGTCGAACGCCCGCTGCGGCGGCGTCGCCTACACGTCGCAGAAGGTCCAACGCCGGTTGCGGGCGGACCTGAGCAGCGCGATCGTCGCGCTCCGCAAGCTCGACCTCCGCTTCGGCAACTCCCTGCCCGACCCCGGGCCCGAGCCGGAAGCGGAGACCCCGGCCAACGGCGACACCCTGGTCCGCCGCGGTCCCGCCGGTTCCGGGCGGCTCCGGGTCATAAACGGTACGGCGAACGACGTCGCGATCTCGATCGTCAGCACCGGCCAGCCGCCGAGCAAACCGCACGTGATGACGTACGTCGAGGCCGGCAAGACCGCCACCATCAGCCGGATCGGCGGCGCCTACTCGCTCTACTTCAAGAGCGGCACCGACTGGAGCCCGTCGCGACGCCAGTTCAGCGCGGACTGCTCGTTCCAGAAGTTCGAGCGCTCCTTCGGCCGCAACCAGTCCTGGCAGGTCGACCTGAAACGCACGATCACCGGCAACGCACCGACCACGGAGGTCGAGGCGTACTAGAGCCCGAGGGTGTCGAGGATCGCGGTCAGGACGCCGCCGAGCGTCGGCGGGTCCGGGTCCTCGGGGTCGTCCGGAGTGGTCGGCGGGTTCGTCGGGGTGGTCGGCGGCGGGTCGGTCGTGGTCGGCGGCTCGGTGGGCTGCGTCGTGGGATCGCCGGTCGTGGTCGTGGTGGTCGGCTTCGGCGGCAGCTTGGTGGCCGGCGGTTGAGTCGGCTCCTGGTGGTCGACCAGCTCAGGAGTCGGCTTCGGCGTCGGGCACGGGGTGGCCGGCTGCCCCTCGGTGGTGACCACGGCCGGCGCCGTGGTGGTCGTTGTCGAGGGCAACGGCGGGGTCTCGCCCGGAGTCGGCGGCTGGGTCGGGACCGGGGTCTCGGAGCCGCGCGGGACGGACGGGCCGCTGGTCGGGACCCGGCTGCTGGGCTCGAGGCCGGCGACCGGGTTGGCCGGTTCCGGGCCGCCGCCGGGCAGCGGCAGGAACGCCGCGCCGATCCGGGGACCGCCGAGCAGGGCGATCAGCACCAGGACGGCGTACAGGAACAGGAGACCGCCTGCCACGAACCCGGCCTGGCGCAGCCGCTGACGGTTCTGCCAGGGCGGGCGGGCCATAGCGGCAGAGATCGGCTTCACAAGTCCCGCAGGTTATCGGCTGATCCGGCGCTTGAAACAGTCCTTGGAAGAAATTCCACACTAGATCGCAACTATTCGGCATGTCCGTTCCGTTACGCATTCGTAGAATTGCAGTGCGTTAGCTGATGACGCGCCAATCCGGCCTGCGGCCGCGGTCATTGATGTGGAAGCCTGCTCTCATGTCTGCACTGGTGCTGCTGCACGGCCTCGGAGCCAACGGCCGGGTCTGGGACGCCTGGCCGCAACCGCGGTTCGCCCCCGACCTGCCCGGACACGGCTCGGCCGCCGCGCTGCCGTCGTACACCTTCGGCTCGATGGCCGCCGCGGTCACCGAGACCCTTCCGGTACGGCGTGCCGTCGTCATCGTCGGCCACTCACTCGGCGGCGTGATCGCCCTCGAGCTGGCGAGCGGCCGGTACGGTGTCGAGGTCGACCGCGTCGTCGCGGTCGGCGTGAAGGTCGCCTGGACCGAGGACGACCTGGGCCGGGCGGCCGCGTTGGCGCAGAAGCCGATCGCCTGGTTCGACACCCGGGAGGACGCGGCCGCGCGGTTCCTGAAGGTCTCCGGCCTGCAGGGACTGGCCGACCCGAGCGACCCGGTGGTCGAGCACGGCCTGGCTGAGGTCGACGGTCGCTGGCGACTGGCCATGGACCCCGGCACGTTCGGCGTCGGCGCCCCGGACATGCCGAAGCTGATCGCGGAGTGCAAGGCCGACCTCGTCCTGGCGCGCGGCGAGGGCGACCCGATGAACACCGACGAGGAGCTCCGCGCCCTGCACGACCAGGTGGTCGTCTACCCGGGGCTCGGGCACAACGCCCACGTGCAGGACGCGGGGCTGCTCAGCACTCGATGACGTTGACGGCCAGGCCGCCGCGGGACGTCTCCTTGTACTTGATCTTCATGTCGGCGCCGGTCTCGCGCATCGTCTTGATCACCTTGTCCAGGGTGACGACGTGCACGCCGTCGCCGTGCATCGCCATCCGGGCCGCGTTGATCGCCTTCACCGAGGCCATCGCGTTGCGCTCGATGCAGGGGATCTGGACCAGCCCGCCGACCGGGTCGCAGGTCAGGCCGAGGTTGTGCTCCATCGCGATCTCGGCCGCGTTCTCGACCTGCTGCGGGGTGCCGCCGAGCACCTCGCACAGGCCGGCCGCGGCCATCGAGCAGGCCGAGCCGACCTCGCCCTGGCAGCCGACCTCGGCACCGGAGATCGAGGCGTTCTCCTTGTAGAGCACACCGATCGCGCCGGCGGTCAGCAGGAACCGGACGGCGCCGTCGTCGCTCGATCCCGGCACGAACCGGCGGTAGTAGTGCAGCACGGCGGGGATGATGCCCGCGGCGCCGTTCGTCGGGGCGGTGACGATCCGGCCGCCGGACGCGTTCTGCTCGTTCACCGCGAGCGCGAACAGGTTGACCCAGTCCATCACCTTGAGCGGGTCGACCGACCACGGGTCCGACCTCAGCCGGGTGTGCAGCGCGTGCGCCCGCCGCGGCACCTTCAGGCCGCCGGGCAGGATGCCCTCGGTCTCGCAGCCCTCGCGGACGCAGTCCTGCATCACCTGCCAGATCCGCAGCAGGCCGTCGCGGATCTCGTCCTCGGTCCGCCAGGCCAGCTCGTTCGCGAGCATCACCTCGCTGATCGACAGCTGCGACTCACGGCACCGGTCGAGCAGCTCGGCGCCGGTGCTGAAGTGGTACTTCAGCGCGGTGGTGTCCGGCACGATCCGGTCCCCGGCGGCCGCGGTCTCGTCGACCACGAAGCCGCCGCCGACCGAGTAGTAGGTGCGCTCCCGGAGCACCTCGCCGTCCGCCGTACGGGCGGTGAACATCATCCCGTTGGGGTGGTACGGCAGCGCCTTGCGCCGGTGCATCGTCAGGTCGGTGTTCTCGTCGAACCGGATCTCGCGCTCGCCGGCGAGCATCAGCCCGCCGCATTCGCGGATCGTCTCGACCCGGGCGTCGACGGAGTGGGTGATCACGGTCTCGGGGTCCGCGCCCTCGAGACCGAGCAGGACGGCCTTGTTGCTGCCGTGGCCGTAGCCGGTCGCACCGAGCGAGCCGAAGAGCTGAGCCTCGACCCTCGCCGTCCGGGCGAGCAGCCCGTCGTCGGCCAGACCGAGTGCGAACGTGCGGGCGGCGCGCATCGGGCCCACCGTGTGGGAGCTCGACGGGCCGATCCCGATACTGAACAGGTCGAAGACGCTGATCGCCATCGTGTGGAGGTTCCTTCCGGTCGCCGTTGACCGTTTGGTGTCCTCCCCGCTCTGTCAGACGGACGTCTTCCAGAGGTGCCTCGCCCGTACGGTGAAGGTGCCTGAGAGATTCTTGGGGAGAGTTGCTCCTACGGCGCCCGGGTCCAGGATGTCTCCCTGGCCCGGGACTCTCCCGCACGGGTTCATGCGGCTGTTGAGTTGACTGACGTCCGTGACGGTACGGCGGCCTGCTGGCCGCCGTCAATCCGGCCGGTCCGCACCGCCCAGATCTCGAAGAACCAGGTGAACAACGGGGGAACGCCGGCTGCCAGCGCGGCCAGGGTGACCGGCCAGGACCAGCGCAGCGGGCCGCGCACGACCAGCACGGTGAGCACGTAGACGACGAAGATGCCGCCGTGGATCGGGCCGAAGATCTTGACCCCGAGCTCGTTGTCGGACAGCACGTACTTGAACAACATGCCGATCAGCAACCCGGTCCAGGAGACCGCCTCCGCGATCGCCACCCACCGGAACCACACCGCGTGCTTTGTACTCATCAGCGACCGACCCTAACAAGTCCCCCAAGGCGCACCCGGGGTCGGCCGGGGGCTCGTCCCCGATGTGGCCGAGCAAACGGTTGCCGAGGATCGAGGGAGTTTCCGCAGACAGGAGATCTCCCTGATGAGATTCAGACAACGCGTCCTCGCGTCCGGAGTGGCGCTGGGTGTCGCGACCGCCGGCCTCGTGACGCTGCCGATGCCGGCCGTTGCCGAGACCACGGTGCAGTGGGCCGACTGCAAGCCGGAGGGCAAAGACAAGCCGGAGGTGGTCGAGGGCTCGCAGTGCGCGACTCTGCAGGTCCCGGTCGACTGGCACAACCCGGACGGACCCACGTTCGGGCTGGCGATCGCCCGCCGTACGGCGAAGAACCCGGGCGACCGCGTGGGCGTGCTGGTGTGGGGCCCGGGCGGTCCCGGTGACTCCGGTGTCGACCGGGTGAAGACCGGGATGAGCCGGTTCAGCCAGCGGGTGCAGGACCGGTTCGACGTGGTCAGCTTCGACCCGCGGGGCATCGCCCGGAGCAACCCGGTGAAGTGCTCGGCCGCGTTGCTGGCCAAGCAGCCGTCGCCGGTCATCAAGAGCCAGGCCGAGTTCGCCGCGACGATCAGCTACAACCGCGACCTGGCCGCCGACTGCCGGTCCAACACCGGTCCGGTCTACGACCACATCGACACCTGGCAGACAGTCCGGGACGTGGACGCGATTCGCGCCGCGCTGGGTGAGTCGGCGATCTCGTTCCACGGCAGCTCGTACGGAACGCTGCTCGGGGCGCAGTACGCCGAGACGTACCCGAAGCGCGTCCGGGCGATGGTCGTAGAGAGCGTGGTCGACCACAGCGCCGACTCGGCTCGCTCGTTCCTCGACTCGCAGGCATGGGCTGCTCAGGACTCGTTCGACGAGTTCGTGAAGTGGTGCGTGAGTACGACGGCCTGCGCGCTGCACGGTCGGGACATCCACGCGCTGTGGGACGACCTGCTGGCCCGGGCGGATCGCGGTGCGGTGCCTGATCCGCAGAGACCGACGCTGCCGATCACGCCGTACTGGCTGAGCTTCAACGTGTTCCGCATGCTCTACGGACCGCGCTGGACCGACCTCGCGACCATGCTGAAGACCCTCGACGCCAGCGCGCCGCCGACCGGGCAGCCGCCGGTGCCGACCGGCCTGGCCTCCAACACGCTCGCGGTCTTCTGCCAGGACTGGAACCTCCCGGTCCGCAACTACCAGGAGTACGCCGGCCTGCTCACCCGACTGGCCCGGAACAACCCGGACATGCGCTACCCCGGCCAGCTGATGGCCGTCTCGATGTGCCTCGGCATGCCCGCGGCGGACAACCCGCAGCACCGGCTGAAGGTACGCGACCTGGACGACCCGATCCTGCTGATCAACGCCCGCCACGACCCGGCCACGGGCTACAACTGGGCCCGCAGCGTCGAACGCCAGCTAGGCCGGTACGGCGTTCTGTTCACCTACGAGGGCTGGGGACACGGCAGCTACAACAGCAGCCCGTGCATGCAGAACACCGTGGACGCCTATCTGCTCACGCTGGACGTGCCGAAGCGCGGCACGAGCTGCGCCGCCGTACCGCCCGTGTAGGTACTGCCCCGGGCAGGCGTCTCCCAACCAGACGCCTGCCCGGGAGTCGTCAGACCGGTACTCCGGTCACCTCGAGCACGCGGTCGAGGTGGTCGCCGCGGACCATCCGGCCCGACAGCAGACGGAGCTCGGCGCAGGCGGTCTGGAGTGCCTGCGTCTGGGATCGGCAGTTGTCGACGTACCAGAACGGGTCGTCGGGCTGCGGATCGTCGGCGTCGTCGATGTCGGCGTACCAGTGCCGGCCGCCGCAGTGCACCACGCGCACTCGTAGGTTCATCTCGCTACCCCCGTGTCCCCAGGCAAACCGGAGTCCCCCGGGCTCCAGCTCGGCCGGCTCGGCCCTGGCGCGTGGTCGCGGCCCCCCACTGCCACGCGCCGGGCCGATTCGACCCTCCCCCGCTCGCTACATCGTTGCCGGGGGCTTCGGTGTTACTGCTTGTGACGAATAATTTTGGGTGATTTCGCGGCTACCGCGCGTCAGACACGGCCTAGGTGGGACTGGGTCCAGTTCTCCAGGCCGTCGGCCGTGATCGGCAGGTCGGCGGTGAGGATCTCGAGGCGGTCGGAATGCACGACGACGTTGTCCTCGATCCGGATCCCGATGCCGCGGAGCTCGGGCGGCACGGTCTCGTCGTGCGGGTGGAAGTACAGCCCCGGCTCGACCGCCAGCGCCATACCCGCCTCGATTTCGCCGGCGAAGTACGCCTCCGGCCGGGACGCGTCGCAGTCGTGCACGTCCAGGCCGATGTAGTGGCCGGTGCCGCAGACGATGTACCGCCGGTGCTGCTGGCCGTCCGGGCCGAGCAGTTCGTCGAGCGACACGTCCAGGAGCCCCCAGTCCCGCAGCCCTTCGGCCAGCGTGCGCAGGGCGGCGTACTGGAAGGCCCGGTACGGCGCTCCGACCTTGACGGCGTCGAGTGACGCCAGCTGCGCCTTGTGGACGAGGTCGTACACCTGCCGCTGGGCGTCGGTGAACTCACCCGTCGCCGGGAAGGTCCGGGTCACGTCGGCCGTGTAGAGCGTCCGGGTCTCGACGCCGGCGTCGAGCAGGATCACGTCGCCCTCGTTCACCGGGCCGTCGTTGCGGACCCAGTGCAGCACCGGCGCGTGCTTGCCAGCGGCAACGATCGAGGCGTACCCGACGCCGTTCCCGGCGGTCCGCGCGCGCCGGTCGAAGGTGCCCTGCAGCCACCGCTCACCGCCGCCGCGGATGGCCTCCGGCAGCTCCTTCGCGACGTCGCCGAACGCGAGCACGCTGGCCGCGACGGCCTCGCGCAGCTGGTCCAGCTCCCAGTCGTCCTTGATCCGGCGCAGCTCGGCCAGCGTCTGACGCAGCGAGTTCCCGTCGGTCGGCGAGGTCCGGACCAGTGCGTCCAGCAGCGGCTCGACGCCCGGCGTCGACAGCATGAACGGTACGGCGCCGCGCACCGCGGCCGGCAGCTCCTCGATCGGGCGGCAGGCGATCTGCAACGCCTCCGACCAGTCCTTCAGCCCCGGCACCGGGCCGACCCACAGCTCACCGTCGCGTGCGTTCGCGAAGAAGTCGGCCTCGCCCGGCCCGGCCGTCTCCCGCAGGTACAACGTCGCGTCGCCGTCGGCCGACATCACCAGTACGGCGCCTTCGGCCTGGCAGCCGGTCAGCCAGACGAAGTCGCTGTCCGCCCGGAACGCGTAATCGGTGTCGTTCGACCGGACCGGCGCCCGGCCGGCCGCGACCGCGATCCGCCGCCCCGGCAACGCCGCAGCCAGCTTCATCCGGTGCTCGGCGGCCGCCTCCGCCAGCCCCTCGGGCACGGTCACCGAACGGTCCACCGGACCCCAGCCACGCGAGATGAACTCCCGGAACCCCTGGGCGTCGATCGGGCGGTAGGACTTCGGTGTGTCGTCGGTCCGGTCGTCTTCGGTCATGTGCTGAGCTCCCCTTTGCAACTGACGGTTACAGCCATCAACTCAGGTAGGAGCAGGGGCGCGCAAGCCCTTATCCGAAGTCGTGGATCAGCGGGCGCGGAAGGCGTCCAGCAGGCCCTGCTCGGAGTCCAGAAGGTACTGGTGGAGGTCGGCCGCCGCCTGCTCGTACTTCCGCGCCTCGAGCAGCTCGAACAGCCCACGGTTGCGCGCGATGTACGGCTCGTGCAGCTCCTGCGGCGTCGCGATCACGTGGAAGACAAGACGCAACTCGGCCAGCAGCCGACCGGTGACCGCATTCATCCGGGCACTGTCGGCGAGCCCGATGAGGTGCTCGTGGAACCGCATGTTCGCTGTGCCGACCGCCGGCCAGCGCTCCGCCAGCGCGGCCGCCTCGGCCGCCTCGACATCGTCCAGCAGTGGCTCGAGCCGGGTGGCCGGCAGCTCCGGATCGCGCTCACCAAGACGCCGGACGACGTCCACCTCGAGCACCCGGCGAAGCCGGTACAGGTCCACCACATCATGTTCGTCCAACTCTGGCACGAACACCCCGCGGTGCAGCTTGTAGACGAGCAGTCCCTCATGAGTGAGCAGCCGGAACGCCTCGCGCAGCGTGTTCCGGCTGACCTCGAGGACCTCGGTCAGCTCCAGCTCCGAGAGTTGAGCACCAGGCGGCAGCGCACCCTCGGTGATGCTCCGGCGAAGGATGTCGGCCGCGCGCTCGGCCGAACTGCTGCGGTCCAGCCGCGCCACGTCGGCCGCTACTCCGCGCAGCCATGCCTGCCGACCCTCGTCATCTGTCCGCTGACCTGCGCCCACCTCTGCATCATCGCCCACGCCGCACATTGCACGGAAATCTGGTCGAACGAGGCCCTTGCAGGATTGTTGAACAATCTCTAGGGTCGGAATCACCGAACGATGCTGGAAGGCGGAATCGAGTGGCGCAGAAGTGGGAGTTCTGGATCGACCGCGGCGGCACCTTCACCGACGTTGTCGCGCGACGCCCCGACGGCCGGCTGATCGCACACAAGTTGCTGTCCGAGGATCCCGGCCGCTACCGGGACGCAGCGATCGAGGGCATCCGGCGATTGCTCGACGTGCCTGCCGGCGAGCGCCTGCCGACCAAGCGCATCGACGTGGTCAAGATGGGCACCACCGTCGCCACCAACGCCCTGCTCGAGCGCAACGGCGAACCCACCGCTCTGGTCATCACCAAGGGATTCCGGGACGCACTCCGGATCGCGTACCAGAATCGTCCACAGATCTTCGCCCGCGAGATCGTGCTGCCCGAACTGGTCTACTCCCGGGTGATCGAAGCGGAAGAGCGCGTCGCGGCGGACGGCACACTCGTCGTCCCCCTCGACGAGCACGCCGTGACCCGGGACCTGCAGCAAGCGTTCGACGACGGGCTGCGATCGGTCGCGGTGGTCTGCGTCCATGGTTATCGCTACACCCGGCACGAGGTCGCGATCGGCGAGATCGCCCGCCGGATCGGCTTCACACAGGTCTCCCTGTCGCATGAGTGCAGCCCATTGATGAAGCTCGTCTCGCGAGGCGACACCACCGTCGTCGACGCCTACCTCTCGCCGATCCTGCGCCGGTACGTCGACCAGGTGGCCTCCGAACTCGACGGCGTCCGGCTGATGTTCATGCAGTCCAACGGCGGGCTCACCGAGGCGCACATGTTCCGGGGCAAGGACGCGATCCTGTCCGGACCGGCCGGCGGCGTCGTCGGGATGGCGCGCACCACCGCCGCGGCCGGGTTCGACCGGGTGATCGGCTTCGACATGGGCGGCACCTCCACCGACGTGTCGCACTACGCCGGCGAGTTCGAGCGAGAGCTGGAGACCCTCGTCGCAGGGGTGCGGATGCGGGCTCCGATGATGAGCATCCATACGGTCGCGGCCGGCGGCGGGTCCATCCTGGCCTTCGACGGCAGCCGGTACCGGGTCGGGCCGGACTCCGCCGGCGCCGACCCGGGGCCGGCGTCGTACCGCCGGGGCGGACCGCTGACGGTGACCGACGCGAACGTGATGCTCGGCCGGATCCAGCCGGAGTTCTTTCCGGCGGTTTTCGGCGAGGGCGGTGACGAGCCGCTCGACGCAAGCGTCGTACGGCGGAAGTTCGCCGAGCTGGCCGAGGCGATCGGTGACGGGCGCAGCCCCGAGGAGGTCGCGGCCGGGTTCGCCGAGATCGCCGTCGCGAACATGGCGAACGCGATCAAGAAGATCTCCGTCCAGCGCGGGTACGACGTCACCCGCTACACGCTGGCCACGTTCGGCGGCGCCGGAGGTCAGCACGCCTGCGCCGTGGCCGACGCGCTGGGCATGACCCAGGTGCTGATCCACCCACTGGCCGGGGTCCTGTCGGCGTACGGCATGGGGGTCGCGGATGTCGCGGCGCTCCGCGAGAGAGCAGTCGAGGCACCGCTGAGTGAGGCTCTGCTCCCGGATCTCGGCAAGGTCCTCGGCGAACTCCAGGCCGATGCCGGAGCTGAGCTCGAGCGCGAAGGCATCCCGGCCGGCCGGATCACCGCGATCCGCCGGGCACTGCTGCGCTACGACGGCACCGACACCGCAGTTCCGGTGCCGGTCGGCACGATGGACGCGATGGTCGCGGAGTTCGAGGCCGCCTATCGGCGGAGATTCTCGTTCCTGATGCCCGGCAAGCAGATCGTCGTCGAAGCAGTGTCGCTGGAACTGCTGGGCGCGGCCGCGGACGGCACCGAGACCTGGGACCGTCAGGCCCGCGCGAGCGATGCCTTGCAAGCGGTGGCCCGGGTGCCGATGTTCTCGGCCGGGGCATGGACGGACGTCGACCTCTACCAACGCGGCGACATCATGCCCGGCGACACTGTCGACGGGCCGGTCGTCATCGCCGAGGCCAACGCGACGACCGTGGTCGAGCCGGGCTGGCGGGCCGAGGTGAACGAGCTCGGCCATCTGCTGCTCAGCCGCGTGGCGGCACGACCGGTTCACCAGGAACTCGGAACCGAGGTCGACCCGGTACTGCTGGAGATCTTCAACAACCTGTTCATGTCGATCGCCGAGCAGATGGGTGTTCGGTTGCAGAGCACCTCGCAGTCGGTGAACATCAAGGAGCGGCTGGACTTCTCCTGCGCACTGTTCGATGCCGAGGGCAACCTGATCGCGAACGCCCCGCACATCCCGGTCCATCTCGGTTCGATGGGCGAAAGCATCAAGATGGTCATCGCCGCCAACGCCGGCCGGATGGCGCCCGGCGATACCTACGTACTCAACAATCCCTACCGCGGCGGTACCCATCTGCCCGATGTCACCGTGGTGACGCCGGTCTTCGACCGCGCCGGCAACGACATCCTGTTCTACGTCGCCTCCCGCGGGCATCACGCGGAGATCGGCGGAATCACGCCCGGCTCGATGCCGTCGAACAGCACTCACATCGACGAGGAAGGGGTGCTGATCGACAACTGGCTGCTCGTCACCAACGGCGGGCTGCGGGAGCGCGAAACCGTCGACCTGCTCAGCTCCGCGAGGCATCCGTCGCGCAACCCGGCGACGAATATCGCCGATCTGCGCGCTCAGGTCGCCGCCAACGAGAAGGGCGTCGAGGAGTTGCTCGCGATGGTCGACCACTTCGGGCTCGACGTCGTCTCGGCGTACATGGAGCACGTCCGCCGCAACGCCGCCGAGGCAGTTCAGCGGGTGATCCCCACCCTGCGCGACGGCAGTTACAGCTACGAGCTCGACTCAGGAGCGCGGATCGACGTGTCCGTCCGGGTTGATGCCGGCGCGCGGACAGCCGAGATCGACTTCAGCGGCACCTCCGAACAGCAGCCCGGCAACGGCAACGCCCCCTCGTCGGTGGTCATGGCTGCCGTACTGTACGTGTTCCGCACCCTGGTGGACGACGAGATCCCACTGAACTCGGGCTGCCTGGAGCCGCTGCGGGTCGTCATCCCGCCCGGTTCGATGCTGGCGCCGGAGTACCCGGCCGCGGTTGCCGCCGGCAATGTCGAGGTCTCGCAGGCGGTCACCGGAGCGTTGTACGCCGCGCTCGGCATCCAGGCGGAGGGCTCCGGGACGATGAACAACGTGACGTTCGGCAACGACCGGTACCAGTACTACGAGACAGTGGCCAGCGGGTCCGGTGCGGGCAACGGCTTCGCAGGCGCCGACGTGGTGCAGACCCACATGACCAACTCCCGGCTCACCGACCCGGAGGTCCTGGAGTGGCGCTACCCGGTGCGGCTCGACAGCTATGAGATCCGCGAGGGCAGCGGAGGCGGTGGCCAGTGGCGCGGCGGCGACGGTGGCCGGCGCCGGATCCGCTTCCTCGAGCCGATGACCGTGACCACGCTGGCCAGTCACCGCCGGATCCCGCCGTACGGGATGGGCGGTGGCCGCACTGGCAGCCTTGGCCGCCAATGGATCGAGCGCGTCAGCGGTGCCGTGACGGCGATGGACGGCTGCGACTCCGTTCAACTGTCCGCCGGAGACGTGTTCGTCATCGAGACGCCCGGAGGTGGCGGCTACGGCCCACCTCCCAACTGAACCCGCAGTCGGCCCGGGCAGAAGGTCTCCCAAGGTGGGGCGAGCGCCTGCTCCATGGCGACAAGACTTACCTGGTGGTCACCGCACTGGTGGGCGGTAGCCACAGCTCATGACATCCTGCTCGCCAACGCCGGTCAGCCGATGGACCACCATCGGATCGGCCGGCACGGAACCTCACCCACATGCGCCTACACACCCGCCCGCAGCGTGTCTGTCCGGTGTCAGAGCGGTGTCAGTCCGGACCTGGATGGTTGCTCCATCACCACAACAAACCAAGGAGCACACACCATGTCCGTCACCCTCACCGACCAGGACAAGACCACCCTCGCCGTCGCCGCGCACGGCGCCGTCGCACTCGTCGCCGCTGCCGGCATCAAGTCGGCCGGCAAGATCGCCACCGCCGGAGCCCTCGCCCTGTCCGCCGCCACCGGCCCGGTCGGGCACGCGCTGGCCGACAAGCAGAAGGGCCTGAAGCTCCACGGCAAGTCCACCGCCGAGCTCGCCGACACCGTGCTGCCGGCCCTGACGGCCTCGATCACGCTGCTGAAGCAGCAGGACCCGGCCGAAGCCGGCAACTTCCGCAGTACCGTCCTCACCGCCGTCGAGGCCGGCGCCCGCGCCGAGCGCGGCGGCCCCGGCCCCGCCCTGACTGAGATGACCCGCAAGATCACCGGAGCCCTCGACGCCGCCTGACGGCTTCCGGACCCGCGACCCACCCTGCTGCCCGCCGTCGACCACCACGAACATCTCGAGGTGGTCGACGGCAGCAGGCGGTCGCCTTCTGCGCGTTCGTCAGACGCGGATCCAGTCGGTGCAGGTGTCGGCGCCGGTGCCGTGGTTGGTGTTTTCGCAGAGCTTCATCCAGATGGCGCCGACCGGGAAATTGGCGGTGTCGCAGCCGCGGTCACCACCGTCCCACTCGATGACCGGATCGCGGTCCGGTCCCTGCGTCCAGATCCCGTAGACCGCGTTGCCGTCGACCTCACGGTCACAGACGCTGCCGCTGCCGTGCGTCTCGCTCACCGTGATCAGGTCTTTGCCCTGGTGCGCGTAGTTGTAGTGCGCGGCAGCTGTCGGAGCCGTTGCGGTGAGCAACGAACCTACGGCGACCAGAGCGGCGCCGCCGACGGCCAGGTGGCGGATCTTCTTCATGACTCTCCCGAGACAGTTGTCGAACTGAGTAACGCAGTCAGTCTCGGCGTCCGTTTCCGCCCTGTCGTTGGCACAGCGCGCACACCTCTTGCCCATGAGCGCACTTGGGGGACCTCAACCGGTGGCGCGGAAGCGGCGGAGGTAGTTGGTCGGGGTGGTGTTCAGGTGGCGGGCGAAGGCGCGGCGGAGGGTCTCGTCGCTGCCCAGGCCGCTGAGGCGGGCGGCTGTGGTGATGCTGTGGCCGTCGAGGAGGAGTTGCTGGGCGCGGTCGAGACGTACGCGTTCGACCCAGCGGCCCGGGGTGGTCTGCAGTTCGCTCTGGAAGAGGCGAGTCAGATGCCGCGGGCTGAGCGCCGCTGACGCCGCCATTGTCGACAGGCTGTGGTCAGCAGCCGGATCGGCGACAACGGTCTCGGTCACCGCACGGAGTGGATCGCTGCGGACCGGAGGCGTCGCCATCGCCGCGGAGAACTGCGACTGCCCGCCCGGCCGCTGCATGAAGACGACCAGTTCACGCGCGATCTCGCGCGCCAACTCAGGGCCGTGATCGGCCTCGACCAACGCGAGCGTCAGGTCGATCCCCGCGCTGATGCCGGCCGACGTCACGTACTTGCCGGCCTTGAGGTGCAGCGCATCGGGCTCGACCTCCACCCGTGGATAGCGCCGCGCCAGCGTCTGCGCGTGCCGCCAGTGTGTGGTGGCCCGCCGTCCATCGAGTACGCCGAGAGCCGCCAACACAAACGCACCGGTGCAGACCGAGGCGACCCGGTCGGCGCGATCGGCGAGGGTGCCGACTGCCTTCAGGAGGTCGTCGGGGACTCGGTCGACCAGGTGATCGGCGCCGGCGACGAGCACGGTGTCGAACAGCCCGGCCTCGGCCGCCGCGATCGTGCTCGCCAGCACCGGGCCTGAGGACGTCGTGACATCCCCACCGGAAGGCGAGACCAGCACCGGCGCATATCGCCGACCATAGCGGCGGCTCCCGTCGCCCTCGCGCCTGTTGGCCTGGTGGAGGACCTCGAGCGGGCCGCTGACGTCGAGGAGCGTCACGTCGTCGAACACCACAAGGGCGATCCGGTGTGTCCGGATCTGTGGTTTATGTGGCGTTGTGGACATGGTGCCAGCGTAGCCGCATCCGCGAGGGTTGAGGCAACCAAACGAAAGGAAGCGCGATGAGCGAGGAGATCGCCGGGGTCGAGATCCCGGACAGCGTTCTGGTCAAGGACGCGACCGAGCTGGTGCGAGACGCGGCATCACCGCTGCTGTTCGACCACTCGCGGCGGGTGTTCCTGTTCGGGGCATTGCGCGGCCGGCAGCAGGGGCTCACGTTCGACCCGGAGCTGCTGTACGTCGCGGCGATGTTCCACGACCTCGGGTTGACCGAGCCGTTCCGTCGTACTGATCAGAGATTCGAGATCGATGGCGCGGACGAGGCGCGGAAGTTCCTGCAGGCGCATGGCGTGACCGGGCTGCCGGCGGACCGGGTGTGGACGGCAATCGCGCTGCACACGACGCCCGAGATCCCGCTACACATGGACCCCGAGATCGCGCTGGTCACGCGCGGGGTCGAGCTGGACGTACTCGGCATCGGCTACGACGCGATCACCGCCGACCAGCGCGCGCAGATCGTCGCCGCCCACCCCCGCCCCGACTTCAAGAACCGCATCCTCACCGCCTTCACCGAAGGCATCAAACACCGCCCCCAAACAACCTTCGGCAACGTCAAAGCCGACGTCCTCACCCACTACCTCCCCGACTTCCACCCCACCGACTTCGTAGAAGTAGTCAAAAACTCCAACTGGCCGGAGTAACCCCGTCAGCGGTTGAGTTTGGTTTTCCAGTCGGGGGGGACGTTGCCGCCGGGGACTGGTTGGGTTTCGGGGCGGGAGTGGGGTGGGGCGAGGGTGGGGCCGTCGTAGTACTGGGACTCGCCGTAGTGCCAGAACCAGTCCTCGCCGGGCTCGAAGCTCTGCACGATCGGGTGGCCGCTCTCCCGGGCGTGCGCCGACGCGTGCTGGGCGGGCGACGAGTCACAGCAGCCGACGTGGCCGCACTGTGCGCACCGGCGGAGGTGGAACCACCAACCGCCGATCGCCAGACAATCCCCGCATCCGGTCCCACTGGGCGGTACTGCGCTGTCGATCCCCGGCGTCTCCGTCATGCCCGCCATCCTCGCCTGCTTCCCACCCACGGACAAGCACCACCACGGACACGCACCTCCCTGCGGGCCGAGCACCTCCCGAGCGGGGCAAGCACCAGGACGACGGTCAGAGGGTGAAGCCGGTGGGGAAGGGGTCGTCGGGGTCCAGGAGGTACTGGGCCATGCCGGTGATCCAGGCTCGGCCGCGGACGGTCGGTACGACGCCTGGGCGGTCGCCGACTGTGGTTGCCTCCAGCAGACGGCCGGTGAAGGACGTGCCGATGAACGACTCGTTGACGAAGTCCACCCCCAGCTCGAGCTCACCGCGCGCATGCAACTGCGCCATCCGCGCACACGTCCCCGTCCCGCACGGAGAGCGGTCGAACCACCCGGGATGGATCGCCATCGCGTTGCGCGAGTCGCTCCCGTTCCGACCGGGCGCGGTGAACTGGACATGTTTGCAGCTGTGGATGCCCGGGTCCAGCGGGTGCACCGGCCGGTCGGTGGCGTTGATCGCGGCCATGATGTCGAGGCCGGCCTGGAGGATCCGGTCCTTCTCGGCCCGGTCGAACGGGATGCCGAGTTGCTCCAGCGGCAGGATCGCGTAGAAGTTCCCGCCGTACGCCATGTCGTAGGTGACCGTGCCGAGGCCGGGAACCTCCACCGAAGCGTCGAGTGCGTGACTGTACGCCGGGACGTTCTGCAACGTCACGTGCTCCGCCCGGCCGTTGCTCACGGCAACGTCCACCACGACCAGCCCGGCCGGGGTGTCCAGCCGGACCTTGGTCACCGGCTCGGTCACCTCGACCATGCCCGACTCGACCAGCACGGTGGCGACGCCGATGGTGCCGTGACCGCACATCGGCAGGCAGCCGGACACCTCGATGTACAGCACTCCCCAGTCCGCGTCGGAGCGCGTCGGCGGCTGCAGGATCGCGCCGCTCATCGCCGAGTGACCGCGCGGCTCGTTCATCAGGAACAGCCGCAGGTCGTCCAGGTGCTTGAGGAAGTACTCGCGCCGCTCGGCCATCGTCGTACCGGGGATGACGCCGACGCCGCCGGTGACGACGCGGGTCGGCATCCCCTCGGTGTGCGAGTCGATCGCGGTGATCGTCCGGACGGACCTCATCGCAAGCTCTCCACTGCTTTCTTCATGTCCTGCTCCAGCTGGGCGACGTGCTCGGGGACCAGCGGGCCCCGCGGCGGGCGGCACGGGCCGCCGTACCGGCCGACGTAGTCCATGCCGTACTTGATCGCCTGGACGAACTCGACCCGCGAGTCCCACCGGAACGCGGCGACGAGCGGCTCGTAGAGCGCCCGCGCCTCCTCCAGCTTGCCCTGTACGGCGAGGTCGTACAAACGCACCGACTCCTTCGGGAACACGTTCGGGAACCCGGCGAACCAGCCGGTCGCCCCCATCAGCAGCGCCTCCAGGGTGAGATCGTCGGCGCCGGCGATGACGGCCAGGTCCGGGGCCAGCTCGCGGATCTCCAGGATCCGGCGGACGTCACCGGAGAACTCCTTCACCGCGACGATGTTGTCGAGCTGCGCGATCTCGGCGAGCAGGTCCGGGGTCAGGTCGACCTTGGTGTCGATCGGGTTGTTGTAGACCATCACCGGCAGCCCGGCCTTGGCGACCTCGCTGAAGTGGTGGATCACCTCGCCGCGGTTCGCCCGGTACATGGTCGGCGGCAGGCAGAGTACGCCGTCCGCGCCGTCCTCGGCCGCCTTCTCGGCCCACGCGCGGGCCTGGTGCGCGCCGACGCCGTGCACGCCGACGACCACCACACCGTCGTCGCCGACGGCCTCGATCGCGGTCTTGGCGACGGCCCGGCGCTCGTCGTCGGTCAGCGACGAGTACTCCCCCAGCGAGCCGTTCGGCCCGACGCCGCGGCAGCCGTTGTCGACCAGCCAGCGGCAGTGCTCGGCGAACTTGTCCAGGTCCGGCCGCAACCCGGCGGGCGCGCTCGCGTCCTCGGCGTACGGCAGTGCGGTGGCGACGATGACGCCGTCCAGCTTCTCGGTCACAGTTCCTCCTCGGTCGGCCCGGCCTGGGCCTCGGCCAGATCGCGCAGCCGGACGGGCACGGCGATCGGTCGTTTCATTGATGGATCGGGTACGTCGTTGGGCCCGGCCAGCGCGGCGACGGTCCGCGAACAGACCCGCCCCTGGCACAGCCCCAGTCCGGCCCGGCTGGTCAGCTTCAGCGCCCGCCCGTCGGCCACACCCCGCTCGGCGACAGCCTCTTCGATGTCGCCCCGCGTCACTTCCTCACACCGGCAAACCACGGTCTCCGGCCCACTCCACGCCCGCCACCCACCCCGCACCGGATAAGCCTTAGCCAACGCAACCGCAAACCGCCGGCCCTTCACTACCTTCTTGTGGGCCCCTTGGGATACCGCCTGGCGGGCTGCGGCGGCGCCTGCTACTCGGCCTTCGGAGGCGGCGAGATCGGCGCCTCCGATGCCGGTCAGCTCGCCGGCTGCGTAGACGCCTGGGGTGGTGGTCTGCTGGTTGGCGTCGACGACCACCGCTGGACCGCCGTCCGGTCCGGTGGTCAGCTCGCACCGGGCCGACACCACCAGCTCCAGCTGAGCGTTGAACCCGAAGCCAAGACAGACCGCGTCGACCTCGACACGGCGCTCGGTGCCCGCGATCGGCATCCAGTCCGCGTCCACCCGCGCGACGGTGACCGCCTCAACCCGCTCGTCGCCGTGCGCGGCGATGACCGTCGAGCCGTGCTTCAGCGGGATGCGGTGCCGGGCGAGCAGGACGCCGTACCCGAGCGCCTCGCGAAGCTTGCCGGTAGCAACCAACGGGTCGGTAGCCCAACCGCGGCGGACAGTCTTGATGCTGTTGGCTTCGAGCAGCGCAACGACCTCCGCACCGACGCCGACCAGCGACTCGGCTACCGGCAGAAGGAACGGTCCGGTGCCGGCCACCAGCACGCGCTTCCCGACGGCGACCCGTTGACCCTTGGCCAGCGCCTGCGCCGCGCCGGCGCTGTAGACACCCGGCAGATCCCAACCAGGGAAGGGAAGCACGCGATCGTAGGCGCCGGTCGCGAGCACGATCGCCTTCGCCTCGACCGCGAACAGCTCGCGCCCCACGCTGTCCGCCGGCCCGCGCTGCACCCAGAGTTTGTTGCCCTGCTCGAGCGCCCAGACCGAGGTCTCCGCCAGGTGGGTGATCAGAGGATGCGCCGCAAGCCGGTCCCGCCTGGCCACGAAAGCCTTCCACCCATGCTGAAACAGCTCAGGCCGCTCGCCTGCAAGCGCCACCTGCCGATTGAACTGCCCACCCACAGCCAGCGCACTGTCAATCAGCAGCACACTCACCCCAGCATCCGCAGCAGCCAGCGCCGCCGCGACGCCGGCCGGCCCACCCCCAACCACCGCAACCTCAGCCACCCACGGTGGGGTGGTGCGGTGCACCGCAGCACCCGCCGACGGAGCGTCCCGGCTCGCCTCCCCTGCCTCACCCGGCCCGGAGGGCCGGGGCAGCTCCGCACCTTGTTGGGTGGTGATTTCGTCGCCGTTGTGGAGGAGTCTTTGGCAGGCGCGTACGTCGGGGGTGCCGTTGACTACTACCAGGCAGTCGTGGCAGGCGCCGATGCCGCAGAAGACTCCGCGCGGGCGGCCGTTGACGCGGGTGGTTCGCCACGAGTCGCGGCCCCTGGACAGGAGTGCGGCGGCGACTGTTTGGCCGGGCTTGGCGTTGATCGACTCGCCGTCGACGGTGATCTTCATGAGGCGAGCACCGCCGGCCGGTCGACGCGAAACGGGTCCGCAGGGATGTGTGGAACGAGGCCAAGGAAGAGCTCGGTGACGAGGCGGCCGGTGGAGGCGGCCAGCCCGATGCCGGCGCCTTCGTGGCCGGTCGCGTGCCAGAGGCCGGCGATCCGCGGGTCCGGCCCGATGACCGGCAGGTGATCGGGTGCGTACGGCCGGAAGCCGCCGTACGTCCGCATCACTGGCACTTCTCCGAGGAACGGGAACAGCCCGACCGCCTTCCGTGCCAGCTCCCGCAGTACCTGCACCCGGATCGAGTCGTCGAACCCGATCCGCTCGCGGCTCGACCCGATCAGCACGGTCCCGGCCCGCGTCGACTCGACAACTGTCGACGTCTGCAGCTCGGCGTCCCCGCTCCCGACCGCGCCGACGTAGTCCGCGTCGTACACCTTGTGCCGCACGCACTCCGGCAGCGGCGCCGTCACGAGGATCATCCCCCGCCGCGGAAGCACCTGGATCGGCGCACCCGCAGCAGCACCGAAGGCCCCCGCCCAAGGCCCGCAAGCGTTCAGCACCGCACCACAAGCAATCTCGCCATCAGACGTCGACAGACCGACAACCCGACCCGCGACCGTCCGCACCCCGAGCGCATCGACCCCCGACCGCACCGAGCTCCCACGATCCCGTACGGCGATCAGCAAGGCCGTCGCCGCCAGCACCGGCTGGAGTTGCGCGTCGTCGGGATAGTGCACCCCGATCGTCACCTTGCGCGTGAGCAGCGGCTCGAGCTCGAACGCCTCCGCCGGCGTGATCACTCGCGCGTCGACACCGGCCGCCTGCTGCTTGGCCGCGAACTCCTTCAACGGCCCCGGATCGGTCGTCGCCACGACGACCCCACCCTTGGATTCCCACTCGACATCCGCGACCCGCTCCGGCAGCCGCGCGAGTACGGCGCCCCACTCGGCGCGCGACGCGATCGCCAGCTCGAGCTCGGGGCCAGGCTCCTTGTCAGAGACGAGCACGTTGCCCTCGCCGGACGCCGTCGTACCGGCGGCAACGGCGTCGCGGTCGACCACGACGACCTTCACACCGGCCGCGGTCAGCGCCTCCGCGCAGGCCGCGCCGACGATTCCAGCGCCCACGACAGCCACGTCGGCCGTCGCAGTTCCGGGCATCGCAGCATCTCCTTGCCGTTCAGTAAAATGAACGATACGGCGTGAGACCCGCTGCGGTCAACGGTCACCCCGGGAGATGCGGGCTGCCGGGCGTGACCGGGTGGGCGTCCGGCGGATACTCGAGCAGCAGGACCGACCGCACCGGCCCGTCCAGCGCCTCGTACTCGTGCGGTCCGCCGGCCCGGAACGCCATGTAGTCGCCCTCGCCAAGCTCTTCGGTCCGGCCCCGCGACGTGACTCGCAAACGCCCGCTGAGCACGATGTGGTGCTCGGTTCCGGGATGCCCGGCCGACTGCTGGACGGCGCCGACCCGGACCTCCTGGTTGTAGATCTCGAACAGCCCGCCCGGGTGCTCCAGCCGGCGCAGCATCCGCAGGTCGATCGCCTCACCGGACAGCACGTCGATGTCCGCGGACCGCACCAGCACCAGGTCCGCGCTCGGCGCCTCGCTCAGCAGCGCCGACACCGGTACGCCGAGAGCGTTCGACAGACTGAACACCGTCTCGATCGTCGGGTTGCCCGCCCCGGACTCGAGCTGGGACAGCGTGCCCTTCGCGATCCCGGACCGCCGGGCCAGTTCGGACAACGAGATGCCCTGCTCGTCCCGCCGCGCCCGCAGATTCGCCCCGAGCAACCGTCCCGCACCCATCGCCGCCACAGCCGGAGCATGCCATACCGGTTGGATCAGGGAATGATCCGGCGGCGTCGCAGGTCCGCGAAGATGCCGAAGAACATCTCGTCGGTGGCGACGTACTCGTGGAAACCGGCCCGGCGGGACTTGGAGGAGTCGGCGAAGAAGTCGTAGTCCCAGCTGAAAACGAAGTCCGCGAACGGCCACGACGAGACCTCCGCGTACGACGTCGCCGCCAGACCGTGCGTCGCCTGCAACTGCTTCCACAGCGGCTCTTTGTCGGACATCACGTCCTGCAAGGACATCTGCAGCGGCGGCGCGACCTCGAGCCCGAACCAGCCGGCCAGCTTCGGCCACAGCTCGTTCCACCGGAACAGGTCGCCGTTCGTGATGTTGAACGCCTGGTTCGCCGCCGCCGGCGCGGTCGCCGCCCACACCGTTGCCTTGGCCAACAACCCGGCGTCGGTCAGCTCGAGCAGCGCGTCGTACGCGCCGGGTTTGCCTGGGAACCGCAGCGGTACGCCGAGCTCCTTCGACATCGACGCGTAGACGGCGATCGCGACAGCCAGGTTCATCGGGTTGCCGAGCGCGACACCGCCGACGACGGACGGGCGCAACGCCGACCAGGTCCAGGACTTGCCCTGCTGCCGCTGCTCCAGGAACTGCTGCTGGTCCACGTTGAACTCCGGCGGCAGGTGCGGCGGGTCGTCCTCGCGAGCCGGTGTCTTGAACGGTCCGAGGTGCGCGCCGTATACCTTGTAGCCCTGCATCAGGCTGACGTGCTGCAGTCCGCGGGCGACCGGCTCGATCGCCTCGACGACGTTGACCAGCATGGCGAGGTTCGGCGGCACGAGCTCGGCCCAGGTCGGGCGGTCCTGGTAGGCGACGTAGAACATGTGCGTCACCTCGGTGAGGCCGGCGAGCTTGTCGCGGGTGTCGTCCGGGTCCAGCAGGTCGACGGCAACGTGCCGGACCCGAGGCCCGTCCACCCCGCCGCGGCGAGACAGCCCGACGACCCGCCAATCACCCAGCGACGCCAGGTGCTCGACCAGATTCGTCCCGATCACGCCGCGCGCACCGACCACCAAAGCAACCTTGTCCATACTCGACAGCCTTGCTGACCTGCGGTGATTATTCCAAGGCATAGTTTTCACCGAAGCCATAAGCTGAGTTCATGACGACGCTTCGGCAGCTCGAGTACCTGGTGACCGTGGTCGACCAAGGATCGTTCACGAAGGCCGCCGAGCTGCTGCACGTGACACAGCCGGCGTTGTCCCACCAGATCCGCACCCTGGAGCGATCCGCCGGCGGGCCATTGCTCGAACGGCTGCCGCGCGCGGTCCGGCTGACCCCGACCGGCCGCGCGATGATGCCGCACGCTCGCGCCGCGCTCGCCGACGCCGAACGAGCCCGCTGCGCCGCACGTCAGGCCGCCGGGCTCGAGGTCGGTGAGCTGCAGATCGCCACGCTGTACTCGTTCACCCTTGGAGTGCTGCCGACCGCGCTCCGCCGGTGGCGGCTGAGCCATCCCGACGTGGGCATCCGGCTGTTCGAGCACCGCCACACCGACGAGCTGATCGAGGCGATGTACGCCGGCCAAGCGGATCTCGCGGTCGGTCCCGAGCCCACCGGCTGGACCGGCCAGACCTTCACCCTCGGCACCGAGGAACTCGTCGTCGTACTCGCCGCCGACGACCCCGCGGCGCACGGCTCAACGATCGCCCTGAAGGAGCTCGCCGGCCGCGCGTGGGTGCACTACACACCCGGCCACGGCCTGGGCGACGTACTCGATCTCGCTTGCGCACAAGCAGGTTTCGAGCCACGCGTCGCCGTACGCACCGAGCAGACCGCCGCGGCGCCGGCACTGGCGACCGCCGGACTCGGACCGGCTCTGGTGCCCGACAACATCCTGCCCGCAGGCTTCGAAGGCCACGTGCTCCGCCCCGATCCCCCGGTCTGCCGAACGCTGACGGCCTACACCCGCGGCGAGCCCGACCCCCTGGCCGCAGCCTTCATCAAGGTCCTTCAGTCCTGACCCCAGTTGGCGACGATCACGGCGATCGGGGGCAGGACGGCGGCGACCGCGCTCATGCCGATTGCGACCGGCACCGAGAACAGGCGTACGACGAACCACGCCAGGCCGATCAGGACCAGGCAGCTGCCCATCAGCCAGTAGTAGAGCTTGCGGTTGTCGTACCGCCGGGCCATCTCAGACCTTCAGCGACAACTTGCCCAGGGCGTCGACCAGCGGAGCTAGCTCGGGCAGATCGGCGGCCTTGTCCAAGGCGGCCGTGAGTACGGCGTCGTGCGTGGGCTGAGCCTGGTCGAGCAAGTCGCGGCCGGCCTCGGTGACCTCGGTGTAGATGCCGCGCCGGTCGGTCGGGCACAGGTACCGCTGCAGCAGCTTGCGGTCCTCCAGCCGGTTCACCAACCGGGTCGTCGCGGACTGGCTGAGCACGACCGCGTTCGACAGCTGGTTCATCCGCAGGTGGTAGTCGTCCTGCCGGGCGAGCACGTCGAGCACGCTGTACTCGCTCACGGACAGCCCGTGCTGCTTCTGCAGCGCGCGCTCCAGCTCGTCCTCGATCCGGGCATGCAGGGCCGCCAGGGTTCGCCACCCCTGCGCGCGCGCCTCCGCAGCGTCGTCCGGCAGTCCCATCACGCCTCCACTTGAACTTTACGATTGCATGCGCAATCATAACGCTTATGCAATAGCCCGCGTCTGCAACTATCGCACACGCCGGTAACAGTCACCAGACTACATTCGAGGAGTCACCCAGTCATGCCCTCAGCCCTCCTGGCGCCGCCCGCCAATCCCCGAGCGAAGCGAGGGGCTCTTCTGGCTTTGGCTTTAGGTGCTTTTGGGATCGGGACCACCGAGTTCGTCATCATGGGACTGCTGCCCGAGGTCGCGACCGACTTTGGCGTCAGCATTCCGTCCGCCGGTCTGCTCATCTCCGGCTACGCCCTCGGCGTCGTGGTCGGCGCACCGCTGCTCACCGCGATCGGGTCCAAGGTGTCCCGCAAGACCGTCCTGGTCGCACTGATGGGCGTGTTCATCGCCGGCAACCTGCTGTCCGCGATCGCACCGACGTACGGCGTCCTGATGACCGCGCGGATCGTGGCCGCGCTGGCCCACGGCGCATTCTTCGGCGTCGGCTCGGTCGTCGCCGCCTCCCTCGTCCCGAAGGCCAAGGAGGCCAGCGCGATCGCCCTGATGTTCACCGGCCTCACCGTCGCGAACGTGTTCGGCGTCCCTGGCGGTACGGCGCTCGGCCAGCAACTCGGCTGGCGTTCGACATTCTGGGCGGTCACCGCGCTCGGCGTCATCGGACTGCTCGGCATCGTCTTCCTCGTCCCGCGGCAGAGCACCTCCGAAGGACCGGGGCTGCGCAGCGAGCTGGCGGTGTTCAAGAACCTGCAGGTATGGCTGGCGCTGGCGATGACCGCACTCGGGTTCGCCGGGGTGTTCGCGTCGTTCACCTACATCGCGCCGATGATGACCGAGGTCGCGGGCTTCTCGTCCGGCGCGGTGACCTGGCTGCTGGTGCTGTTCGGCGGCGGCCTGGTGGTCGGCAACCTGCTCGGCGGCAAGGCGGCCGACCGGGCGCTGATGCCAAGTCTGTACGGGATCCTGGCGCTGCTGGCCGCCGTACTGGTCGCGTTTGTGTTCACCGCGCATGGGCACGTGACCTCAGCGGTGACGATCGCGGTGTTCGGGGCCGCCGGATTCGCCACCGTGGCGCCGCTGCAGAAGCGGGTGATGGACAAGGCCGCGGGCGCGCCGGCGCTGGCGTCGGCCGCCAACATCGCCGCGTTCAACCTGGGGAACGCGATCGGCGCCTACCTCGGTGGGCTGACCATCGAGCACGGCCTCGGCTACACCGCGCCCAACTGGGTCGGCGCCGCACTGGCCGCCTCCGGCCTGGCCGTCGCCCTCCTCTCCGGTCTGCTGGACCGCCGCCGCCGTACCGCTGCCGTCGACCAGCCCGTCCTCACCACTGTCTGAAGGAAGAAGACTCATGAAGCTCAACAACGGCGTGGAGATGCCCCAGCTCGGGTACGGCGTCTTCCAGATCCCCAACGACGAGACGGCAACCGCCGTGACCGCCGCACTCGAAGCCGGCTACCGCAGTATCGACACGGCTGCGGCGTACCAGAACGAGGCCGGCGTCGGTCAGGCCCTGGCTGATTCCGGCATCGAGCGGGGCGAGCTCTTCGTCACGACGAAGCTCTGGAACGCGGATCAGGGGTACGAGCGCACCCTGCGCGCATTCGACCGGAGCCTGTCGCTGCTCGGACTCGACTACCTCGACCTCTACCTGATCCACTGGCCGACCCCGGCGCGCGACCTGTACGTCGACTCCTGGCGGGCGATGGAGAAGCTGTACGACGAAGGCCGGGTACGCGCGATCGGTGTCTCCAACTTCCAGCCGGAGCACCTGGACCGGCTGGCGAAGTCCGCTGACATCGCGCCGGCGGTGAACCAGGTCGAACTACATCCCTACCTGCAGCAGGCCGACGTACGCACGTACCACAACGACTTCGGGATCCGGACCGAGGCGTGGAGCCCGCTGGCGAAGGGGGGCTCGCTGCTGACCGAGCCGGCGATCGAGGCGCTGGCCAAGGAGCACGACCGCACTCCCGCGCAGATCGTCCTGCGCTGGCACCTCCAACTCGGCGACATCGTCATCCCCAAGTCCGTCACCCCGGCCCGGATCGCCGAGAACCTGGACGTCTTCGGCTTCACCCTCACCGACGACGACCTCGGCTCCCTGGCAACCCTCGACCGCAACGAACGCACCGGCCCCCACCCGGACGAGTTCAACGCGGTCTAGCGCGTCGTCCGGCCCTACCTTTTCGGTACGGCGATGACGACGGCGTTGCTGAGGTACGCCGTTCCGTCCCAGTCCTCGCAGGTCACCAGGACCAGGCGTCCCGGGACGCTCTGGCTGAAGAGCTGCGCCGCCTGCCCTGCCAGCGCCTTCTTCCGGTATGTCGTGACCGATGAGACCACGTAGTTGAGAGTGCCGCGGCCGGTGGTCACCGCGACCGCGTCACCGGCGGAGAGCTCGTCGAGATCGTCGAACGCGCCGCCACCGTCGTGGACGGTGTGGCCGGTGATGATGGCCGAACCCGTGGCCGCGCCGGGCGCGGCGCCGTCGGACCACCAGCCGACGAGCAGTGGGTTGGCCGGCGGGATGAGGGTGCCGCCGCGGGCGCGGATGCTGAGCACCCGGGCGGAGATCCCCAGGCTCGGCACCGACACCCTGACCGGGTTGCCCGGCCGGGCCGGTGCCGTACTCCGGGTTTCCGGCGGTGGCGGCGTCTTGCTCGGGGTGGCTGTCGACGACCGCCTCGGCGACGGTTGCGCGGTCGGCGGCTGAGCCGACGACGCCGGCGGTACGACGGACGTCGTACCCGCGACCGTTGACGTCGGAGACGGCGAACCGGCCGCGGTCTGCGGCCGGTCGTCGTCACCCTTCAGCTGGATGTACCCGCCGGTGGCGAGCAGCGCAGCGCCTGCCGCCAGGGCCCCGATCGTCCACCACGACGAACGAGCGCGGCCCGGGCGGCGACGCCTCGCGGACATGTCAGGCAGAGTGCTGACCGCGCGTCTGCCGGGACTTCAGGACACCGGCGAACACCAGCACACCGCCGAGCATGAGCAGGGCGATGCCCCACGCGCTCTGGCTGCCGGCGATCGCGGACATGTTCTTCAGGCCACCGGACTGACCCGCGTCGACCTCGGTCGGGATCGCCACGGTCGGCGTGCTGGAGCTCTCCGTCGGGGAGACCGACGGCGACTCACTGGGGGTCTCCGAAGGCGTCTCGCTGGGCGTCTCCGAGGGGGTCTCGCTCGGCGTCTCGGAAGGCGTCTCGCTCGGGGTCTCCGAAGGCGTCTCGCTCGGCGTCTCCGAGGGGGTCTCGGACGGCGTCTCGCTCGGGGTCTCCGAAGGCGTCTCGCTCGGCGTCTCCGAAGGCGTCTCGGTCGGCGTCTGCGTCGGGGTCTCGGTCGGCGTCGGGGTCGGCGTCGGTGTCGGCGTGGTGGTGACCTGCTTGACGCAGAAGGTCACGTGGCTGATGCCGTAGTACTTGCCGTTGTTCGAGTTCACCGGGGTGTGCAGCCCGGAGTCCCCGGTCGAACCGGCCGGCCGGTAGTCGTAGAAGTTGGCCGCCGGGCCACCCTTCATCAGCGCACCGAGCACGACGCCGCCGCTGGCGGTGAACGTGACCTGCTGACCACCGGTCTGGTCACCGGGGTGGTCGGGGTCGTCCTGCGCCAGCGTGGTCGTGGACCAGCTGACCGTCACGCCGTCCGCGGTCGCCTGACCCGGCGTCGGCGGGTCGAACTTGATCTCGGTCGAACCCGGGATCACGTTCTCGCAGTTCGGGTTGCCGTCGATGATTGAGCCGCTCGCCGAGGCCGACGGCGCCATCGCGAGCGTGACGCCGCCCAGCACGAGTGCGAGCGCGCCGGCGCCGCCGAGCAGCGCCACCACGCGGGACCGCTTCGCCTGTCCGCGTGCGTCCACCGATGTTTCGTTCACTATCTTCCCCATGTCTGTGGCCGGTCATATGACCGGCAAAGTCGTCGGCGGTCCCCCGGAGCCATCCCCGGCCGAACCAGGAGTCGTCGATCACCGGCCCTGCGCCGGTGGCCCATCGTCGTCCTCAGACCGACATTCCCCTCCGGCCTGCCCCTGCAAGGATCGATGGACCCACGCATTCTGGTGGTCCCGCGTTGCCGCGCGCAAGTAGGAGGTCCACGACTCGCCGTGTTCCTTACGTTTTGCAACCGAACCGTTTCCCACCCTGACAGAAAGTAGTTGCCTATTGCCACTAACACAGTGTTTTAGTTCGTGAAACGCCGTATTCGCTATGCTCGGCCGGATGGCACGCGAGGCGGACCTGAAGACGGCGCTCGGATCGGTGTGGTTGCGGGCCGATCCGGAGGCGACGCGAGCGCCGTTGAGTCGTGACGACATCGTGCGTACGGCGGTCAAGGTGCTGGACCGCGACGGGCTGGAGTCGTTCTCGATGCGGCGGATGGCGGCCGAGCTCGGCACCGCCGCCACGTCGGCGCTGTACTGGCGGATCGCGAACAAGAACGACCTGCTCGAGCTCGCTGTCGACGAGGTGCTCGGTGAGGCCTTGGTTCCCGCGGAGCGTGGTGATTGGCGCGACCAGGTGACCGCTCTCGCGACGGCGGCGTACGAAGCCTTGTGGGCGCATCCGTGGGCGACACAGTTGCTGGCGTCGCACGCCGGGCTAGGCCCGAACTACCAACTGCTGGCCGAGCGGATCCTGAACGTGCTGAGCTCAGCCGGCTTCCGAGGCGTGCACCTGGACGCTGCGGTTTCGGCGGTCTTTCACTACCTGATCGGTGCGGCCGTGACCGATGCGGCGTGGACGGCGACAGTACGGCGGAGTGGGCTGACCGAGCGGGAGTGGGCGTCGGCCGCGGGTGAGCAACTCGGCGTGGGTGCGGCGAGTCTGGCGGCGTACCTGAGCCGGGAGAACCTGGCCGGCCCGGAGGCCCGCTTCACCAGCGGGCTCCGGGCCGTGTTGGTCGGCTTGCGGCCACGACAGTTGTCCTAGAGGTCGGCGAAGACCGACGCCGGGTTCTCGAAGGCGTCGGCGACGAAGCGCAGGAAGGCGGCCGCGGTGCCGCCGTCGCAGACGCGGTGGTCGAAGACAAGCGACAGTTGGGTGAGCTTGCGGATCGCGAGCTCGCCGTTGACCACCCACGGGCGGTCGATGATCCGGCCGACGCCGAGGATCGCGACCTGCGGGTGGTTGATGATCGCCGCGCTGCCGTCCACGCCGAAACTGCCGTAGTTGTTGAGGGTGAACGTCCCGCAGGACAGCTCGTACGGCGTCAGCCGGCCGGCGCGGGCGGTCTCGGTCAGGCGCTTGATCTCGGCGTCCAGCGCGCGCGTGGTCAACCGGTGCGCGTTCTGGACCGCGGGTACGACGAGACCGCGGTCGGTCTGCGCGGCCAGGCCGAGGTTGATCCCGTCGTACTGGACCAGTTCCTCGCGTTCGGTGTCGACGAATCCGTTGAGCTCCGGGAACTTCTGCAACCCGGCCACCACGAACCGCGCCATCAACGCAAGCAACCCAGGGCCGGCATCCTTCGCCGACCGCAACGACTCCCGCAGCTCCACCAGCGCGGTCGCGTCCACGTCCACCCAGGTCGTGGCCTCCGGAATCTCCGCCCGGCTCCGGCTCAGGGTCGCCGCCACCGCCTTCCGGAACCCGCTCAGCGGCTCGCGCCGCAACTCCGCAAGCCCAGTCCGCGAGCCAACCTCCGGCGCCTTTTCGAACCGCTGAGCGATCGCCGCCTCCACGTCCCGCCGAACGATCAGCCCACCGTCACCCGACCCCACCAAACTCCTGAGGTCCACCCCGGCATCCCGAGCCATCCGTCGCACCAACGGCGAAATCACCAACGGCACCTCGCTCTTCGGAGGATTGTTGCCATTGGGCGGCACCGATGTTCCGGAAACCGCCGGACCGCGCGGCCGGCGACGCCGCCCCACACCGGCGCCTTCACCGGTTCCGTAGCCGATCAGGACGTTGCCCGAGCCGGCCTTCTCCTCTTCGCGGTACGTCGTCCCCGCATCGACCTCCGCGATGGTGATCAGCGGCTTGCCGACCGGGATCACCGTGCCCGGCTCGCCGTGGAGCTCCTCGACGACTCCGGCGTACGGCGCGGGGAGCTCGACCACGGACTTGGCGGTCTCGACCTCGGCGACCGGGGCGTCGACGGTGATGACGTCGCCGACCTTGACCAGCCAGCGGACGATCTCGGCCTCGGTCAGCCCCTCACCGAGGTCCGGGAGCAGGAAGGTGTTCACGAGTCCTCCCACTGCAGGTCGTCGACGGCGTCCAGGATGCGGTCCACGCCGGGGAGCTGGTGCTTCTCCAGCTTCGGCGGCGGGTACGGGATGTCGAACCCGGTCACCCGCCGGATCGGCGCGGCCAGCGAGTGGAAGCACTGTTCGGTGATCCGGGCAACGATCTCCGACGACACACTCGCGAACCCGCTGGCCTCCGCTACCACGACGGCCCGGCCGGTACGACGTACCGCCGCAGCCACCGTCTCGTCGTCGAACGGCACGATCGACCGCAGATCCACCACGGTCAGCTGCCGCCCCTCGGCCGCCGCTACCTGCGCCGCCTCCAGAGCGACCGGCACCGTCGGCCCGTACGCGATCAACGTCGCGTCCGCGCCTTCCCGCCGTACGACGGCCGTGCCGATGCCCGGCTGGTCCTCGGTGAGGTCGACCTCCTCCTTGGCCCAGTAGAGCTTCTTCGGCTCCATGAACACCACCGGGTCCGGGAACTCGATTGCCCTTCGCAACAAGGTGTACGCGTCCGCGACCGTCGCCGGCGCGACCACGGTCAGCCCCGGGGTGTGCGCGTAGTAGCTCTCGGAGGAGTCGCAGTGGTGCTCGACCCCGCCGATGCCGCCGGCGTACGGCATCCGGATCACCATCGGCAGCGTGACCCGGCCGCGGGTGCGGTTCCGCATCTTGGCGACGTGCGAGACGATCTGCTCGAACGCCGGGTACCCGAACGCGTCGAACTGCATCTCGACGACCGGCCGCATCCCGTTCATCGCCAGCCCGACCGCCATTCCGACGATCCCGGACTCGGCCAGCGGGGTGTCGAAGCACCGGTCCTCGCCGAACTCCGCGGTCAGCCCGTCGGTGATCCGGAACACGCCGCCGAGCGCGCCGACGTCCTCACCGAACATCAGCACGCTGTCGTCGGTCTTCATCGCGTCCCGCAGGGCCTGGTTCAGCGCCTGCGCCATCGTGATCTTCACGTGCGTCATCGCTCAGGCCTCCTCTCGCGCCAGCTCGTCCCGGAGGAACGCGGCCTGTTCCCGCAGCTGCCGGGTCTGCGTCGTGTAGAGGTGCGCGAACAGGTCCGCCGGATCCACCTCAGGCTCCGGCATCAGACCGTCGCGCAACTGCTGTGCGACCTCGTCCGCGACGGTCTCGGCCCGTCGCCGTACGTCGTCGTCCAGCAAGCCCTGCTCAGTCAGATAGGTCTCGAGCCGCTTGATCGGATCGCGCTCCAGCCACGGCGTCACCTCGTCGTCCTGCCGGTAGCGGGTCGCGTCGTCCGCGTTGGTGTGCGCCTGCACCCGGTAGGTGTGCGCCTCGACGAGCTGCGGGCCTTCGCCAGCGCGCGCCTTGTCCACAGCCTGTCCGAGTACGGCGAGCAGCCCGGCCAGATCGTTGCCGTCGGCCCGCTCTCCGGGAACGCCGTACCCGATCCCCTTGTGGGCCAGGGACGGCGCGACCGTCTGCCGGGCGAGCGGGACGGAGATCGCGTACTCGTTGTTCTGGATGAAGAAGACGACCGGCGTGTGGAAGACGGCGGCGAAGTTCAGCGCCTCGTGGAAGTCGCCCTCGCTGGTCGCGCCGTCCCCGCAGAGCGCCATCACCACGGTGTCCTCGCCCTTGAGCCGGGCCGCGTGCGCGACCCCGACCGCGTGTGTGAGCTGGGTCGCGAGCGGCGTCGCCTGCGGCGCGACCTTGCGGGCGTACGGGTCGTAGCCCGAATGCCAGTCACCGCGGAGCAGGGTGAGCGTCTCGATCGGGTCGACACCGCGGCTGACGATCGACACCGTGTCGCGGTACGTCGGGAACAGCCAGTCCCCCTCGCGCAGCACCATCGTGGCCGCGACCTGGCAGGCCTCCTGACCGTGCGACGAGGGGTAGACGGCGAGCCGGCCCTGCCGGACCAGCGCGCCGGCCTGGTCGTTGATCCGGCGCCCCTTGATCAACTGAACGTAGCCGTCGACCAGGACTTCCTCGGTGGGCAGCCGGTACGACGGGTGGTCGTGCGGGAGCCCGTCCTGGTCGATCAACCGGACAGGTTCCGCGGAGGGGAGCAAACGCTCCTCGACGAAGCTCATCGACGTCCTCGCTTCGCTCCGGGCGCCGATGAGGCGTGGAGTAGGCAGTGCTTGTCGATGAACTCGCTTCGCTCGTTCATGTGACCCTCCATGGCAGGAGACGGACGGTGGCCTCATCGTCGTACTTCTGGTCAATCTGATCCAGACCTGGAAAAATCACGAGACGCTTGGCCCAGTCCCCCCAGCCCGAGGAGCAGAATGTCCGACGACGTGATGGTCAGCCCGCCGGTGCCTGGACAGATGGTCGTCGCCCCGGCCCTCGACGAGATCGACCGGCAGATCGTCGAGGCGCTCGGGCGGGACGGACGGCTGTCGATCCGGGCGCTCGCCGACCAGGTGCACATCTCCCGCGCGAACGCCTACGCCCGGGTCGAGCGGCTCACCACGACCGGCGTGATCACCGGGTTCACCGCCACCGTCGACCCGCTGAAGCTCGGCCTCGCGACGTCGGCGTACGTTACGCTGAGTCTCCGGCAGAGCTCCTGGCGGACGCTGCGCGAACAGCTGCAGGCGATCCCCGAGGTCAAGCACATGGCGCTGGTCGGCGGCGACTTCGACGCGATCCTGCTGGTCCGCGCCGCCGACAACGAGCACCTCCGCCGGGTCGTCCTGGAGAAGCTCCAGGCCATCCCCGAGGTGCTCGCCACCCGCACCGCCCTGATCTTCGAGGACGTCGGCACGCTCTAAGGACAGCCGCAGGACCGCCGGACGATCAGTTCGGCCGGATACGTCACTTCCTCGACGGCTTCCTCGCCGTCCACCAGCCGGCCGACGGCGTCCCGTGCCATCAGCTCCAACGGCTGCCGTACGACGGTCAGCGGCGGCCAGCTGTACTCCGTCTCTGCAGTCCCGTCGAACGCGACCACCGCCACATCCTCGGGAACCCTCAGCCCGGCCTCGTGAATCGCCCGCAGCACCCCGATCGCCTGCAGGTCCGAGCTGGCGAAGATCGCCGTCGGCCGATTCGTTGCCGCTAGCAACTCACGACCGGCTTCGTGACCACCGCTCCGGCTGAAGCTCGCGCGAACGATCGGCCCTTCTTCCAACCCAGCCTGCGAAAGCGCGTCCCGCCACCCGAGCTCGCGCTCCGGCCGGCGACGACCGCCGATGACCAGGCCGATCGTGCGATGACCGTGCTCGATGAGGTGCTCGACACCGCGACGGGCGCCGTCGCGGTACTGCGGCCGGACCGACGAAGCATGCGGCAGAACGCGGTTGATCGCGACTACCGGCACGTCGACACCGTCCAGGTCCGGGTCCTCGGTCGGCGCGACCAGGAGCAGGCCGCTGACCCGCCGTACCAGGAGTTCGGCGAGCTTGGCCTGCTCGGTCGCCGGGTCGCCGTCGGCGCTGGTCTGCAGAACGACGTACCCGCGGGCCGCGGCCTCCTTGTCGATCGCCTTCGCAAGCTCGGCGAACAGCGGGTTGCCGCCGTCCGGGGTGATCAGGCCGAGGGTCCGCGTCGTGCCCATCCGGAGCGCGCGGGCGGTCGCGTTCGGCCGGTAGCCGAGGACCCGGATCGCCTCCAGCACGCGCTCCCGGGTCTCCGGCGCGACCGGTCGCGGGCCCTCGTTCACCACGTAGCTGACGACCGCGGTGCTGACCCCGGCGTACTCCGCCACGTCGTTGCGGGTGACTGGGGTGGCCTTGGGCATGTGCCGATAGTACGACCTTGACCGCTGCGGAAAGCGATTGCTAGCGTGCTGGTTCTACACGAGTAGAAAGGGTTCGTCGTGCCTCGACGCTATGCAGTGGCAGGAACCGGTTCGCGAGCACGGGCCTACGTCCGCGCGATCGTCCAGGACCACCCCGACGAGGCCGTGCTGGTCGCGTTGCTCGACCCGAACCCGGGCCGGCTCGCGGTGCACGACCGGTGGGTGAAGGAGCTCGGCGGGCCGGAGCTGCCGCAGTACGGCGCCGACGACCTGGAGCGGATGATCAAGGAGCAGTCCGTCGACCGGGTGGTCGTGACGAGCCCCGACTACACGCACGCGAACGTCGTGTCCCGGATCCTGCGGGCCGGCGCGGACGTGATCGTGGAGAAGCCGCTGACCATCGACGCCGACGGCACCCGGCAGATCGTCGAAGCGATGAACGAGTCCGGCAAGTCGGTCGTCGTGACCTTCAACTACCGGTACTCGCCCCGGAACAGCGCGCTGCGGCAGCTGATCATGGACGGCGAGATCGGCACGGTCACCAGCGTCGAGTTCCAGTGGGTGCTCGACACCCGGCACGGCGCGGACTACTTCCGGCGCTGGCACCGCGAGAAGCGGTTCTCCGGCGGCCTGCTGGTGCACAAGGCGTCCCACCACTTCGACCTGGTGAACTGGTGGATCGCCTCCACCCCGACCCGGGTCTTCGCCTCCGGCGGCCTGTTCTTCTACGGCGCCGACAACGCCGCGACTCGTGGCCTTGGGCAACGACCTGAGCGTGGCACGGTCGACGGGTCGGCCGACGACCCGTGGCTGCTCGACCTGCGCGCCGACGAGACCAACCGGCAGCTGTACCTGGAGAGCGAGCAGTACGACGGGTACATCCGCGACCAGGACGTATTCGGTCCGGGGATCACCAT
The DNA here is from genome assembly GCF_044458365.1 of Kribbella sp. NPDC050470. Lineage (NCBI taxonomy): Bacteria > Bacillati > Actinomycetota > Actinomycetes > Propionibacteriales > Kribbellaceae > Kribbella > Kribbella sp. NPDC050470. The sequence goes on along the minus strand of NZ_JBITHV010000003.1, from coordinate 548,469 downwards.
CGAGGACAACATGGCGGTGATCGCCGAGTACGCGAACGGCGCCCGGCTGAGCTACTCGCTCAACGCGCACTCGCCGTGGGAGGGCTACCGGGTCTGCGTCAACGGCACCGAAGGGCGCGCTGAGCTCGAGGTCGTCGAGCGCGCTGCCGTGGTGGACGACCAGATCGATCCGAGCTACCCGTCCGAGCGGGTCGTGGCTGGTGACGTGCGGTCCGACGGCGAGCGGCTGGTGCTGCAGAAGCACTGGGCGCCGGCGGTCGAGGTCGAGATCCCGCGCGGGGTCGGCGGCCACGGCGGCGGCGACCGGCTGATCTACGCCGACCTGTTCAAGGGGCCCGGCGACGACCCGCTGGCCCGCGCCGCCGACGTCCACGACGGCGTCCGCGCGGTCGCCGTCGGCATCGCCGCGAACCAGTCCCTGGCCTCAGGCCAGCCGGTCGTGATCGCCGACCTGGACCTCGGCGGCTGGTCGCAGGGTTAGCTGCGGACCGCCAGGCCATCACAATCGCCATCTTCCGGTGGGTTCCCGCTCAACCGGCTGCAGCCGGTTCGATTGTGATGGCCTGGCGGTTCACGTCAGCCCGGTCTCGGCGAGGATCCGCCGGACGGTTGTTTCCAGGGAGCTCGTCTGGTCGATGACCGTCTCGCGCGGCTCGCCGAGCAGGTCCTGCGGTTGGTACCACTCGGCCATGTCCGCGCCGGTGAACTCACCCGCCTTCGGCCGGGTCGCGTGCCGCCGGACGGTCTCCTCGAACGGGATGTCCAGGTAGTAGAAGTACGACGGCCCCGCGTGGTCGTCACGCAGTTGCCGGAGCATCTCGCCGTACCGGACCTTCGGCATGATGCCCTCGACGACCGCGTGGTACCCGCGATCGAGGGCGTGGTTCGCGATCTGCCGGATCATCTGGATGTTGGCGCCGTCGGGCTGGTCCAGCTCCTTGAAGACGATCCGGCGGACGTAGTCCTGCTCGATCCAGGCGACCCCGCGCCCGTACGCCGCCCGGATGGCCTCGACGATCGAGCTCTTGCCGGAGCCCGAATTGCCTCTGATGACGATCAGCCGGGGATCCACCGGCGCACAGTACTACCAGGAGGCGGGCAGTCCGGGGCGGTGCGTGCCGAAGGTCCACTCGTAGCCCTCGGGGTCGGCGACGCGGCAGCGGTAGTTGCCCCACGCGGTGTCGGCCGGCTTCCAGACCGACTCGGCGCCCGCGGCGACCGCGGTCGCGTGGATCGTGTCGACCTCGGCCTTGCTGTCGAAGGCGACGTAGCTGCCGTGACCGACGGTCTCGCCCTTGCGCACCGGCTTGTCGTAGCCTTCCTCGTCGGTGAACAGGGTGAAGGAGACCCCGCCGTACCGCATCTCGGCGTGCATGATGCCGCCCTTGTCGTCCGGCACCTCCATCGTGGTCTCGAACCCGAACGCCTTCTCCAGCCAGCGCAGGGCGCCGACCGCGTCGCGGTAACCGAAGTACGCGTGGAAGGTCGCGGTGCTGGTGCTGCTGCTGTTCTCGGTCATGTCTCCAGGATCCGCTGAGTAGCGGACAGCTTATGTCCGCTACTCAATCGGATTCGGCCACTTGCGGAACTGTGTTGTAGGTCTGCCCGTACGGCTCGGTCATCCCGTCCTGGACCACGTCGTAGTTGGCGAACCCGGCCCACCACGCGCCGTCGAGCTTTCCATCGGCCACTCGGGGTAGTTCGAGTGGACGGCGTACAGCTTGCTACCGACGACCACGCCGCTGTCCATGGGCTTGAACGGGCCGTCGGTCAGCGGCAGGAACCCCGTGGCCAGGATCGTCAGCTGCTCGATCGTCGCGTTCTGCCGGACGCCGACCTTGGTCTGCTCGACCGATATCACCGCCATGTTCGCCTCCAGCACGGTCGCGAGCAGGTCGCGCTGGGCCGCGACCTCCTCGTTCACCAGCACCAGGTGGTCGTGCACGTCCCGGAAGTACGGCAGCAGGTGGGTGCTCTGCGCACCACGCTCGATGGTCGCGAGTACGGCGAGCAGCGGGTGCACGGCGCGGTAGAAGTCGGTCACCTCGCGGCGGAGGAAGTAGATCCGCTCGGTCGGCGCGACCGACCCGGCGAACACGGTGTGCTCGACCTGCTCGATGTCGCGCTCGAGCTCGGCGACCACCGGGCCGTAGCCGTCGACGACCTGGTCGAGGATCGCCCACAGCACCGAGTTCGTGCCGGCCTCGAGCAGCTCGGGCCGCTGCTCGAGCCGGATCCGGGCGCCGTGCAGGTCGCTGGCGACGCCCTGGCGGACGGTGATCACGAACGCCGGCCCGACGAACACGCTCACCTCGCCGAAGTCGACCTCCTCGCGCTGGTCGTCGTACCGGGCCGTGCGCAGGATGACCAGCCGGATGTCGCCCTCGTACGGCTCCACCTTGGGGCGCAGGTGGAAGGTCTGTGCGTCCTCGATCGACATCGGGCCGACGTGCTGGCGGTGCCCGTCGCGGTAGTAGGCGCAGTCGATGATCATGGTGACCTCCTCCCCCGATCGTCAGTCCTATCGGCGACAGGAAATAGGGTTGGGCGGGAAAGGCAGGATGAACTTCGGCGCGCCTGGGTCGTGTCTGGCAATTCAGCGAGGAGGAGCTGTGGGACTGCCAGTGGTGTTGATACCGGGGCCGATGAACCCGGTCGTCGCGGAGGGTCTGGACGGGAAGGTCGAGCTGATCCGGCTCTGGCAGGAGGCGGATCCGGACGCCGTACTCGCGGAGCGCCGGGACGAGATCGTCGCCGTCGCGACCGGCGGCACGCGGATCGACGGCGCGTTCCTGGACCGGCTGCCGGCGGTGCGGATCGTGGCGAGCTTCGGGGTCGGGTACGACCAGATCGACGCGACTGCCGCCGCTGAGCGTGGTGTGGTGGTGACGAACACGCCTGGCGTCCTGGACGACGAGGTCGCGGACACCGCTCTCGGACTGCTGCTGATGACCGTCCGCGAGCTGCCCCAGGCCGAGCGGTACCTCCGTGACGGCAAGTGGCAGGACGGGCCGTACCCGTTGACCCGGGCAACCTTGCACGGTCGCCGGATGGGCATCCTCGGCCTCGGCCGGATCGGGGAGGCGATCGCGGACCGGGTGACGCCGTTCGGGGTCTCCGTGGCCTACCACAACCGGCGCCGCAAGGACGTCGACTACCGCTACTACCCGTCGCTGGTCGAGATGGCTCGCGACGTCGACATCCTGATGATCGTCATCCCGGGCGGCGACGACACCCGCCACCTGGTGAACGCCGAGGTCCTCGAGGCCCTCGGTCCGGACGGCATCCTGATCAACGTTGCCCGCGGCACCGTCGTCGACGAGCCGGCCCTGGTCGACGCGCTCCGCAACCGCACGATCCTCAGCGCCGGGCTCGACGTCTTCGAGGCCGAGCCGACCGTTCATCCCGGTCTGCTCGACCTGCCGAACGCCGTACTCCTGCCACACGTCGGGTCGGCGACCATCCCGACGCGCAACGCGATGGGCAACCTGGTGGTGGAGAACATCCTCAACTGGGTCACCTACGGCACCCCGGTCACGCCGGTCTCCGAGTCGGCGCCGCTGCTGAAGCGGGACTAGCCGGAGGCGGGGAGGTCCCAGATCCGGTTGTGGGTCCAGGCGTACTCCCAGGCCTGGATGTCCGGGGGCTGGATGCCGAGGCCGGTGAGGATCGCGCAGACCTGCTCGCGGTGGTGGTTGGCGTGGTTGATCGCCTGGGCGATGAAGATGCCGGCCCGGGTGGCGCGGGTGTTGTTGTCCACGACGATCTCGCGCTCGACGTCGATCGGCTTGGTGAGGACGTCCTCCCACAGCGCGCCGGCCTCGTCGTTCCAGCGCTCGAGGGTGTCGAAGTCGGTGGCCGGCTCGCCGTCCACGAAGTCGAGCGGGCTGTTCGCGACCCGGCGCACGTAGCTGCCGTCGCACCGGACGATGTGGTCGAGGGTGGCGAGGATCCCGCCGTACGTGCCGACGCCGGTGACCTCCAACTGTTCGGCGGTGAGCTTCTGGTCGCGGCAGAACCTGATCAGGCTCTTCGTCGCCCAGTTGTTGTGCCGGAGCGGGTCGTACAGCACGTCGTTGAGTCCCATGCTGTTCACGGTAGCCCGGCGGCCGCGGGGCGCCGTACCGAATTTCTGGTCCAGTCACGGCGCCCGAAGTCGGTCAGCTCCCGCTGATGTTGACCATCCAGTTGATGCCGAACTTGTCGACGACCTGGCCGAACTCGTCGCCCCACATCTGCTTCTCCAGCGGCACCGTCACCTTGCCGCCCTCGGACAGCTTCTCGTAGTACCCGCGCAGCTCCTCGTCGTCACCACTCAGGCTGACCGAGATGTTCTCGCCCGGGTTGTACGACATCCCCGGCGGCGTGTCCGAGGCCATCAGCGTGAACCCGCTCGGGGTCTCGAGCTGGGCGTGCATCAGCTTGTTCTCGTCGTCCGGGCCGCTGCTGGCGCCGAACTCGGCGAACGTGTTGGTGGCGAGGTCACCACCGAAGACCCCCTGGTAGAACTCCATCGCCTCCCGTGCACTGCCGTCGAACTGGATGTACGGATTGAGCCGAGATGGCATCTGACTCCCCTTCCCCCTGTGTTGGTCCCTTTGGCCGCACAGTAGACCCGGCCACCGACAATTGCAGCAGCGGCGGGAAAAACAGCCGTCGAATGCCCGGGGTCGCGGTTAGGGTCGCGGCATGATCCCGCGACACATCACGATCGACGCCGGCAACCCGTACGAGCTCGCGCAGTTCTGGAGCAACGCCACCGGCTGGCCGATCGCGGACGGCGACGTGCCCGGCGACGACGAGGTGCTGCTGGTGGCGCCGGCTCCGGTCCCCGGTTTGCTGTTCATCGCCGTCCCCGAGTCCAAGTCGGTCAAGAACCGCGTCCACCTCGACTGGGTCCCCGACCAGCGCACTCGCGACGAGGAGGTCGACCGCCTCCTCGCCCTCGGCGCCACCATCCACGAAGACCACCGCACCCTCGAAGGCCCCGGCTGGGTCACCATGCACGACCCCGAACACAACGAGTTCTGCGTCGAACGCAGCCAGTCCGAACGCTCCGCCTGACGCGTCCTCACGAAGGCAGGTGCGATGGGCGCTCGTCGGCGTTCCAGTTCTTGTTGAAGCCGCCCAGGTGGGGGTGGTACATGTCGGCGCCGTCGTGTTGGGTGAACTCGACCTTTATCCACAGGGCGTCGAGCTGGAAGGTCTGGGCGCAGGCGTCGATCAGGGCCCGGGCGAGACGGGCTCTGGTCTCCGCGGGGCGGCCCTTCCGGATGTCGCACATGATCAGGGCCGACGGCGTCGGCGGACCGGACTCGTGGCAGCGCCACACCCCGCCGCTGCCGAGGTCGTGGACGGAGACCGTGAGCAGGTCCCGGCCGACCTGCATGATCTCGCCGTAGATGTGGCCGAGGCGTTCCGCGAACTCCCGCTTGGTGACCTCGCCGGCAGTCACCGGCAGGTCGACCTGAATCGATGGCATGACAGTCCTTCCTCGCTCCGGCTTACTCGGCCAGGGCGGCGGTTTCGAGCGTCCGGGCGGCGGCGAAGAGCAGTCCTTCGTCGCCCGGCGCAGTGATGAGTTGTACGGCGACCGGCAGCCCGTCCACCCGTCCCGCGGGAACACTGATCGCCGGCGAACCCGTCAGGTTCCACGGGCTCGTCAGCGACAGCAGCGCCGAGCGCACCTCGAGGTCCGCGCCGGTCACCGAAACGCTGCGCTCGCCCACCTGTGGTGCCACGATCGGCACGGTCGGCAACGCGAGTACGTCGTACGTCGACAGCAGCTCGTCGACCATGGTCCGGAACTCCTGGCGAGCGGCGTCGGCCTCGGCGTAGCGGCCCGCGGAGATCTCCCGACCCAGGTCGAGCCGGGCCAGGACCTCGGGATCGATCAAGTCCCGGTCCGCGCCGAGGTGGTGCTCGTGCACGCGGAACGCCTCCCGGCCTTGCAGGGTGGAGAAGATCTCGAACAGCGTGTCCGGCCGCTCCCACTTGGGGAATCCGCGGACGACGCCGACGTCGGCTCCGATCCGGTGGACGAGTTGCCGGGTCAGCTCCTCGATCCTTGGATCCGTCCGGGCGATCGAGGCCGGCGGGATCCATCCGACCGCGAACCGGCCCGGCCGGGGCGTCACCGGCCGGTCGCTGAGTGCCTGGTAGCCGGTCAGCGCGTCCTCGGTGGTGGCCGCGAAGAGGCCGACGTGGTCCAAGCTCGGAGCCAGCGGATACACGCCGGCGCTCGAGATGGCGTCGTACGACGGTTTGAAGCCGACGACACCGCAGAGCGCGGCGGGCACCCGGATCGAGCCGGCGGTGTCGGTGCCCAGCGCGAGCGGCACCATCCCGGCCGCCACCGCGACCGCGCTGCCACCGCTGCTCCCACCGGACATCCGGCTGGGGTCGACCGGGTTACGGGAGGCGCCGTGGACGGAACGATCGCCGGTGGCGCCGTACGCGAACTCGTGCAACGTCGTCTTCCCGACGATCACCGCTCCGGCGGCGCGCAATCGCCGTACCACCTCGGCGTCTTCCGTCGGAGTGGAGCCGAAGGACGTGGCCGATCCACAGCTGGTGGGCAGACCCGCCATGTCGACGAGGTCCTTTACTGCCACGGGCACGCCGTGCAGCGGACCGAGATCGATGCCTGCGGCAAGTTGTTCGTCGGCGACCCGGGCGGCCGCGCGGGCGCCGTCGTCGTCCACGAGAGCGAACGCGTTCAGGGTGGGGTTCAGCTCGTGGATCCGGCGCAACGTCGTCTCGGTGACCTCGCGGGCGGAGGTCTCGCCGATCGCTCGCGTGAGCTCTGCGAGGTTCATGAGGCGAATCCCGGGACGAGACCGAGCACGGGCACGATCAGCGCCGTACACACGCTCATCGAGACCACGTTGCCGATGAAGGGGTGGAAGCCCGCCGGCATCCGGGCCCCGATCGCGGCGGCCACCGGTGGGGCGATCAGCGCTCCGGCCAGCGCGCCGGCCACGACGGACTGCAGGGTGCCACCGAAGGCCAGGACGGCTGCCGGTGCGACCGAGACGACCGGTACGAACGTCGGGTAGAAGCCATGCGCCTGCCAGCGCTTGCGCCAAACGATCACACCGACGACAGCGGTCAGCGCTTGGCTGGCGAGCACCGCGAGGAACAGCCCCGATCCGTAGGCGATGCTGGACGGAGCGATCAGGTGCGTCACAACGGCGCCGACGATCAACGCCGCGCTCGCCCATTCGTTGCCGAAGAACTGCGCCTCGGAGAAGTCGGCCAACGCACGACGAGGCAACCACAGCAGGGCAGATCCACGGCGTGGCTCGTCGGCGATCTGCGTTCGCCAGGCGCCCGGCGCCGGCATCCACCTCAGCTGTCTGCAGAGCCAGAACGCGATGAGAGCGCCGAGTGCCATGCCTGCGGTCGCACCGACGACAGGCGGCAGGTCGAGCGGGACGCACACCCGTTCGACCGCGAGGATCGCGATCGGTGGCGTGAGCAACGCGCCCAGTACGGCGGCCGACAGCCCGACTCTCCACCCCGGCCCGAAGAGAACCACGATCGCCGGCGCGACGGACACCAGCGGTACGAACAACGGCTGCCAACTGCCAGGCTTCAGCGTCCAGCCCCAGAGGAGGTTGCCGAGGAGCAGGCTGGCCAACCCGCTGCCGGCGGCCCACGGCCACAGTCCCGTGCCGCAGGCCTGGACGAACCCCTGCCATCGCCATGATCTCCGGTGGGCGACATGACCGGCCAGGCCGCCCACCAGCAGCAACACCCCAGCCGGAGCCACCGCGTAGAACTGCGGCTCGCTGATGGATCCGGCCAGCCAGGAGGCGAACCGGCCCACGTCGGCGTAGTCGCCGTTCCAGGGCTGCCAGGGCCCGTCGACTTGCGTGAACGTCCAGCCGGCGAGGACCAGGAGACAAAGGCCGGCCAGCCCGGCACCCCAGGAGGCGAATCTCCGCGGGCCGGTGACTCCCGCCGTACTGCGGACTGTCGTCATCAGGTCACCTCGGCAGCGGAGCGCGGTCGCGGTAACCGAGCATCTGGTCGTACAGGTCGGTACGACGGTCGCGGTGCAGGTCGTTCAGCTGGTTCCAGATCGGGGCGGTTCGCGCGGCTGTCAGGTCGACGTCGGCGTAGATCACGGTGTCCTCGTCCGGGCCCGCGATCCGGTCGATCGGCCAGCCGTTCGTCCCGGCGATCAGCGAGTTGCCCATGAAGCCCGCGCCCCGCTCCTGACCGGTCCGGTCCGCGGTGGCGATGAAGACGTTGTTGGCATGGGCGGCCGTGATGGTCAGGTACGCCGCCATGCACACGCCGCTCGCGTCGTACAGCGGTGGCGGTGTCCAGACCCAGCCGGTGGGCACGCAGATGATGTCCGCGCCCATCTGCGCCACGATCCGCGCCGTCTCGGGGAACCAGATGTCCCAGCAGACCAGCAGCCCGATCCGGCCGATCTTGGTGTCGAACACCGAGAACCCCTCGTCGCCGGGGGTGAACCAGAGCTTCTCGGTGTTCCACAGGTGCGTCTTGCGGTAGCGGCCGATGTAGCCCTCCGGGCCGACCAGTACGGCGGTGTCGTAGAGCTTCACCCCGGCTCGTTCCGGCAGGCAGCCGACGATGTACACGTTCCGCGCGGCGGCGATCCGGGCGAACGACTCCACGGTCGGACCGTCCGGAACCGCTTCGGCATGGGCGAAGGCCTCCTCACGGCTCTCGAAGACGTAGCCGGTGGTGGCGAGCTCGGGCAGCACGATCAGGCCGGCGCCGGCGTCGGCCGCCGCGTTCAGCCGCTGCTCCACCGCCAGCGCGTTGGCCTTGAGGTTCTCGACCCCGACCCGCGGCTCGAACTGCACGACCGCGACCCGCACCGGGCTCACTCTCTGGTCTGCACTCTCCTGCGCCTGTGTCGCCATGACTGGCTCCTCCGCTCGTGGAATCTGGTTTCAAGTTGAAACCAGCTTGACCGGGAGCGTAGGGGATCCGGTTTATACTTGCAACCACTTGGCGCCAGGAATCTGCGGCGGACGACCGCAGTACTCGAAGGGGACACAGATGCCGCAGCGGGTCACGCACGAGGACGCGGAGTGCCCGGTCGCGCGGGCCGTCGACGCGATCGGGGACCGCTGGTCGCTGCTGATCGTCCGGGACGCGTTCGACGGGATCAGCCGGTTCGGCGAGTTCCAGCGCAACCTCGGCCTGGCGAAGAACATCCTGTCGTCGCGGCTGCGTGAGCTCGTCGCCCACGGCATCCTCGAGGTGGTTCCGGCCGCCGACGGGACGTCGTACCACGAGTACGCCCTGACCGAGAAGGGCCGCGACCTCTTCGTCGTCCTGGTCAGCCTGCGCCAGTGGGGCGAGGATCACCTCTTCGAGCCCACCGAACCCCACTCGGTCCTCCTCGACGCGAAGACCGACCGCCCCCTCCGCAAGCTCGAGATCAAGGACGCCACCGGCCGCCCCATCACCCCCACCCAAACCTACGTCCGCAAAGTAGGCACCTGACCCGCCTGCGCCCGCGCACTCACAGCCACCGGATCTTCACTGCGTGAGAGCACTGTGGCCTTGGGCAAGGAGTCACAACTTTTCCTGTCCGCGGGTCATCTTGGGGGTGTAGGGGTTTCCACCGCCGGCTGGGGGGCTGCGGGTTAGTGGTGGGGGAAGGACATGGTCAGGTGGGTTTTGGTGGTTGGGCTGGTGGTGGCGGGGATCGCCGGCGGGACTGGCGAGGTGGCGACGGCGAGGCCGTCCGAGGAGGGTCCGGGGATCGCGATCGCGGCGGATCTGCCGGAGCCGGAGGGGGCGCAGTTTTTGCCGGGGGCAACTAATGTGGTGCCGGCGACCCAGGCGCCGGCGGCGGATGTGCGGGCGAAGAGCCAGGCCGAACTGGCGGCGGAGGCCGCGGCGGCGCTGACGTACACGTGCCCGGGGTTCAGCACGGTCGACGACGCGACACCGTTGTCGTACGTGATGAACGACTACTACGCCTGGGGCGGGTTCAAGGCGGTCAGGGTCGGCAACGGCAGCGGCAACATCAACTGGAAGCTCAACCCGTACGGCAATCCCAGCTGGTACATGTGGTTCCACTCGCTGCGCTGGCTCGGGCAAGGCATCATCGCGGCCGGCAAGGGCGACGCGAACGCGATCGCGCACGTCACCACGATCGTCAGCGACTGGGTGCTCGACAACCCGTACTCCTGGAAGGCGGACGTCGGCGCCTGGGAGTCGACGATGCACCGCACCAACGTGATCATCTGCACCAGGCAGGCAGTGCTCGCCGGGCTCAAGGTCACCACGCTCCCGCCGCGCTACCTCTGGCTGGACACCGCGCTGATCAGCCACGCCCGGTTCCTGATCAACTACTGGAGCGGCGCCTGGAACCACGGCACCGACGAGAGCATCGCCCTGTTCGGCGTCGGCTGCACACTCAACCGCTCCGACTACAAGACGCTCGCCCAGCAACGCCTCGCGGCCGGCATCACCACCGCGATCGACTCCCAGGGGTCGACCAACGAGCAGGCGACGGCGTACGCGCAGTTCAACTACGCGCTCTGGGGCCGAGCGGTCACCGTACTGCAAGCCTGCGGCGCCAACCCCGGTGCGACGATCACCGCGAGACGAGCCCTGATGGCGCGCTGGCTCGCCCTGGCCACGAACTCCATGGGCAACCTCCATCAGCTCGGCGACTCCGAGGTCGTGCGTACGGCGCCCGTCGCCGGCACCCCACTCCAGTACGCCGGAAGCCTCGGCGCGAGCGGGACCGCGCCGGCCCAACGCGTCGGCCTGTACTCGGCCGGCTACGTCTTCGGCCGCTCCAGTTGGGGGACTCGGGCGACGTTCACGGCCCAGGCGGCGTACAGCATCAGGTACGGACCACCGCGCAAGCTGCACGGGCACAGCGACCACATGTCGCTCACGTACACCGCTCGCGGGCGGGACATCGTGATCGACGGCGGCCACGCCGGCTACCAGAACGACATCTGGCGGACCTGGGCGAAGAGCCCGTTCGCGCACAGCTCGATGACGACGCCGCGGGCCGCTGACCGACTGCCCGCCACCAAGCTGACACGGTACGCGCTCAAGTCGACCTCGGACTTCTACGAGTTCTCCGACGTGCCCGGGACCGGGATCAGCCGGGTTCGCGCCGTACTCGTGGTCCGGAGTCCCGACCTGATCGTCACGCTCGACCGCGCATCGTCCACGACCGCGCAGCAGTTCCAGACGTTGTGGCACCTGCCGTCGGACCAGCGCGCGACGGTGTACTCACGGACGACCGCACTGGCGGCGCGGGCAGGCGACAGCACCCGGACGATCCTGTTCCAGGTGCCCTACCGGCAGGCGCTACCGCGTGGCGCGATCCTGCTCAAGCAGGCGCAGACCAATCCGATCCAGGGCTGGCACTACCCGAAGATCACCATCCGCCGGGCGGCGCCCACGCTGATGTTCGCACGGGCCGGGACGTCGGCGTCGATCCTGTCGTTCATCGCGCCGGTCCGGGCAACCGGTTCGGTGACGTACCGCGCCCGCTGGTCCCGTACGACGTACGTCGTCGACCTCAACGTGGCCGGCGTCCGGACGTCGATCGGGATCACCGCTGGAGGTTCACTGATCCGGGTTGCCTGAGATGCAACGCAGGGAACCGTTCACCGCGTCGAGACATGTAGAGGGGTAGGGCGAGATTCTGGGGGTGTGGGGGCGTTGAGGCACAGCTTCCGTCAGCACGTCGGGGGTCCGTTGGCCGCCATGTCGGTGACGATGGTCGTGCTGACGCTGGTGGGCGGTGTGCTGGTGCTGCTCGAGCCCAGCCGCCCGAGCGTGGCAGTGCCGGTCAGCAGCGCCCCCGGGACCGGGGCGCGCTCGGTGGACCGGGGACCGTTCGGCTCGGGGCGGCTGGGCCCGTGGGAGAACCTGGTCAACCACATCTCGTCCGACGACGAGATCCGGGACACGCTGATGTTCAACGGGGTGTTCATGTTCGGCGACAGCATCGCCGTACAGGACGGACCGGCCCTGGAGGAGTTGCTGGCGAGCCGGACCGGTGACGCCATCGCCGTCCACGACTGGTCGGGGCAGCCGGCCTCGGCCGCCGTGGACGCGCTGGCGGACTGGGAACGGCGGTTCGGCCTGCCGAGCCGGATCGTGATGGCAGTGGGTTCGAACGACATCTTCGACCCGCCCGCATTCGCCGCACAGGTGGAGCGGGCGATGCACATCGCGGGTCCTTCGCGGACCGTGTACTGGGTGAACGTGCACGTCAGCCGGGTGCGTGTGCCTTCCGCCGTCCGGTCGGCCGACCTCGCGAACAGTGCGTGGGTCAACCAGCAGTTGGAGCAGGCCGCCGTTCGGCACCCGAACCTGCGGATCGTGCGCTGGAACGAGTTCCTCGCGGTGCAAGCCGACGGGGCGGCGAAGTACCTGCGGGACGGCGTCCACACCTCGCAGCTCGGTCAGCAGGCGCGCAACGAGCTGATCGTCGAGGCCCTCGCGGGGCCCCAGTGACGATGGCAACCTCCGCGCGTCCTAACGCGTTATCAGGGTGTGCCTCGAATCGCTGCGCGCACCGCGACCTCCGCGGCCCTCATCGCGGCGCTGGTCGCCGCCCTGCTCACCTTCATCCACCTTGAGGCCCCGACTGCGCATGCCAAGGACACCGGCACGGGCCGTTATGGATCAGGCACGCTCGGTCCGTGGCAGGCGCACGCGAAGGTGATCTCGAGCGCCGCCCAGATCCGGCATGTGGTTGCGACGGACGGGGTGGACCTGTTCGGCGACAGCATCGCCGTACAGGACGGGGGTGCGCTCGGGCACCTGCTTGCGCAACGGGACGGCACGACGTTTGCGGAGCACAGCTGGTCCGGTGAGCCGGCGTCGGCTGCGGTCGACGCTCTTGCGGTCTGGAAGCAGCAGTTCGGGCTTCCGCACCGGATCGTGATGGCGGTCGGGTCGAACGACATCTTCGATCCGCCGGCGTTTGCCGCGCAGGTCGATCGTGCGCTGCAGCTCGCCGGACCTTCGCGGACGGTGTACTGGGTCGACGTGCAGGTGCGGCGGACGGACGAGCCGTCGGCGATCCAGGCCGCGGACCAGCGGAACAGTACGTGGATCAACCTGCAGCTGGAGCAGGCCGCCGTACGGCACTCGAACCTGCGCATCGTGCACTGGGCGGAGTACCTGGCTGCCCGTCCCGACCGGCTGCGGACGGACCTGCGCGACGGACGTCACACCACGGTGCCGGCTGGGCAGAACGCGCGGAACGCCCTGATTCTGCAGGCGATTCTGGACCACTGAGCGTGCCCGCAAGGGCAACCCGGGAACCGGAGTACGGGGTCCGGACAACTTTTAGGGTGTGTACGGACATCAAAGCGGACAGAGGGATTCACTTCGAGTCGGGGGGAACCGATGACAGCGACCATGAAGCTGGAGTGACAGCGGTACGACGGCTGGGCCGCGGCACCGATTTCGATGCCGGACGCAACTTCGCGGCGGTCCCGCAACGTCTATAGAGCAAGACCCTCTGGCCCGGAGCCACCGCTCGGCTCGGGCATCGCGACGACGACCAACCTGACCAGACCCGGGGACACATCCGACCCAAATTCAGGTCTAGGCCAGAACAAGGCATGCCCTGGGGGCTGCAGTGAGGAACCAACCATGCCCGCGCACCGACAACGCAAGGCCGGCACGACCCTGCGGCTCAGCCTCGCCCTGCTGCTGAGCGCGCTCGTCGTGGTGACCTCCCTCGTGATTCCCTGGGGTGGCTCGACGCCCGAAGCAGCACCGGACCCGACCGTAGCCCGCACTCCGGAACCGCCCACGCCGACCGTCACGCAGCAGCCGAGGCGGAACGTCTACACATGCCCGGCGTACTCCGGCATCGACCGGGGCAACCCGCTCCCCGCGCTCTACAACGACACGTTCGCCTGGGGGACGTCGGCGCCGTACAAGGTCGGGAACGGCAAGGGCGACATCGACTGGAGCCTGAACCCGTACCAGAACCCGAGTTGGTACATGTGGTTCCACTCGCTGCGCTGGCTGGGTCAAGGTATCGCCGCCGGCGGCATGGGCGACAAGCAGGCGCTCGCCCGGGTGAGCGCGATCGTCCGCGACTGGGTGAAGGACAACCCGTACTCGTGGAAGCCGAACATCGGCGCGTACGAGTCGACCATGCACCGCACCAACGTGCTGATATGCCTGCGCCAGGCAACGTTGACCGGACTCAAGGTGGCGAAGCTGCCGCTGTCGTACGCCTGGCTGGACAAGGCGCTGCAGGAGCACGCGTGGTTCCTGCAGAAGAACTACAGCGGCGACTGGAACCACGGCACCGACGAGAGCCTGGCGCTGTTCGGCATCGGCTGCACGCTGAACCGGCCCGACCTGAAGAAGATCGCCGCCGACCGGCTGACCAGCGCGATCAAGACGTCGATCGACACCCAGGGGTCGACCAACGAGCAGTCCACGGCGTACGCGCAGTTCAACTACTCGCTCTGGGGGCGGGCGATCGACGTCCTGCAGAAGTGCGGCGTCGACCCGGGGACGACGATCAAGGCGCGCCGGCGTGAGCTCGCCAAGTGGCTCGCGCTCGCGACCAACTCACTCGGCAACCTGCACCAGATCGGCGACTCCGAGGTGGTCCGCACGTCGCCGGTCCCCGGCACGGTCCTCGAGTACGCCGGGACGCTCGGCAAGCAGGGGATCCGGCCGACGCAGCGGGTCGGGATCTTCGACGCCGGGTACATCTTCGGCCGGACCGGCTGGGGTGAGACGCGGCCGTTCACGCAGGAGTCGTCGTACAGCATCCGGTTCGGTCCGTCGCGCAAGCTGCACGGGCACGAGGACCACACGTCGGTCACCTACACCTCGCACGGCCGCGACATCCTGATCGACGGCGGGCACTCCGGGTACAAGTGGGACGACTGGCGGAGCTGGGCGAAGAGCCAGTTCTCGCACAACCAGATGACGGTGTTGTCGACGGCAGCTTCCCACCCGGTGACTCGGTTGACGCGGTCGTCGGTCGGGGCGACCTCGGAGTTCTACGAGCTGAAGGACTCGCTCGGCCCGGGGATCGACCGGACCCGTGGCGTGCTGGTGCTGAAGGACCCGGACCTGATGGTCGTGCTGGACCGCGGCACGTCGGCGTCGGACGAGCAGTACGAGACGCTGTGGCATCTGCCGTCGGACCAGAAGGTGACTGTTGCCAGCAACGGGACCGCGGTGGCCACCAAGCCCGGCGACAAGGTGAAGACGGTGTTGCTGCAGGTTCCGTTCCAGCAGGAGACGACCCCGATCAAGGTCGCCAACGGCACTACCGACCCGATCCAGGGCTGGCACTACCAGACCATCGACACCCGCAAGCCGGCACCCGTCGTCAAGTTCACCCGCTCTGGGCGCTCGGCAACTATCCTGTCGGTCATCGTCCCGGTCCGCACCAACGCCGCCGTCACGTACACCACCACTCAGTCCGGCAACCGCACTCTTGTAAACCTGGTCGTCGACAAGGTCCAGACCACCATCGCGGTCTCCCCTGACGGCACGCTGCAGCGGGTGAAGTAGTTCCGGCCACTAGCTCGTGCTGGCGCGCTTTAGCTGTGGGCGCCGATCGGGCGCCAGTCGGCGGGCGGGTCTTCACCTACGCGACCGTCTACGGCTTCGCGGAGAAGGTCGGCGTGGCCGGTGTGGCGCCCGTACTCCTCGATGAGGTCGCAGACGAGACGACGGAGACTGGCGTGCCGTCCGTCCGGCCAAGCGATGTGCGCGGGCTGGTCGAGGCCACCGTCCGCGATGGCCGCGGCGAGGCACGCCCGCGACCGCCGGACCGCGTCGTCCCAGAGCGCGTAGAGCTCCTCAGGCTTGTCATCGACCGCAGACGTCAACTCCCAGTCGTTGTCGTCCCGCCACCCGTTGCCCACCCATGGATCCCCCATCGACTCACCACGAAACTTCACCGTGAACGTGTAGTCCTCGTTGGCCGCCAGATGCTTCAGCAACCCACCGATCGTCAACGACGACTTCCCGATCCGCGCGTTCAACCCCTCCGCGCCCAACCCATCGGCCTTCCACCGAAACGTCGTCCGCAACCTCTCCAACGCCCCCACCAGATGGTCCACATCCGACCCCGCCACCGGCGGCTCCCAAGGAATCTCAGCCATACGACGACGCTAACCCCCATTCCGGACGTTCTCCTTCCGGAATGCTCGATCAGCGACTTCTGAGGAGTTCGAGAAGCACGGTCAGGCGCGGTTCGGCCGGCACGCGCGCGAGGCGGGGTTGCGCGTCCTCGAGGATCCAGGGCTTCACGTCCGCCGTGAGGTCGATCGTCCCCGACCATCCGACCATCAGCCGGCCGCCGAGCAGCTCGTCCGCCCACCAGAGGCAGAGGTCCGCAGCATGCAGGTCCGCCGCACCGGCCGGCTGGGCGTTCCACACCTCGAGCCAACGGACGAACGGGACGGGCGTCGACGCCAGGAAGCTCAGCACCTCCCGCGCCTCCGGCCGACACGGGTACGTCGCGAGCGTCGCGTCCCACCAAAGGTTGCACACGGCAAGCATCGCCGTACGCTCGGACTCCGCCCAGGTACTCCAGCAACCCGCCGTGACCAGATGTTGCGCAAACAGGCCCTGGTCGAGACTCAGCTCGCCGTGCACCAGCAGCGCCATCAGCCGGGGCGTCAGCTTCCTGTACAGGTTCGCGAAGTCGTCCCAGTGATCGGGCCCACCGAATACCGCTCTGGACACCAGCTTCGCAGGAATCGCCCCGACCGGCCCCGCGAGCGCCGCGACATCCTCCTCGCTGTAACAGAAACCGCAGTAGTCACCGACATCCACCTCAACCCCCGCCAACACCTCCCCCAACCGCCCCACCGCCACCTCGAGTACACCACCCTCCGCCTGGACGGCTACCTCGCCAACACCTGGCCCCACACCGACGTCCTCCCTCACCTCCCCAACTGACCGCATGCGCCGGTACGCGGGGGTGATTGCGCAGTACGACGGCAAGATCGCCCTGGTCAGCGAGCACTACGAGGCCTGGGACACACCGCACTGGAACCTTCCGAGCGGTGCAGTCGAAATAGGCGAGTCACCCGAAGCAGGTGCGATCCGCGAACTCCGCGAAGAAACCGGCCTACGTGCCACGGAGGATGCGCTCCGCCTCGCGTGGACGACGACAGTCACCAGGGACGGCCAGACTTTGTCCCAGTCCTGGAACTACGTGGCAGCCGTGACTGACGTTGCGTTCCGAATCGACGATCCAGACGACTCGGTGACCGACGTGGGTTGGTTCTCACCGCAGGACGCCGTACAACTCCTGCATCCGTTGCCCTACCCACCCATCACCGTGCCGGCTCTCGCCTACCTGCAGACAGCAGCGCAGGCCGCCTGGATCTTTACCCTCGCCGACAACACCGACTGGATGTGGCAGTCGGGCCCGCTTGGCTAGACATCCTCGAGCAACATCAAAGGTCGGTTTGCTGAGCGATCGCGAGGGCCTCCGCGTGTTCGGCACGAGCGATGCGGACCATCCACGCCAGAAAGCCCAGTATGAGCAGGACGCTGACGACACCCGCGGCCTTCAGTTCCCACTCAGGGCGGATCGCCACCACCCAGACCATGCATCCGATCGTCACCAGGCTGGCGACCCCGCCGACAACGCCTGTGGCGACCGCCCGCCGTCTCGTCCAGAGCCGGGGTGCCGGCGAGGGCTGCCGCACCAAGCGGTAGAAGAGCACGGCGGCAAGGACGGTCGTGAGCGCCCCCGAAACGGCAGACCGTGGTCCGCTCGTCACGAACGCCCCGACCGTCGCGACGGCAGACATGCCGAGTACAACCCCGAGTGCGACCCTCAGTCTCCCCACACACCGAAGAGTACGGCGAATTCAGGGGATGATGGTGCGATGCCTGAACGACATTCACGCCCCGTGCCAGGTGGGCGGGCCTTCTATTTGACTGAACGGCTGTGGAAGTGGGCCGAGGGTCTCCCGGTCGAGTCCGTGCCGATCGACAGCATCCGGGAGTTCGATCAGGACTGCTGGTTCGGCGGGGATGCGGTCACCTGCCGGATGGTCGCCGTACACGCCGATCGGATCCAGAAGGCCGACCTCAGCTACCCCGTGATCCTGTCAGCGGACGGAGGCTTGATGGACGGCGGCCACCGAATCGCCAAGGCCTGGCTCAACGGCGCGACCACCATCAAAGCAACCCGCTTCACCGTCGACCCCGCCCCCGACTACATCGAGCCGGATCCCACCCGCCCGACGCCGAGCGTGAGACACATCTACCTCGTCACGCATCCCGAGGCACAGCATCACGTCGACGGCCTCGTCGGCGGCTGGTACGACTCACACCTGACAGCCCGCGGCCACCTACACGCCGAACGCATCGCCGACGCCCTGGCAACCAGAATCGGCCCCCAGCCGGTCGAGGTCTACTCCTCCGACCTCCGTCGCGCCAGCCAAGCCGCAGAGCGAATTGCCCGGCGCTTCTCCGTCGAAGTCCAGACTGATCCGCGGCTCCGCGAGCGATCCAACGGCCAGGCCGACGGCCGCCCCCAATCCTGGCTCGCCGAGCGCCGCATCCCCCTCCCCGAGTACGGCGACCGCCTAGGCCACCACGACGGCCCAGCCGGCGCAGAAACCCGACTGGCATTGGTCGAACGCCTCTACCCAGCCCTGGCCGACATCCTCCGCCGCCCTGTCGCAACCCAGATAGTCGTCTCCCACGGCTCCGCCTCCAGCTACCTGATCGCCGCCTGGCTAGGCATCCCCAAGACCTCAACAGACCGAGCCTTCTTCCCCCTAACCCCAGGCAGCATCACCACCCTCCACCGCAACACCCCCCACCACAGCCACCAACTCCTATCCCTGAACGAAACCCACCACCTACAAGACCTCTGAGAGCCCCGCTCGCGTGGTCCAGGCTTCTCGGCAGCATCCCGCCGGTGACGGCAGCTGTCACAACACTGAAAGCGGCTTGCACTGCACTTACGTTTGTCGCCCGAGCGGCTGAGCGAAGCGAGTGCGTCTAAGCTCTGTGAGTGGTCAGCGGATATACGTACCTTGGCAACGGCCCGGCGGCCACCGGCGGGGATCCGGGCTGGGCTATGCGGTCGGATCTATCTGCCAGCTGCATCCGCTGCGGCAGCTTCGTGTCGCTCGACCCGACCGAGCACGGCCACTGCGAGTGCGGAGCCATCAACAAGGACCCCGATGCTGGTCGGTTCGGTTCAAGCCTCGGCGATCAAGCCATCGAGATCTACCGTCTGAACCAGGCGCGACAACCACCTTCGGACCAGGCGAAGTGACAGCCAGACCGGCTCGTCCTGCTGACGGTCTACCAGACTCTGGCGCTCCGGCAGACGTCCAGAGCCGGCCTACCGATTGCCCTGGCCAGTTTGGAAGTGCGGCCGGCTGGGGTCTCCACGCCCGCAACACCCCTGAGTGACCGCTAGAGAACGTGAGTAAGGCACGACGCCTGTCCTCCACTGTAGGCCTGATGGCCGAGTCAACCGCGCCACCGGCATCATGTGGCAATGACCGAGGGCAGGTCCCACACGCCGGACTCAATCTCCACGCGTCTCACGCTGTTCCTTGACGACCTCACGAGCGAGCTCGGCGATGCTGTGTCGATCACGGTCGAGAATCGCGACGGTTGGCGCGCCGTCGACCTGTTGCCGAGACGGGAGCGCGCACTGGCTCTGTCATGGACGGACTTCTACCAGGCGGGCGATGGATCGCCTGGCGATGCGCTTCAGGTCGAAGCCGGCCATCAGGGCGGTAGGTGGGAACTTGGCCGCGACGAGGACGACCTCTTGTTCTTGTTCGACCTCGTCCGGTCGGTCATCGCTGGTCGCGTGATCGAGGTGTTCGGCCCCGCGCGATCACGAGTCGAGGTGACTCTGTCCGAGGGAACCAGGACGGTCGAGATCGGGGCGCTTGCTCCGATCGGGTGCTTGCCCGTTCCGGGTTGGATACGACTCGGTCGGCGAGTGGAGTACGCGCCGTACCGATGATGAGAATCGCCACCAGACTCGCCCCGTCCCCCGAATAGCGAGGCCGACTGAAAGCGCTCCGTTCGGTAGTCCACCGCGACCAAGTTCATTTGTGTCCCGAACCTGCGGGTTCACGATCTGCGTCGTACGGCGCCGTCTGTGTGCCTCGGTTCGGGAGCTGACCCGAAGGTGGTTCAGCGGGGCGTTGGGGCACGTCTCCGGGTCGTGAGGGTGGACCCCTCTATGGGCAGACCAGAACCTCGGGACCGCTCCCAAGAGGCTCGGGGGCACTTCGGAGGCCCTGAAGGCGATTGGGGCCGGGAACAACGAACCCCAGTGTCGGAGCGTGGCCCTCTAACCTGGGGGTTTGATGGAGCCGCCTGTCGGATTCGAACCTTCTCATTACGAGTCCGATCCGGTGAGCGTCCCCGCGCCGCCGACTCCCGATCCTGAGCGGCGATCATGCTCAGTGGTTGGGGGTCGTTGACGGCTGGTCAGAGACCGTCGGGGGCCGCTAGGGAGCCTGTATCGCCAGTTTGGAAGGGCGGCCGCACATCACCACCGGGTAGGGCACGACTCGGACGCTAATCCATTCCGGCTACGCATCGCCCGGGGATGGATCAAGGGTGGTGGCTCTGGCTAGCCGCATCTGACGCTCCACGTCCGCGAGCGCTGTGGCCTTGCGCCGGTATCGAGCCTGGCTGATCGGCTTGCTGTCGCTTCCAGCCCGATAGACGCGGATCGTCCAGCCGCCGCGGAACACGACCAGATTGGTGAGCCAGTTGAGAAACCATGCGAGTGGATACAGGATCAGCTCCACGACGTCGCCAGTGCCCGACGAGTAGTTCCAGTCGATGAATCCGGATCGCCGCAGGTCGACCTCGACCAGGTCGTCGCTCGCGATTGGCGGTTCCATCTACTCATCATCGCCGACACGGGACGCAGCTCGTCCGGACCTGCCCCGTCCCCCTGATAGCTGCCAACCCAAGGTCAGCGCGGCGCATGTCAAGAGTCGGCGTGCCGGAGATCTCGCCTGCGTCGAGAATCTCGACTTGCTGATTCAGGAACGGGGCCGCCGGCACCTTCAACCAGCTCGCCCGCCTGCTCGGCCTCGAGGCCGAGTGCCGTAGGCGCTCTTGATATGGGTCGTGGTGGCCGGACAATCGAGCGGCCAGGGGGACGGGGCTAACGGAGGACCGGACGCCAGACACGTCGGGCATTGGCAGTTGGGATCGCATCGACGAGGAAGCGTCCTGCTCCTGGGCTCCGGCGAGGACGGCGCCCCAGCGCCGCCCGCAGACGGGGCCGCGCGCCGAGGCGCGCTCTTCATCCATATGAGCCAAACTCGGCAGAGTGCCCGCGGAGCTGGTGTCATGTGTCGGGTGATGCTTGACAGTCGTCCGCCAGGTGATCAGCGACAGCCACAGCACGGAACGCGGCAAATCAGGACGTTGCGGAGCGGTCGTTGTCCTAGGCCGAAGCCCCGGGCCCCGATGTTGGGGGGGTGGCGATGTACGCCCACGACACCGGACCGACGACGGGATCTCGCGCCGCTGGCGACGGCATACTCATCGACATGGAGGCTTGGGATGAACTCGATGCTGCGACGGCGTTCCATCTAGCGGACTGCCCGGTGGCGTCGCGGCTGGACCTGTTGGGGAGGCGGTAGGGGTGCGCGGCCACGGCCGATCCGGGTTCGACGCCCTTGAGCAGGTCCTCGTTTCCCACGCTGTCCCCTTCCGAACCGAGCAGGTCCCAAGCAGACTCGGTATCTGATGTCGTCGCAGAACTGGGTCTGCCGCCGGACCTGGAACTTCTGTACACACAAGGTGGACCGGTGCCGAACAGCTCCATTCCATGGCTCGTCGAAGAACTCTTCTTGTTCTCGATCAGGGAACTGGACACTGCCCAGGATGGCTACCGATGGACAGGGCCACAGAGACGGAGATTGCCAACGTGGCCGTCGAACTGGGTTGTGATCGCGGCCATCTTCGGTGACCCGTTCATCGCAGACGTCGATGAGCCAGCGGTCCCGATCTACTTTGCGCGGCATGGCGCCGGCTACTGGAGGGCAGATCGGGTCGCCCCAACAGCAGCAACCTTCCTCAAGGTACTGGCCCGCTTCGAATCGGTCCTTCTGGGCGCCTTTGACAGCGACGTCTGGGACGAAGACGGGTTGTTGCGTCCAGGCTTCCTCCGAGCGGTCGAGGACGCCGTGACCGAACTGCTGCCACCGGCTGATTCGGCGAGTTTCATGACAGCCCTGACCTAGCCCCGGATGAGTGGAACCAACGCCCTGAATATCGGCATGACAGCGCAGATCGCGGCATGTGCGTTTCGCCGCCGCGCAGCTGTTTCATCGAGCCGAGCGCCCTGCTGCGAGGATTCGCATCATGGATGCCGCCGACGAGATCTGGAACCGCGCCGCTCTGAACGGCGGAGGCCCCGACCCGAGCCGAGGTGACCTTGCGCTGACCGCTGTTCTCGGTCTGCACAGTCTGGCCATGAGCGGTGGGCTCTTGGACGCTGTTGAGCGCGTGACACCCGAGCAACTGGCAGCGGCTGTGGAGGGCTACCAATGGCTGGGGCTCGACCAAG
The DNA here is from genome assembly GCF_044458365.1 of Kribbella sp. NPDC050470. NCBI lineage: Bacteria > Bacillati > Actinomycetota > Actinomycetes > Propionibacteriales > Kribbellaceae > Kribbella > Kribbella sp. NPDC050470. The sequence goes on along the minus strand of NZ_JBITHV010000003.1, from coordinate 525,905 downwards.
CTGCGGAGGTCGTAGCCATGGTGCGACAGGAAATGGACGCGGGCGCGCTGGACGACGATCGAGGGGAGGCCCTGGAGGTGCGAGCCGACGACGAGTACGCACGAGCGATACCCGGAGATCAAACGCTCGTCGACGCGTTCCGCACCCGACTCGCCGAGGTCCCCGACGCCTTCAAGCCGGCGTTGTCCACACATCCGGACATCGGCTGATCCGTGCGTAGCTCCGACTCGCAGACAGACTTTCTAGCCTGTCGCATATCAGTTGGCGGAGTGTGTCGCGGATCTGTTGGCGGATCACAAGAGCGGGTTGTCTCTCCGCTGACAGACGCACGACGGTCGTCCGCCAGGGCACGTGCGACAGCCGAAGGCGCGGATCGCGCCTGTTTTGAGGATTCCTACTGCGACTGGCCGCCACGCTGAGTCGGAGCTCGTTCGCGGGGTGAACGGAGTTCGTCGAGCCATGCGTTGAATGCCCGCTGGTAGGCAGGAACGACGCCGGGCGATACACCGTGCCAACGCCGAGCGATTTCCTCGAGCTCGGCACGGATCTCGGCGTCATGCCGGCCGTCGATCCACATCGGCCCGGCCGGCTCATAGGCCGGCGGGGTGGCGCTCTCCCCATCCCAATCAGCAACCGTCAGTTTCGCGGACAGCGGAGGATCATGGGTTGCATCCACGAGAGTCCACCGCTCACCGAGCCGCACCTGCACCGCCGAGTGCATGTCGTACCTCGAGGGAAGAAGACGGACCTCGACCGGGTACTCCGGCAACAGATAACGCCAGCGAACTCGACGTGCACGCAGGCCGAGACGCTGCAGTTCCTATGAGCAGGGCACCTGCGCGGGTACTGCGGGAATACCAGTCGCTCTTGCGGGCTGGTCGTTGCCGTCGCACGGGTTCACCGGTCCCCGCAGCCCCTTGAGTGACCGCAGATGACCACCGGCTAGGGCACGTGGAGGGCACGCCCGTGCAATCACCGCGCGGCCTGATCCGGTTTATCGCTGAGGGTGCGCTCGTCGCGCCGTCCCGCTGATCCGCCAGTCGAGCGAGACGCCCTCAGGTACGTGCTCCCATGCGCCCCAACCGTGATGGTCGCCCTGCCGCCGCATCACTGAAGCCTGGTTATTGTCCAGGATGTCCCACGCCGAGACCGGCTCGATTCGCACCGGTCGGCCATCGTTCTGAATCTGCTTCTTGTGCAAGCCCGCATCACGAAGATGCTGGTAGGCATCCTCGCGGCTCTCTGCCAGCACGGCGACCTCGGACATCCACCAGTCAGAGTCGATGTCCTCGACCTCGAAGATGAACACGTCTGCCATGGCGCTGAGTGTCGCACACGCAACCGGACCGAGCGCCACACTTGCCCAGTCCTCCTGATAGCTGCCAAACCCAGGCCAGCGCGGCGCGGGTCAAGAGTCGCCTTGCCGATTCGCAGGACGCGAAGCGCCCTTGATGCGTGTCGTTTGGGCCGTACGATCGAACGGCCGTGGAGACGGGGCTGACCGGCAGTCGGACGCCGGGACTCGGCTTGTGGCAGTTGGGATCGCGTGGACGGGAAGCGTCTTGCTGCTGGGCACCGGCGAGGACCGCGCGCCAGCGCCGCTCGCGGAGCTGTCGGCCTCGTCGGGTGGTGCGCGACGCTCGTCCGCTAGGTGATCAGTTACAGCCGAAAGCTTGGATCGGCAGATGAGTGTGTTCACCCGGACGGGCTCCGCGCCCGCGACGGCGCGTACGCCGTCCTGGCAGCGTGAGCTACCGGACGCAAAACGTCCGGAATCGGGGGTACGTTGCTTGCATGGCCGACTTCACGATCAAGGCGCTCACGCCGGAGACGTTCGACGACTTCGCCGCTCTTGTCGAGCGGAACAAGGGCATGTTCGCCAGCTGCTGGTGCACGCATTTCCATCCCGACTGCGAGGAGAGGCGCGAGACCGGCGAGGGGAACCGGGCCTTCAAGCAGCGTCTGGTGGCCGAAGGGATCGCGCACGCGGCGCTGGTCTACGACGGCGACCGGGCCGTCGCCTGGGCGGAGTACGGATCACCCGAGGAACTGCCCAACATCCAACACCGCAAGGAGTACGTCGCCACCGCCGAGCGACTGCCCGACTACCGGGTCACCTGCATCCTGGTCGAGCGCGGCTTCCGCGGTCAGGGCCTGGCGGCGATCGCCCTGCGCGGAGCCGTCGACCTGATCGCACAGGCCGGCGGCGGCCTGGTCGAGGGCTACCCGCACGACACCGGCGGGGTACGGAAGAAGAACTCGTCGTTCCTCTACAACGGCACCCGCACGATGTACGAGCGCGAGGGCTTCACCTACGACCGGCCTAAGGGCCTGGGCAACTGCGTGATGGTCCGCGACGTGGCCCTGAGCACGCGCGACTGAACCAGTCCACCGCTCCACGCGGAGACTTCAGTTGGCGGAGATGTGTCGCGGACCTGTTGGCGGATCACAGCCCGCGGAGCTGGTGTCGACCGACTAGTTGGCTCGGATCGCCTCGGTGAGTTCGTCGATGTGGGCGATCACGGCATCGGCTCCAGTGGCGGCGAGGTCGTCGGCCATGTGCTGGACGAGATCGGCCAGGCCGACTCGGTCGGCGTACGCGCGCACCGATGCCCCGGTGTTGTTGCTGACGATCGCGGGCTGTCGACCAGCGCTTCGGTGGTCACCGCTCGCAGGTGTCCTGCCGAGCGTTCCCCAGAGGCTGTCGAACCACTGGCGCGCCCGGTCGACGTACTGCGAACCGGTGGCGCGGTCGTCATCGCTGACGGAGTGGTGGGACTGGGACGGTGTCCTCGGGGGCATCGAAGGCGATCGAGGCGGTAACCGACGAACCCCCAGCCTCAGAGAGTGGTCTCTGACCTGGGGGTTTGGTGGAGCCGCCTGTCGGAATCGAACCGACGACCTTCTCATTACGAGTCCGGTCCGGTGAGCGTCCCCGCGCCGAGGACTCCCGATCCTGAGCGGCGATCATGCTCAGTGGCCGGGGGTCGTTGACGGCTGTTCAGGGACCTTCGGGGATCCTGAGGGTGGGCAGGTGCCCCGGGGTGACCCTGTGGGCCCTGGCTGACCCTTGCTAATCGCAAGCTAATTGCACACAGCCTGGATCGCCGTCGAGAGATTCAAGTTGCTGATCCACCGTCAACCCAGGTATGCCGCCCACCCGCCATGTCCGGTGCAGCCGGTCCCGATGTGAGACGGTGTGCTGCATGCACGAGCCGTCGACGGACCCGAGGTGGTTGAAAGAACCGGGGTTCATGGCGGCGGGCATGGTTCTCGGGATGACTGCCTGCTGGTTGACGGGGATTGTCCTGGTCCTGCACACATTCGTCACGCCTGCCGACACCGCCGTGGTGGAGTTTTATCTGCCGCTCGTGACGCCCGCTGTCGTCGGGACTGGTCTTTGCGCAATACGGCGCGTTCGGCTGTGGGCTGCGAGCTCTGTGGTCGGAGTAACCGTAGGTTGGTACCTAGGTCTCGTACTCGGTTCCCTTGTCGTTGTCTCCTGGAACGTGTAGGCGCGATGACTGCACCGGTCTCCACGCCTGTCCCGTCTCCCTGTCTGGCTGGGCTCAGGCGCTGACCCGAAGGTGGTGCAACGCAGCCTTGGTCACGCAACCGCGTCGACGACGATGGACCTCCATGGACACCTGATCGACCAGAACCTCTGGGATGCCGCCAGAAGGTCGCCGAGCACATCGGGGCCTCGAAGGAGACAGGGGTCCAAATTACAGAACCCCCAGCCTCAGACAGTGGTCTCTGACCTGGGGTTTGGTGGAGCCGCCTGTCGGAATCGAACCGACGACCTTCTCATTACGAGTAAGAACTTCGTCGTCGCGTCCGCTCTCTACCAGCGCTTCCAGCCACACGGCCGCACCCGGCAAGCGCGAGATTCCCCATGAGCATCCACAATTTCGTGCCACGAATGATGCCACACGTGTCGACCACCCTAGGGCTGCGGCGATCGACCACGTACGTCCGGCCTCAAGTCCGCTGTTAGTGGCTAGCCAGTTTGGAAGTGCGGCCGACCGCCTGCATGGACATGGTCTCGACGCCTGAAACGAATCCCCATAGCAGCCCGCCGGTGACCGCAGATGACCACCGGTCAAGGCACGTAGAGGGCACGACCATGTGTGGCTGCGGGTTGAGCGCACGTCAGCAGTCGGCTTGCCGATCCGTAGGACGCGGAGCGCTCTTGACGTGTGTCGTCGTGGCCGGACAATCGAGCGGCCAGCGGGACGGGGCCAGCCGGCGGTCCGATGTCGAACAGGTCCTCACCGCCGCGATCGGCCGCGCCACCGTCGATGGAGCGGTGGACAAGACCATCGTCAACTCCCGAGCCGAGCTCATCGTGATCGACGACCTCGGCATGGTGCCCGCCGGGCAAGCCGCCGGCGAGGCGTTCTACCGCGTCGTCGACGCCGCCTACGGACGCCGCAGCATCGCCGTCACATCCAACCTGCACCCGTCCGGATTCGACACCATCATGCCCAAGACGCTCGCCACCGCGACCGTCGACCGACTGCTCCGCCACGCCCACGTCGTGCTCACCGAGGGCACCTCACTGCGCCTGTCCGAGGCCACCGCCGGACGAGGAGTAATGCCCCTGAACCAACCCCCACCCAGGTGATCAGTTGTCTGCGGACAGGGAGATCGACTGTCCGCCCACAGGGAAGTCCCGATGTCCGTTGACATCACTGCGCGCAGCGGAGATGTTCCGCAAGGTCAACTGTTGTTAGGCAATTGTGATACGAGACTCACAGGGGTAGCTTTTGAGCACGGGTTCAGGTGCCGTGGATCCCACGCCGCGCGGCGGCGTTCCGGGGGGATGGTCTGTGGGGGAGGGATGCGCGATCCGCGGCGCCACGAAGGAGCCGCGCCGGGCCGGTCCAGGCCCGGTGAGCCGGTTCTCCTGAGGGGGAGACATGTACCCATCGCTTGGCTTCGGCGTGCGCGCTGCAGGCAGTCGACCGCGGCGAACGCTGACGGGCATTGACTGTGACGTCCTGATGTCCAGCCGAGTCGCTGCCGCTCCCGCGCACGTGCATAGGTCGATTCAGTCAGCGCCCTAGTTGCTTGATGTGTATGGGTGACTCGTTCTGTCGTGGGGGATGCAGTGGGGGAGTTCGAACATTTCAGCGAACGGTGGAGTAACCGCTCGCCCGCAGTCCTGCGCGCCGGACCGGGTCCGCCAAGGTCGCCGCCGACGCGCCTGCGGCATAGCCGGCTCGACCGGTTGTGTCTCGCTGTGCACAGGTCGACACGTGTGACAAGACGGTTCGCGGAGCGGCCGCCTCGACTCGGGGGATCGACGAATCGAAGGGGGAAGCATCAGCATGATTCGACAACGTAATAGCGGTGAGCACGCTCACCGTCGGGGGCTACGGCACAGGCGCGGAATCATCGGGCTGGCAGTCGTATCGCTGGCAACACTCGGTCTGGTAGCGACATCGTCGCCGGCGTTTGCGGGTCCCGTCTCGACTGCGGCGGGATTCGAGGGCGACGACGGCAACCTGGCGCCGGCGGCACCAATCAACTTCGATTGGAACAGTTTCGATCCGACTACCTGGCTAGGCACCGCACCGGGCCGAACGGCCGTCAAGACTGTTGCGGGTTGGGCGTTCACCGGCCTGGAGGACGCACAAGCCACAACCAGCGACTCCGCGTTCGCCGGCGGGACGAAGCAGGACGACAACTGTGCAACTGTGGGTGGTGCCAAGGCGCCGAACAAGGACGACCTCAAACGGGTCTACGTGACCAGCAACACCGTGGGTGGCGATGTATTCCTCGGCCTGTCCTGGGTGCGCATCCCACAGAACACCACCTCCCCGTCGGCCCACATCGGCTTCGAGTTCAACCAGGGCAGCACCCCGTGTCCGGCCGGCTCGGACGGCCTTGTGCAACGTACCGCCGGCGACATGCTGATCGTGTACGACTTCGAGGGCGGCACCACCGACATCCCGAGAATCACGCTGCGCCGTTGGGTGACGTCCGGATCCTGCGAGGTCAGCACCAACAGCCCGCCGTGCTGGGGAACGGCCGCCGACCTGACCGCGAGCGGCTTCGCCGAGGCCAAGGTCAACACGACAGGCTCGGTGTTGGATGCCAACACGCCGCCGCCGCCGCCGGCGACGACATCGGTAGATTCGACCCTTGGGACCAACGAGTTCGGTGAGGCGATCATCAACCTGACCGACGCCGGTGTGTTCCAGCCGGGCGTCTGCCTCGGATTCGGCAAGACCTTCGCCGTCAGCCGGTCGTCCGGCAACTCCGCTCAGGCGCAGATGAAGGATCTGGTCGGGCCTGGGGATATCAACATCACCAACTGTGGCTCGGTAATCATCCGCAAGGTGACCGTCCCGAGTCCGGATCCCACCGACACGACCTTCGCCTACACGACGACCGGCGGCCTGGACCCGGCGACCTTCGACCTGAAGAATGGCGAGGCCCAGGATTACGGCAATGAGGTCCAAACGGGGAGCTACAGCGTCACCGAGACGGACCCGGGTCCGAACTTCGTGCTGACCGATATCGACTGCTCGGCTTCGGACGTTTCCCATGGCTCGACCGTCACTGAGAACGAGGGCACCCGGACGGCCAGCTTCAACCTCAATCCGTTGGACACGATCGACTGCACCTACACCAACACGTTGCAGGTCGGGGCTCTACAGATCCTGAAGAACAGCACCAAGGGTGGACCGGTGACCCAGGCAGGTGCCGTGTTCTCGTATGACGGCTCCAGCGTCACGGACAACGGTGCTGGGGACGAGGATCCCACCGTCGGCGAGGTGTGTGTCTCCGGGCTTCTCCAGGGTGACTACCAAGTCACCGAGACATCGGCGCCGCCCGGCTACGGCCTCCCCACGGACCCCGGCCCCGAGACCGTCACCGTGGTCGCAGGGACCAACTGCACCGACAGCCCGCCAACGGGGTCTGCAGTGGTGACGTTCACCGATCCGCCGCTCGCGGACATCCAGGTGAACTTCCGCGACGGTGGCTCTGGGGAGACCAGCGCGACGTCGATCGTCTGCACCAACACGGGGACGACTGCGGACACGACGCCGGCAACCGGTTGGGACGACTCGGTGACCCACGAGGGCATCCGGATCGACCCGTCGCCGCGTACCGTCGTCTGCACGATCGTGATCGACCCGTGATCGACCGTTGATCGGCGGTTAGGCCAGTCGGCCGCAACCAACGAAACAGCAACAGCACAGAGCCCAAGGCCCACGCCTTGGGCTCTGTGTATGCACTCATGGAGAATCGTGCGTCGACTGTCTGCTGGTCGGCACGTACGCCGTCACCGAGACGGTGCCGGCGAACCGCGCGGCCGATGGCGACACCACGAGTAACGTGGAGGTGAACAACAAGGCCGACTGCGACGACTCGCCGTACGTAGGTGAGACGGTTGCCCTCGGCAGCACGCCGCAGGTCGCGGTCCCCTGTCTTGGTGGAGCCGTGCAAAGGAATCAGATCCGGCCCCTGTCGGGCACGGGGGTTCGTCTTCCGGGCTGTCCGGCCAGCCGCCCTCCGTTGCGACGGTTTGGTCGCGCCGGTGCCGCCTGCGGTATCCGGCGGCCGAGCTGGTCGTCGGCATGGTCCCGCAGCCCGGCCGGCACCCGTCACCAGTCCTCGCGAGTGCAGCAGAGAAGGCGGCGATCGCCTGCGTAGCGGGCACGTCTGCCGACGTCCGAATCGGTTCGCCACCGTTCTCGTCAGCCTCCGTGCGAGCATTGCAACCGGGACGCCGGGCACGCGTACTACAACCCTCTTCTGGTCCGGGCCGGGCGGGACGGTCTTGCGTAGGTACCTGACGGTGTTCCTCACCGGATCTATCCCCGCGTAGACACGCACCCTGATGGACCCCCGACGGCAGCGGTTCATCGCGGCCGGGCTGGCGCTTCTTGCCATTACCCTTCGCCATGCCGCGGACATGGTCAGCAGCTTCGCGCCACGAACCACGCCACGCGGCTTGGAACGAAGAAACCCCCGGGCGAGGAAACTGGCCTCTGACCTGGGAGTTTGGTGGAGCCGCCTGTCGGAATCGAACCGACGACCTTCTCATTACGAGTGAGACGCTCTGCCGACTGAGCTAAGGCGGCGGGTGCCGAGGCAAGAGTGTAGCGGGAGGGTTGGGGAGATTCCGAATCGGATAGGGCTGGAGGGGCGCGGTGGTCGGAGGGTCACGGGTTGTAGTGGGCGGCGCGGGGTGGAACCACGGCGGGTGAGGGGCGCGCGGAGGGGTGGGAAATGGGGCGGGAAGAAATGGGATGGGAAATGCGTTGACTTTGTTGGTGGGTTTGGGTGAGACTAATGGCCGCAAGGGACTACGAGACTTCGAGGAGATCGCTGTGACCGGGAAGTGGAACGCGATGCAGGCGTGGCGGGGAGCCATTGCCTTGCCGGCGCGCCCGCAACCGGTGCGCGATAGCCGATCCGTCTGTGAAGACGCCTTTTATCACCAGCTTGGCAGCGAGCTGATCCCGAGTACGGGCGGCCCACCTGTGTGATCTCCAGCGGGAGATCGTCCCAGGGAGCCGTCTGAGCCGGGTGTCCGGCGTCAGGCGGCTCTTTTCTTTTACCTCGTCGGTGAGCAATGGTTGCCGGCCGGATTCCAAACCCGCGCCGCGAGGGTTCGACTCCTTCCACCGATGCTTTTGTGCGGTATTCACGAATACCGACCCGAACAATTGACAACTGGACATTCATCGCATTTTCCGCCGGGCGGCCGAAGCCCGGTGGACCTTCCCTGCGGCGCCGCCCGTGCGCCGGGGAGGACGCCCGGGCGTGTCCCGGGCACCGTCCCCGGGGCAACCCGGGGGCGTCACCAGCTGTGGGCCAGTGGCTAGGCCGCCTCATTTGGGTTGAGGACGACGGGGGTTCGAGTCCCTCCAGCTGGACCAGGCGCCCGCAGGATGCTCAGCTACCGGCCGAGCGGGCGCCACGAACGTGCCCTGCGCCGGAAATCCGCACCACATCCGGCGCAGGGCACCGGACGCCCGTGGCTCAACGGGAGAGAGCACCGGTCTACGAAGCCGGGGAGTGCAGGTTCGAGTCCTGCCGGGCGTGCTGTGTCCGAAGCAGAAGCGGTCGATGCGCCGGGACGTGACCCCGGAGGAAGCGGGTTCGAGCCCCGCCGGACACCCCAGTACGACGACCAACCACACGACCAAGCCACACGACCAACCACACGGCCGGCCGAAAGCAGACCCGCCGTACCGACAGACCTGCGGCCCTCGCCCAACTGGTAGAGGCGCCTGGCTCAGACCCAGGAGGTTCGGGGTTCGAATCCCCGGGGCCGTACCACACGACCACACCGAGATCAGCCGACCTGGCGACGCGCTGTCGGGCACACTGGAAGGGAGGAGGGACCACATGAGCGGTGTGATCGTTCTCAACGCCTCGTACGAGCAACTGCACGTCGTGTCGATTCCGCACGCCATCCGGATGCTCGTCCGGGAGGTCGCCGTCGTCGAGGAAGCGCACGACGGCGCCAGCATCGGACCGTTCCCGCTCCCCCGCGTGCTGCGGCTGGTGCGGTACGTCGTGACCAAGTGGCGCTACGCCTCCGGACGCCTGCAGTACACGCGGGCCGGCGTGCTCAAGCGCGACAAGCACACCTGTGCGTACTGCGGTCAGCCCGGCGCGACCACGATGGACCACGTGGTGCCGCGATCACGCGGTGGACGTGGCGAGTGGCTGAACGCCGTCGCCGCGCACGCGTCCTGCAACGAGAAGAAGGGCTCACGCACGCCCGAGGAGGCCGGCATGCCACTGCTGTGGCAGCCGTGGATCCCCTCGCGTGCGGAGATAGCGCTCTGACGCGGCACCACCAGGTGTCGCGCCGGAGGGCGATGCCAGGTGGGCGACGGTGACCCACCCTCGGTTCTGACCCGAGGTCCCGCAGGTTCGAGCCCTGCCCTGGCAGCGGTACGCCGATCACCCGGCGCACATGACCTGGTGAGATAAGCCGAGTGTCAGGCCTAGCGGCAGCCGTCTCGAAAACGGCAGGTCCTTCAACGGACGTCTGGGTTCGAATCCCAGTCTCACCGCATGCTGACGATTGAGGAGAGTGGGGAGATGGACGTGGAGTTTCCGGTTGAGCTCAGTGGGGCGAAGAGCTCCACGCTCATGTGGGCGCAGGAGCATGAGGTCGGCGCGCAGGCGCTGCAGCAGCTGCGGAACATCGCGGCGCTGCCGTGGGTGCACGGCGTTCGGGTGATGCCGGACGTGCACCTCGGCAAGGGTGCGACGGTCGGCTCGGTGATCGCGATGTACCAGGCCGTGTCGCCGGCCGCGGTCGGGGTCGACATCGGGTGCGGGATGGAAGGTGTGCTCACCTCGCTGACGGCCGCGGACCTGCCGGACGACCTGTCGGCGATTCGATCCCGCATCGAGGCCACCGTACCGGTCGGGTTCCGGGCGCACGAGGACCCGGTGAGTGTGCGCAAGCTCGGGCTGGACCGGGGCTGGGACCGCTTCTGGGGTTCGTTCTCGAGCCTGCACGACGGGGTGCAGGACCGGGAGAAGAAGGCGCACCAGCAGATGGGGTCGCTGGGTGGCGGCAACCACTTCATCGAGGTCTGCCTCGACGACGAGGACCGCGTCTGGCTGATGCTGCACTCCGGCAGCCGGAACATCGGCAAGGAGCTCGCCGAGCGGCACATGCGGATCGCCCGCACGCTGCCGCACAACGCCGACCTTCCGGACCGTGACCTGGCGGTGTTCCTGTCCGGCACGCCGGAGATGGACGCCTACCGCCGGGACCTGACCTGGGCGCAGGAGTACGCGTCCCGGAACCGCGCGGTCATGCTGGCGCTGGTGATGCAGGCGGTCCGGGACTCGTTCCCGTACGACGTCCGGTTCGAGCAGCCGATCTCGTGCCACCACAACTACGTGGCCGAGGAGCACCTCGACGGACTCGACCTGCTGGTCACCCGCAAGGGCGCGATCCGGGCGGGTCGCGGCGACCTCGGGCTGATCCCGGGGTCGATGGGGACCGGGTCGTACGTCGTTCGCGGCCTCGGCTCGGAGCGGTCGTTCTACTCGGCCTCGCACGGGGCAGGCCGGCGGATGAGCCGCAACGAGGCGAAGCGCCGGTACACGGTCGACGACCTGATCGCCCAGACCACGGGCGTGGAGTCCCGCAAGGACGCCGGCGTGATCGACGAGATCCCGGCGGCGTACAAGGACATCGAGTCGGTCATCGCGGCTCAGTCCGACCTGGTCGAGGTCGTCGCCCACCTCAAGCAGGTCATCTGCGTGAAGGGCTGATCGGGGTCCTGCCGTGGTCAGGGGACACGGCAGGACCCTGCTGGTGAGGTCCGCCTGCAGGCAGGGGCAGCGGTTTGCTAAACCGTCGGCCGGGTGCGCCCGGTCCGCGAGTTCGAATCTCGCCCTCACCGCGCAGCTACGCAGTTGTTCGCAGCACCGCCGTCCTGGAGTTGCGTAGTTCTTTGGAAGCGGCCGCCCGGCGCCCGGACCTAGCCTGACGAACGTGATGCCAGAACGCGCACGGCTGCTGCGTGATCTGCCGGTTGGTGAACGGCGGATCGACGTCAGCGGCGTGTCCACGGTCATCCTGGAGGGCGGCGACGGACCGCCGCTGGTGTTGCTGCACGGCGGCATCGAGTGTGGAGGGATCTACTGGGCGCCGGTGCTGGCTCGCCTTGCCGAAGAGCATCGGGTCATCGTTCCCGACGTACCAGGGCTTGGGGAGTCCGATCCGGTCGACCGATTGGATGAAGGGGCGTTCGGCCGCTGGATGATCGATCTACTGCGGCTGACCTGCGACGAGCCGCCGGTCCTGATCGCGCACTCGTTGCTCGGGACGATGGCTGCCCGGTTCGCGGCGAAGCATGGTGAGTCGCTGCGCCGGTTGGTGATCTACGCGGCTCCCGGGGTCGGCCGGTATCGGATGCCGATCGGGCTTCGGGTGACGGCGATCAGGTTCGCGGTGCGGCCGACCGAGGACAACATGGTGCGGTTCGAGCGGTGGGCGTTCGCGGACCTCGATCGGGTACGGCGGGATGCGCCGGACTGGATGGACGCGTTCACCACATACACCCGCAGCCGTGCCGTCGTACCGCACGTCAAGCGGACGATGCGGCAGCTGATCCGTCCTTGCACCAAGCAGGTCCATGACCCGATCGCCGTACCGACGTCGCTGCTGTGGGGTGCGAAGGATCGGTTCGTGCCGCTGGAGCTTGCCATCGAGGCGAGTGGGCGGCTCGGCTGGCAGTTGCGCGTGATCGATGACGCCGGGCACGTCCCGCACATCGAGCGGCCCGATGCGTTTCTCGCGGAGCTCGCACGGACGCGAAGCTGACCAACCTCCCGGTAGGAGCGCCACCGTGGGAGAGGTGGGGCGGGCTGTAAACCCGTTGCCCTAGGGCTGAGCAGGTTCGAATCCTGTCTCCTGCACGAGGCAAAGATGCCTTCAGCAACAACTGAGATGACGAGAGAGGAGGACCGGCCATGGCCGACCTCAGGAAGCGTGTTCCGGGTGGTAGGACCGGTGCTCCGGTCAAACAGGGTCACGCGATGCGCCGGGTGCGGCTCGCCTGCGGGCACGTCCAGCGCGACCGGATCGCCCACCGCGGCGATCACGTGTGGTGCGAAGCCGACTGCTCCGACTGGATGCGCGTCGTCTCGGTCGACGAGTGACCACCCGCCGGGTACGCCGTCGGCGTGCCCGGACGACCCCTTGGTGACGGATGCACGCCCGGCTCTCCGAAGGCCGGGTCCCTGGTTCGACTCCAGGCAGGGGGACTCCGAAAACCTCAGAAGCGTTCCAGGACCTTGCCCGGGTTGAGGAGGTTGGCGGGGTCGAAGGCCTGCTTGATGCGGCGTTGCAGGTCGAGGCCGGCCGGGCCGAGCTCCTGCTCGAGCCAGCGGGTCTTCAACGTGCCGATGCCGTGCTCGCCGGTGATCGTGCCGCCCAGCGCCAGCCCGAGCTCCATCACCGCGCCGAACGCCTCCAGGGCCCGCGCCTCGGCGGCCGGGTCGTCGCGGTCGAAGATCACGGTCGGATGCATGTTCCCGTCACCCACATGCCCAGGGCAACAGATCAGTACGTCGTACTTCGTGCCGATCTCCGCGATCCCGCGCAGCAACGCGACCAGCTTCGACCGCGGTACGGCGACATCGTCGACCAACGTGACACCCAACGGCTCCAGCGCCGGGTTCACCAGCCGCCGGGCCTCGAGCAGCATCCGGGACTCCTCGGCGTCGGAGGCCTCCGCGACCTCGATCGCACCGTGCTCGGAACAGATCGCGGCGATCCGGGCGACGTCCTCGGCCGCCCGCGGACCGCGGTCCGACTGGGCGATCAGCAGCGACCCGACGTCGGCCGGCAGCCCCATGTCCCGGTAGTCCTGGATCGCCCGGGCCGTCGGCCCGTCCAGGAACTCCAGCAGCGACGGCCGGAGCCCGGACGCCATCACCGCGGCAGCAGCGGCGATCCCGTCCTCGATGGACAGGAACGTCGCCGCCGCGGTCAACGCGGCCTCGGGTGCAGGACGCAGCGCCAGCGTCGCCTCCGTGACGACACCGAGCGTCCCCTCGGATCCCACGATCAACCGGGTCAGGTCGTACCCCGCGACGCCCTTCGCCGACCGGCGGCCGGTGCGGACGACCTCGCCCGACGCCAGCACCACCTCCAGTCCACGCACGAAGTCCGACGTCACGCCGTACTTCACACAGCACAGCCCGCCGGCGTTGGTGGCGATGTTGCCACCCACCGTGGACATTTCCCACGACGACGGATCCGGCGGGTAGAACAGCCCCTGCTCGAGAACCGCGCGCGACAACTCGGCGTTCACCACACCGGGCTGTACGACGGCGACCTGGTCCTCCACCGAGACCTCGAGCACCTGGTTGAGCCTCGAGGTCGAGAGCAGCAGGCACCCGTCGATGGCGTTCGCCGCCCCGGACAGTCCGGTCCGCGCCCCCTGCGTGACCACCGGCACCCCGAACTCACCAGCGGCCTTCAGCACCTCCGACACCTCGGCGGTCGACGACGGCCGCACCAGCACCCGCGGTACGCCGGCCGTGCAGAAGGTCGCGTGATCGTTGCGATGAGCGTCCAGTACGTCGGGATCGTCCAGCACACCCTTGTCGCCCAGCACCGACCGCAGCCGGGCGACAAACGGATCGGAGGTCATGGGGCCTCCCGGCCTGGACTGAGGAGTGGAGGGAGCGAAGCGACCGGAGGGACGAGGGAAGGCCGGGAGCCAAGGCCCCATGACCACGCCGGCGCCGGAGGCCCGGCCAAAAGCACTGTCATCCCTCATCCTGTTCGGCGAGCAACCGCAGGATCAACTCCGCGCGGCGGACCCGTTCGCGGCCGAGGGCCTCGGCGGTGCCGGACAGGTGGGCGCCGACCGGGTAGATGTTCGGCGCGTTTCGGAGCCCCATCTTCAGGTACACCGGCGCCGCGACCCGGACGATCTCCGGTACGTCGTAGAACCGGACATGCCCACCCTGGTCGTCGGGGACCTCGATGTACATGTCGATCGGAACCGTCGTCACCGACCGGATCTCGGCCAGCACCGGCACCGGCAGGTCGGTCGACACGTTCAGGCTGGTCGCACCGAGCCGCTCGTACAGCCGGGCCGTCGGCGCGTTCGGCAGCGGCATCAGCACCGACGTCTTCAGCACCAGGTCGGACGGCAGCGACCCGTCGACCTTCAGCTCTCCGAGGATCTCCAGCACGCCGATGTCGCCGACCAGCAGGCTGCGCACCCCGAGCTCGACCGCCCGGAACGCGTCACACAGCGACGCCGCGACCATCTCGTTGCCCCGGGCAACACCACCGACGGCGGCCGAGACCTTGGCCTGGCCGCCGATGTCCCAGGAGCCACGCGGCCCGAGGAACAGGCAGACCTCGACGCCGGCCGACGCGCCGAGCGAGAGCATCTCCTCGATCTCGGCGTCGGTCAGCATCATCACGCCGCTGCCCTGCGACACCCGGTCGATGGTCACACCGCGGGTCTTGGCCTCTTCCAGCACGGCCGCCATCACCCGCGGCCCTTCACAGGAAGGGATCTCGATCTTGTACGGCGAGCCGTCCGGGAACGTCCGCGCGGACGTGTCGCCCGGACGGAAGCCGCGGTCGGCCAGCAGCGCGTGTGCCTCGCGAAGGTTCATGCGTCACTCCAGGGTCCGAGCCGGCCGGCCGACGTCAGGTCCCGGGCCGTCCCGGCGATCTCCAGGTCGAAGCGGTCACCTGCCTCGGTCAGCAGTGCCGGCGTCACCATCAACTCGTTCGGGGAAAGGGTGTCCTTGATCCGGGCCAGCCGGAGCTCGGACCAGTCGCGCCGGCCGCACATCGTCGCGGCGGCCAGGACTGCGGCCTCGTCGTCCTCCATCACCATCGGCAGCCGGGACCGGCGGGCTCCGCCGGCGCCGGACGTCAACGCGTTCACGTAGCTCACCCGCAGGTCGATCTGCTCCAGCAGCCGGCCCGGGATCACGTCGGCCAGGCCGAGGCCGGACGCGTTCCCGTGCGATGCCTCGGACAGCGAGTGCACCGTAATCGCCGCGATCGACGGCGACTCGAACTCGGGGATCCCGTGCACCCAGCACCGGCCGATCACGTTGGTGTCCATCCCGGCGCCGGACTTGTCCTTGCCGAGCTCGTCCACCACCAGGACGTCGAGCTCGTCGAACGGCAGCCGCCCGAGCAGGCTGCCGGCCGTTTGCAGCAAGGCCTGCTCGGCCGGTCCGGCGATCCCGTCGGCGTCGACGAACTCGACCGCGGCCGTGCGTTCCAGCGCGTTCTCGAGGATGCCGAGACCGCCCAGGATCTTGCCTTGGGCAATGACGATCCGGGCCGCGGCCTCGATCGCGCCACCAAGTGACGGGATCCCGCCGGCGTGCAGGGACGCCGCGCCGGCGTGGTTGCCGAGGCCGATCGCCAGGATCTTGGCCAGCCCGCTCTCGATCGGGCCGCGGAAGTCCGTGTGCGGCTTGATCCGGTTCACCAGCAGGACGCCGTCCGCCTTTGCCGCCAGCGCGTCGTGGTGCACCGGCGTACCGTCGACCAGCGTGCCGAGGACAACCGTCTCCATGGTCGCCTCGACCGGGCAACCGACGGACTCCTTGGTGATCCCGAGCCCGGCCAGCATCTCGAGCTGACCGGAGGCGGTCGCACCGCCGTGCGAGCCCATCGCCGGTACGACGAAGGGCTCGGCGCCGACCGACGTCAGCCAGTCCACGGCCGCCTTCACCACGGGCACCAGGTCGTGGATCCCGCGGCTGCCGGCAGTCACCACGATCCGCGCACCCGGGAGGATCCGGCCGCGCAACGGCTCCAACGCGTTGAAGGCGTCGGTATATGGATCGGCCGAGCTGGGGAGGTCCGGGAGCAACCGCCGGACCGGCGTGACCTGCGGGATCACACCGGTCGGCCGCAGCCCCCGGATGGCATCAAACGGGCCCCAGGAAGACATCAGTGGCTCTGCCTCGCGACGGACGAGCCGGTGCGGCCGACCAGGAAGTCGAGGTCGCAGCCCTGGTTCGCCTGGGTGACGTGGTCGACGTACAGCCGCGCCCACCCGCGATCCGACGGCGGCGCCGGCGGCTGCCAGTCGGCCCGCCGCTTCTCCAGCTCCTCCTCCGGTACGTCGAGATGCAGCCGACGAGCCGGTACGTCGAGCTCGATCCAGTCACCCGTCCGCACCAGCGCCAGCGGACCACCCACAGCCGCTTCCGGCGTGACATGCAGTACGACGGTGCCGTACGCCGTACCGCTCATCCGCGCGTCCGAGATCCGCACCATGTCGTCGATGCCCTGCTCGGCCAGCTTGCGCGGGATCGTCATGTTGCCGACCTCCGGCATACCCGGGTAGCCGCGCGGCCCGGCGTTCTGGAGCACCAGGACCGTGTCCTCGTCGACGTCCAGATCCGGGTCGTCGACGGCCTTGTCGTAGTCCTCGATGCTGGAGAACACCAGCGCCTTGCCACGATGCTGCGACAGCCGCTCGGACGCGGCGGACTGCTTGATGACGGCCCCGTCCGGCGCCAGATTTCCCTTCAGTACGGCGGTTCCCGCGCCGGACCCGAGCGGGTTGCCGACCGGCCGGATCACCGCATAGGTGTCGTTCGCCGTACCACCCGGGATGATCGCTTCGATCCGGTCGGCGTTCGCGATGTTCTCGCCGATGGACTTGCCGGTCACGGTGATCGCGTCGGCCTTGAGCAGCGGCTCGATCTCCTTCAGCACCGCGGGCAGGCCGCCGGCGTAGTAGAAGTCCTCCATCAGGTACTTGCCCGACGGCTGCAGGTCCACCAGCCACGGCACCCCACGGGCCCACTCGTCGATGTCGTCCAGCGTGATGTCGACGCCGACCCGGCCGGCGATCGCCAGCAGGTGGATGACGAAGTTGGTCGAGCCGCCGATCGCCGCGTTGGCACGGACCGCGTTCGCGAACGCGTCCCGGGTCAGGATGTCGCTGAGCTTGAGGTCCTCCTTCACCATCTCGACGATCCGCTGACCCGACTTCTGGGCGATCACGTAGCGGCGGGAGTCGACCGCGGGAATGGCCGCACCGCCGGTCAGCTGCAGACCGAGTGACTCGGCCATGCAGGCCATCGTGGACGCCGTACCCATCGTCATGCAGTGGCCGTTGCTGCGGGACTGGCCCGCCTCGGCCGCGGCGAAGTCGTCGGCCGACATCCGGCCGGCGTTGAGGTCCTGGGTGAACCGCCAGACCGCCGTACCGGAGCCGATGTCGCAGCCGCGGAACTTGCCGTTCAGCATCGGGCCGCCGGTCACCACCAGGGTCGGCAGGTCGACGCTCGCGGCGCCCATGATCGAGCCGGGCGTGGTCTTGTCGCAGCCGGTCAGCAGCACCGCGCCGTCGAGCGGGTTGCCGCGCAGCGACTCCTCCACGTCCATGCTGAGCAGGTTGCGGAACAGCATCGCGGTCGGCCGGAGCAGCGTCTCGCCGAGCGACATCACCGGGAACTCGAGCGGAAACCCGCCGGCCTGCCAGACGCCGCGCTTCACCGCGTCGGCGACCCGGCGCAGGTGCGCGTTGCACGGGGTGAGCTCGGACCAGGTGTTGCAGATGCCGATCACCGGTCGGCCGTCGAACGCCTCCTCGGAGAAGCCCTGCGAACGCATCCAGGACCGGTGGATGAAGCCGTTGCGGCCCTTCTCACCGAACCAGTGGTCGAAACTGCGCCGGCCGGTTTCCTGCGGATGCCCTTCACCGGGCAGGACCTGACCCTCGCCGGGGTCGTTGGTCGGGGGAAGATCGGTCATCGAGACACCTCACCTGTGCTCACAGTGCCGTTCACCCGGCGGCTGATCCCGGCCGGGTTCGAGTCTTTCAGTACGGCGGGCAGCACCGCGTCGGGCGCGTCCTGGTAGGCCACCGGCCGCTGGAACCGGCGGGCCGCGGTCACGCCGACGCTGGTGTGGATCGAGCCGACCGTCGACGGGAACGGGCCGCCGTGGTGCTGGGCCCAGGACACCGCGACTCCGGTCGGCCAGCCGTTCCAGAGCACTCGCCCAGCCCTTGCCGACAGCAACGGAAGCAGCTCACCGGCGAGCTCGGTGTCCGACGACTCCGCGTGCAGCGTCGCGGTCAGGTTGCCCTCGAACGCCTCGACGGCGGCCTTCAGCTCGTCCGGGCCGTCGTACTCGACGACGATCGAGACCGGGCCGAAGCACTCCTCGAGGATCTCGTCGCGGCGGGACAGCAGCTCGGCGACCGTGGTCTGCAGCAGCGTCGCGCCACCGGACGCCCAGACCCGGACACCCTCGACCTTCTGCAGCCGGTCCAGGCCGGAGGCGAAGCCGTCCTTGATCCGGTCGTTGAGCATCGGGGCCTCGGCAACGCCTCCGGTTGCCTCAGTCAGCTGCTCCTGCAGGCCGTGTCCGGACGGCAGGAAGAGCAGTCCGGGCTTGGTGCAGAACTGGCCGACACCGAGCGTGAACGAGCCGACGTACCCGGTCGCAATGTCCTTGCCGCGGGCATCGATCGCGGCCTGGGTGACGAAGACCGGGTTCATGCTGCCGAGCTCGCCGTAGAACGGGATCGGCTCGGGCCGGGTGACCGCGATCTCGTGCAGCGCCTTGCCGGCCGGGACCGAACCGGTGAACCCGGCCGCGGTGATCCGCGGATCCTTCAGCGCGGTGACGCCGACGTCGAAGCCCTGGATCAGGCCGAACGCGCCCGCCGGAGCACCGGCGACCCGCAGCGCCTCGATCATCACCTCGGCCGTCTTCGCCGAAAGGTCCGGGTGGCCGGGGTGTGCTTTAACGATCACCGGGCACCCAGCTGCCAGCGCGGACGCGGTGTCGCCGCCGCAGACGCTGAACGCGAACGGGAAGTTGCTGGCGGCGAACACCAGCACCGGCCCGAGCGGCACGAGCACGCGGCGCAGATCGGGCCGCGGTACGGGCTTCGCGTTCGGGTCGGCGGTGTCGATGATCACTTCCAGCAGCGAGCCCTCTTCGAGCACGTCCGCGAACATCCGCAGCTGGCCGGTGCTGCGCGCGACCTCACCGCGCAGCCGCGGCTCGGGCAGCGACGACTCCCGCATCGCGATCGGCACCAGCTCGTCCGCGGCCGCGTCCAGCGCGTCCGCGACAGCACGGATCCACCCGGCCCGAACGGCGGGCTCCGAGGCGCCGAGCGCCGGTGCGGCGGCGGCCGCGTCGGTCAGGGCCTGCTCGAGCTCGGCGGGGGTGGTGTCCGGAATCATCGCTTTGCCTCCAGGTTCTCGGTTGCCAGGAACGCGAACGGGTCCCGGCCTACAGCCACCGTATTCGTCAGCGATCCGAGCTCGGCGATGGTGATCGTGATCACGTCACCCTCGGCGAGCGCGAAGTCCAGCTCCGGCACGATCCCAGTACCCGTTGCGAGGATCACGCCATCCGGGAAGTCGTTGGGCAGGAACAGGGCGTCGATCAGGTCCTGCAGGTCCCGGACCAGCTTCGCGGTGGACGTCGTACCCGCGAACACCTCGTCACCGGCCCGCTCGATGACCAGGTCGATGGTGAGGTCCTTCGGGTCGGCCACCTCCCAGGCGGGCCGGATCCCGGCGGCCAGCGCGCAGCCGCCGGCGAACAACTTGGCCTGCGGCACGTAGAGCGGGTTCACGCCCTCGATCGAGCGCGAGCTCATGTCGTTGCAGACCGTGAAGCCGACGATCTCGCCGTGACTGTTCGCGACGACGGCCAGCTCCGGCTCCGGTACGTCGTGACCGGAGTCGGACCGGATTCCGACCGGCTCGCCGTCCACGACGACCCGCCACGCCGGCGCCTTCTGGAACAGCTCCGGCCGGTCAGCGGTGTAGACCTTGTCGTACACGGACTGCTCGGTGCTCTCCTCCATCCGGGCGCCGCGCGACCGCTCGTACGTGACGCCCGCGCACCAGACCTCGCCGCGGCCGTCGAGCGGCGGCAGGAACTTCAGGCCGGCGGCCGGAACCTCCGCGCCGACCTTGGCGACCGCGGTCTGCAGCTCGTCGAGCCGCAGCCGCAGCAGCTCCGCGAAGCTGTTGACGCCTTCCAGCGGAGCCACGGTGTCGCCGGTGCGCACACCGACGACGGGCCGGCCGTCCGGGGACTGGTAACGGACCAAATGCATGGGTTGACCTTTCACATCGACGTGCCGAGCAAACCGCGGGTGATCTGGAAGCCGACGTTGCCGGAGGCAACCGCCTTGGGGACGAGCCGGCGGCCGGCGACGGCCGCGATGGTGTCGAGCCCGGTCCGGGCCTGGTCCGCCGCGTCGCCGGTGGCGACGGCGTCGAGGTCGTCGCCGTACTTCGCGACCGTCTCCGGATCGTTGCTGAACTCGACCACCGGGACGAACCGCTGCGCGGACAAGGTGCCGCCGGCGACGTGCGCGAGGATCTGCTGGACGCCGCCGGCCCCGAATCCGGTCGCGGTCTCCATCCAGTCGGTGCCGGGCATCCGCATCACGTGCCAGCCAGGTTCGGCGAACCGCTGCCCGTGCGCGATCGTCGACTCCACGTGGCCTGCCGACCCGAAGGCCGCCGTACGGAACACGTCGTGCGCCAGCAGCGCACCGCGCGAGGACAGTACGACGGAACCGCCGGAGCCCACGATCTCGCGGCCGATCAGCGCCAGCGCCTCGGCCGTCTCGTCGGACAGCCGTCCGCGGGCTTCGAGCCCGATGGTGAGGTCGCCGACCGTCCCGTCGTACTCGACCGGCGGCGCGAGGTCGAAGCTGCCGAACCAGTCGCGCACCCTCGTCCCGACGGCCTCCAGACCGCCGTCGGCCTGAATGCTGGCCCAGCCGAAGCGGGCCGGGTCCGCGCCCGCCTCGACCAGGCGGGAGCGGAAGTAGTCGTTGTGCGTCTTCTCGCAACCGTGCTCGAGCAGGAGCGCCATCCGGGTGTTCGGATGCAGCAGGTAGCCGAGCATCGTGCGCGCGAACGTCTCCTCGGACGCGCCGCCGCTGCTGCCGCAGCCCTCGGTGTGCGGGAGCGCGACCATCCGCGTGACCGCGCCACCGGCCCACTTCTCCAGCTCCGCCTGAGCTGCGAGCCGCATCGCGATCTGGCCGGAGCACAGGCTGGTCGGCAGGATCAGGCCGACCGACTCGGGCACCAGGCGGTCGTCGACCTGCAGCAGCCGTACGGCTGTCCGCGCATTCGTCCCGAGCCCGGTCAGCGGGAGGCCGTCGAGCGGGGCGTCGCGGTCCTCGGCCGGGAGGTCGGTCAGCTTGCGGCTCATCCGGCCGTCGGTGCTGATCGAGATGCCCTCCCGTGGGCCCTTCTGCCGCCAGTTCCGCCAGATCGACACCTGGCTGTGTCCGGCCCGCTCCCCCGCGCTCGGCTCGCCCGACGCGACCCGAACGGTGAGGTCGAAGGTGTCCGCGGTCAGCTCGTCCATCGCCGTACCGGTGAGGTAGCGGCCCGCGTCCACGTCCATCTCGGCGTGCAGGTGCTCGTACCGGGTGCTCGTCGTGACGAACTTGAGAGTGGGCACGAACGGGAAGTTGGTGATCGAGCCGTTGCCGGTGGTGAAGAAGATCAGGTTGCAGCCGCTGCCGACCTGGCCGGCCACGGACTCGAGGTCGTTGCCCGGGCTGTCCATGAAGATGTAGCCGTTGCCCGGCAGCGGCTCGCCGTAGTCGATCACGTGGTCGAGCCGGACCTCGCGCGGCAGCTTCCGCGCGGCGCCGATCGACTTCAGCACGATGTTGTAGAGCCCGCGGTAGACGTTGCCGCCGGACGGGTTGCCCTCGGCGGTGTGACCATGCCAGCCGACCCGCTCCTTGAACGACCGGACGGTCGCGAGGAACCGCTTCGCCGTGGCCAGGTCGCGGACGTTCTTCAGCACGTACCCCTCGGCGCCGATCAGCTCGTCGGTCTCCGCGAGTACGGCGGCGCCGCCGTGCTTGATCACCTCCGCGCCGACCAGGCCGGCCAGCGGGTTCGCCGAGATCCCGGAGAACGCGTCGGACCCACCGCACTGCAGGGCGATCTTCAGATCGGCGAGCGGCACCTCGACCCGGGGCTGGGCGTCCACGACCGGCAGCCACGGCTCGATCAGCGCACCGGCAGTGGTCAGGTCGTGCTCGAAGCCGGCGCGGCGGGTGAAGAACGCGTGCGGGACCTTGATCGACGGGCAGCCGTGCTCCGCCATGTAGTCCTGGACCGCCTGGCCGGAAACCACGTCGTCCTCGGCGTCGACGACCAGGACGGCGCCGACGTTCGGGTTCAGCGTGAAGCCGGCCAGCGTCCGGAGCAGCAGGTCCAGGTTGTTCGGGGCCTCGTCCTCGCCGCCTTCGGTGTGCGCGACCGGTACGACGCCGTCGCCGGCGGCCGCGCCGTCGAAGCGCCGGGCCAACTCGGTGACGAACCCGCTGCTGCGCGAGCTGGTCGCCATCACCACCACGTGGTTGCGGGTGCCGGCCGCGCCCTGCTCCCGCGGGTAGCCGAGGAACGTTCCGGGCTGCTCGACACTCGTCACCTGGGCGCCGAAGTTCAGCGCGGACTCGTCCAGCTGGTACGGGTCGAGCGGCTCGTTGGTGGCCGACGGCTCGGTCGGGAGTCCCTCGACTCCGCGTGCGGTGACTGCCGCCAGGCTGGTCGGCGTACACACATAGTCACCGGGGACGAGATCCCGGGTCGCGCGGGCGAACGGGGTGTTCCAGGACGTGACCGCCTCCCCGGCGGGGACCGGCCGGACGACGAAGCGGTGCCCCTCGAGGATCGTGTGCGGCAGCGTGACCACAGTGCCGTCGAGGTCGATCGCCGTACCGGCGTCCAGCCGGCGGGAACAGATCGCCGCGTTGTCCTCGGGCTCGGGCAGTACGCCGACCTCGTCGAACCTCAACATGCCTCGCCTCTCGTGGATCTGGCTCAGTGACCCCGAATCGTGCATGATGCATGATTACAGACGTAACCCTGCCGAAGACGACCGGCTGGGTCAAGACCGCGACCAGGATCCGGAGAGGGCCGATGACGGACATCGTGGAGCCGCAGGACCGGCGGTTGCTGCGGCGGCAGATGCTCGCCGACGACGTGTACGAGGCGATCAAGACGATGCTGATGGACCACGTCATCCGGCCCGGCGCCCGGATCTCGATCGACGGGCTGGCCCGCGAGTTCCAGGTGTCGTCGACACCGGTTCGCGAGGCGCTGGCTCGGCTCGAGTCCGAGGGGCTCGCGGTCAAGGAGCCGCTGAAGGGGTACCGCGCGACGCCGCTGCTGTCGCTGGAGGAGTTCGACGACCTGTACCGGTTCCGCCGCCTGCTCGAGCCGTGGGCAGCCCGCCGGGCGGCCGAGCTGATCGACGACGACGGCCGCGCCCGCCTGAAGGCCGAGCTCGCGAACGCCGTCGAGCCGACGTCGGTGGACTACGCCGGCTACAAGTCCCTGACCGCGCACGACAACCGGTTCCACTCACTGATCGCGTCGCTGTCCGGGAGCGAGCAGGTCCGGCTCGCGTTCGAGCGCACCCACTGTCACCTGCACATCTTCCGCCTGCACTACGAACGCGACATCGGCCCCGAGGTCCTGACCGAGCACCGCACCCTCGTCGACGCCATCAGCTCCGGCAATCCGGAAGCCGCCGAAGCCGCCATGAACCAGCACATCGACAACTCGATGTCCGTCCGGCTCCGCCGGATCTACGACTGAGCGGTTTCGGACTCCGCCGCCGGGGCACGCGCAGGGAATGACGGCACCCCAGCTCCCTGAACCGCGGCCCGTCCTGTGGCCGCTCCGCCCGCTCGGGTCCGCGGCCGTCTGGACCAACGCCACCAACGGCCGAACCGTCGTCACGATCCGCCACTCCCCGCTCTCCCAGGTGACCCCCGAGATGCTCGCCTGGTGGTACGGGCACGTCCCCGGCACCATGCGGTACGCCGGCCAGATCGTGCCGCGCTACCTGGTCTGGCACCCGCTCGACCACATCTCGTACGAGACCTCGAGCGCTGTCGTCGAGCCCGGCACCCGCCTCCACATCACCGAAGCCCTCGGCCGCGACGTCACCAAGCTGATCGACATCCAGGTCACCGTCGAAACCATCGACACCCAGGCCGCGATCATCTCCAAACGCCTCTTCGGCACCTGCCTCATCCGCCTGGAGAACGAGTTCACGCCGTACAACGGCGGCACCCGCTACATCACCCGCCTCACCCTCGGCGACACCACGTTGCTGGGCGGCGTCGTGCTCAACCGAATCGCCCACACCCGCGCCTTCCCCCCGGCCAAACTGGCCGCCTGGATCCGCCACCACATAGAAGAAGTGGGCAACCTGGAAAACTTCCTCCCCGACCTCTTCCGCTACCGCTCCGACCACGAACCGTAAGAACCAACCCACGCGTGCTCCGCGGTCGCTCCTTCGTCGCGCCCACTACGCCCGCTCCCACCCGCCCCCGCTCAGCGCGGTGCATCCACTCCGGCTACCGCCGGGAGTTACCGGCTAGCCAGCGTCTTGCGGGCTGCAGACCGCGCTGGGTACGTGCGGCTTGTGACCGGTCCAGATGACCCCTGTGACTCGTACTGCATCGAGCAGTGTGCAATCGGGGTCTCACACGCAGGCCGCACCTGAGCGAGCCTCCCCCGCCAGAGACCACGCCCCTTGCAGTCAGACCTGCTTTCCGTGGCCTGGGGGTAGTTGGCTGAGGACGGTGTGGACGTGTTCGGTCAGTTCGTCCGCCAGCGCCTCCAGGCTCGAGCCCTCGACGCCGAAGTCCGCCAGGGCTCTACGCGCCCGACCCAAGTCGTCGGCGAGACATTCCAGCTGCTGGGTGAACGACGGCTCTGCCGCGAAGGTGTCGCTGGTCGCGGCGTACTGCCAGGCGACGAAGACAGCGGCGAGCGTGCGGTCGATCCATTCGAGTGCTGCCCGGAAGAGTTCCTCGGCGCCGGCCTCGGTGGCGACCCTCAGCATGCTGGTTCCCGGCGGATGCTGCCGCGACAGCGCGCCGAGCGCATGAAGATTCTCCGCCTGGGCGCCGGCTTCCTCCGGCCGCAGCCGCTCGATCACGGTCCTGATGACCTCTGAACGAGTGGGGCCGTCGGCTCCCCGAGTGTCTGCTTCCCACTGCGGAAGCACACGACCCAAAGCCTCCCTGGTCGCGCCGCTGACGACCGCGAGGCCCACGGCGGCGCCGAACGGACCCAGCGTAGGTGCCAGCGCCGCTCCCGCTCCGAACCCCGCAGCAGCCGCGACACCGTGCACCACGGCGGCCCGGCCTGCCACCGGCAAAGTCAGCCTCAGGTACGAGCGAATCCTCGCGCCGGCTCCCGGGCGCTGATCCGCCAGGGCTCGATCGAGCCGGGTCGCGAGGTCCGCGACCCGAGCCCGGAGGTCACGGGTGTACACGCCGCCGTCGCCGATCGCACGGCGTACATCCATCCGGAACTCATCGGCCAGCACCTCGGCAGACGGTGGTGGCTGGTGCCCAGCTTCACGCAGGAACGGCGCCCAATCGATGTCGACAGCGGCACGCAACTGGACTCGTCTGGCCTCGTCGAGGTCTTCCACGACGATCTGCTGCTTCCGCAACTGCCTCCACAGCCGGCGGTCGTCACGGAACGACCACAACAACTCCGCGAGGTCCCGCGTGATCGGCCGGAGCTCAAGGCCCTCGTCGAGCGCCACCTGCCCCTGCGCGTAGACCTCGGCCAGCCGTCGCTGACGCACGCGCCAACGCTCGAGATCCACATCATCAGGTTCGCGCCTGGCGCCGCGCAGCTCAGATTCCCCCACGCCCCGATGCTAGGCACCACAACCACCTCGAACCAGCACTGACGCCCCACGACATGCGGCCGACCTCACACGACCCCGGATTGACCTTCACATCCATGTGACGGTTCACGATGGGTGCCATGCGAAACGAAACAGTACGGCGCTCCGGACCCCTGGAGCTCGGCCTTGCACTGCCCACGGCTGGGCCGGAGACGTCACCGGAGATGCTCGTCAAGCTCGCGAAGGAGGCCGAACGGCTCGGCTACACGGCCTTGTGGACGTTCGAGCGTCTGCTCCGTCCGCTCGACAAAGTCGTGCTGTGGACGGGCGGTGAACCCGAGCTGTTGCCGGAGTTCTACGGCTCGGTCTACGAGCCGCTGGAGACGCTGAGCTATGTCGCCGCCGCGACAGAACGGATCAAGCTGGGCACCGCGGTCCTGGTGGCCCCGCTCCATGTGCCTGTGATGCTCGCCCGCCAGTTCGCCACTCTGGATCGGCTCAGCGGAGGCCGGGTGATCGCCGATCTGGGACAGGGATGGCAGCACAACGAGTTCGAGACGGCGAACGTGTCGGGCAGCCGCAAAGGCGCCCGTACCGAGGAATTCATCATGGCGATGCGGGCCGCGTGGGGTCCGGACCCTGTCCAGCACGAGGACGAGTTCTACCGGATCGCGCCGTCGCAGGTGAATCCCAAGCCGGTCCAGGCCCGCATCCCGGTGCTGCCGGCCGCGAGCCCGGGGACCTCGTTGTGGTCAACCAGGCACCGTGGCCGACCCCGGTCACCCGTGAGCCGATCGGGGACGGGCGTCCCTTCCTCGGCGGATCGCCCAAGCAGATCGCCGAGGACTTGATGGCGGCCCGCGAGAGTGGTGCGACCCAGGTGTACCTGGCCGGCGGCCAGGGCCTCGGGCTGGACGTGGGCCTGAAGGCCGCCGACGTGGACGAATGGCTCGAGTTGCTCGGCGAGGTGATCGAGGCAGCCGGCCACCTCGGCGTACTCACGCCCTGAGGATCAGCGAGCAGCAGCCGGCTTCCCGCCGAGACTCTGTTTCCGCTCGTTCGCGGCTTTGACGCTGATGACCTTGTCGAGGTACTCGGCGATCGCCTTCCGGTTGCGGGCCAGACAGTCGATGCGCTCGGTCAGCCGGACCTGCTCCCGCTGCAACGTGGCGATCATCTCGGGTGTCACTTCAGGGACGTAGATGCTCTGCGGCTGATCGAGGCAAGGGAGCAACTGCCGGATGATCCGGGTCGGCAGACCGGCATCGAGCAAGCCCTTGATCTGCAACACGAGCAGACCCTCGGAGCAAGGTGACGGTTCAGTCGGCGGGGCCGCCGCCGAAGCCTATTTCGTTGCCGTCGGGGTCTTTGTAGATGAACTTGCGGACGCCGTTGTCGTAGGTCTCGCGGAGGGCCGGTTCCAGGCCACGTTCGGTGATTGCGGTGACGCGGTCGTCGAAGTCTCCGACGAAGATTGTCACTTGGCCGTGGCCGGCATGGTCGGGGCGGTGCTCGACGACGAGGTACTGGTGTTCGGCGAGCTCGAACACCGCCTCGATGTCGTTGGGATACATCACCGGCGCCGCCCCGAGCAGCTGCTCGTACCACTTCAGCGCACCCGGGTAGTCCGACACGGACATCTCCGCAAACAGGTCGAGAGCCATATCGCATCGTACGAAGCCACCAGGTCACCGGGAATACTGGTTCGGCCGGCGATGTTCCTGCAGTCAAAGACCTTTCCGATGGAGAGTGATGAAGAATGACCGGTCTTCGACGCGCCGGTAACGCGCTCAGGACCGCCGCACTACTCGCCCTGCTGACCGCTCTGATCATCGTCGTCGGCGGCTATATCGCCGGTACGACGGGCGTGCTGATCGCCGCCGTACTGTCACTGGGCCTCAACGCCTACCTGTACTTCAACTCCGACAAGCTCGCGCTGCGCTCGATGGCGGCGCGGCCGGTCAGCCCGCAGCAGGCGCCTGAGCTGTACGGCGTCGTGGCCGAGCTCGCGCAGCGGGCGGGTCAGCCGATGCCGCGGATCTACGTGAGCCCGGTCGCCCAGCCGAACGCGTTCGCCACCGGGCGGAACCCGGAGCACGCGGCCGTCGCGGTGACGGAGGGCATCCTGCGCATCCTGGATCGCCGCGAGCTGCGCGCCGTACTCGGCCATGAGCTGGCGCACGTCTACAACCGCGACATCCTGACCTCGAGCATCGCGGCCGGGCTGGCCGGCATCGTGACGACGCTCGCCAACCTGGCGATCTTCCTCCCGCTCGGTTCGTCCGACGACGAGGACGCCCCGAACCCGCTGGCCACGCTGCTGACCGTGCTCCTCGCGCCGTTCGCCGCCGGCCTGATCCAGCTGGCCGTCAGCCGGAGACGCGAGTACGCCGCAGACGACGACGGCGCCGTACTGTCCGGCGACCCGCTCGCCCTAGCCAGCGCCCTCGCCAAGATCAGCCGCGGTACGACGGCCATGCCACTCCCGACCAATTCCGGCGTGGCAACCCAAAGCCACCTGATGATCGCCAACCCTTTGAACGGCCGCGGCATCGCGGCCCTGTTCTCCACCCACCCCCCGATGGACCGCCGGATAGCCCGCCTCCAAGCCAAAGCCCGCGAACTAGCCGCCGCCTGACCCCCACCAGAAGGCCGACCGCAACCCGGTCGGCCTTTCTGCTGCCCAGCGGTGGGTTGACGGGCCCAGCTCCCACCGAGACCAGCCAGGCTGTCTGGTCCAGCTCTCCTGGGCTGGCCGACCCTGTCGTGTGCTTGCACAGCAAATAACGGCTCTTCTGACTGATGTGTGGGTCAGCTTGGTGCCCTAGTTCACTACCCAGGGCGGTCGAGTGCACCGCGCCCATGCCACCCGGACCACCCGCGAACGGGATCCCGATGCCGCGGACCGCCAGGCCATCACAATCACCACCTCCAACCCGGCGCCCTGCCTGGCACCGCCGGATGCCAGCCGATTGTGATGGCCCGGCGGTCCGCCCTCGCCGCTCACAAACCCGACAACGCAACGGTGTGCGTCCGTTCAACCCGCGCCACACATCCTTCGCAAGAGCCCAAACAGCCTGTTCAGCCCCACCACTTCATGCGCTATCCCCAACTCTGGCCACGCCTTCATGCGCTGGCGGCCAGCTCTGCCCACGTCGGCTTCACCACACCCGCAGCACGGCGCCCCACCCCAACCACGGGCCGGCTCACCCACCGCAGCACGCACTCACCCGCGGGCGGCAGCCCGCAAGCGCCCGGCGGCAGCCGGGCAAGGAACGCACGGCGGAAGCCGGGGCGGGTGGGAGCGCGCGTAGCGGGCGCGACGCAGGAGCGACTGCGGGAGCACGCGTGGGCTGACACCACACTTCCCAC
The DNA here is from genome assembly GCF_044458365.1 of Kribbella sp. NPDC050470. NCBI lineage: Bacteria > Bacillati > Actinomycetota > Actinomycetes > Propionibacteriales > Kribbellaceae > Kribbella > Kribbella sp. NPDC050470. The sequence goes on along the minus strand of NZ_JBITHV010000003.1, from coordinate 496,342 downwards.
CCATCACGGGCCGGCTCACCCACTGCAGCACGCACTCACCCGCGGAAGCACGCGTGGGTTTAGGCCAGGGCGTCGCCGTGGTCGGGGATTTGTAGTTGGGTGCCGCCTTGGAGGGCGGACTGGTGGGCGTAGATGCCGGGGAGGGTGTAGCGGGCGGCTACCCAGGCGTTGATGGGTGGGAGGGTCTTGTCGGCGACTGCGCGGACGAAGTCGTCGGCGAGGAAGTGGTGGGAGCCCTCGTGGCCGTTGTGGAGGCCGTCGAACTCGGCGGGGAGGCGGCTGCGGTCGTGGACCGGGGAGAGGCCGGAGCGGAAGGCGTCGCGCAGGGCCGGGTCGACGTTGGCCAGGTCGGCGTCGTCGAGGGAGCTGCTGGGCTTGGTCTCCATCAGCTGGCTGATGTCCTCCACGCCTTCCTTGTTCTGCCACAGGGTCGTGGTGGCGAGCTGCTCGAAGCTGCCCTCGGTGCCGAACACGCGCAGCCGGGACTCACGGATGTGCGACGGGTAGCCGACGCGGCGCATCTCGTTGGTGCGCATCACGCCGCCGTCGGCGAGCTTGAACAGCGCGGTGGCGTTGCTGAAGTCGTTGTCGAACTCGCTGACGTCCTTGTCGAAGACGCCGTCGCCGCGGTCGTCCCGGACGCCGATGCAGGAGACGTGGGTGGCGTGCTGGCCGGTCACCGAGAGCACGTTGCCGACCGCGTGGGTCGGGTACAGCATGGGCGGGAACGAGGCGGTCTTCTTCCAGTCGTCGCCGCCGCTGTACTGGTACGCCGCGTAGAACCCGAGGTCCATGTCGTGGACGTAGTCGCCCTCGGCGTAGAACACCCGGCCGAAGGCGCCGTCGGCCAGCTTCTGCCGGCAGTACACCGAGGACGGGTAGTAGTAGCTGGTCTCGCCCATCATGTAGGTCAGGCCGGTCTCCTTGACCAGCTCGATGATCCGGGCGATCTGGTCCGCCTCGATCGCCATCGGGACGGTCGAGTACACGTGCTTGCCGGCCTCCAGCGCGCGGATCGCCATCTCACCGTGCAGCCAGCGCTGGGTGAAGATCGCCACCGCGTCCACGTCGGACGCCAGCATCTCCTCGAACGACTGGTAGGTGAGGGTGATCCCCTGTTTGGCCGCCATTTCGGCAGTCCGTTCGGGTACGACGTCGGTCAGCCGCACGTCGGACACATCCGGGTGCGCGGACCACAGCCGCAGGAACGAGGGGGCGAACTGGCCGGCTCCGACCACACCGATGCTGATGCTCATGCGCCTAGGCAATCACACATTTTTCTGCCGCGAAAGAACAAATTCAGACGTTGGAACGTGTCGGGACGCCCCACCACCGCCACCTTGAGAAGCCACCGATCGTCTCCGAGCGGGATTCTTGGTTGGTGGATTCTCAAGGACGGGACCGCGCGAGGAGGTGGGGGTTGTCGGTGGTGATGCCGTCTACGCCTAGGGCGATGGCTTGGGCGAGCACCTCTGGGTCGGGGACCGGCCAGGCGGTGACGTCGAGGCCGGCGGCGTGGAGTTTCTCGACGCCGTCCGCGGTCAGGCCGGCGATGCCACACAGCGCCGTACCCGCCTGAGCGGCCTGGGTCAGCGAGAGCACGTCGGCGACATCCGGCGTACGGCCGAAGATCAGCCCGGTCGACGCCGACGGCATCGCCTGCCGGACCGCGAGCAGGATGTCGGCGTGCGACGACGTGACCATCGTCCGGGCGGCCAGCGCCGGGTCGGCCTGCAGGGACTCGACCAGCAGCGGTACGGCGCGAGCCGCCTTCACCTCGGCCTGGAACCGGACACCGATCGCGGCGATCGTCTCGGCCCAGGTCGGGACCACCTCGCCGAGCCCGGCGTCCAGCGACCGGAGCTCGTCGAACGACAGCGACGCGACCTCCCCCGAGCCGGACGTGGTCCGGTCGACGGTCGCGTCGTGCAGGACGACGAGCTCGTCGTCGGCGGTGACCCGGAGGTCGAGCTCGATCTCGTCGCAGCCATCGGCGACGGCGCGGCGGAACGAACGCAGTGTGTTCTCCGGTTCGGTCCCGAGCGCACCGCGGTGGCCGGTGATGATCACAGAACCTTCTCCTCGTACTGTCGGCGGACTTCCTCGCCGATCGCGTCCAGCCGCCGGGCGACCGACGCGAACACCTGCTTCGGCTGGGCGTTGTCGGCGTAGATCTGCTGCAGGCCGGTGTAGATGACGACGTTCGCGTTCCGGCCGTAGAGCCGGATCGCGTCCTGCTGCCGGGCGTTCTTCAGCTGCTCGATCGCGACACCGTAGTTCGGCTTCTCCGCGATCAGCTTCTTCAGGTCCGGGTTGTCCCGGGCCGCGTTCACCACCGGCAGGTAGCCGGTCTCCTTGGTCCACCAGGCCGAGTTCTCCGGCCGGGCCAGGAACTGCAGGAACGTGGCGGCCGCGGTCTTGCGCTCGCCTGAGATGTTCCGCAGCATCCCGATCCCGCCACCGCCGGTCGCCAGCCCGGAGGCGACCTCGGACGGGATGAAACCGGCGCCGACGTCGAACTTGGCCTTGCCGGTGATGGTCTTCATGCCGCCGGTCGACTCCTGGATGACGGCCACCAGCCCGTTGGCGAAGTCGGTGCTGGGGCTGCTCGCCATGTAGGCAAGCCCCTTGTCGTGCACCATCGAACGCTGCCACTCACCCGCGGCGACCGCGCCGTCCTGGTCGATGGTGACGTCGAGGCCCTTGGAGTAGGCGCCGCCGAACTGCCACACGTTGCCCTGGAACTGCCAGTCGCCGTCGATCTTCGCGAACGCGATCGTCCGCAGCGACCGGCCGCCGGACTGCACCTTGGCGAGCTCCGGCCCCCAGGACCGCAGTTCGCTCCAGGTCCGCGGCGCCCGGTCCGGCAGCCCGGCCTTCGCGAACGCCTCCCGGTTGTAGTACATGATCGGTGTGCTGCGGGCGAACGGGACACACCAGCTCTGCCCCTTGACGACGTACTCGCCGAACAGCTTCTCCTGGTAGACGGCCGGGCCGAAACCGTCGGTGAAGTAGCCGTTGAGCGGCTCGAGCGCGTCGTTCAGGAAGAACCGCTCCCAGGTCACGTCGGACAGTACGGCGAGGTCCGGCGCCTGCTTGGCGACGAGTGCGGCCGCGACCTTCTGGGCCACGTCGTCGTAGCTGCCCTGGAACTGCACCTCGACGTACACGTCCTGCTGGGAGTCGTTGAACTTGGCAACGAGTTTGTCGACTGCCTTGCCGTTCACACCGCCGTACGGCGACCAGAACACCACCCGGACCCGGTTCGCATACTGCTTCGGCACCACCCCCGCGGGCTGGGAGTACTCCGCGTCGACCGAGCGGTAGCCGCAGCCGGCCAGCGTGGCGCCGGCCGCCAGCCCGAGGAACACCCTGCGATTCAGCATGCTCATCCCTTCAGCGCTCCCTGGGTGATGCCGCCGACGATGTAGCGCTGGGCGATCAGGAAGATCAGCAGCATCGGCGCGAGGACGAGCAGCGTGCCGGCCATGATCGTTCCCCAGTTCGCCAGGCCCTCCTCGTCCTTGAGGATCAGCAGCCCGACCGGCAGCGTCCGCATCGAGGCGGTGTTGGTGACGATCAGCGGCCAGACGAAGTTGTTCCACTCCTCGACCGCGGTGATCACCACGACCGTGATCAGCATCGGCCGCGACATCGGCAGCACGACCCGCCACAGCGTCCGCAGGTGCCCGGCACCGTCGACCGCGGCCGCGTCGGTCACCTCGGTCGGCAGGGTGAGGAAGTGCTGCCGCATCAGGAAGGTCGCGAACGCCGAGCCGATGCCGGGGATGATCAGGCCGGCGTAGGTGTTGATCCAGCCGAGCGTCGCGACGGTCAGGTAGTTCGGCAGCAGGGTGACGTGACCAGGCACCATCATCGCGCCGAGCACCGCGAAGAACAGCACCTTCTTGAACGGGAAGCGCAGGTAGGCGAACGCATAGGCCGTCAGTACGGCGTTGGCCACCTTCAGCACGGTTCCGGCCACGGTGATGATCGTGGAGTTCAGGAAGAACCGGTCGAACGGCGCCGCCTTCCAGGCCAGGCTGAAGTTCTCCCAGGTCAGGTCCGGCCACCAGGCCGGCGGCCACTGGTAGATCTGGGTCGGCACCTTGAACGCCGTCGACAGCAGCCAGTACAGCGGTCCGAGGAACACGGCCGCCACCCCGACCAGTACGACGTACTGGATCGCACGAGCCTTCATCGGTAGTGCACCCGCCTCTCCATCACGCGGGCCTGCACCGTGGTCACCAGCAGCAGGATCACGAACATGATGATCGACAGCGTCGCCGCCCGGCCGGCGTTGAACGCCTGGAAGCCCTCGTTGTAGATCGACCAGCTGAGCGTGGTAGTGGCGTCACCAGGGCCACCACCGGTCATCACTGCGATCACGTCGAACGCCTGGAAGGTGCCGATCACCGTGGTGATCAGCAGGAAGAAGGTGATCGGGGCAAGCAACGGCAGCTTGATCGCGCGGAACCGGGTCCAGGTCGAGGCGCCGTCGATCGCGGCCGCCTCGTCGAGCTCCTTCGGCAGCCCCTGCAGGCCGGCCAGGTAGATCAGCGCGGCGAAGCCGACGTTCTTCCACAGGTAGACGATCACCAGGCCGGGCAGCGCCCAGTCGGAGTTGTTCATCCAGTCCGGCGGCTCGGCGCCGAACGGCTCGATCAACGCCCGCATCAGACCGTAGCCGGGGTCGAAGATGAACAGCCAGATGGTCGCGACCGCCGCGCCCGACAGGATGTGCGGAGCGAACGCGATCGTCCGGACCGCGCCGCGGCCCTTCAGCGGCAGGTTGAACAGGAACGCCAGCGCCAGTCCGATGACCAGGCTGCCGGCCACGATCAGGCCGGTGAACACCACGGTGATCCACAGGGTCTTGTGGAACGCCGGGTCGGTCAGCGTCTGGCCGTAGTTCGCCAGTCCGACGAAGGACGGGCGGGCCGCGATCATGTTCCAGTCGGTCAGGCTGAGGAACGCGTTGTAGATGATCGGCCAGTACGCGAAGACCGCGATCACCAGCAGGTTGGGCGCCACCAGCAGGGCGAACAGCCCGTACTCGCGGCGTCGCCTGCGGCGTTGCTGGTTGCCGCTGTCCGCGGCCAGCCGGCGTTCGTCCGGATGGGCCCGGACCGGCAGGTCTAGTGCGGTCACACCGACCTCCTCGGGGTTGATGGGGCGAGCAGTTCGACAAGAGCGGCCGCCAGGGCAGGCGCGGCCGCGAGAACGCCGTGGGGCAAGGCGGTTCCGGTGATGACCTGGGCACCCGCCTCGCGGGCGATCAGGGATCCGGCGGCGATGTCCCACGGCTGGATCAGGTGTTCGTAGTAGGCATCCGCCGTACCGTCGGCTACTGAGCACAGGTCGAGGGCGGCCGAGCCGCCACGACGCATATCCCGTACGACGGGCAGCAGCCGGCGCAGGTGGTCGGCCTGCTCAGCGCGCACCTCCGGTAGGTACGAGAATCCCGTGCTCACCAAGGCGGAATCGAGGACGACGTCACGCAGCGGGCCAAGAGCGACATCGTTGCGGACGGCACCTGCACCGCGAGCGGCCGACCAGGTGAGCCCGGTCCGCGGCTGGTGGACCACGCCGACCAGTGCACCCGCCTGATCCTCGACCGCGATGGAGACACACCAGTCGAGCCTGCCGTAGAGGTAGTTCACCGTCCCGTCCAGGGGGTCGATCACCCACGTCAGGCCGGTGGTCGACGGGCGGGACGCGCCTTCCTCACCGAGCAGGCCGTCACCCGGTCGCGCCGCGGTCAGGCCATCGGTGATGAGCTTCTCGGACGCCCGGTCCGCGGCACTGACCGGGTCGCTCGCCGAGGTCTTGGTCTCGACACCGGCCGCGTCAATCGATAGACCTGGTTGCCGCGCGACCAACTCCGCACCGGCCTCGAACGCCAGCCGAAGGGCCAGTTCACGAAGCTCGGTGTGGGGCGGAGTGTTAAGCACGCGGTGAAATTATCACCGTTTCATGGTGACGTATAGAGAATCTATGTGATTTTCTCACCTACTTCACAACGATCCGGACAACAACCTCAGTCGTCATCGTTACGCCGAGACCAACCCGACCGGGTCCCTCCCGGCCAGGTAGGCGGCGACGGCCTCGGCGGCCAGGGAGCCGGCCCGGTGGGCGGTTTGGCGGGTGGCACCGGCGAGGTGCGGGGTCATGACGACATTGGGTGCCGTCAGCAACCGGGCGCCGGCTGGGACCGGCTCGGACGGGAAGACGTCGAAGGCGGCCGCGCCCAGCTGACCGGACTCCAGCGCGTCGACGGTCGCGTCGTAGTCGAGCAAGCCGCCACGAGCCGTGTTCACCAGTACGGCGCCGCGTGGCATCAGCGCGATCTGGTCGGCGCCGATCATGCCGCGCGTCTGCTCGGTCAGCCGGGCATGCAGGCTGACCACGTCCGACCGGCGCAGCAGGTCGTCCAGCTCGACCAGCTCGATGCCCTCAGATGCCGTGTCGACAAAGGGATCGGCGACCAGGACGTGCGCACCGAAGGCGAGCATCACGCGGGCGACCCGCTGGCCGATCGCGCCGTACCCGACCAGTCCGACGGTGGATCCGTCGAGCTCGAGGCCGCACTCGTCGTACGCGTAGAGGTCGCTGCGCCACTCCCCCTGCTCCAGCGTGCGTTGCAGGCGGGGCAGGTTGCGCATGGCGCCCATCATCAACGCGACGGCATGCTCAGCGGCCGCGACCGCGTTGCGGCCGGGCGTGGAGGCGACGGCGATCCCGCGCTTGGCCGCCGCCGGCACGTTCACGTTGACCGGCCCACCCCGGCAGACCACGAGGAACTTCAGGTCGGCCGCGGACTCGAGGACGCGCTCGGTGAACGGGCCCATCTGGGTGACCGCGACCTCGACGCCGGCCAGCGCCTCGATCAGCTGGTCCTCGGCGTCACTCGCCTCGTCCACTTCGGCCACCCGCCCGTACGGCGTCAACGGCCAGGGCAGCGTGACCTCGCGGAAGTCGAAGGCGACGTCGTCGAGAGAGGACAGTGCCTTGGCGAGCATCTCGTTGCGCACGAAATGATCGCCGGCCAGCAATGCCTTGATGGTTCTCATCAAACTCCTGTGGTGAACGTTGGGGCGGGGTCGGACCAGCGTGGGCGGGCCGACTCGATGCGGCGCAGGTAGTGGGCGTAGCCCTCGGCGTAGAAGGCCGCGCGGGCGGGATCCGGGTCGACCTGGCGGGTCTCGGCGATCCACTCCGGTCCGGCGCTGTCCGGATCGGCCGCGCGCCGGGCACAGATCACGGCACCGCGAGCGGCGACCTGTTCTGCCTCGGCGGTGTGCAGGGGCGCGTTCAGGACATCCGCCAGGATCTGCGTCCACTCGCGGCTGCGAGCGCCGCCGCCGCAGACGGTGACGCGACCGGTCCAACCGGCCGCCTCCAGGCAATGGCGGGCGGCGTACGCGATGCCCTCGCAGGTCGCGCGGACCAGGTCGGCTGTGGTGGTGGACAGCGAGATCCCGTCGATCGTCCCGCGAGCGCGCGTGTCGACGAACGGCGCCCGCTCGCCGGCCTCGGACAGGTACGGAAGGACGGTCACGCCTTGTGCGCCGACTGGGCTCTCCGCGAGCAACGACGGCAGTTTGTCCGTCCCGACGCCGACCAACGCCAGCACCCGGTCGAGCGCGGCCGTGCCGACCATCGCGGGCATCGCGCGGAGCCAGACACCTGGTGTCCACGTCCCGAGGAACAATCCCGCCGGCTCCCCGTCCACCGGCAGCTCGCGCGTCACCACTTGGCAGGCGAGCGTCGTACCGACGGTCAGCAACGCGTCGCCGGGCTCTTGTACGCCGGTCCCGGCGGCTGCGGCTGGGAGGTCGTACGGTCCGGCGGAAACCCTGGTGCCGGCCGCCATTCCGGTCGAGTCGTCGCGGAGCTCGCCAACCGGGCCGGCGGATTCCACCGGCGCCAGCAGGTGCCGCAGCTCGGACAGACCGGTTGCTTTCAGCGCCTCGTCGTCGTACTCGTTGGTCCGCGGATCGAGGAACGGCGCGGACGCGTCCGACACGTCGGTCGCACGGACGCCGGTGAGCTGCTGCATCACGACGTCCTTGCAGTACGCCGCCGTCCCCGCGCGGGCGACCACCTCGGGCTCTTCCGCGAGTACGGCGGCCAGCAGCGGACCGGACGCGCCCGGGAACATCCGGTTGCCGGACCGGCGGAACACCCGCTCGGCGACACCGTCGTCGGTCCAGCGCTCCAGGATCGCGCTGCTGCGCGCGTCCAGCCACGAGATCGCCGGGCGGGCCGCCGTACCGTCGGAGTCGACCAACCAGAGGCCGTCACCCTGGGCGGTGATCGCCAGGACGCCGGGCCGGTTCCCCACCGTGCCGGCCAGCTCACCGACCACCTCGTTGACCGAGGCAATGATCTCGCCGGTCTCGTGCTCGAACCGGCCGATCCCGGGCCGGACCAGCCTGGTCGGCCGGGACGCCTCGGCCACCGGCCGCCCGTCGTCGTCGAACGCGACGGCCTTGGTGACAGTGGTGCCGACGTCAACCCCGACGTCCATAAGCTCCCCCTTCTAGAGTTTTGCGACCTCCACGGTCGCGCCGTGGTCGCGGAGCGGCTGGATCAGGTCCTGCGGGGTCTTCTCGTCCACGATCACGACGTCGAAGTCGGTGAGTGGCGCGAGCCGGTGCAGGGCGGTGCGCTGGAGCTTCGCGTGGTCGACCAGCAGCACCTTGGTCTTCGCGGACCGCAGCATCGCCCGCTTCACCAGGACGATCTCCTCCTCCTGGTGGAAGGCGTGCGTCGGCGACACCGCGGAGACCGAGCAGAACAGCAGGTCGGTGTGCAGCGCCTCGACCGCCTCCGCGCACGGCATCCCGCCGAACGAGTCGTGCGTCGCGGAGTAGATCCCGCCGAGCGCGAGCAGGGTGATGTCCCGCAGCGCGGTCAGCTTGGTGATCGCGGGCAGGAAGTTCGTTGCCACCGTCAACGGGGTGATGTCCTCGAACAGGTCGACCAGGGCCAGCGCGCTGGTCGAGTCGTCGAGCATCACCGACATGCCGGGCTCGATCATCGCGCGGGCGTGCCGGGCGATCGCGGTCTTCTCGGTCTGCGCGGTGTTCAGCCGGTACGCGACGTTGCTCTCGAACACGCTGGTCGGCTGCGCGCTGACGCCGCCGCGGTACTTGCGCACCACGCCCTGGCGCTCGAGCTCGTCCAGGTCGCGGTGCACGGTCATCACGCTCACCCCGAACGCCTCGACCAGGTCGTTGGCCGAGACCGAGCCGTGCTCGACGACGTAGGCCGCGATCTCGGCCTGCCGGCGGGCGGGACGACTCAGCTCGGTGGAGTCACCGTCGACGTCGGATGTCATGCCAGGGTCTCCATTCGTACTGCGGGAACGTTGTACGCCTCGAGACCCACTGTGCCGTCCTGCCACCGGAAACGCACCAACGCCGCGGGACCGAGCGCAGGTAGCAGTCTGCGGTAGTCGTTCAGCCGCAGTCCGAGCACCCGGCAGGTGAGCAGCCGGATCAGGGTGTTGTGCGCGACCACGAGCACCCTCTGGCCCTGGTGCCGCCGCCCGATCTCGTGGAAGACCTCGTGCACCCGATCGGCCGCCGCGGCCGGGTCCTCGCCACCGGGGAAGTGGTCGCGGACCGGGTCCAGCTGGAACGCCTTCGCCACCGCCGGCGGCAGCTCGCCGAGCATCTTCCCCTCGGCGGAGCCGAAGTCGACCTCCCGCAGCCGCGCGTCGAGCGTCGGCTCGAGGTTCAGCAGCTCGGCCGTCGGCGTGATGGTCTGCCGGGCGCGCAGCATCGGCGAGCACCACAGCACGTCCGGCGCGTAGTCGACCGCCCACTCCCTGAGCTGCTGCGCCTGCCGTACGCCGACCTCGTCGATCGGGAGGTCGGTCGACCCGGTGTAGCGGTTGCCGTGGTGCCACTCGGTCCGGCCGTGCCTGGCCAGGACGATCGTCGTTCTCATCCGCGGTACCCCCGTCGATCCAGCTCGGCGACGAACTCGCCGTACAGGTCCTCGAGGTGTCGTGGACCTGGTTCGAGGATGCGGTCCGTCCTGACCATCCGGCGCGCCGTCTCGGTGAGCGAGCCGCCGGACGACGCGGCGAGCACGGCCATGCCGTACGCCGGGTCCGGTGACGCCGGGAGCTCGACCGGTACGCCGAGGACGTCGGCGCGGAGCTGGTTCCAATACCCGCTGCGGACGGCGCCTCCGGTGAGCGACACCGATCGGAGTGGCTCCGCGCCGAGGCCGACCACGTGCTCGAAGGCGAGTCGCTCGATGAAGGCCACACCTTGTAGTACCGCGACGTACGTCGCCAAGTCACCGGACGGGTTGCCGAGGGTGAAACGCTCGGCCTGCGGAGCGACGAACGGGAACCGCTCACCCGTCTTGGTGAGCGGGTAGATGACGGCGTCGACCGGACTTGCCGCCTTGTCCAGCGCATTGAGGTCCGCGTGTGGAAGCAGTTCGGTGAGTACGCCGGCGCCCGTGCTGGATGCGCCGCCGGGGAGCCAGCCGCCGTCCGGATGCCGGTGGCTGTAGACGGCGCCGGTGGGGTCGTCGAGGAGGTCCTTGCTCACGCCTTTGAGGACGAGCGTCGTACCGAGCACCGAGTTCCACGCGCCGGGGCTCAGGGCGCCGGCGGCGATCTGGGCGGCGCAGCCATCGGTCATGCCGGCGTAGACGGGGACCCCGGACGGGGTCCGGCCTAGCTCGGTGCCGGGGAGGACGACGTCGGGGAAGAGGCTCGCCGGGAGGCCGAGCTTGTCGAAGGCGGCCTGCGGCCAGGTGTCGGCGACCAGGTCGTAACCGGTCTTGAGGGCGTGACTGGTGTCCGTGGCGACCGGGCGGCCGACGAGGTGGGCCGCGACGAAGTCGGCGCTGTGGACGATCCGGTGCTGAGCCGACGGGTTCAGCGAGAGGAGCTTCGGGAGCGCCCAGGTCGGTTGCATCGAAGTCGACCAGCGATTCGGGTCGGCGTCCACGATGCGGTCACGCAGGTCGGCTGCACGGGCGTCGTCGTACATCAGCGCCGGGGTGACCGGGCGGCCCTGCTCGTCGGTCAGCAAGAAGGTGCCGGAGGTCGAACAGATCGCAATGCCGTCGATCTCGGGACCGGCGACTTCGGCGAGGACCGCGTCGACCGCGTCCAGCCAGGTCTGCGGGTCCTGCTCGTGGCGCGGGCCGTCGCGGTGGCTGACCAGCGGCCGCGCGGCGCGGATGGCAACCGAACCGTCGGCATCGACGCGGACGGCGCGCACACTCTGCGTGCCGAGGTCAACGCCGATCCAGCTCACGCCCAGCCTCCCGATCCAGTGTTATCTGCGCTGATAACATAACATCAGAAGACGGTAAGAACACGCCAGCCCACGTCCGAACCCGGACAAGACTCGGCTCCCGCAGCTGTGAGGCTTGCGGGAGCCGGGCGGGCCCAGTCGGCTGCGCCTGTACCGACGGGACGGTCAGAGTGGTGGCTGATCAGGAGTGCATGAGCACCAGGGCGGGATCGACGGCGGCGAACTCGACCCGGCCGGCGTCGAGCGCGCCGTACGCGCCGATCGGTCCGCTTGCCGGGCGGCCGTTGCGGTTGACCCAGAAGCCCCAGCCCGCCGGGGCCTCCGGCCATTCGGGATCCGGCTCCCAGCCCGGCGGCGGACGCCAGGTGTCGCTGGGCGGCTCGGGCCAGTCAGGTGGCGAGTTGAATCGATGCACGGGCGGTCCTTCCCAGATTCCCCAGCGAATCTGCCCCAGCGATCTCTGCAGATCGTGAACTGTCTGACTGCTCAACGACCTGATGCCCGGAAAGGTCACGGCTAATTTTGTGTAAAGATTCTCCGGCACACGGCCACCAATAACACCACCGCACCGGGAGGTAGGCAACCATCCGCTCACCAGGCGGACTGCACGTGCATCCGCACCGGCATTTGGTTGCCGTCGACCCGGTAGTTGGTTGCCTAGACCCTCGCGGTCCGGAGGTCCTCGAGGCGGGCGCGGACCCGGTGGTGCTCGGTGAGGGACTCGGCCAGCGCGTAGCCGAGGGAGCGGTAGGCCTCGAAGTCCCACTCGTCGTAGAACTGGTCGCCGGTGGTCCGCCGCGGGAAGTCCGGGTGCCCGGCGGCGTACTGCTCGATGTCCCAGCCGAGGTGCCCGGCCAGCACCGCCTTCAGGAAGAAGATCTCGGTCTTGTACGGCTTGTCCGCGCCGTCCTTCAGCGGGTGCGTCGCGATCCCGTAGGCCCACGGTCGGTCGGCCCGCGGCTTGCCGCCGCGGACCATCGGCGACGGGTCGATGTCGATCTGGATCCCGTGGTCCATCCGCGCGGTCGCGATCGCCTCGGCCAGCGCGGTGAACCGGTCCTCGGGGTCGTTCGACGCGTCGATCACGATCACCTGGGCCGGCTCCCGGCGGAGCGCCTCGACCAGGCCGAGGTTGTCGTAGTGCCCGCCGTCGGTGACGTAGATCCGCCGGTCGTACATCGACGGCTGCCCGATCCCCTCCAGCAGCAGCCGGTACGGACCCGGCTTGTCGATCACGCTGCCGACGTACCGGCGGACCTTCGCGACGGTCCCGCGGACCTCCGGGAACGCGGGCGTGGACCGGTTGTTCCAGTACGGGTTCGGCAGCCACACCCCGAGCCGCGCGTTCAGTACGGCGAGCAGCAGCCGGACCGGCCTGGTCCGCGCGTTCACCCGGCCGGTGAGCGGGCTGAACGCGGCGCCGCTGATCGCCATCGCGGCCGGCACCGTCACCTCCCGCTTCAGCATGTCGGCCTCGCGCTCGTAGTCGTCGGTCACCCGGCGGCCGCCGTCGGGCAGCGACCGGTCGCCGATGATCCCGATCTGCTGGGCGTCGAAGACGAACGGCACGCAGTCGCGCTGGCTCGGCACGAAGTCGCCGTCGGACACGTTCGCGACGCCGGCGATGACCAGCTGCGGCCCGCCGTCGACCGGCTTGCCCCACTCCGAGTACCGCAGCCGCAGGTGGTAGTCGAGCGCGACGGCCGCGCCGTTGTCCTTCCGGGTGACCAGGAACGCGCGCGACAACCGCTCGCGGTAGAACGAGTGCAGCGACGTCCGGTTCGCGTCGGTGAGCACCTTGATGGCGACCGCGATCGCGGCCAGGATCAGCGCGACGGTCCAGTTCTCCTGGTACCCGGGCTCGGTCGCGTAGCCGCCGGTCCAGCGCAGCAGCACGATCACCGCCGCGAGCACGATGATCGCACTCGCCGCCCACGGCGCGAGCTTGGTCCGGGCGAACGCGAGCACTCGGGCCCGCATGCTGCTGGACTCCTTGCCCTCGACCGCGAGACCGTTCCAGACCGCCTTGCCGAGCCCGATCAGGACGACGACGAGTGCGCTGAACGACGCGATGCCTTGTCTCGCCGGGTCGACCAGCGCCAGCAACGCCGAGGGCAGACTGGACTCACCCGCGAGTTGTGCCAGCAGGTAAAGGCCGCCCGGTACGCCGAGCAGCAGCACGGCAAGGGGTACGCCGAACTTGAGCGCGACGTTCGCGATCGTCGTCAGGATCATCCGGACCACATCCGGCATCCGGGCCCAGCGGTCCCACACCTTCTCCAGCACGAACATCGCCGCGCTCACTGCGAGCGGGAACAGCGACAGCCCGAGGAAGAACCACGAGTCGTTCGGCCGCCAGTCGACCTCGATCCCGCCGTCGCCCAGCACGACCACCTGCTGGTCGGCGAGGAACCAGCCGAGCACCCAGGCGATCGCGCGCAGCGTGATCCCGATCAGCAGCAGGTTGACGACCAGCCCGAACAGCACCGACAACGCGGCCCGGAACATCGCCCGGCCGCCCTGCAACAGGTACCGGGTCTGCCGCCGCAACCGCGCGAGCTCCGGCGATCCCGGCGAGAACGGGTCGGTGCAGGTCCGCCGGAGGACATGGAACGCAGCGGCCATGTAGCCGCCGCCACTGACGCCGATCACACTCGACGCCTTGTCGTACAAGCCCTTCTCGCGCAGGAGTTGCAGGGCGCCGAGGCAGAACGACGCCGACCGGATCCCACCGCCGGAACAGGTGATCACCAGCTGGCCGACGTCCTTGCCGTCGTCCTTGATCCGGTTGAACGTCGCCGGTGGGTCGAGGCGGACGCCGTACAGCTTGCGTTGCCCGAAGCGGCTGGTGGCGAAGAGCGCGACGGCCAGGATCACGGCGCCGGCGAGTGCGGTACCGCGCATCAGCCAGGTGAGCCAGCCCGTCGACAGGTCGGCGCAGGACGTCCCGAGCTCGTTCCACAGCCGAACATCCTCGACGATGTCGAGCACCGCGGCGGCGAACACGATCCACGACCCGACGGCCGCGATCTGCTTCCAGGACTGGCGATTCAGGAACTTGACGTACTTGTAGGCCCGGTACGCCGCGTAGACGTAGGCCATGATGAACGTCGCGTCGACCAGCAGCGACAGCCGGCCGGGCACCTCACAGCCGAGCGCCGAGCCGGCCGCGTCGTGCACCGCGTCGCGCATCGGCCACTGGACCACGGCGAGCACGACTGCGAGTTGAAGTGTCCTGGTGAACGTCCGGCGCCGGCCGATCTGCTCGATCGTGGCGTCGCCTTTCGTGCCCTCCGATTCCCCGAGCATCGCCCCATGATGCCGGTCGTGGAGTTCAGGCGGCGACTTGAGACTCGCTGATGCGTGTCAACGGCCCGGCCGCCTGCTCCAGCGCGGCGAGTTGAGCGCAGGCGAGTTTGATCGCCTCGGGCTGCGAGCAGCAGCCGTCGGCGTACCAGTACGGGTCGTCCGGCTGGCGGTCGTCGGCGTCGTCGATGTCGGCGTACCAGCAGTCACGTCCGTGACAGCGGTAGTGCACGACCCTCACCTTCAGCTTCATGCGCGATACGACGCCGGTCCTGGTACGGCGGTTCCCGGCCTTCGATCCTGCTGTGAAGGGTTTACAACGATGGTAAAGACGCAGTACAAACGACGGGACCGGTCCGCCCCTCCGGCTCGAGAGGTACTGCCATGTGGTTCTTCCGCCCCACAGTCGCCTTGATCGCTTCCGCCGTACTGCTGCTGGCCGGCGTCGTACCGGCGTCGTCGGCGCCCCAACTGGAGAGTGCTGTGCAGTCACAGACCTTCCGCAATCCCGTGAACCCGTCGGCCGACCCGTCGTTGATGTTCCACAACGGCCGGTACTACGTCGCGACCACCCGTGGCGACCGGATCGGGATCTGGTCGTCGCCGAGCCTGGCGACCCTGCTGGTGCAGCCGGAGCAGGTGGTGTGGCGGGACGCGGACCCGAGCCGCAACACGCAGATGTGGGCGCCGGCGTTCCGGCAGGTCGGCGGCCGTTGGTACATCTACTACACCGCCTCCGACGGCGTGGACGCGAACCACCGGATGTACGTGATCGAGTCCGAGGGCGACAACCCGCTCGGCCCGTACCACTTCAAGGCGAAGATCGCGGACTTCGGCGAGTACGCAATCGACGGCGAGCCGATCATGGTGAACGGGCAGCAGTACTTCGTCTGGACCGGGCCGGGACGTGGTCAGGGCGGTCCGGCGCAGCTCTACATTGCGCGGATGAGCAACCCGTGGACGGTGACCGGCGGCCGGGTCGCGATCCCTGCCGACGGTGGTTGCAGCGAGGTGCGCGAGGGACCGACGCCGATCTACGGCAACGGGCGCGTGTTCCTCACCTACTCGTCCTGCGACACCGGCAAGCCGGACTACCAGTTGTGGATGAAGAGCATCGCGAACGGCGCCGACCCGATGGTCGCGTCGAACTGGGTGCAGCACCCCGGCCCGATCTTCTCCCGCAACGACGCGACCGGTGTGTGGGGACCTGGTCACCACTCGTTCTTCAAGTCGCCGGACGGGACCGAGGACTGGATCGCGTACCACGGCAAGAACACCAGCACCTACACGTACTCCTTCCGCACCAGCCGGGCGCAGAAGATCAGCTGGAACGCCGACGGCACCCCGAACCTCGGCCGGCCGCTGGCTGCCGGCGCGACGCAGAACCTGCCGTCCGGTGATCCCGGCTCGGCGAACTACTGGATCAACGACACCGACAGCACGGTCGTGTACAGCGGCAACTGGAGCTCCGGATCGGGCTGCGGGAACCAGTGCTTCTGGGGCAACGACCACTGGAGCGGCGTTCGGGACGCCTCCGCGACGATCCACTTCAACGGCACCAAGGTCGCGCTGCTCAGCGTCGCCGACGTGGGCAACGGGATCGCCGGTATCTCGATCGACGGCGGACCGGAGCAGCGAATCGACTACTACAGCTCGATCCGCGTCGGCGAGCACCTGATGTACGTCAGCCCAACCCTCGCCCCCGGCGCCCACACGATCCGCGTCCGCGTCACCGGCGACAAGAACCCAGCCTCCAGCAGCACAGTCATCAGCCTGGACCGCATCGAGGTCTACTGACGGGCTCAGGTACGCCGTACTGCGAGCCCGTCGACCTGGTAGACCTTGCTTCCCACCCTGGTGGTCAGGAGTACCGAACCGGTCAGGAAGGTCGCCGGGACGGGGAGCGGTACGACGGCCTGGTACTCGGTCGTCGCCTTGTACAGGTTCACAGCGCCCACGTACTTGCCGTTGTAGTAGATGTTCAGGCCGCCGCAGGTTGCGCACTTCGTGGCGATCAGGAACAGCCGCTTGGCCTGCACGCTGCGGGACACGGAGATGCCCTGCGCGCTGGTGACGGTCGCGGTGCCCAGGTAGTAGGCGCGATGAGAGGCCCGGACCCAGCCCTTGGCGGCGCCCATCAGGCGGTCGTCCGAGGGCCGGGCGAAGCACTTGTCGGCGGTCCATCCGGACAGGTTGCCGGCGAGGTCGCGGACCCGGACCGAAACGCAGTACTCGTAGCCCGCGGCAACGCTGATCGCGACGGACGTAGCCGTCGTACCGGACTTGACCGGCGCGTAGGCGCCGAAGTTCCCCGCTGTGGATGCGATCCGCCACCGGACGTCGTACGAGCCGATGCCGTTGTCGTCGGCCCCGGCGTAGGTGATCGTGGCCGTGGCCGCCTTCGTCACGTCGAACGTCGGTCCGGTGATCTTGACGCTCGGCGCAACGGAGTCGACGTTGAGCCAGCGGACGGCTGTGGTCCCGCGTCCGCCCGGCTCGACGGCCCAGACCCGCAGGACGTGCAGGCCGGGCGCGACACCGGCCTTCTGGAACGGCGACGGCGGGCACGGCGCCGTCCTCACCCCGTCGAACTCGCAGGTCAGGTAGGGCGAGACCAGCCCCGTTGTGTCGAAGGGCACCGTCAGGTTCGGCCCGACGTAGGCCGGGGTCGGCTTGATCGTGATCTGTGGGCCCTGCCAGACGGCCGACTCGACAAGGTCGCCGGCCGGCGGGTCGAAGAGCTGCGCGTTCACGTACGGCCGTCCGTCGTTGACGGGGACCTGCTGCAGAGTGCTCCCGGACTCCGTACGGCGGGTGACGAGCAGGTGGTTGGAGTTCGCCCAGCTGATCGACTCACCACTCGTGCCGAACGGGTAACCAGGGACCGGAGTGCCCCCGGCGACGGGGATCACGTTCACCGAGGTGTTCTTGAAATAGGCGATCCACAGGCCGTCCGGTGACGCGACCGGGTGCTGCGCCAGTTCGGTGCCGGCGTACGTGGTCAGTACCGCGCCGCCCGGCTTGGCCTGGATCCGTTGCAGTTTGCCCTGCGCCTGCTCCTTGACGACGAGTGTCTGGTTGTCGGGCAGCCAGGACGGCGCGGCCAGGTTGCAGCCGACCCGGATCGGGGTGCCGCCGGTCGCGCCGATGACCTCGACACAGGAGGTGCCGTCCTGCACCCGTTCGAAAGCGATCCGGGTGCCGTCCGGTGACCACGACTTCACCGAAATCCCACTCGACCCGTCGAGGATCTTCACCGGTTGCGCGTGCGGGACAACCGCCGAGACCGTCCACAGGCTCGTCTGCCCCTGTGAGAAGACGACCTGCCGGCCGTCGGCCGACGCCGCGATGGCCTTGTCGACCTGCTGGGTCGGGCCCGAGGTGGCGAGCGGAATGACCTGGGTTGCTCCCTGCACGGCGAGCTGTCCGAGGAAGGTGCGGCTGACGCCGTCGGTCGTCACGGTGTGAGCGACGGTGATGGCATCTTTCGGCTCCACGACGGCTGTGCCCGGTACGGTGTCGGCCGGTCCGGGAACGCTGGCCGGTCCCTCGCCGTCGGCGTTGACCGCGGCAACGGAGTACATCGCGCCGGGAAGCCGCTCGGTGTCCTGCCAGTTGAAGAGGGTGCCCGCGGCCCGCGGCACGGGGTAGGAGGTCTCGGTGCCGTTCACGGTGCGGCGAACGACGAAGCCGGTCACCCCTTCAGCGGTCCCTTCGTCAGCGGGAAGGTTCCAGGCGAGGTCGATCCCGGTGAAGGTGCCCTTCACCCGCACGCCGAGCGGCACCGACGGAACCGACTCCACCTGCTGGGTCGAGGTGGAGAAACCGTTGACCGCCGTGGCCGGAACAGCCGCGGTCAGGAGGACGGCCGACAGGGCCACAGGCGCGGCGAAGCGCAGGAACGTGCGCAAAGGGAACTCCCAGAAGTCAGAGCGGCGGAAAGATAGCCGCGCTCTGCTATCGGCTACGGCGGCCGAACGTTACAGCGACGATCGACTAACGGGCTTTGAGGTATTCGGCTGGGCTTGTGCCGGTGATTGATCGCGTGACTCGGTGGAGCTGGGGGTAGCTGCCGAAGCCGGCCTTGAGGGCTGCGTCCAGGACGGTGACGTCGTGGCCGGCGCCGTACGTGTCGAGGAAACGCCGGAAGCGGTGCTCGTTGCGAAAGCGGGTGATGTTCGTGCCCATCTGCTGGGCGTCGAAGCCGGCCCGGCGTTCGAGCGGCTGGCCGACCACCCGTCCTGGGTCACTCCTACGGCGCTTCTGCGGTGAGGAGGACAGCTACGTCGAGGGTCTCTTCATCGACGGGTGTTTCGCGTCGATCCGGCGGCACGGCGGCTTCTTCTTCCCCGTCCACTCCGGCAGCTACCGGGGCGCGGTAGGCGGCAAGTACGGCTACGGCGACGGCCTCTCCCACGGCGACGCCACGAACCAACCTCGGCCAACGCAGAGCCGTCTTCTACCGCTATGGCGCCTCCTGGTCCACCACCCGCTACTGCTAGGTACTCCTAACCTTGCTCGCCCGGGTAACCAAGGAACAACACGCCATCCTCCAACCGATCCCACCCTGTACCCCTAAGGTCTACTTGGCCTTGTGACGAGCGCGACCTGGCAGCACTCGCCGAAGGCACCCACCGAATTCCGCAACCGCCTCCTGGCAGTCGGACTCGCCGAGTACGCCGAACCCCTGACCAGGCTGTGCCGCCAAAGCCTCCGCCTCGTACCGGCTCAGGACACCCGGACACGGCTTGGCGGCCGGCCGATGCTTGCCGAGAGCATCGAGTGGCCGACCACTGCCGAGGGGCGCCCGTTGAGCTTCATCGCCCAACTCGACTGCGCGGAGATGCACGCCTGCTCGCCGGCGGCGGCCGCGCCCCTGCCCGCCGCTGGCTGGATCAGCGCCGGCTCGGGAACGGCAGAAGGCTCACCCCGGGATCGCGAACCGGGTTGCCTCTTCTATTGCCGCCTCATCGGCCGCCCACCGACCCGTCAGCGGCGAGCGTTCGCAGGCCACCGGCTCTGTGCGTGGCAGGTCGGGATCGCCGCGGGGCGTGGGTGGGTGAGACTGCGCGGACACAGGACGTAGGCGAGCAGTGCGCTCACTCCGGCCGTGCCGACTCGATAAGTCAGGGCTGGTTGCGCGAGGTGGTGGCGGGTCGGCCCACGGTGGGCGGGAGACGTGGACTTTGCCGTTGGAGATCGTGACTGTCCAGTGGCCGGCGTGGAGGTCATGATGGTGGCGGCGGCACAACAGGACGAGGTTGCCGACCGAGGTGGGGCCGCCGTCGATCCAGCTCCGCAGATGGTGGGCGTCGCAGTGAATCGGTGGCGCGCCGCACACGACGCAGCCTCGGTCACGCGCGTTCAGGGCGCGGCGCATCGCTCGGTTGACTAGTCGTTCGGCGCGACCGACGTCGAGTGGTTCCGAGTTCGTGCCGAGTACCAGTGGGATGATCTTCGCGTCGCAGGCCAGACGCCGAATTGCCCCCGCGGACAGGTCGTCGCCGTACACGAGCTTGCCGGTCGCGTCGGCGGTGGCCGCCTTCAGGTCCGCCAGGTCGATGGTGACCGTGATATTCGCCTTGGCCCCGAAGCCGGGCACCCACCCGCCCGCACCACCACGCACACCATCAGCAGCCGCACGCTCAGCAGAAGCGTCGCCCACGCAGGCTGCGCAATCCGGACCGGCACAAGCGTGCGGTGCCGGGCCGCTGGTGATGCAGCCGGTGGTGGTGTGGCCGGTGGTGGTGTCGGGCCTGTGGCCGGCGTCGGCAGCAGCGGCGGCAGTCGTCAGGACGCTGGTCAATGCGTCTGCCTGGCGCTTGTCGCGTGATCGCGGATCTGCTTCGCCGTCCACGGTCTTGCGCGGCTTGGCGCCGGCGTGGATGAGGGCGCGGAACAGCTCGGCGTTCTCGTTCGCGAGGTAGCCGCGGAACGTCACACCGTTGTCGGCCGTGCTCATGGTGAGAGACTCGCGGGCGTAGGCCTTGCGTTCGTCGGGCTCCGGGCCGTCAGCGTCCAGAAGATCGCGGATCTCCTTGCCTGCTTTGCGAAGCTCAGCCGGCGAAAGGTGGCGAGCCAAGGCAACCAGCTGCTGCTCGGCGACCTCGACGTCCTCAGCGGGAACCGTTGACGGGACGCGCTCGAGAGCCGACACGATGGCCTCGGCCTGCGCCGGCCGTAGCAGCCACCGACGTTCACCGTCCGAACCACGATCATCAGCTCTCGCCACGTCATCAGCTACGTCGACGGCGACATCGGTGGAGTACTGCGCAGCCGCATCGGGGAGAGCCGCCGACACCTCGACGTACCTCGGTAATGCAAGAGCGAGCCGCACATTACGCCGAGCGTCGATGCCATTCAGGCGATACCGGAAGGCCAGCAATCGGGCCGTGTCGTGGCCGCCGATCTCCTCGGCATGCCCAACACCCTCCAGGCCCGCGATGACCTGTAGGCGGTAGGTCTGGAGCCGGGCGAGCTCAGCCTCGAGTGTGTCGAGAGTCGACAGCATCTCACAGCCGCTCATCGACCACACCGGCCGCTCACCCAGAGGCTCCATACCTGAACCCTAGACACCACCACCGACAGAACTCAAACCGAAATCCCCTTATTTTCTTGGGATTCCGGCAACCACTGTTGTCCACAGCCACGGGACCCTGTGGACAACCCTGGCCTACCTGCTGCTCACTGTCACTGGGCCGAAGAGACCGGACATCCCCTGGCCTGGGAAGACGAAGTGGGTGGGGCTGATGGCGTCGAGATGGTTGGCGGCGGTGTTGAAGATTTCCAGGGTGAGGGTGTGGTTGCCGGGGGCCACGTTTGGGAGGTCGAAGGTGTAGGGGGAGCAGAAGCGGATGCCGATCGAGATGCCGTCGACTAGGACCTCGGCGGTGCCGCGGACGCTGCCCAGGTTCAGGGTTGTGGCCTGGGAGAGGTCCAGGCGGCGGGTGTAGCGGACGCCGCCGGAGTATTCGGCGAGGCCGTGGGATTGCCAGTCACCCAAGGGGATTCGGCCGGGGCCGACGGTGAGGCGGATCGGCCCGGTGAGAGCAGCGCCGGACTCATGGCCGGGGGTGGTCATCAAGGTGAGCCAACCCGTACGAGCGCCAACAGGTACGTCGGCCACCACTCGACCCGAGCCAGTAGCGAACTGCTGGCCGTCGACCGTGAGGACGGCGTCGCCGACCACGTCGACCTCCAGGCCGGTGGTGCCTGGTGGAAGGTCGAAGCGCAGGTGCTCGATGCGGTCCGGCGTCGAGCGAGGTACGGCGAAAGTGATCGGCTCAACCACGTCAGTAGAAGTGCCGTCGAGCCACGCAGCCCCAGGCAGCGGATGTGGTCGACGGGTCAAGTAGAGGTCGGCGAGGGCGCGGTGCCACGGCCGCCGCCGTACGGTCGGAACAGTCGTGCCGTCGACCGTCGCCTTCCAGTCGTGTTCGGAGATCGCGAGCCCGTCGACCAGGATCGGGGTCGGCCGGGTGACCTCCACGACGATCGTGTTCTCGACACCCGGCCGGAGTGCGGCAGCCGCGTCGTACCGGCGTACGCGCGGAGACGGCCGCTCGTACGGCAGGAAGCCACCCTGACGCCCGATCTCCACGTCGTTGACGAGCACCCGCGCCGCGCCCCACGCAGTCAACGTGAGCTCGGTGCGATCCCCCGGTACGACGCTCGTGCTGTACGTGATCGCCGACCCGGGCGACGCAGCCGCGATCCACGAAGGACGACGGTACGCCGCCAGGTCGCGTACGAACGCCACATTCGCCCGAAGCTGCAACTCCTCGTCGGGTGTCAGCCGCAATTCGAGGTGATGCGTACCGGCGTCCAGCGCCACCGGGACCGAGCCGAAGTACCCACCGGCATCGGTGATCGGCAACGACCGACCGTCGATCAGCAGCTCCTTGGCCGCCGGTGCACTGACAACCACAGTGCTCTCCAACGCCGAAGCCAGCTGGAACGCCGCGGTGAAGGTCACCGTCTGGCCGGCCCCAACGGCACCGAAGTCCAGGAAGTCCTCGGGGACGTGACCCTTCGGGCCGAGCGCGTGGTGGTGGATGTGGTCCTTGCGGATCCCCCGTGACTCGGAGTACTCGACGGGCTCGCCGTTGATCAACCCATGCGGTCCGAAGGTGGCGTGCGCCGGCTGCCACTCGTCCGAGCCGTCGACGCGATGCTCGAGGGCCCAGCGCTCGACAACCACCGGATCCGACGGCGCCGAGGCCGGCCAAGCGAAGTCGCCCCAGCTGTTGTCGAGGGTCGGAATCAGCTCCGACTCCCACTCCCCGGTCAGCGTCTCTACCTGTTGAGGAGCATCGGCCGATACAGCATCAGCCGACGCGTTGCCCGAGGCAAACACCACGAGCGCCGCCGGCCCGGCCGTGAACGGCACGACGATCTCGGCGATCCCGCTCTCATCCACGGTGTGGGCAAGGGGTTTCGACGACCCGTCGAACGGCGACACCAGCACCGGCGGCCCCGGCACCTCCCGGACCCGAAGGCGAACCTTGTCCCGGTACCGCGTCGGATCGAAGGAGTACCCGACCCGAGCCCACTCGTGGCTGATCCCCCGCCCCACCGGCTGACCGTCGATCTCGGTCGCGCTCCACTCGGTCGGCGTGGCGAACACGACCAGCGCCCCGTCGACCTCCCGGGTCAGCACCGGCACGTCCGCCTCCACCCGCCGCGGCAACCGGGACAGCGCCGCAGGCACCTCCGCCGCCGACTCGACCAGCACAAGCCCCGACAACCCGTCAGGTACGGCGCCGACAGCAACGACCAACCCACCTGCAGCAACAAACTCGTTCAGCCGCTCAGCAACCGCATCCTCGAGCACCGTCGCCGCAGGCAACACAACGGCCGCGTAGGACTCGGAAGCAACCGTCAACCGAGCCCCATCGACAGCCTCAGCCCCGGCCACCGACTCGTCATCGATCACGTCCGCATCGATCCGAGCCCGATCCAGCACACCGAGCACCGGCGCAAACCACGTCGCGTCCCCGATCAACTCCCGATACACCGACTGAGCCCGCAACGCATCCGGCCCAGGCCCGTCCATCGTCAGGTCGGACTGCGCCGTCGCATTCGGAAACAGTACGGCGACCTCGCAGACATGCCGCCCCAACGACAACGCCGCGCACAACCGAGTCACCGCATCCGCAAACGACTTGTGATGCCGCCAGTACGGTTGCCGCCAGTCAGTGGACGGCGGCGCCCACTCCCACCACCCGGCCCGGGTCGTGTAGTACACGGCGTGCGGGTTGTAGAGCGTCGCCCCGGTCCGCAACCACGGCAGGAGCCAGTCGAATGTCTCCTCCAACGTCCCACCCCACCCGGTGGAGTGGAACGCCTCGATCCAAGTCCGCGGACGCCCGTACAGGTGCGCCAACGACGAGTGGATCCGCGCATCCCCGTGATGGTCCGACCCCGGTGCACTGAACCACCGGTGCGTCCGCGCATAGTCGGCGTACAGCTCGACGCCCTCGACCGGCAGCCCGGCGCGCGCCGGGTCCTGCTGATCGCAGCCCACGATCAGCCCGTGTTTCTCGTGCCACTCGTGCAACGGCTTGAAGAACGCCTCCTCGGCCAGCGAAGCCCGGAGCGCGTGGTAGTCCCGCCGTACCCGAGCCCCATCCGGTACGGCGAGATCCCACAGCGCATCGAGCCGGTCCCGAAGGTCGTACCCGTACCGTGCTTCGAATCGCGAAGCGAAGTCGGCGGACCAGGTCGGCACCGACGGCAACTCGTCCTGGAAGGACCCGACCACGACCCGGCCGAGGCGATCCCCGAGCCGCCGCTCGAACTCACCGTGCACCTGGTCCAGCAACGCCGTACAGGCCGACGGACTCAGGTAGTCGAACCCGTGGTCCGTCTCGTAGTACAACAACAGCTCCGACTCGACATCCGCCTCGCACGAAGCGCCTGCGCCATCGAGAACCACGTCAACGCCCGACGACACGGAGGCCGAGATCACCCGGCCACCCGGCGGACACCGCAGCACGAGCCGGCCGGTCCCGCTGACCGTCGAACGCTGCAACCGCCGTCCGGCGTAGGCAGGCTGCCGAGCCACCAACCGCGCCTGGATGTCCGCCCCCGAGAACCCGAGCTGGTCGTAGAACCAGAGCGAGACTCCAAGCGACGCCGCGTCGTCACAGACCCCGAGGAAGATGCTCCACCACTCTTCCGAGAAGAACGGCGGATCGTCCGCGTCGCACCCGTGGTCCGACCCGGCCGGGGCCAGGTTCAGTACGACGAGCTGGTACACCCCACCTTCGACGAACCGCTCCAGCTGCCAGCGCAGCCGGGCCGGGTCGAGCGGCTCGCCGCTCCACCACCAGATCGGCACAGGTGAGTGGGACCTGGGCGGATCGGCGAGGACCGACGCCAGGCGAGGGGGAAGTGCCACGGTTATCCCTTCAGGCCGCTGGAGAAGCCGCGGATGACGTACCGCTGGAGGACCAGGAAGACGAGCAGGATCGGCAGCGCGGCCAGCACCAGGCCGGCGGCGACGAGCCCGTAGTCCGAGGTGTACTCGTTGACGAAGGCAAACACCCGGACCGGGACGGTCTCCCGGCCGGAGCCGCCGAGGTACAGCAGCGGGGTGAAGAAGTCGTTCCAGATGTGCACCGCGTTCAAGATCAGCACGGTGCCGGTGATCGGCCGCAGCAGCGGGAAGATCACGTACCCGAACGCCTGCAGGTGCGAGGCGCCGTCGATCAGCGCGGCGTTGGTGTAGTCGGCCGGCAGCGACCGGATGAACCCGGTGTAGAGGAACACCGTGAACGGGAGCTGAATGCCGGTGTAGAACAGGATCATGCCCTGGTATGTGCCGAGCAGGCCGAGGTCGTTGACCAGCTGGTACAGCGGGATCATCCCGAGCTGGAACGGCAGGATGATGCCGACCAGGAACAGGATGTACAGGCTGTAGCTCAGCCGGGACGCCGTACGGGCCAGGAAGTACGCCGCCAGCGACCCGAGCACGATCAGGATGACCACACTCGACACCGTGATCAGCGTGCTGTTCAGCAAGGCGGACCCGAGCGACGCGGACTGCCACGCCTCGCCGAAGCTGCCGACCGACGGCGGGTTGGGCACCGACAGCGGCTGGTTCGCGATCTGCGACGGATCCTTGAACGCCAGCGTCACCAGCGCGTAGACCGGGAACAGGAAGGCGATCGCGACCGCGATCATGACGAGCTCACGCAGCAGCGTGCGCGGGCGGTAGCCGGTCCTCATGCCGTCGTCTCCCTCGAACGCAGGTAGCCGATCTGGATGAAGGAGACAGCCGCGACGAAGATCGCCAGCACCAGCGCGACCGCGGTGCTGTAGCCGAACTTCCCGTACACGAACGCCTGCTTGTAGAGCACCGTCGACAGCGTGTCGGTCGCGTACCCGGGACCGCCGTTCGTCATCGCGATGATCTGGGTGAACAGCGTCAGGCCGCCGACCGTCGACAGCATCACGTTGATCGTGGTCGCCGGGGCGAGCAGCGGCCAGGTGATGTGCCGGAACCGCGCGAACAGGCCGGCGCCGTCCACCATCGCGGATTCCTGCAGCTCCTGCGGCACGCCTTCGAGCCCGGCCAGGAAGATCACCATCGAGTACCCGGCGCATTGCCAGATCACGGTGAACGCGACCGACCAGATCGCCAGCGACGGATCACCGAGCCAGTCCTGCCGCAGCGCCCCGAGGCCGATCGCGTTCAGCGCGGCGTTCAGCCCCGCGTCCGGCGCCGGGTTGTAGACGTACTTCCAGAGGAACGACACCATCACCGGGCTGACCACGACCGGCGCGAAGAAGATCACCCGCAACGCCATCCGGCTCTTGATCCCGGTGTGCACGCCGAGCGCGAGCAGCAGGCCGATCCCGTTCTGTACGACGACGATCGCGACGGTCAGCAGCAGCGTGTTCCACAACGCGCCGAGCGCCTGGTCGTCGTGCACGAGCTGCTTGAAGTTCTCCAGCCCGACGAACGAGCGCTGCTCCCCCACCCCGGACCAGTCCGTGAACGCCGACCCCGCCCCGGCGATGCTCGGATACAGCATCACCAGCGCGTAGACCACCAGAGCCGGCACCGCGAACAACCACGGCGGCGAGATCCCGCCGCCGCGACGCCGTGATGCCTTCACGGCGTCGCGTCGGACCGCCTGCAAGGAAACTGTCATGCGCTCTTCCGGTAGGCCTCGTCCATCTTCTTCAGGGCGCCGTCCACCGTGGTCTTGCCACCGAGGAGCTCCTGGACGACGGCGAAGTGGGTGGGCTGGACCTCGGCGTTCGGCCAGCGCTGGTCCATGAACGGGACGGCCTTGTCGTCCTTCAGGTAGGGCAGGAACGGCTTCAGCACCGGGTCCACCTTGGCCTCGCCGTCGGAGTACAGCGGGACGCAGGCGACCGCTTCGGCCCAGGCGTTCACGACGTCCGGCTGGCCGCAGTACTCGATGAACTTCTTCGCCTGGTCGGCCTTCTTGCTCTTCGCGCTGATCGCGATGCCGACCACGACGCCGCCGGGGATCCAGTTGTCCGCCTCGACGTCGGTGGCCGGGAACGGGAACATGCCCAGGTCGTCCGGCGACGGCGCGGCCTCCCGGAACGCCTGCAGTACGGCGGACACCTGCACAGCCATCGCGGCCTTGCCGGTGCCGACCATCGAGGTGGCCTGCTCGTACGTCGTCCCGTTCGGGTTGTCGTTGAAGTAGCCCTTCTTCTGCAGCTCGAGGTACTTGTCCATCGCGTCGGCCCAGCCGGAGTCGGCGAACGACGCGTTGCCGGCGGTCATCTTGTCGTCGAAGTCCGGAGTCTTGGCGTAGACCGTGCCGGGCACCAGCGCGTAGTCGATCAGTTGGGTCACCCACGGGGTCTGAGCCCCGAGCGCGATCGGGACGATGCCCTTCTTCTTCAGCTTGTCGCAGACCGCCAGCAGCTCCGACCAGGTCTTCGGCGGCTCGACGCCGGCCGTCGCGAACGCCTTCTTGTTGTAGATCGCGCCGAGCACGCTGGTGCCGGGCGAGAAGATGAACGTCTTGCCGTCGTTCTGGAACGCGCCCTTGAAGCCGGCCGGGATCTTCTGCGTCCAGGACTGGCCGCTGAGGTCGGCGAGCAGGTTCGCCTTGCTCAGCTGGACCATCGACATCGCGCTGCCGTTGCCCGGGTAGACCGCGTGCAGGTCGGGCGCGTTCCCGGCCGCGAGCTGGGCGCGGAGCGCGGTCTGCAGCTGGTCGGCGGGTGAGAACGAGAGGTTGAAGTCGAAGTCGGAGTGCGCCTTCTTGTAGTCGTCCAGCGCCTTGCGCAGACCGGCCTCCTGGCTGCCGGCGCCGATCACCTTCAGCTGGCCGCCGGACGACGACGAGCCGCCGTTCCCGCCACCACAGGCGGCGAGCGTGCCGACGGCGGCGGCGCCGCCCATCAGCTGCAGGAGCCGCCTCCGACTGACGGACTGATCGAGTGCCATGGGGTTCCTCCTGAGCCGTGGGGCAAGAGCCCCTGAAATACCGCCTGGTGATGTGAAGTAATCGTGAAGTCGTGTTACTTTCTCCACGCGGGACGCTACGGACGGCCCGGAGGGGTGTCAAGACCTCGTTGAAAGGATTCAGTCGACCGACGCTGTTTGGCCGGGTGCCCGGGTCGCCTGAGAAGATGGCGCCGTGCCCGATCCCGCCCGCGTTCCGTCGGACAGCACGCCGTACGACGTGCTGCGCTCCGTCACGCCGTACGACGGGACCGGCCGGAGCCGCCTGATTCCCGGACCGGTGCACGGGTGAAACGTCCGATTCTGGTCAGCGGCATCCTGCTGATCACGCTCCTCGGCGCGACCGCCGGCTACTTCACCGGCGACCGCACCGAAGTCCCCGTCCCCACCGCCACCGGCCAGGCGGCGCCACTCGGCGAGGTGACGCCGCCGGAGCCGTCGGTGCCGGTCAAGACGCCGGTGCCGAGCGACGTGGCCGCGCTGGAGACCGGGCTGAGCTACAAGCGCCGCAGCTTCACGGTCACCCGCGAGGACGGCCAGCCGGTGCAGGTCTCGATCGAGACGCCGGACGACTGGCGGCTGACCCGGGACAAGAAGGCTCCGGCGGAGGTCAAGTTCCTGGACCGGTTGACCGAGCGCGGTGTCCGGGTCGAGGCGGTCGAGCCGAAGCAGACCCCGGCGGCCGCCCGCGCCGCGCTCGTCGTCGCACTGAAGCAGAGCCAGGCCCCGGAGAACGACCTGCGCATCCTCACCGAGTCCGACGAGCAGGTCGAGGGCGACGACGGCCGTCCGCGGACGGTGTCCACCCTGATCTACACTTTCATCCCGAAGGAGACCCTCCGCTACGTGATCGTCCGCTGGGTCGCGACCGGCGACGACCTGACCACGGTGGAGATGAGCATCACCGGGCTCCCGCAGGACGCGGACGGCCTCGGCGAGGTGCTGCTGGCGGCGACCCGGACCGTGCGCGAGACCAGTTGAGCAGACCGTTCGACGGTGCCCGAAAGGGTTGTTTCACGGAATCGTTACGCGGCTGCTGCAACCCCGCGCCGGGCTACGGTGTCTGTGGGGAGTAGGGGAAATCTGGGGAGGTGAGGCAGGCGTGGCTCGTCGGGGGACTGTAGGCGCTCTGCTGGGTTCGGGACTGGTCGTCATCACCGCGCTCGGTGGCGCCGGTGGGTACGGAGTCGGCCTGCTGACCGCGGTCGAGCGGTCGGCTGCGGCCTCCACCGGAACGGCGGCTCCGCTCGGCATCCCTCAGGTGCCGACACCGGGCGCCTCGACGACTCCGACGCCGACCGCGCCGCCGCGGAAGATCGTGCCGGATAACTCACCCCCGCTCGAGGCCGGGGACCTGCGCTACAAGAGCCGCACGTTCGAGGTGAGCTACGTCTACAAGTCGAGAGTCACGGCCCGGGTGCCGTCCAACTGGAGCATGACGCAGCCCGACCCGCCGCGGACCGCCCGCTTCACCGACCCGACCGGCAAGCGCTGGCTCCGGATCGAGTCCGGCTTCACCATCCAGCGCCCGCCGGCCGCCTCGATGCAGGCGCGGATCGACGAGCTGAAGAAGCTGCCTGCGGACCAGATGCTGAAGATCATCTCGAGCACGACCGAGGGCAGGTACGCGACGCTCTCCTACACCTACGTGCCGCCCGCGTCGCTGGCGCCGAAGGCGATCGTCCGCTACGTGATCGTCCGCTGGGTCGCCGACGACAGCGGCCTCTGCGCGGTCGAGATGAGCTCCACCGGTCTCCCGCAGGACGAGGAGGCCCTGCTGGCCATCCTCGACAAGGCCGCTGCCAACGTCGTACGACGCGACAGCCCGCTGTCGGGCTCGAACTCGGAGAAGCCCAGCTGACCTCTTGCCGACCGATGGTGGGCCTTAGTTGACCGGCCAGATGAGGCGGAAGACGGTCGAGCGCAGGCGGTAGAACCGGCGGCGGGTGGACTGGACGAAGGCAGGCGACAGCCGGAACCGTTCGCTGGGCCTGAGCCATTCGCTGCGAGTGGGCATGCAGACTTCCTCAACCGGAGTACGTCACCGAGTCGGCCATCTCCGTCGCGCGGACCAGACGGTCAGCGTCCGGGACCATGACCTGGACGAGCAGCGAGCCCGCGTCCCCCCGGTCCACGACTCGCTGGAGGAGCACCATACCGGCATCGCCGCAGTCGGTTGAGACGCGCGCGGTGACCTTCTGGCCGTCCACGCTCCCACCCTCGAGGTCGTTGTTCTTACTGCAACCGAACTGAGACGTGTCCGGAAGGGCGAGCTTCGAGCTCGACACCCCGATGAAGATGCCCGGGGTGGCGTTCGCCGCCCAGTCGGCGTCCTGGCTGACCCGGATCGCCGGGTACGGGGCGCGACTACCGGGTGGCTGCCACTCCGACTGCGCGATCGACTTCGCCCAGCCGCGCGGGACGTCCACCGAGAACCCGCCCTCCGAGACCGTGATGACCTCACTCTCCGCGAGGTACCGCTGGCCGAAGAATCCACCGCCCCCGCCGACGATCAGAGCAAGTACGGCGGCCATGACCCAGCGACCGCGGCGACGCTTCGGCGGCCCGGGCGCTGCATCAGCCTCGGCAGCAGGCAGCGCGGCGGCGGCCGGCGGCTCCGCGGGTGGCTCGGTCGGAGCAGCCACCGTCTCGGAGGGTGCCGGCGTCTTCACGATCGTCGGCTTGTTCTCGTCGCTGAGCGCCGTGTTCTCGCCGGCATCGTCGGAGATCGAGACCGCGATGGTCTCCCGGCTCGCGACCTTCGGCGGGACGAAGTCGTGGGTCGTCTCATTCAGGGCGCCGACCAGTTCCCGGGTGAACGACTGGACGTCCGGCCAGCGCTTCTCCCGGTCCGGTTCGAGTGCGCGGACGATGGCGAAGTCGACCTGCTCCGGCAGCAGGAACCCCAGCGTGCTCGGCGGCGGCGCCGCCTCCACCCGAGAGGCCGCGCCCAGCCCATCGACCTGATGCGGTGACCGCCCGGTGAGAGCGGCGTACGCGACGGCTCCCAGCGAGTACTGGTCGGCGCGCTGGTCCAGCCGCTCCCCCATCGCCTGCTCGGGAGCGACGTACGACGGAGTGCCGCCGGGCATTGTGATTCGCGACACTTCGTCGAGCGACTTGCCCAGGCCGAGATCCGACAGGACGGCGCGTTCGCCCTCGTCCGTGCTGCGGAACAGGACGTTCGCGGGTTTCACGTCACGGTGCAGCAGACCGCGCCGGTGCAGGGCCTGGAGGCCGCGGCCGACCTGCACGACGACGTCGACAGCCTCGGGCAGCGGCAGCGGTTCCTTCTTCAGGCGGTCGGCCAGGGTGCCGCGATCGGCGTACGTGAGCACGAGAAACGGCCTGCCGTCCTCGAGCTCGCCGACGTCGTGCACCTGGACCACGTGCTCGGACTCGACCCGGCGCAGGAACCGGCCCTCCTCGAGGAACCGGCGGCGGACCGTGTCGTCGTGCCCCCAGTTGTCCGCGAGGACCTTGATCGCCACCTCGGCGTCCAGTTGCTCGTCGTGAGCGAGCCACACCGTAGCGAAACCACCCGAGCCCAGGCGTCGTCGCACGACGTAACGGCCGAGCCTGCTTGGGACCCCCATAGAGGGCATTATGGATCACTGGGAGTCCCATGCCCGGGGACGATTGACAAGCAAAGGCGCAGATGAGCGAGAGCAGCAGCCCGACCGACGACCTCGGAGCCCTGGCGGAGCGCGCGAAGGCCGGAGACAAGCACGCGATGGACGACCTGCTGCGGCTGGTCCACCCGCGCGTCCTGCGGATCTGCCGCAGCGTGCTGCCGTACTCAGCGGACGCCGAGGACGCGGCCCAGGAAGCGCTGCTGAACATCGCCACCAAGATCAACACGTACTCCGGCCGCAGCAGCTTCTCCACCTGGGTGCACTCGGTCGCGGCCAACTCGGCGCGGTCGACGTACCGGAAGCTGAAGCGCAGCGCGCAGGCGGCACACAACCCGGAGACGATGGAGAAGCCGGACCCGCGGACCACCAGCGTGATCGCCGGCACCCGCCTGGACCTGCTCGAGGCGCTGGAGACGCTGGAGCGCGACCGGCCGCAGATGGTGACGCCGCTGGTGCTGCGGGATGTCTACGGGCTGTCGTACGAGGAGATCGCCGCCGAGGTCGGCGCGCCGCTGGGCACGGTGAAGTCCCGCATCCACGACGCCCGCGAGGTCGTCCGCCCGCTCCTGCGGCCGAAGGACTGACGCGAGGCCCCTCCCGCAGGCCGTCTGCTTGTGCTCAGATGGGGGCATGAAGAAGCTCATCAACGAACCTGGTGATGTTGTGAGTGAAGCGCTGCGGGGGATGGCGGCAGCGCATCCGGACCGGCTGCGGGTGGATCACGAGAACCGGATCGTGTACCGCAAGGACGCGCCGAGACCCGGCAAGGTGGGGCTGATCTCCGGTGGCGGGTCGGGGCACGAGCCGATGCACGGCGGGTTCGTCGGGCTCGGCATGCTGGACGCGGCGTGCGCGGGCGAGGTGTTCACCTCGCCGGTTCCCGACCAGATGATGGCAGCGACCAAGGAGGTCGACGCCGGCGCCGGTGTGCTGCACATCGTGAAGAACTACACCGGCGACGTGATGAACTTCGAGATGGCCGCCGAGCTCGCCGCGGCCGACGCCGGCACCGAGGTGCTGTCCGTGGTGACGAACGACGACGTCGCCGTACAGGACAGCCTCTACACCGCCGGCCGCCGCGGAGTCGGTGTCACCGTGCTGCTGGAGAAGATCGTCGGCGCCGCGGCCGAGGAGGGCCGGCCGCTGCAGGAGGTCGCCGACCTGGCCAAGAAGGTCAACGACAACGGCCGCAGCATGGGGATGGCGCTCACCTCGTGCACCGTCCCGGCAGCCGGCAAACCGACCTTCGAGCTGGCCGAGAACGAGATGGAGGTCGGCATCGGCATCCACGGCGAGCCCGGCCGGCAACGGTTGCCGCTGGCACCGGCCAAGGAGGTCGCGGCGATGCTGGTCGACCCGATCGTCGGCGACCTGCCCTACCAGCAGGGCGACTCGGTGATCGCGTTCGTGAACGGCATGGGCGGCACCCCCCTGATCGAGCTGTACCTGATGTACAACGAGGTCGCCCAACTGCTCGACCGGGCCGGTATCACGGTCGCCCGCTCGCTGGTCGGCAACTACATCACCTCGCTGGAGATGGCCGGCTGCTCGGTCACCCTGCTGAAGGCGGACGACGAACTGGTACGCCTCTGGGACGCACCGGTGAACACCCCCGGCCTACGCTGGGGCGCGTGAGCATGGGAGTCGACAACTTCGTCAGCTGGCTGCGCGACACCGCGAGCACCTTGCACGACAACGCGGCGTACCTGACCGAGCTCGACTCGGCGATCGGGGACGCCGACCACGGCGCCAACATGGACCGTGGGTTCCAGGCGGTCGTCGCGCTGCTGGACGAGTCCACATTCGCGTCGGCCGACGAGTTGCTGAAGAAGGCCGGGATGACGCTGGTCAGCAAGGTCGGCGGGGCGAGCGGGCCGCTGTACGGCACGTTCTTCCTGCGCTTCGGGACCGCGCTGGCCGGCGTCTCGCCGATCACCCCGGAGGCGATCGGCGAGGCGTTCAAGGCCGGGGTCGGCGGCATCCTCGCGCGCGGCAAGGCCGAGCTCGGCGACAAGACCATGTACGACGCCTGGGCGCCGGCTCTGGACGCGTACGACGCTGCGGTCGCGAGCGGATCCGATCTCGCCGGCGCCCTGAACGCGGCCGCAGAGGCGGCGGCGAAGGGCCGGGACGCGACGGTGCCGCTGGTCGCCCGGAAGGGCCGGGCCAGCTACCTGGGCGACCGCAGCGCCGGGCACCAGGATCCGGGCGCGACGAGCACCACCCTGCTGCTGGAGTCGGCCGCGCGCACCCTCGCATGATCGGGATCGTGGTGGTGTCGCACAGCCACGCGCTGGCGACCGCCGCGGTCGGCCTGGCCGCCGAAATGGTTGCCGAGAACAACCGTCCGGTGATCGCGGTCGCGGCCGGTCTGGACGAGAAGACGTTCGGAACCGACGCGATGGCCGTCGCCGAGGCGATCACCGCGGCCGACAGCCCGGACGGCGTCCTCGTTCTGCTTGACCTGGGCAGCGCGGTGCTGAGCGCCGAAATGGCGCTGGAATTCGTGGACCCGTCCGTGGTCGAGCGGGTGCGGTTGTCCAGCGCGCCCTTGGTCGAGGGCCTGGTCGCCGCCGTGGTCACCGCCTCGACCGGCGCCTCGCTCGACGCGGTCGTCGCCGAGGCGAACCGCGGCCTGCTCGGCAAGCAAGAGCACCTGGGCGATTCAAGCCCTGTTGCCCAAGAGGACCTGGTGACTTCCGACCAGACGATTGAAGTTGCGGTGAGCAACGAACACGGGCTGCACGCGCGTCCGGCGGCCCGACTCGTCGCGCTGGTCAACTCGTACGACGCCACGGTCACGCTGACCGACCTGGACACCGGCCGCGGACCTGTCGACGCAGGCAGCCTGAGCATGGTCGCCACCCTGAACGCCCAACAAGGCCACCGCCTCCAGGTGGGTGCCACAGGCCCACAGGCCACGGAGGCACTCGCCGCGATCGCCGAGCTAGCCGAACAGGACTTCGGTGACACGCCGACCGGGGGTTTCGAGAGGGCCCGAGGCCCGGGAGTCGGAGGTGCCGGAGGCGAGGGCTCCGAGGGCCCCGGTGGCCCGGCGGCTGCTGGTGGTTCCGGGCTCGATGTGGCGATCGGGCCGGCTGTGGTTGTCGACGCGCAGGTCGACCTCAGCGACTACAGCCCGGGGGACGACGAGCACGGGCGGCTCGCGGATGCCTTGGATGCAGCTGGTGGTCAGCTCGAGCGGCTCCGGGACGGCAGTTCCGAGCACGGCGGGATCTTCGATGCTCAGTTGGCGATGTTGCGGGATCGGAAGCCGTTGGGTGATGTTAGGGCGGCGATTTCCGCCGGGGAGTCTGCGGCTGACGCGTGGAAGCAGGTGTACGACAAGCTGGCGAGGGTGTTCGAAGGGCTGGATGACGCGTATCAGCGGGAACGGGCGCAGGATGTCCGGTCGGTGCGGGATCGCGTTCTGCGCGTGCTCACCGGCGACGTGGCGGAGCGGCCGGAGGAGGGGATCCTCGTAGTGCCCGAGCTGGATGCCGCCACGGCAGCGACTGTGGACGCCGAGCGGATCGCCGGGATTGCGGTGCGGGCGGCAGGGACGACCGGACATGGGGTGATCGTCGCGCGATCCCGGGGAATCCCGTTGATCACCGGGATCGGTGACGTCGCCGTGCAAGCGGGCGCGATCGTGGCGTTCGACGCGCGGCACGGGTCGTTCCAGGTCGCGCCGGACGAGGCGACGATCCACGCCACGATCGTGGAGCGGCGGGCCGAGCGCGAGCACGCCGCAGCACAAGCCGATCAGCCCGCAACCACCGTGGACGGCAGGACGATCGACGTACTCGTGAACGTCGGCTCGGTGCAGGACGCTGTCGATGCACGCGGCGCGGACGGGTCGGGGCTGGTGCGGACCGAGGTGCTCTTCGGCGACCGCCGTACGCCGCCGACGGTAGAAGAGCAGGTCGAGACGTTCCGGGCGGTCGCGGCCGCGCTGGATGGCAAGCCGATCACGATCCGCACCTGGGACATCGGCGGCGACAAGCCGTTGCCATTCCTGCCGCAGGACCACGAGGCCAACCCGTTCCTGGGCGAACGCGGCCTCCGCGTCTTCCGTAGCCGGCCGCAGCTGCTGCGCGACCAGCTGGAAGCGATCCGGCAGGTCGCGGCAGAGACCCCGGTGCTCGTGATGTTCCCGATGGTGACGACGGCCGACGAGGTCGCCTGGGCGCTCGACGAGCTCGGCCCGCGGCCCGACGGCCTGGAGGTCGGCATCATGGTCGAGGTCCCGGCCGCCGCACTCCGGATCGAAACGCTTGCCAAGGGCCTCGACTTCGTCAGCATCGGCACGAACGACCTCACGCAGTACACAACCGCTGCCGACCGCACCAACTCGGCCGTCGCCCCACTGGCAGACGGGCTGGACCCCGCGGTACTGCAGCTGATCGACCACGTCGTGCGGCACTCCGGCGTGCGAGTAGCGGTCTGCGGTGACCTGGCCAGCGATCCGTCGGCCGCCGTACTGCTGGCTGCTCTTGGTGTGCAGGAGCTGAGCGCAGTGGGTCCGCAGGTACCGCTGGTCAAGGCCCGCCTACGCGAGACGGACCTGACTCAGCTGCCAACCGCGGAGATCCTCGGAGCGCGGGATGCAGCTCAGGTGCGCGGCTTGCTGTAGTAGCGCAGCTCGACCAGGTTGAAGCCGGAGGTCCGCGTCGCCTTGGCGGGCAGCGTGTAGCTCTGGCCCGGCTCCAGATACGTCACGTCCGGGCTGTCCAGGTCCAGGTCGACCACTAGCGCCGGATACGCACCGGTGTGCCACGTGTACGACTCCCCCGCGTCCGGCGTCACGTGCTGCACGCGTACGTCGTCCTCGTCGACGACCACCTTGGCCGGGACCTCACCCACCTGCTCGAACCCGGCCTCCGCAGGCACACCGGTGATCCCGAAGTACGGGTCGCCGGACGCTTCCTCGCCCAGGTCGAGCACCTCGATCAGGCGGTTGAGGTAGAGCGACTCGCCGTCGTTGGTGAGCATGTGCACCGGCGACACCGGCCGGTAGACCGAGCCGCCGACGGTCTCGTTGAGGTGGCGCGCCGGGCTGCCATCGAGCCAGTCCATGTGGCACGGGGACGTGGAGAGGCAGAGGACGACGTACGGGTTGTGATGCAGGTGCCAGCCCTGGGCCTCGCCGGGAGCGAGCGAGACCTCCCAGACGCGGACGCGAGAGTTCTTCAGCAGCACGCGAGTGCCGATCTCACCGAGGACGACCTCGGTCCCGTCCGGAGCGACAACGGTGGTGCCTGCGGTCATAGGGCCTTCTCCTCATCGATAGGGCGTTCCATAGCTACGCCACCGAGCAGCACACCGTCCGGCATGGGCAGCTCGACGGTCTCGATCTCGGTGAACCCGAAGGCCCGGTACAGCGGCACACCGGGCAGTGTCGCCATCAGTGCGAGCCGCGTGAAGCCCTCGGCCTTCGCTGCGTCGGCGCAGGCGGTGAGGATCGCCCGGCCGAGTCCACGCCGGGTCCAGTCGCTGCGCACGAACATCGCGCGGATCCGGGCCGGCTCGGTCGCCGGGTCCAGCAGTCGCTCGTCGGCTCCCGCCGTACTGGCGTTGAAGAGCTTGTTGCGGCGGCTCCAGCCACCGCAGGAGACCACCTCGCCGCCCGCCTCGTGCACGTAGTACGTGCCGTCCTCGATCAGCGCCTGGTCCAGCGTGGTGATGTGCTCGGCGGCGCTCGCCGTCTGCACTGCGTCGTAGTACGCCGGGAACAACTCCCGCACGGACGCCCGCGCCAACTCCGCAATCGCAGGCCCATCCGCCCTCACCGCCAGCCGCAACACACCCTCCACGCCCCACAGGCTAGTTCTGCAACACCAGTGGGGTGAAATGACCGGCGTCGTGAGCCGGAGAAGTAGATCCGCTCAAGGCCGGCGGGAGCGTTTGCTCTTGCCGGCCGCCCAGCGGTACGCCACGAAGGTCCAGAGCAGGGCGGGCAGCCCGAAGATCGCCGCGGCGACCTCCCGGCCGAACAGCAGCAGCACCAGCCCGGTCAGGAAGAACGGGGCGGCCAGCCACACCGCACCTGCGAACGCGGCCCACCGCCACCTGCTCGGCTTCCGCGGACCCGGCTGGTACAGCGACGGTGTCGGGAGCCCGGCGAAGACCGGCTGCAGGTCCGCGTGCGTGACGGCGGTGTTCAGCCGGTCGACCCGCGCGTGCAACTCGTCCTGGTCCAGCCGCCCGACGGCGAACTGCTCGGCCAGCTCGTCGGTGCAGACCCGGCGCTCCTCCTCGGTGAGCCGGATGTTGGCCATCCGGCGCCGCGCAGCCGCCACCCGGGCTTCCTGCCCGGCCGCAGCCGCGAGCCCCATCAGCTCACCCGGCTTGACCGGCCGCCGGTCCGCCATCCGCCTCACCTCACTCGTCCCTTTCGAGTGTGCCAGACGGCCAGGCACGCGCACCGGGAGCGGACCCCTCCGCGGGCTATCGTGCATCCGCGGTGAACACGATCACTCAGCGGTACGTCGAACTGGAGCAGCAACCGTGAAGACCATTGGCCTCGTCGTACTGCTGGTCGCCGCCCTCACCGCCTGCTCGGGCGACGGCGACGGGGATGACCAAGCGGAGACCACCCCGGCGCCGGCCAAGTGTGTCGGCACGGACACCCCGGGAAGCACGCGCGTGCTGTCGTCCGGCCCGGTCAACCTGCCGTCCGGCGGTCGCGCCGTACTCACTGAGACGCACCTGGACGCCGAGCCGGCGACCGCTCGCCTCTCGCTGCTCGGCACCGCCGCGGGCGAGCGCACCGCGGCGGAGGTCAGCGTCGGCGGGACGGTCACGGTGAAGGCGACCAAGTACTCCGTGGTCGAGATCTGCTCGGACCGGGTCCAGCTGACGAAGAGTTAGCTGAGGGCGGCCGGCAGGGTCGCGGTCCAGGCGGTCCGCAGCTCGGTCAGCGGGATCTCGAACTGGTCCTGCACGTCCAGCGAGTCCCCGGTGATGACACCGATCTTGGCGTGCGGGAAGCGCCGCGCCGTACACATGTCGGTGAACCGGACCTCCTCGGTGCGCGGTACGGCGACCACCGCACGGCCGGCCGACTCCGCGAACAGGAACAGGAACGGGTC
Source organism: Kribbella sp. NPDC050470 (assembly GCF_044458365.1). Classification (NCBI taxonomy): domain Bacteria; kingdom Bacillati; phylum Actinomycetota; class Actinomycetes; order Propionibacteriales; family Kribbellaceae; genus Kribbella; species Kribbella sp. NPDC050470. Next base: position 457,551 of record NZ_JBITHV010000003.1, on the reverse strand, counting down.
GAGGCCGTCCGGCGCCCAGACGCGAGCGCCGACACCGCCACGCAGCGCGGACTCGACCAGCGTCTGCGCGACACCGCCGTCGCTGACGTCGTGCGCGGCGTCGATCAGGCCGTCGCGGGACGCGTTGATCAGGATGTCGGCCAACTGCTGCTCGACGGCCAGGTCGACCGCCGGCGCGCGGCCACCCAGGTGGCCGTGGACGACGTGCGCCCACTCCGAGCCGGACAGCTCCTCGTCGGTCACCCCGAGCAGGTAGAGCTGGTGGCCTTCCATCTCGGCCGTGAAGCCGATCGGCGTACGGCGGGTGACGTCGTCGATCACGCCCAGCACGCCGACCACCGGCGTCGGCAGGATCGGGGTGTCGCCGGTCTGGTTGTAGAACGACACGTTGCCGCCGGTCACCGGGATGCCGAGCTCGATGCAGCCGTCGACCAGGCCGCGGATCGCCTCCGCGAACTGCCACATCACCGCCGGGTCTTCGGGCGAGCCGAAGTTCAGGCAGTCGGTCACCGCGGCCGGGCGGGCGCCCGTGGTCGCGACGTTCCGGTACGACTCGGCCAGCGCCAGCTTGGCGCCGGTGTACGGGTCCAGCTTGGCGAACCGGCCGTTGCAGTCGGTGGACACCGCGACCCCGAGACCGCTGGTCTCGTCGACCCGGATCATCCCGCTGTCCTCGGGCTGCGCGAGCACCGAGTTGCCCAGCACGTAGCGGTCGTACTGATCCGTCACCCACGACTTGTCGCACAGGTTCGGCGACGCGACCAGCTTCAGCAGCGTGTCCCGCAACTCCGCGCCGGTGGTTGCTCGGGGCAACTTCTCCGCGCCGTCGGCCTGCAGCTCGTCCTGCCACGCCGGCCGGGCGTACGGACGCTCGTACACCGGGCCCTCGTGCGCGACGGTCCGCGGCGGTACGTCGACCACGCGCTCGCCGTGCCAGTCGATCTGCAGCCGCCCGGTGTCGGTGACCTCGCCGATCACGTCCGCCTGCACGTCCCACTTGGCGCAGATCTTCAGGAACGCCTCGACGTTGGCCGGCGTGACGACCGCCATCATCCGCTCCTGGGACTCGCTCATCAGGATCTCCTCCGGAGCGAGCGAGGCGTCCCGCAGCGGCACCTTGTCGAGCGACACGTACATCCCGCCGTCGCCCGCGCTGGCCAGCTCCGAGGTGGCGCAGGACAGGCCGGCCCCGCCGAGGTCCTGGATGCCCTCGACCACGTTCGCCTGGAACAGCTCGAGGGTGCACTCGATCAGCAGCTTCTCCATGAACGGGTCGCCGACCTGGACCGCCGGCCGCTTGGTCGGGCCGCCCTCGGCGAACGTCTCCGACGCCAGCACCGACACCCCACCGATCCCGTCGCCACCGGTCTTGGCGCCGTACAGGATGATCTGGTTGCCGATGCCGGTCGCGTTCGCCAGGTGCAGGTCCTCGTGCCGCATCACGCCGACGCAGAGCGCGTTCACCAGCGGGTTGCCCAGGTACGTCGAGTCGAAGACGACCTCACCGCCGACGTTGGGCAGGCCGAGGCTGTTGCCGTAGCCGCCGATCCCGGACACGATCCCGGGCAGCACGCGCTTGGTGTCCGGCGCGTCCAGCGGGCCGAACCGCAGCGGGTCCATCACCGCGACCGGGCGCGCGCCCATCGCGAGGATGTCGCGGACGATGCCGCCGACCCCGGTCGCCGCGCCCTGGTACGGCTCGACGTACGACGGGTGGTTGTGCGACTCCACCTTGAAGGTGACCGCGTACCCCTCGCCGATGTCGATCACGCCGGCGTTCTCGCCGATCCCGGCCAGCATCTTCCCGGCCGGCGTCTCCTGCGGAATGTCACCGAACTTGCGCAGGTGCACCTTGGACGACTTGTACGAGCAGTGCTCGCTCCACATCACCGAGTACATCGCCAGCTCGCAGCTGGTCGGGCGGCGGTCCAGGATGTCCCGGATCCGCTGGTACTCGTCCGGCTTCAGGCCGAGCTCGGCCCATGGCTGCTCGATGTCAGGGGTGCTGCTCGCGTTGCTGACGGTGTCGGTCGACACGTTAGGACTCCTGCACTAGGTGGGACTCAGGTGAAACGGTAGCGGGCTGCTCGGAGGCCACGAGGTGGGCCACCAGCAGTGGAAGGGCGAAGCCGGTCATGATCGCGGGCAGTGTGACGCCGGAGTCGTTCAGCACCATGCCGATCAGGCCGCAGGTCGACATCGCGAGCAGAGTCGGCCGGATCATCGGCAGACTTGTGTAGAAGGTTCTGTACTTCTCCGACGGCACCCGGTCCGGCAGCACGGTGGCCAGCATCGCCAGCACCACGCCGACGAGCATCGCCCAGCCGGCCGGGCCGGCGAAGTACTGCGCAGCCATGTCCAGCTTGCGGATCAGGATGTCGCTGACGTCGCCGTCGAGCAGCCGGGCCACGAACGTGCCGAAGTGACTCCGCTGGTCCGCCGGCCGCAGATAGTCGAGGAACGCGACCGCAGACACCGCCAGCACGCCGGCCGCGCCCACACCGAGCAGTGCGCGCCAGGAGATGCTCCCCCGCCACGTCAGCCACGCCATAAGCAGTACGGCGGGTGTCAGCGCCAGGATGCCGCCGAAGTCCGTCCCCCAGCCCGGCCGACCGTCCACGACGATGGCAGCGCCCCCGATGGCGAGTACTGCGAGCGCAGCCTGCTTCCTGCTCTGGTCGAGAAGCCTCTGCGCCGCCCAGCCCGCCATGACCAGCGCAGCGACCGCCAGCGTGGCGAACGTGGAGTTGCCGAAGCCGTAGAACCGTCCGCCCATCACCGGCCCGTCGGTGAACATGCTGCCGAACTGCAGCGGCGTCCCGAGGACTCCGTCCACCAGCAAGATCCCGTACGCCGCCCCAGCGATCCCGAGGAATGCATAGCGTTTGAAGGCGATCTGAGCCACAGCAGCCAGCAAGGCGCTGATGCCGATCACCACGCAGTACAAGGACAACGCAGGAGCCGGCCAGCGCCACCACATGGTCGCCGTCGACAGGAAGACCGCGATGAAGAACCCACCCTGCGTCAGCAGCGTGAAGACGAAGGTACGGCGAGACAGCGGACTGCGCGTGATCACGAACCAGGCCAGCGCGATCAGCTCCGCGGCCAGGATCGTCAGCGACACCGCGAACAGCATCGGCCGCGGCTGCTCGAACCGCTCATTGGTGTCGAGCCGCTCCTCGATCACGGTCGCAGCATCGCTGTGGCGATCGCCCGTGAAGTGGATCTCGCTGCCGTCCAGCGGCCCGGCCGCCTCGGACCCGGCCGGGTCGACCTCGGCGACGTCGCGTTCCTTGAGGATGGTCGCGGTCACGTCGGTCAGCTGGATCAGGCCGGGACGGCGGGTGCTGTCGCTGGTGAGCCAACGTGGGCCGTCGTCCGGCGGCACCTGCATGGCGACGAGCGGTTGCTGGTGCTCGTTGGCCATCGTCTGGCTGACGCCGACCAGCAAGACCCAGCCGCCGGCCGAGCGCGCCTGGGCGACCAGGTCTGCGACTCTCTTCCGGGCCTCGTCCCGTCCTTCGCGCGGAGGCATCGGGCCGGCGGCGACGATGGCGTCGCCGCACTCGTTGCTCGCCAGCCTGGCCGCATCGAACTCGGGCTGCCAGTTGGTCACCGAGCCGTCGGTGCGAGCCAGCGCGACCGCAGCGCCCGGACCGAAGCCGCAGATCGGGTAGCCCGTCTGGCCCAGTCGGCCGATGGGGGCGCCGGTGTGGTGCTCGGCCTGGCGGTCGACGTACGTCTGCCATCCCTCGACCTGGCCGTTGCTGACAGCAGGGAGGTCGCCACAGGCCTGGTCGGGGACACTGCCCCACGCCCGGGTGCCGGCGCTGATGGTCAGCCAGCCGTCGACCGGACAGGTGCGCGGACCGGCCGATTTCACGGTGATCGAGCCGACGTGCGACTCGTTCACCAGCGCAGTCAGCTCGGGCGACGCCTTCACGTCGTTCCAGGTCAGGCCAGGGACGCCGATCACCACCACCTTGGCCAACAGGCTGCTCGGCTGCGCGCCCGCCGTACCGGTGGTGACGAACAGCGCCGCCAGGGTCAGGAAGAGGGTGCGGACCAGGACTCGCCGCAACCCAGTCGAGCTCATCAGCCGGCGACGACGGCCTTCAGCACCGAGGTGAAGAAGCCCAGGCCGTCGGTGGTCGGGCCCGTCAGGGTCTCGACGCAGTGCTCGGGGTGCGGCATCAGGCCGACCACGTTGCCGCGCTCGTTGGTTATCCCGGCGATGTCGCGGTACGAGCCGTTCGGGTTCTCGCCCAGGTAGCGGGCGACGACCCGGCCCTCGCCCTCCAGCCGGTCCAGGGTAGCCTCGTCCGCGACGAACGAGCCGTCCTGGTTCTTGAGCACGATGGTGATCTCGTGGTTGGCGTCGTAGTCCGACGTCCACGCGGTGCGGTTGTTCTCGATCCGCAGCGACTGGTCCTTGCAGAGGAACTTGCGGTGGTGGTTCTTGATCAGGGCGCCGGGCAGCAGGTGCGACTCGCACAGCACCTGGAAGCCGTTGCAGATCCCGAGCACCGGCAGGCCTTCGCCCGCCTTCTTGACGATGGTCTCCATCACCGGGGCGAACCGGGAGATCGCGCCGGCCCGGAGGTAGTCGCCGTACGAGAACCCGCCCGGCAGGACGACCGCGTCCACCCCGTGCAGGTCGGCGTCGGCGTGCCAGAGCGCGACCGGCTCGGCGCCGGCCACCGCGGCCGCGCGCCTTGCGTCGACGTCGTCCAGCGAGCCCGGGAAGGTGACGACCCCGATCTTCATCAGGCGTCGACCTCGACGTGCAGGGTGTAGTCCTCGATCACCGGGTTGGCCAGCAGCGTGTCGGCGGCCTTGCGGATCTCGGCGACCCGCTCCTCGGTCGCCTCGCCGTCCAGGGTGATCTCGAACCGCTTGCCCTGGCGGACGTCGGCCACGCCGTCGAAGCCGAGCCGGCCGAACGCGCCGTGCACCGCCTTGCCCTGCGGGTCGAGGATCTCGGGCTTGAGCATGACGTCGACGACAACGCGAGCCACTGACTTACTCCAGGTCTCGTTCCGGGGTGACGCCTGAATCCTACCGACCGATGCCCAGTTCCCCAGCATCGGCCGGAATTCCGGACTATTCACTCAGTACATACACGCGGTGTATAGTCGTTCCATGGCCACTGCGGAGCTGGTGCTGGGACTGCTGTCCCGCGGCCCTGCCCACGGGTACGACGTGAAGCGGGGCCATGACTCCTGGTTCCCGGACGGTCGCCCGCTGGCGTTCGGGCAGGTCTACACAACGCTCGGGCGGCTGGAGCGGGACGGGCTCGTCGAGGTGGTGGACAAGACCTCCGGCGGCGGTCCGGACCGGACGGTCTACGCACTGACGAGCAAGGGCCGCGACCACCTTGAGGAGTGGCTCAGCGACCCGGTGCCGCCGGCCTGGGGCAGCGCTGACGAGGTGCTGCGCAAGCTCGTCGCGGCGATCCGGACCGGTGGCGACGCGGCCGCGTTCCTGGCTCGGCAGCGGGCGAGCCACCTGCGCCGGATCCGCGAACTGCGGGAGACACCGGCCGAGGACGACCCGACGTCGCCGCTGGTCCGCGAGTACATCGTGGCCCACCTCGACGCCGACCTGCGCTGGCTGGACAGCGCCCTGGAACACATCTCCGAGCAGAAGGATCAGCGTTCATGAGCGCACTGGAGCTGACCAGCGTCGAGTACTCGTACCGCCGCAACCCGGCCCTCAGGGGTGTCACGCTCCAGGTCAAGCCCGGTGAGGTCGTCGCGATCACCGGCGCCAGCGGCTGCGGGAAGTCCACGCTGCTGCACTGCGCCGCGGGCATCCTGGCTCCGGACACCGGCACAGTGCGGGTGTCCGGGCAGGACCTGGCCGAACTGCCGGAGGAGGAGCGCGCACGGCTTCGCCGTACCAAGGTCGGCGTCGTGCTGCAGTTCGGGCAGCTCGTGCCTGATCTCGCACTGGTCGACAACGTCGCGCTGCCGCTGCTGCTGGACGGACATGAGCGAGCTGAGGCGCACGAGACCGCGCTGGACTGGCTCAAGCAGGTCGGTATCGCCGACGAGGCCGACGCGGTGCCTGCTGAGCTGTCCGGCGGCCAGACCCAGCGAGCAGCCGTCGCCCGTGCCCTCGTCACCGGACCTTCCGTCGTACTCGCGGATGAGCCGACGGGCAGCCTGGACAGCCGGGCCGGTCAGGAGCTGCTCGAGGTGTTGCTGCGGGCGTCGCGGAACCGCGGGGCGGCTCTGGTGATGGTGACGCATGACAACCTCGTCGCAGCGTCGGCGGACCGGGAGATCCGGCTGCGCGACGGCGTGATCCAGCACGAGGTCGCGCTCTGATGACGCTCGAGACGCTGGTCCAGCTCGCTCGGTCGCGCACGCCCGCCGATCGCAGCCGCATCCAACTGGCCACAGCAGCGCTGGGGCTCAGTGGTGCGCTCCTGCTCGGCGCACTGCGAATCGTGCGGCTGGGCAGCGACATGCTGCCGGAGACCGTCTACAGCAACTACATCGCCGAGGCCGGTCTCCGCTCGGGACTGATCGCGATCCTGGTCATCCTCGCCGTACTCACCGGTGGTCTGGCCGTGCAGGCCTTGCGACTCGGTACGGCGGCCCGCGAACGGCGACTCGCAGCGCTGCGACTGGCGGGCGCCTCCCGGAAGCAGGTGCGACAGCTGTCCGTGACAGACGCGGCCATGGCGGGGTTGGCCGGCGGACTGCTCGCGGGGCCGGTGTACCTGGCGCTCAGCCTGTTGCTGGGCGCACTGCCGCGCATGGCGCGGATCCTCCCGGGCGCAGAGCTGCTGGACCTGATCGTGTGGATTCCGGTGGTGGTGATGACGACTGCGGCCGGCGCATTGATCGGCAGCCTGCTGCACCGCGACCAGCTGGAGCCGAGCGTCGAGCAACCGGAGCAGGTGCGCACCGGCATCATCGCCGGGCCCGTGATGATCGTCCTCGGGCTGGCGACGGTCCGCTGGGCCGGGTACATCGCGTCGACTGTGCTGATGATCGGGTTGGCGCTGTTCTTCCTCAGCCTCTCCCCGCTGTGGATCCGGGCCATCGGCCGCCGGCTGCAGCGGTCCGGCGACCCGGCCAACCTGCTGACCGGTGTCCGCCTGGTCACCGACGCCCGGTCGTCGAGCCGGATGGCGACTGTGCTCGCCTGCTGCGGCTTTCTGGTCGGCACGCTGGTGCACGGGACCATCGGCGTACTGACCGAGGGCGAGCAGATCATCGGGCGGGCCGACTTCTACGTGACCGGGTACGTGCTCGGCGCGGTCGGCGTACTGCTCATCGTGCTGACCGGCATGGCCGCACTGGTCGTCGGTGTGGCCGACCAACTGGTGGACCAGCGTCGCCAGCTCGCGTGCCTTACCGCACTGGGCGTCGACACGCAGTTCCTTCGCCGGGTGATCCGTAGGCAGCTGACTGCGGTTGCCGCACCGGCGCTCGCCAGCGGCATGCTCCTGGGCACACTGCTCGGCCTCGGGCGGCTGATCGGCGGGTTCACCAGCCCGTTCCATCTCGGCACGGTGGTCGCCGCCGCTGGGCTGACCATCGGCGGCTGGCTGATCGGCCTGCTCGGCGGTGTCGCGGCCGGCCACCTGCTTCGCAACCAAGTCCGGGACGCACTCGATCCCGAGAATCTGAGGGCAGCCTGATGAGTGTGCTTCTGGCGGGATCTTCGGCGCCGGCGCTGCTGCTGGGCGTTCCGAACCGCATCACCCTGGTCCGCACCGTCGTCGCGATGGTGATCGCCGCCATCGCGTTCCGCACCGGCGCGCTGAGCTGGCTGGTGGTCGGGTACGCCGCGTACTGGGTCGGCGACATGGCCGACGGGGCGGTCGCGCGCTACCGCGACGAGGAGTCGGTGGCCGGCGCGGTGTTCGACATCGTCTGCGACCGGGCCTGCTCGTTCCTGTTGGCGGCCGCGTTCATGGCCACATTCCCGGCGACGATTGGGCCGCTGGCGATCTTTCTGGTCCAGTTCGGCGTACTGGACACGATGCTGTCGCTGGCCTTCCTGCTCTGGCCGGGCACGCTCAGCCCGAACTACTTCTACAAGGTCGACCGGCCGATCTGGCTGTGGAACTGGTCCAAACCGGCCAAGGCGGTCAACACCGCGGCCGTGGTGATCTCGCTGATCATCGCCCACCAGACCGGCGCCCACTGGCTCCCGTACGGCGTCGCCCTCGCCGCCCTGGTCGTGAAGATCGTCTCCACCTACCGCCTCCTAACCATCCTCCGCGGCCCCCACCCCGCCACCCCCACCACCTGAGCTCGGCCATCCAGCGTGCCCACCTCCTCTGCTTTCACGGGCCGCAGGCCCGTGCTGGCGGCATGGGGGACGACGTCAAGGGGGGCAGGGGGTGCATCGGGTGGGGCCCTGGTTCACCCCGGGAGTGGAGGTGGGATGCGTGGCACCCTTGCTGACGGCACATAGCCTCGGGGTCATGTGGGTCTGGCAACTGGCATTGGCGGTGGGCTTCGGTATCGGGTCCGCCGTCATTCCGGTAATGAACGCCGAGGCATATGTCCTCGGCGTCGGCGTGTCCGGGGCACTGGACCCGGTGGTCGCAGCAACCGGGGTCTCGGTCGGGCAGACGATCGGCAAGGTCGCCATGTTCCTCGCCGTCCGCTACCGCCCGGGGTACGCCGCCCGGAAGACCAAGGAGCCGAAGGCCGTCAACCTGGACACCCGCTGGGGCCGCTTCGTCCAGTGGAACCGTGACGTCAGCAAACGCCTCCTCGACGCCATGAGCGACCGCCGCTTGGGCATCCCCGTCACGCTGCTGAGCGCATCGGTCGGCATCCCACCCCTGTACGGCGTCGCGCTCATCGGCGGCGCCTCCCGCATGGGCGTGCTCACCTTCAGCCTGTCGGTCCTGCTCGGCCGAGCCGCCCGCTTCGTCCTCCTGGCCCTCGGCGTCAGCCTGGTGTGAGTCGCGGACCGCCAGGCCATCACAATTGAACGCCAGACGGCGCTCTCCGCGAGCGCCGGACCTCAAGGCTTCGTTGTGATGGCCTGGCGGTCCGCCTCACCCACCAAACGTGCGCCCGGTGAGCTGCTCGTAGGCGTTGATGTAGGCAGCGCGGGTGCGCTCGACCACCTCGTCGGACAGGGGCGGCGGGGCGTCACCCGACGTGCGGTCCCAGCCGGAGTCGAACTGGAGCCAGTCGCGGATGATCTGCTTGTCCAGCGACGGCTGCTGCCGCCCCGGCTCCCACTGGTCGGCCGGCCAGAACCGGCTCGAGTCCGGCGTCAGCACCTCGTCGGCCAGCACGATCGTCCCGTCCGCCCGGGTCCCGAACTCGAACTTCGTGTCCGCCACGATGATCCCGCGCTCCGCCGCCATCGCGTGCGCCCGCGTGTAGATGTCCAGCGTGGTGTGCCGCAACGCGGCCGCCGTCTCCGCGCCGACGGTCGCGACCACATCGTCGTACGACACGTTCTCGTCGTGCTCGCCCAGCTCGGCCTTCGTCGCGGGGGTGAAGATCGGCTCGTCCAGCCGCGACCCCTCGACCAGACCCGGCTTCAGCGGGATCCCGCACACGCTGCCGGTGGCGTTGTAGTCGAGCAGACCGGAGCCGCTCAGGTACCCGCGCGCCACGCACTCGACCGGGATCATCGCGAGCTTCTCGCAGACCACCGCACGCCCCGCGACCTCGGCCGGCACGTCGGTGGACAGGATGTGGTTCGGCACCCCGAGCACCTCGAACCACCACAGGCTCATCGCGGTGAGCACTTTGCCCTTGTCCGGGATCGGCGTCTCCAGCACCCAGTCGAACGCGCTCTGCCGGTCGCTGGCGACCATCAGCAACTCGCCGGAGTCCAGCTCGTACAGGTCCCGGACCTTGCCGGAGTGGATGTGCTTGGCGCCGGGGATCTCAGGGGCTGTGGTCACGCCCCCGATTCTTCCATCCGCCGCCTCCGCGCCCGCAGGGCCACCACCTTGCCACTGAGTGCGAGCAGTCCGTCCCGGATCGCGCACACCACCCGGTTCTCCACCTGACCCAGCCGTCCGACGCCGCGGGACCGCTTGACCAGCTTCGTGGTCGCGGGCCGGCGATCCCGGTCGTACGCCGCCAGCGCCGTACCCAGGTCACCAGGCTCGGCCAGGTGCTTCGCCAGCGCGCCGGCGTCCTCGATCGCCGAGCAGGCGCCGCGGCCGAGGTTCGGCGTCATCGCGTGGGCGGCGTCACCCAGCAGTACGACGCGACCGCGCACGAACGGGACGAGTGGCGTCGCCAGGTCGTAGATGTCGTTCTGCAGAAGGGCTTCCGGCGGCGTCCCCGCGAGGATCGCCGGGATCGGGTCGTGCCAGCTGCCGAAGTCCCTGGTCGCCGTCGCGTGGTCGCCACCCTGGCCGGCCGGCTGGTTGGCCGTCGCGTACCAGTAGATCCGCCCGTCGATCAGCCGCGCGAACCCGAACCGTTGCCCACGGCCCCAAGTCTCGCCACCACCGTCGTCGATCCGCACGTCGGCAATCCCCCGGTACGCCGTGTAGCCGGAGTACTGCGGTCCCTTGAACTCCGGGTACAGCGCCTGCCGGATCACGCTGCGGATTCCGTCGGCCGCGACCACCAGGTCGGCCTGCAGCTCGTCGTTGATCGTCACGCCGCTCTCGTCCTGCGTAAGTTTCATGACGGTGTAGCCGGTCCGGACCGTGATCCCGGGCCCGAACTGGTCCGTGATCAGCTCGTGCAGCTGCGCGCGGTGGATCATCACCGGCAGCTCGACCCCGAGATCGGCCGCCTCCACCACCCACTGACCGCCGGGTTTGCGCATCCCGGCCGGGTTGGACTCCACCGCGGCCTTCTCGACGCCCTTCACCCCGAGCTCCTCCAGTACGGCGACCGCCGCCGGCCAGACCGAGATCCCGGCGCCCACCTCCCCCAACTCCGGTGCCCGCTCCAGCACCGTGACCTGCCATCCGCACCGCTCCAGCGCGACGGCCGCCGTGACCCCGCCGATCCCCGCTCCCACCACGATCGCCGTACTCATGACCTAGACTCTACATCTGTAGAGGCTGGTTGAGAAGTGCTTACCTCGGAGATGGGAGACTGACCGCCGTGACGAAGCAGGTGCCGCTCGGCGCGGATCGGCGGGACGCGATCGCCGACGCCGCGATCCATCTGGTCGCGACCCGCGGCCTGCGCGGGCTCACCCACCGCGCGGTCGACACGGAAGCCGGGCTACCGCCGGGCTCGACGTCGTACTATCTCCGGACCCGGAACGCACTGCTGACCGCCTGCGTGAACCGGATGCTCGCCCGCGATCTGGCCGCGTCACCGAGCTTCGGCGCGGGGACGTCGCCGATCGACCTGCTGATCGAGATGGTCGTCGGCCTGGCGCGGGACCGTCCGGACGACCTGGTCGCGCGGTACGAGTTGTCGCTCGAGGCCAGTCGTCAGCCGGAGTTGCGGGACGCGATCGTCGCAGGGGGACAGCAGTTGCGGGCGATGCTGGCGCAGTTGCTGGACGGGCTCGGCGTACCGAATCCTGCTGCGGCGGCCTGGCCCGCCGCGGCGATGCTGGACGGCCTGCTGTACGACCGCGTGGCCGGCGCCGGGGCCATGATGTTGCAGGAGGATTTCGAGACCGGCGTACGGCGCTCGGTCATTGCACTGCTGGACGGGCTCAGAGCCGGTCGGTGACCGTGATGAAGGTGAAGTAGCAGACGCCGAGCAGCATGCCGACGTGGCCGAGCACGGACAGGCCGGCGCCGGAACCCCACGCGTCGCCCTTCGTGTCCTCGGAGTGCCGGCCGCCGCTGGGCAGCCAACGGGCCAGGAGCAACAGTCCAAGCAGGGTCAGCAACCACCACCCGGCCAGGATCACCAGCGCGATCGCCTGCCGACCGGTGACCAAGGCAACGACCCAGCCGAGCAGCGTGAACACGCCGACAACCGTGTGCAGGCGCAGCAGGACGGCGGGGTAGCCGTGCCGGCCGGCGCCATGACCGGTGCCATCGACAACGGTTCCGCCGAGGCGGACGCGCGTCAGCAGTACGACGACCGCACCCAGGGCGGTCAGGAACCAGGTGACGTTCGACCATTCCACCTCCCGATCCTTACCCCACCACCCCCCACCCCCAACCGTCCCCGCGTGTCGCAACCCACAGTCACGCCACCCGACCCAACCGAAAGCCCCTCCCAGTTGGGCCGGACCACCACCCCCACCGGCACCCTGCGAGGCCCGGCCGGGGGCGGTTCACCTGGCAGGCCAGGGTGTCCGCCCTCACGCGCCCGACCAGGCTGCTCGTTCCAGCTCAGCTCGTCTGCGCCTGCCCCGAGCCGTCACCAGTACCGTTCCCAGGCTGAGTCCCCTGCCCGGGCACGGTTCCCTGTCCTTGCCCCTGCTGCCCTTGTCCCGGGAAGGTCCCCTGCCCAGGCGCCTGCCCTTGCTGCCCTTGCTGCCCAGGGAACTGTCGCCCACCTCCACCAGGCCCACCAAACTGATTCTGCTGACTATCGAACCCATCCCACGCATGCCCAACCGCAGCACCCCCAAGAAACGCCAACACAGCCAACAAACCCCCCGCCCCAGCCAACACCAGATTGCTAGGCCGATTCCCGCCCATCCCATCCCCCTGCTCCCCAACCCCCGGAGCCCCATACACCCCGCCGTACGCCCCCGCACCGCCCGCGGCGGCCCCCGAGGCTGGTGTGTTTGGCGCGCCGGCTGCTTCGGCAGCCGACGTGCTGGGGAGGGCGGCCGTGTCGTCGGCGCCGGATGTGTTGGCGGTGCGGACGGCTTGGTACTGCGCCTCGGTGGCCGGGGTCTGCGCTCCGGCGGCTGATGCGCCGGGGAGCGCCGGTCCAGCCAGGTGCGGGCCCGCAGCACCCTGCGCGCCAGGCCGTACGCCGGGACCCGGCGTCTGCGCTCCGGCAGACGCGCCAGGCACGCCCGGGCCAACCGACTGCGGGCCGGGCGTGTTCGCAGTGCCCGACGCCGGCGCCCCAACTGACCCGCCCGGCCGTCCCGGCCCGACCAGGTGCGGCCCGGGAGTAGCCGACGTACCGGGCTCCATGCTCGGGCCCGGCGTACCCGGGCGGGTGCTTGGTGCGGAGACAGCCGGATGGGTGCTTGGTGCGGAGACAGGCTGGTGGGTGCTGGGTGTGGGGGGTGTTGGGTGGTGGGTGAAGCGGTGGGTGGGGTTGTTGGGGGTTGGGGGGTTGGGGTCTTGGGTCATGGTGACTGCTCCGGTTCAGCTGGTGGTGGTGAGGTCGTAGATGGTGGTGTTGCCTACGGTTTGGGACTGGAAGGTTTCGGCTACCCAGGTGGCGATCTCGTTGGAGGTGCCGTTGCGGCCGCCGCCGAAGCCGCCGCCTCCGCCGATGAAGTAGTGGATCTTGCCTTGGGCAACCAGTTCCTTGAACTCCGCCAGGGATGGCGCCGGGTCGGTGCCGTTGAAGCCGCCGATCGCCATGATGGGTTCGCCGGAGGCGATCTGCAGGGGCGCGGCGCCGTTCGCGGTGACTGCTGCGGCTGCCCAGGTGTACCCGTTGGCGCCGTTCTGCAGCAGCGTGATCAGCTCGCTTGACACTCCACTGATCCCGCCCCCGCCGAGGAACCCACCGACCCCACCGGTCCCACGACCAGTACCGCCATTCCCGTTCCCCGTCGTTCCCGGCACCCCGGTCGTCCCCGGCACCCCGGTCGCCCCGTTGCCGGTCGTCCCGTTCCCGGGGCCGCCGAAGCCGTTGCCGTTCTGACCAGGGGGTGTGCCCATCCTGCCCATGCCGCCGCCAGGGCCGCTGCCCATGCCGCCACTAGACGGGCCGGCCGACGGTAGTGCGCCGGCGTGGGCCGTGTTGATCGTGTTGACCGAGTACGCCGTCGGTCCGGCCAGCGCGCTCACCGCGAGCAGCGTCGCCGCGAAAAGCCCGGCCCGCCGAGCCGCCGTACGGTGAAGTCCCAGCTCCGGCAGGATCATCACCAGACCCGCCCCGAGTACGCCGGTCAGCAGCACGAGCCATCGCAACCACGGATGCCACGAAGGCGTCTCGTTCAGGAGGGCGAACCCCCACCCACCGGTCAGCAACGCCCCACCCGCAAGAGTTGCTCGCGGCAACCATTCCGACCGCCGCCGCCACAGCACCGACATCGCGGCCCCGACCAGCGCCCCGATCGCCGGCGCCAGCGCGATCATGTAGTAGCTGTGGATGATCCCCTGCATGTAGCTGAACGTCAGCCCGGTCACAACCAGCCAACCACCCCACAGTACGGCGAACGCCCGCGTCTTGTCCGTCCGCGCAGCCTTGCCCGAAGCAACGATCAGCACGATCGTCGCAAGCAGCGCCGCCGGCAGCAACCACGCGATCTGCGAAGCGAACTCACCACCGAACAGCCGCTGCAGCCCGGTCGCGCCACCCCACCCCGCGCCGCCGGTGCCGCCGCCGACCGACCCGGTCTCGTTCCCGTTCAACCGCCCGAGCCCGTTGTACCCCAACGTCAGCTCGAGAATGCTGTTGTTCTGCGACCCACCGATGTACGGCCGAGCCGACGCCGGCATCAACTCGACGATCGCGATCCACCAACCGGCGCTCACGATCAGCGAGACCAACGCCAGCACACTGTGCACGATCCGCTTCCCGAGCGCCGGCTTCCCGGCGATCAGGTACGCCAGGCCGAACGCCGGCAGAATCAGGAACGCCTGCAGCATCTTCGTCAGGAACCCGAAGCCCACGAATGCGCCCGCCAGCATCATCCACCGGGCAGCGTGCTTCTCCGAGTCGATCGCCCGGGTCACCGCCCACGCACCGGCGCAGAGCAGCAGGATCAGCAGCGCGTCCGGGTTGTTGAACCGGAACATCAGTACGGCGACCGGCGTCAGCGCAAGGATTGCGCCGGCCAGCAGGGCCGCGTTGGCCGAGAACCAACGCCGTACCGACACATAGACGAAGCCGACGCTCGCGACGCCCATCAGCGCCTGTGGGATCAACATGCTCCAGATGCCGAAGCCGAAGATCCGCCCGGACAAGCCCATCACCCACAGCGACGCCGGTGTCTTGTCGACGGTGATGAAGCTGGATGCGTCGAGCGACCCGAAGAACCAGGCCTTCCAACTCGTCGAGCCGGCCTGCACCGCGGCCGCGTAGTACTCGTTGGCGTAGCCGTTCTTGGACAGCCCCCAGAGGTAGGCGATCGCGGTCAGGACGAGCAGGCCGCCGTACAGGATCCTGTCCCGGCCGATGGAGTACGTCGTGCTGACCGCACGTGGTCCGGCCCGGCGCGATGTCGCCTCGACGGGATTGGTGATCGTGGCCATGTCAGTTGCTCCGGGTCTGGTCGAGAACCGCCGGCGGTTCGAAGGTTGGCAAGGTGGGTGCGTCGTCGTCGAAGACCCACGTCTGGAAGAGGCTGAACCGGACCACGGTCGCGGCCAGGTTCGCGAGGGTGAGAACTGTGATCTCCACCGCCTGGTGCGGTCCGGCCACCGCGGTGTGCAGCAGCCACAGCGAGGACGCCGTCAGCGTCCACCCGATGCCGAAGGTGACGAGTCCGCGGAGCTGATGCCGCCAGCGGTTCTCCACGCCGCGCACGCCGAAAGTGACCCGGCGGTTGAGCGCGGTGTTGCCGACGGCTGTGATCAGCAGCGCGAGCACATTCGCCACCTGGGCCGGCATGCCCTGCCGCAGCACGAGATAGAGCAGTGCGTACGCCGCCGTGCTCAGCACCCCGATCGCGCAGAACCGCAGCACTCGCGCGGCCAGCGCGGTCCGGGGATCCAGGATCCGGGGCCGGCCGAACGCCTGGCGGACCGGCTCGAGGTCGACCTGGCCGCGGCCGAGAGTCCGCATCAGCCGCGAGATCCCCCGCAGATCCTCGCCGACCGTCCTGGCGATCGCGACCCGTGAGTCGAGGTCGTCCACCCAGTCCACCGGCACCTCGTGGATCCGCAGCCCGGCCTTCTCGGCCAGCACCAGAAGCTCGGTGTCGAAGAACCAACTGGTGTCCTCGGTCAGCGGCAGCAACTGCTGCGCCACGTCGGCGCGGATCGCCTTGAACCCGCACTGGGCATCGGAGAAGTGCGCGCTCAAGGTTGCCCGCAGCAACAAGTTGTACGACCGGGAGATGAACTCCCGTTTCGGCCGCCGGACCACCCGGGATCCGTTCGACAACCGGGTGCCGATGGCAACGTCACTGTGGCCGGCGAACAGCGGCGCCACCAACGGCAGCAACGCGTTCAGGTTGGTGGACAGGTCGACGTCCATGTAGGCGAGCACGTCGGCGGTGCTCTCGGACCAGACCTTCTTCAGCGCGCGGCCGCGGCCGGACTGCTCGAGCCGGACGATCCGGACCCCGTCCAGCTCCAGGGCCAGCAGGGCGCCGATCTCATAGGTCGCGTCGGTGCTTCCGTTGTCCGCGATGCAGACCTCGGCCGGAAACGGGAAGGCGGTGTCCAGGAACTCACGCAGCCGCCTGATGTTCGGACCGAGGTCGTTTTCCTCGTTCTTGACGGGTACGACGATCTCGACCCGAGGATGACCTGAAATCTGCATGCCACTGATGCTGTCCGGCGAACCTGAGCCGGCCCCTGCGCCGGCCTGGCAGTTTCCTGGGAGTCGGCGACATGCGCCCATCCGCGGACCGCCGTGCTCCGAAATAGAGTTGAGGCTCCGTCATCACTGCTCTGGGGGTCGGTCATGGCCGTGTCCGCTGCTCAACGTTTCGCCCGGATCGCCACCGCCGAGCGGCCGTCGGACGCCAGAGTGCTGATGAAGCGCGCGATCGTGCTCGGCGCGAGCATGGCCGGCCTGATGGCCGCGCGGGTGCTCAGCGACCACGCCGACGAGGTGCTGGTGATCGAGCGGGACCCGACCGAGGCGTCCACCTCACCGCGGCCCGGCGTACCGCAGGGAAGTCAGGTGCACGCGCTGCTGCCGGCGGGCAACACCCAACTCGACCGCTGGTTCCCGGACTTCACCGCCGAGGCGCTCGCGGCCGGCGCGACGAATCCGGCCCCGGAGGCGATCCGGAACTACGTGAACGGCGACCTCCGCCCGCTGCCCCCGGGCGGCTCGCTCGGCATCTCCCTGGTGAGCACCCGGCCGTTCCTGGAGTCCCTGGTACGGCGCCGGACGCTTGCGATCGGCAACATCAAGCTCGTGCACGGACGGGCCGACGGCATCGAGTTCACCGGCGACCGGGCCGGCGCGGTCCGGTATCAGCCGACCGGCGAGGGAGCAGAACTCGTCACCGAATCTGCCGACCTGATCGTCGACGCGACCGGACGGTCGAGCCGGCTGAGCGACTGGCTGAAGGCCGCCGGCTGGCCGCAGCCGCCGATGCGGCGGATGCCGATCAAGCTCAACTACGCGAGCGCGCTGTTCAAGCAGGACCCGGACATCTCCGACATCGGGATCTCGATCGCCCAGAACCAGCCCGGCAGCGGCCAGCCGCCGCGGCAGGGTGGCGTCCTGGCGGTCGAGGGCGACCGCTGGCTGGTGCTCGTGGCCGGGTACGCCGACGACCGGCCGACCCGCGACCTCGAGGACTTCCGGAAGCGCTGCCGGGACGACTTCCCGCCCGCGTTCGGGCAGATCGCCGACCACGGCGAGCTGATCGGCGAAGTGGTGACCTACCACCAGGCCGACAGCCGGCGCCGCGACTACGACCAGTTGGAGCGCATCCCGGCCGGCCTGATCGTCGCCGGGGACGCGGTGGCGTCGTTCAACCCGGTCTACGGGCAAGGGATGACGTCGGCGGCCCTCCATGCCTCATGCCTTTCGGCGTACCTGCGATCCGATCCGTCGCTCGACGAACCCGCTCGCGCGTACTTCGACGACGTACGGGTCGTGGTCGACGCGGCCTGGCAGGTGTCGACGTTCGCCGATCTCGCGCTACCGCACGTCCACGGGCCGTACCCACGCGGTTATCGCCTGGTGAAGGCGATCTCGGGCCTGGTCTTCCAGGCCGCGGCCGGCGACCCGCACGTCAACGTCCAGTTCAACCGGGTGACGACGATGCTCGACCACCCGAGCGCACTGGCCCGCCCGCAAACGCTGCTACGCGCTCTTCGCTGGAAGCTGCTCCCGAGTACGGCGTAGCCACAGCAGTCCGAGCACGGGAAGGACCAGCGGGACGAAGCCGTACCCCTGGCCGAAGTGCGACCACACCGTCGCGTCCGGGAAGTCCTCCGGTACGGCGTAGCTGAACGCGCCGACCGCGATCACGCCGACGAGCTCGATCAGGATCGCGACCAGCGCGACCCGGCGGGACACCTTGGTCGCCTTGGCCAACGCGAAGGTCGCGGCACAGTAGATGACCGCGGCAACGGCCGACAGGACGTACGCGATCGGGGCCTCGTCGAACTGGGTGGCGATCTGCACGCCGGCCCGGGCGGTCGCCGACAGCGCGAAAACGCCGTACACCAGGATCAGGATCCGGCCCGGGCCGTGCCTGGTCGCCGCTGCGTCGGTCATGTCAGGTGGTCCAGATCACGTGCAGGCGCTGTTCGACCACCGGGATCACCAGGCAGGCGAACGCCAACGCGCCCGCGCCCCAGCGACTGCTCTCCGCCAACGCCCACAGCGCGCCCAGCGGCAGCACGATCAGCCCGCCGATCAGGTAGCCGACGAAGAAGACACCGGAGACGTCCCGGTCGGTGCCGGCCAACTGGACGATGCCGATCACGAGCTGCGCCACCAGCCCGACCTCGATGACGCCGAGAATCGCCAGCAGCGTCCAGTTGATCCGCTTGTCGCGCGCAGCCAGCACGATGGCGAACACCATCGCGACCAGCGAGAGGGCGACCAGCGCCCAGGTCAGCGGTTCGAACACGGACTAGAGGATGTCACCCGGGGTGTAGGCGGCGGCCTCGGGGTGGCGCTTGGCGAGCTCGTCGATCCTCGCGACCACAGTGTTCACCTGGTCGACGGCCGCGCCGGTGAAGGACAGCGGCTCGCCGACGATGCCGACGATCTGCTCCTCGGTGAGGCCGAGCCGGCCGTCCGACCCGAGCCGGTGGAACAGGTCGTTCGCCGCCAGGCCCTTGCGCAGGTCGAGGGCGGTGGCGACCGCGTGCTCCTTGATCACCTCGTGCGCGGTCTCCCGGCCGACGCCGTTCTTGACCGCGGCCATCAGCACCTTGGTCGTGGTCAGGAACGGCAGGTACCGCTCCAGCTCCCGGCTGACCACGGCCGGGTAGACCCCGAACTCGTCCAGCACGGTGAGGAAGGTCTCGAACAGCCCGTCCAGCGCGAAGAACGCGTCCGGCAGCGCGACCCTTCGTACGACGGAGCAGAAGACGTCGCCCTCGTTCCACTGGTTGCCGGCCAGCTCGCCGGCCATCGAGGCGTACCCGCGGAGGATCACCGCGAGGCCGTTCACCCGCTCGCACGACCGGGTGTTCATTTTGTGCGGCATCGCCGAGGACCCGACCTGGCCCTCCTTGAACCCCTCGGTGACGAGCTCGTGCCCGGCCATCAGCCGGATCGTGGTCGCCAGGCTCGACGGCCCCGCCGCGAGCTGGACCAGCGCCGAGACGACGTCGTAGTCGAGCGACCGCGGGTACACCTGGCCGACGCTAGTCAGCGTCCGGCTGAACCCGAGGTGCTCGGCGATCCCGCTCTCCAGCTCCGCCAGCTTGGCCGGGTCGCCGCCGAACAGGTCCAGCATGTCCTGCGACGTACCGACAGGGCCCTTGATGCCACGCAACGGGTACCGCTCGATCAGCTCCTCGATCCGGGCGATCGCGACCAGCAGCTCGTCCGCAGCCGACGCGAACCGCTTGCCCAGCGTGGTCGCCTGCGCCGCGACGTTGTGCGAGCGCCCGGTCAGCACGAGCGCCGCGTGGTCGGCCGCCTTCTGGCCCAGCCGTACGGCGGTGGCGACGGCGCGATCGCGGACGAGCTCGAGGCCGGCCCGGATCTGCAGCTGCTCGACGTTCTCGGTCAGGTCGCGGCTGGTCATGCCCTTGTGGATGTGCTCGTGCCCGGCGAGCGCGCTGAACTCCTCGATCCGCGCCTTCACGTCGTGCCGGGTGACCCGCTCGCGGGCCGCGATCGACTCGAGGTCGACCTGGTCGACCACCCGCTCGTAGTCCTCGACCACCCCGTCCGGCACCGCGACGCCGAGCTCCTTCTGAGCCTTCAGCACCGCCACCCAGAGTCGCCGCTCGAGCACGATCTTGTGCTCCGGCGACCACAGCTGAGCCATCGACAGACTGGCGTAACGCGACGCGAGAACGTTGGGAATCCGGGGCTTGCTCGAGCTCGACACGACGCCCATTCTCCCAGAACCTCAACGCCTCACGGTCAGCAGTCCACAGACCCGCTCGAGTCCATTCGCCGTACAGAGCAGATACGTGCCGTCCGGGGTGGTATCCGGCACGACGACATGATCAGGGCCGGGTCCGCCGATGCCAGGTTCCGGCCCGCCGATCCCGTCACGTCCGGCGGCAGGCACCCACGAGGGCGTGCCACCGATGCGATCCGACCCCAGGTAGTAGAGAACGCGCGTAGGCTCGGCCGCCGGCGCCAGGTCGAATCCGAGACCACGCGACGGCTCTGCGGGAAAGGTCAGTGCAAGCCGCTGCCCGGGGCGTGCAGTGGCCGGCGTGATGGTGACCCCACCCGGATGACTCGGAGGATTCTCGGCCACCTTCTCGGTCCGATCCCACGGCACCACCCCGGCGACGACCACCGCCCCGACAACCGCGGCCGCCACCGCGGACCACCCCCGCCGACGCCGCCTGGCGGCAGCCGTGGCGAGCACTCGGTCGAAGTCCGCACTCGACTCGGCGGACCGGCGGTCGGCGAGCACCTGGAGCTCCTGCTTCAGATCAGGCATGGTCCTCACTCCTCAACGTCGCGCTCAGCGCCTCCCGGCCCCGGGCCAGCCGCGACTTCACGGTGCCCTCGGCGATCCCGAGGGTGTCAGCCACCTGCGCGACGCTCAGATCACACACGTAGTAGAGGACAACGACCTGTCTCGTCGGCATCGGCAGGCCGGCCAGCGTCTGCTCCAGGTCGCCGCCGTACCGCTCCGCCGGATCAGGCTCGGCGTGCTCGCGCGGTAGCCGGTGGAACAGCCCGCTGAGCCGGTTGCGGTCCCGGTGCCGATTGGCAGCCAGCCGTACGGCGACCAGGCGCACCCAGGCCTCTGGTGCGTCGTACCGAGAGACCTTGGCCCAGCGTGGCACCAGCCGGACGAACGCCTCCTGGACGATGTCCTCGGCCTCGGCGCGCGACCCGGTCAGCAACGAGATCACGCCGACCAACCGAGGCTGCTGCGCGGAGTAGAACTCCCGCAGTGCGTCGCTGTCGGCCGTCCCCATACCTCAGTACACACCGGGACGGCGGCCGCGGTTCCGTCAGATCGGTTTGCGGGCCTCGAAGAGGGTTCGGGTGCTGTGGGTGACGAAGGGTCCGTCGGACTGGATCTGGTCGTGGAGCTCGCGGAGGCGGGGGAGGTAGGCCGCGGACGTGAAGCCGGGGACGATCCAGATGACCTTGCGGAGGAAGTGGACGACGGCGGCGATGTCGTAGAACTCCATGCGGAGCCGTTCCGAGCGTACGTCGACGATTTCCAGCCCCGCTGCTTCCGCCTGGACCCGCTCGCGCTCCGGACGTGGACCGTCGGTGTCGGGCTGCGGGCCGAGGAAGTACTCGGTGAGCTCGACGACGGTGCGGTGTCCGATGTGCTGAGCGAAGTACGTGCCGCCTGGGCGGAGCACCCGGGCGATCTCGTCGAAGTAGGACCTGACCGGGTGCCTGCTGACCACCAGGTCGAACGCGCCGTCAGCGAACGGGAGCGGCGGTTCTTCGGGATCGGCGACGACGACCGTGCCCAGTGGATGCAGCAGCGCGGTCGCCTTCGCGATGTTGGGCGGCCAGGCCTCGGTGGCGACACAGAGCGGCGCACGGCGTGGCACCCCGGCCAGGACTTCCCCGCCACCGGTCTGGATGTCCAAGGCGGCCTCGGCCGCGGCCATCCGCTCGCCCATCAGGCGCTGGTAGCCCCAAGACGGACGCTCTTCGGTCGCCCGTCCGTCGAACCAGCTGAAGTCCCAGCCTTCGGTCGGGACCGCGTCACCCTCGGCGACGAGTTCCTCGAACGACGCCATGTTCCTCCTAGACGGTGACCTCGCCGCGGGAGGCTTTGAGGGCGATGTCGGTGCGGTGCTGGGAGCCCTTGATGCGGATCTGGCCGACGGCCGCATAGGCGCGCTGGCGGGCCTCGTCGAGGTCCTTGCCGGTGGCGCTGACGGCCAGCACGCGGCCGCCCGACGTGACGAGCTCGTCGTCCTCGACCGCCGTACCGGCGTGGAAGACGCGGACGTCGTCCACCTCGGCCTGGTCGATGCCGGCGATCACGTCGCCCTTGCGCGGGCTGGCCGGGTACTTCTTCGCGGCGACCACGACCGTCACCGCGGCGGCGTTCTTCCAGCCCAGCCGCTCGTGATCGGCGAGCTTGCCGGTCGCGGCGGCGTACAGCAGGCCGCCCAGCGGGGTCTTCAGCAACGGCAGCAGCGCCTGCGTCTCCGGGTCGCCGAAGCGGGCGTTGAACTCGATCACCCGGACACCGCGCGACGTCAGCGCCAGACCGGCGTACAGCAGGCCGCTGAACGGCATGCCGCGGCGCCGCAGCTCGTCGACGGTCGGCTGGAGCACCTTCTCGGTGATCTCCTCGACCAGGTCTTCCGGTGCCCAGGGCAACGGTGTGTAGGCGCCCATGCCGCCGGTGTTCGGGCCTTCGTCGTTGTCCGCAAGGCGCTTGAAGTCCTGCGCCGGCTGCATCGGCAGCACCGTCGTACCGTCGGTGATCGCGAACAGCGACACCTCCGGGCCGTCCAGGAACTCCTCGATCAGCACCTGCTCACACCCGGCAGCGTGCGCGAGCGCCTCGTCCCGGTCGGAGGTGACGACGACACCCTTGCCAGCCGCGAGACCGTCGTCCTTGACCACGTACGGCGGCCCGAACGCGTCGATCGCCTCGGCGGCTTCCTCGGGCGTCGTACACACGTAGGCCCGGCCGGTCGGCACACTCGCGGCAGCCATCACGTCCTTGGCGAACGCCTTCGAGCCCTCGATCTGGGCAGCGTCCTTGGACGGGCCGAAGACCGCGATCCCAGCCTCGCGCAACGGGTCGGCCAGCCCGGCCACCAACGGCGCCTCCGGCCCGACCACGACCAGGTCGGCGGCCATCTCCCTGGCCAGCGCGACGACCGCATCGTGGTCGGTGATGTCCACCGGCCGGCAAACGATCGTTTGCCCGTCGTAGGCCGGCCGCAACACCGCGATACCGGGGTTGCCCGGCGCCGCCACGACCTGCTCGACCTCTGAGTCCTGGGCCAACGCCCAGACCAACGCGTGCTCCCGGCCACCGGAGCCGACCACCAAAACCTTCACGGGCCATCAGCCTAGGGCACCGGACTGTCGATCTACACATTCGCCGTTCGTGTAGTGGATAAGACGGAAGGAGTTCTGATGACTGAGGTACTGCTGACCGGGCTCATGATCGGAGAGTCGGCACGTTGGCACGACGGGCGGTTCTGGTGCTCCAACTGGGGCGCTCAGGAGGTGCTCACCGTCGACGCGGACGGGAAGCGGGAGGTGATGGTGCGGGTGCCGACCACGATCCCGTTCTCGATCGACTGGTTGCCGGACGGGCGTCTGCTGGTGGTGGCGGGACCAGAGGGGCTGCTGCTGCGACAGGAGGCCTCTGGTGACCTGGTGACGCATGCGGACCTGTCGTCGTACGGCGGCCTCAACGAGATCGTCGTCGACGGGCGCGGCAACATCTACGTCAACGGCGGCTGCGACTTCGAGCCGGCCTCTGGTGAACGGCCGGGCTTCATCCTGCTCGCCACCCCGGACGGCGCGGTACGGCGGGTGGCGGACGAGCTCGCGTTCCCCAACGGCATGGTGATCACGCCGGACAACTCGACGCTGGTCATCGCGGAGTCGTTCGGCGGCGTGCTGACGGCGTACGACATCGCCGACGACGGCAGCCTCTCCAACCGCCGCGTCTGGGCACCCCACCCCGGCGACGGCATGTGCATGGACGAGTCAGGCGCCATTTGGACCCCCGGCTGGACCGAACAGGGCGAGTCGGCCTGCCTGCGCATCGCAGAAGGCGGCGAAATCCTCGAAACCGTGCCGCTGGAGCACGCCGGCTTCGCCTGCACGCTGGGCGACGGCACGCTCTACATGCTCACCGCCGACTGGCACATGCAGGAGTCCTTCGACGCCAACCTCGACCGGCTCCTCTCCACGCCCACAGGCCGCCTGCTGACCCACGCCGTACCCACCCCAAAGGCAGGCTGGCCGTGATCAGTAGTGCCAGTAGTAGCGGGCGTCGGCGTTCCAGGTGACGGGGACTGTGGTGCGGTTGGTGAACGCCATGCCCAGGCTGCGGGCGATCTCGATGGTGCGGGAGAGCTGGAGCGAGTACGGGTGCTGGTTGTCGTCCCACCACTGCTCGAACTGCGTGATGCAGGTCTGACCGGTGAAGTACGGGTTGGAGCAGGGGTGCGGCGGGAGCCACTTCTGCAGGTGGCGGAACTCGACCGTGGTGGAGCCGTTCGGCGGCTTGACACGGAACCTGCGAGTACAACGGCAACCAGCAGGGCCAGTGTCTTCCGCATGAAGTGCGAGGTTAGACGGGTCCTGGGTCGGGGTGGGAGGGGGATCTGCTTAGCTGGTGGGCATGACTGACAAGCCAGAGATCGACTTCCCGGAGGGCCCGCCGCCGGCGGACCTGGAGATCACCGACATCACCGTCGGCGACGGTGACGAGGCCAAGGCCGGGTCGCGGGTGAACGTGCACTACGTGGGTGTCGCGCACTCGACCGGCGAGGAGTTCGACGCGTCGTACAACCGGGGCGCCCCGCTGGCCTTCCAGCTCGGCGTCGGCCAGGTCATCCAGGGCTGGGACACCGGCGTCCAGGGCATGAAGGTCGGCGGCCGCCGCAAGCTGGTCATCCCGCCGCACCTCGGGTACGGCGACCGCGGCGCCGGCAACGCGATCAAGCCCGGCGAAACCCTCATCTTCGTCGTCGACCTGATCAGCGTCAGCTGACCCGCACCACCACAACCAGCTCTCCCACCACCCGCTGCGGCCCAGGCCGACGGGCGAGCGGGGTGGGGAAGGCGGGACAACTGCCCCCGGGTGCGTCAGAATGGCGCGGCCGGGGGTTTTCCGTGGCTGCTCGTCCGTAGTTGTACTCATCCGCCTCGCCCAGCGGCCGGTTTGACTGGGAGGCATGACGACGATGGTTGCCACCACG
Source organism: Kribbella sp. NPDC050470 (assembly GCF_044458365.1). Taxonomy (NCBI): domain Bacteria; kingdom Bacillati; phylum Actinomycetota; class Actinomycetes; order Propionibacteriales; family Kribbellaceae; genus Kribbella; species Kribbella sp. NPDC050470. Next base: position 432,314 of record NZ_JBITHV010000003.1, on the reverse strand, counting down.
GTCCCCACCACGCGGATCAACTGGGTCCGGTACGCCGCCCTGGCCGCGAAGGTTCTGCTGTTCGGCTTGTTGCTGTCGGCCCTGATCTGGCCGGACCTCAGCGGGATCAAGGGCAAGGCGTCGACCGCGCGGCTGATCGTCTACCCGCTCGGCGTGATGGTGCTGCCGCTGTGGTGGTGGGCGTACGGCCGGACGCGCAGCAAACTGCACGCCCGGTTCCCGTGGCACGCCGATCTACTGATGACGCTCCCGTGGCTGATCGACCTGATCGGCAACCGGCTCAACCTGTTCGACACCGTGAGCTGGTGGGACGACGCCATGCACCTCATCCTCTGGGGCCTCCTCACCGCCGGCGTCCTGATCGCCTTCGCGCCGCCGACCCTGTCCCGCGGCCTGACCGCCTTCGTAGCCCTCGGCTTCGGCGCCACCGCCGCGGTCGTGTGGGAGGTCGGCGAGTACTTCGCCTTCATCCGCAACTCCCCCGAGCTCCAAACCGCCTACACCGACACCCTCGGTGATCTGGCTCTGGGCACCTTAGGCGCCCTCCTAGCCGGCCTGATCCTCTACCAGTCCCGGCGCCCAACCACCTGATCCCGGCCCCGGGACGCCGTACGGCAAATGGCTCTACACCTGAGCGTCTAGCGGTCGCTGGGACGGCAGACGCCGTTGGCTGCCGCGCTGGCCGCGAGCGCCTGCGCAACTGCACTGCTGGCAGCTGCAGCACCTCCACCCGGACCGCTGACACCCGATTCACCGCCGGCCGAAGCGTCGATCGCGGGCGCGGAGTCGGTGCGGGAGGTCGCCGGCGGGGTGTCCTGGGGGCGGTCGCTGCGGGTGGTGTGGCGGCCCAGGGGGACCACCATGGGGGTGCCGGCCACCGGGTCGGGGATGACCTTGACGGCCAGGCCGAAGACGTCGTGGACGACCTGTTCGGTGATGACCTCGCTCGGGTTGCCCTCGCAGACGATGGCGCCGTCCTTCATCGCGATCAGGTGGTCGCCGAAGCGGCAGGCCTGGTTGAGGTCGTGCAGAACCAGGACGATGGTGCGCTCGTCGGACTTGTTCAGGTCGACCAGCAGGTCCAGCACCTCGAACTGGTGCGTCAGGTCGAGGAACGTCGTCGGCTCGTCCAGCAGCAGGATGTCGGTCTCCTGGGCGAGCGCCATCGCGATCCAGACGCGTTGCCGCTGCCCGCCGGACAGCTCGTCGATCGGCCGGTCCGCGATCGAGAGTACGTCGGTCGACGTCATCGCGGCCGCGACCGCCTCGTCGTCGGTCCTGGTCCACTGCCGGATCCACCGGGTCCGCGGGTAGCGACCACGCCCGACCAGGTCGGCGACCGTGATCCCCTCCGGCGCGGTCGGCGACTGCGGCAGCAGGCCGAGCTTCGTCGCGACCTCCCGCGTCGGGATCGACTGGATGCTCCTCCCATCCAGCAGCACCGTCCCGCGCGACGGCTTCAGCAACCGGGCCAGCGTCTTGAGCAGGGTCGACTTGCCGCACGCATTGGCGCCGACGATGACGGTGATCTTCCCGGTCGGGATCCGCACCGACAGGTCGTGGATGATCTCCCGCTGGTCGTACCCGACCGCCAACCCGTCAGCAGCCAAACTGTGGTCCACAGAGTTCTCCATCTCTCAGCCACCACTCCCCACCCGGTTGGACCGGGCCAGCAGGAACATCAGGTACGGCGCTCCGACCACACCCGTCACCACCCCGACCGGCAACTGGGTGTCCCCGAACGCGTGCTGCGCAATCAGGTCGGACACCGACACCACCAGCGCACCCAGCAAGGCGGACGCGATCATCGCCGGCCCCGGCGACCGGGTCAGCCGGCGCGCGATCGGTGGCGCCACGAACGCGACGAACCCGATCGGTCCCGCCGCCGCGGTCGCGACGGCCGCGAGCAGTACGCCGATCACGATCAGCCCGAGCCGGGACAGCTCGACCCGCAGCCCCAGCCCGTACGCCGTCTCGTCGCCGAGCTGCAGGATCCGCAACTGGTGGACCAGGAACATCATCAGCGGCGTCAGCACGGCCAGCGTGATTCCCATCGACCGGACGTTCGACCAGTCCCGGCCGTTCAGGCTGCCGGTCAGCCAGATCAGCGCCTGCTGGGCGATCTCGACCCGCGCCTTGGTCAGCAGGTACGACGTGATGCTGGTGGCGATCGCCCCGATGCCGATCCCGATCAGGATCAGCCGGTAGCTCGACACTCCCTGCCGCCAGGCCAGCACGTACATGATGAACGCGGTCAGCACCGCGCCGACGATCGCGAACGCCGACACCGCCACGCCGGTCAGGCCGAGCGTGACGATGGCGAACACGGCGAACGCGCTGGCGCCGTACGTGACGCCGATGATGTCGGGGCTGGCCAGCGGGTTGCGGGCGATGCTCTGGAAGATCGCGCCGGACATGCCGAGGGCGGCGCCGACCATCAGGCCGGTGAGTGCCCTGGGCAATCGCAGCCGGTTGACGATGAACTCGGTCGCGCGGTCGCCGCCGCCGAACAGCGTCTTCACCACGTCGACGACCGGGATCTTGAAGTCGCCCAGCGACAGCGAGACGCAGAAGACCGCGAACACGAGTACGGCGAGGACGACGATCACCGTGAACGAGCGAGCCTGCCGGACCGCGCGGGCCCGGGCGATGACCTGAACTGCCTCGGCTGTCGTCGTCACAGGTCCGCCAGCTTCCGGCGCCGTACCAGCGCGATGAAGAACGGCGCGCCGATCACCGCGGTGACGATGCCGACCTGCAGCTCACCGGGCTGCGCGACGATCCGGCCGAGGACGTCGGAGGCGAGCAGCAGGATCGGCGCCAGCAGCATCGAGTACGGCAGGATCCAGCGGTAGTCCGGGCCGGTGATCAGCCGGGCCACGTGCGGGATCGTCAGCCCGACAAAACCGATCGGTCCCGCGGCCGCGGTGGCAGCGCCACACAGCAGTACGACGATCACCGCGACGAACAACCGCGCCAGTCCGACCCGCTGGCCGAGCGACTTCGCGACCTCGTCGCCGAGCGACAGCGCGTTCAGGACCCGGCCCGAGACCAGCGCCAGCACGATCCCGATCAGGATGAACGGCGCGACCTGCATGGCGATGTCCGAGCCCCGGCCGGCCAGCGATCCGACCGCCCAGAACCGGTACTGGTCGAACGTGTCGACGTCACCGATCAGCAGCGCGGTGGTGAGCGAGCCGAGCATCGCCGTCATCGCCGCGCCGGCCAGCGCCAGCTTCACCGGCGTCACGCCCTCGCGGCCCAGCGACCCGAGCATGTAGACCGCGACCGAGGCCGCGGCGGCGCCGGCAAAAGCCAGCCAGACGTACGACGTCAGCGTCGACATCCCGAACCAGTAGATGCCCGCGACAACGAAAAGCGCGGCGCCGCCGTTGACCCCGAGGATGCCCGGGTCAGCCAGCGGGTTCCTGGTCACGCCCTGCATCAGGGCACCCGACAGACCCAGGGCCGCGCCGACCAGCAGGCCGATCACGGTCCGCGGCACCCGCAGTGACCGGATGATCACGTGATCGGTGTTCGCGTCGTCGTAGTGGCGCAGGGCATCGAACACGGTCGACAGCGGGATCTGCTTCGAACCGACCGCGATGCTGAGCAACGTCACCAGCGCCAGCAGGGCAATGCAGCCGAACAACCCGAGGATGAGGGTGGCCCGCCGGGTCCGCCGCGGCCGCGTCGGCACAACGGCGTCGGGACCTGTGGACTCGGCCACAGCAGTGGGCGGGGGCATTGGACTTTGGGATCCTCTTAGGTAAGGCTAACCTCTAGACGCCTCAGAATAACCCGGCCGTCCACGGGTCCGCACCTGAGCCTCCCCTGCAAGGCTTCCTGACCGGGGCGGCGGGGTGGGGCCGAATTCAATGGAGAGAAACAGCATGACGACTGTGCTCGAGCGGCCGATCGTGTTCGACTCGGTGCTCGCCACCGTGGCGGCGGTCGACGACCTCAGCCCGCACCTGCGCCGCGTGACGTTCGTCGCACCGCGGATCGCCGAGGCCGTGACGGCCGGCCCGGACCAGCGCATCAAGGTCCTACTCGCGCCGCCTAACGGCGGTGAGCTCAAGCTCCCGGTCGGCCCGGACTGGTACACCCAGTGGTGCGCGCAGCCGGCCGACGAGCGTTTCATCATGCGGACATACACGGTCCGGGCGCTCCGTCCGGAGGTCGCCGAGATCGACATCGAGTTCGTCCTGCACGGCGTCAACGGCCCCGCGTCCGCGTGGGTCAGCGAGGCCGAGCCCGGTGACCAACTCGGCCTGATCCTGCCGTTCGCGGTCGACACCACCAGCACCAAGGGCCTGCTGCACTCCGGCGTCGACTACGTCCCGCCGGCGACCAGCATCCGCCGGGTGCTCGTCGCCGACGAGACTGCGCTGCCCGCTCTCGCCGGGATCCTCGAACAGCTGCCAGCCGCGATCCACGCCACGGTGTTCGTCGAGGTGCCCGACATCCGCGATGCCCGCCCACTGCCGACCCCTGGCACGGCCGACGTCACCTGGGTCGTGACCGGCGAGACCTCGTTGCTCGAGGCACTCAAAGCCGCCGCTCTCCCGTACGACGCCGACTACGCCTGGGTGGCCGGCGAGTCCTCGATGATCAAGTCGGTACGGCGCCACCTGGTCAACGCGGCCGGGATGCCGAAGAGCGCGATCTCGTTCCAGGGCTACTGGAAGCGCGGCGAAGCCCAGATCTGATCGGTGCTGCGGCCGAGGAGTTCCCCGGCCGCAGCCTGGTGAGACTCAGGACGGGTTCTCCGCGTGCGTGAGGGTCTCCCACGCCACGAAGAGGCTGTTGCTCCCGGCCGGACGCCGCGACTCGGTGATCGCCTGGGTGTTCGTCATCGCGATCCCGAGCCGGGTGTGCAGGGCGTTGAACCCGACCTCGGTGATCGGTCCGAGTCCGCGGTTCACCGACCCGTTGCACAGCCAGGACGGCACCGGCTCGAGGTTGCGTTCCCACCGGGACTGGAACCCGAGCGCGTGCCGCAGCCGCTCACCGAACTCCAGGTACAGGTCGATGCCCTGGATCCGGGACGTCTCCAGCACGTGCGAGATCGACGAGATGCCGTAGCCGGTGTGGGTGAAGTCGCGGCAGGTCTCCTGCGTCACGCCGTTCACGAACGTCTCCTGGCCGTGCCAGTAGGCGATGATCTTCTCGCGGGTGTTCAGGTTCTGGCTCGGCTTGGTCTTCGGCAGCGGGCCGTCCGACTCCAGGTAGACGAAGGCCGGCACCCGGACCCGGTAGAGCGAGATCGCCTTGTCGTACACGGCCCGGTCCTCGAGGAACACGCCGATGCCCTGGATGGCCTCGGTCATCGTCAGCTCCCAGTTCCCGTTGGAGTTGGAGCCGTTGATGATCTCGGGCAGGTAGACGTTGCGCAGCATGGTCGCGAACCGGCCCGAGTTCGGCCAGTTGCCGTACACGTGCTTGATGATCTCGGCGGCCTTCGGCCAGGACGACGCCGACCACGCGGTCTGCAGCGGCGCGTTGCTGTTGGTGTGGTCCTGGATCGTCGCCGACCAGGCGTCCATGAGCTGGATCGCCTTCTGGGCGTAGCGGTCGTCACGGGTGATGTACCAGAGCACCGCGTCGGTGTACGCCGCGATCGCGTCCTGGCGCTCGTCGGTGCAGCCGAGGTTCGGGTTCGAGTACGGACCGCACTCGACGACGGCTCGCGGTTTCGGCGTCCGGCTCAACGACCCGTAACTGCTGTTCTTGGCCTGGTTGAACGCGTCCGTCCACGGCTGCGCACCGGCCTGCACCTTGGCCCGGACGAAGTCGAGCTGCGCCCGGCTCACGCCGACACCAGGGTGCGTGAACACGGCGGGCGCTTGCGGAACCATCGTCTCTGCCTTCGGACTGGCGACAGCAGGGCTGCTGAGGGTCCCGGCAACCAGCGCAACGCACGCAGCAGCCAAGACCAGGGGTTTCTTTCGCATGGGCGGTGTCCTGTTCTTCGGGGCGGTAAGAACACCTGCGCTTCCCCCACTAGCGCAGGGTCTTTTCGAAAGTCTGACGACGGACGGTGAGCAGGTCAATATCCCAACGGGCAGGAATTTCACAACGGAACAACCTGCCGAGAAGTCCCATCATCCGTGGAACAAAGTGAGGTGTTGTCCCATCAAACGACGCCAGTTCCTGACCTTCGGAACCGCCGCCATGGCCGCCCCGGCACTACCCTCCGTCACCACCACCGCAGTCGCCACCCCGCCCCCGAGCGGCACGACTACGGCATCCCCGGCGGCGTGGCCACCCGCTACGCCGACAACCACAACTGCATCCAGACCTACCTCGACCTCTACGAGGCTCGAGCCGTCGCCGAACAAGTTGACCGCGGCAACGGACACGCTGCGGCGGATGGTCGACAGCACGAAGATCGACGACTGGTGGTGGTGCGACGCGCTGCACATGGCGACGCCGCCGCTCGCGCGGATCGGCCGGCTGCGTGGCGAGACGTCGTACTGGACGAAGCTCTACCGGCTGTACGACCACATCAAGCGGACGCGGCGGTTGCGGATCCCGTCGAGCGGGCTCTGGTACCGCGACGAGCGGTTCCTGCCGGACGGCATCCTTTCCCCGAACGGCAAGCCGGTCGTCTGGTGTCAGCGCGCCTGGGTCGCCAGCTCGCCGGAGCGCACACCGGCGGCGTCCAGCAGCGCAGCGGCCGTGGCGACACCGACTCCACCAAGGGGCTGCGCCCGAACCACCGCGCGAGCGCTCACGCCGTCGAAGATGATGGTCAGCTGGATCGCCAGCGTGCCCGGGTCATCCGCGCCCGCCTTCACCAGCTCACGGTGGAAGTAGTCGGTCAGCTGCTGCTTGAAGTGCCGCGCGACCACCGAGCCCGGGTGTTCCGGGTTCTTCAGCTCGACCGCCGTACTCACCATCGGGCAGCCGAGGTAGTTGCTCTCGGCAGCCATCCGGTCCTGCCGCTCGAACACGGACAGGATCCGGTCGCGGGCCGGCCGGTCGTCCTCCGACCCCGGGTGCAGCATGCGCTGGTACGCCGGTCCGCGGCTGGCCAGGCTCTCCGCGATCAGCTCGTCCTTGGAGCGGAACAGCTGGTACATCGACTTCTTCGACACCCCGGCCGCCTTGCAGAGCGCGTCCACACCGATGCCGACGCCGTCGCGGTAGAAGAGTTCGCCCGCGGCGTCCAGGAGCCGCTCGCGGGGTGTCGCCGAGGTGGTCATGCAACGAGAGTACCGGGTGGATTTGCATTGGGAAACCGATCGGTTTACGCTGATGGAAACAGATCGGTTTCCACGCATTTGGAGTTCTGACATGACCAACCTCGAAGGCGCCGTCGTCCTCGTCACCGGCGGCCAGCGCGGGATCGGCAAGGCGATCGTCGACGACCTGCTGGACCGCGGTGTCGCGAAGGTCTACGCCACCGCCCGCAACCCCAAGCCGAGCAGCGATCCGCGCGTCGTGCCGCTGGCGCTGGAGATCACCGACCAGGCCTCGATCGACGCCCTGGTCGCCGCGGTCCCGGACGTCACCGTCCTGGTCAACAACGCCGGGGCCGGCTCACCGGACACCTACCTGGACACCCCGATCGAGGCCGTCCGGGACGTCTTCGAGTCGAACTTCTTCGGCCCGCTCAACCTGACCCGCGCCCTGGTCCCGGTGATCGAGCGTAACGGCGGCGGCCACATCCTGAACGCGCACTCGGCACTCTCCTGGGTCGCCCTGCACGGCGCGTACGCCGCGACGAAGGCCGCGTTCTGGCTGCAGAGCAACGCGATCCGGCTCGAGCTGCTCGACCGCGGCATCGGCGTCACCGGCCTGCACATGGGGTACGTCGACACCGACATGGCGACCGCCGTCACCGCACCGAAGGCTCGCCCGGAGGACATCGCCAAGCAGGCGCTCGACGGCATCGAGGCAGGGGCGCACGAGGTGCTGGCCGACGACACCGCGCGCGGAGCCAAGGCGCTGGCCTCCCAGGACCTCTCCGCGGCCTACCCGCAACTCGTCAACTGATCGACACACGCTCGACAACCTTCGGTAAGGACGTTGCGTAAACTGGACCAGGATGATTGACGTCCTCGCCGTTGTCCGTCCCGAAGATGCCGTCACCGACTTCCTGTCCGTCCTGGATCCGGCCCATGGCCGTGAGGTCCACCTGCTCGCCGCCGAGCGTGGCATCTACCTGAAGCTGCCAGCCGGCGTGCCGCTCGAAGGCCGGCTCGCGGCGATCGCTGCACTCCAGGCCAGCTCCGGCGAGAGCGACAAGCCGTTCTCACCGGCGACCGCGGCCGCGGCGATCGCCCGCGAGGCCGGCGCGGTCCCGTTCACCGTCTGGACGCATCACCCGTCGGACACCCGGACCACGCACGGTCGCTGGGCCCTCGACCTCACGGCTGCCGTCGAGGGCTCGGTCCGCTACACGATGGCGGTCAGTACGCCGCCCGTCGTACTCGACCCGGTCGAGGTCGCGGCATCGCCGTACGAGCAGGAGCGGCTGGATGCGACGGTCCGGTGGTTGCGGAGGCACTTCGATCCCGCCGCGGGGCGGGTGATCGAGGTGGGCGCGCACGAGGGCGCGCTGACGCAGCGGCTGCTGGCCGATGGGTACTCCGTCGACGCGACCGAGCCGAACGAGGATCTCCTCGACCGGCTGCGCTCGAACGTGAGCGGGGACGTTCGCATCCATCCACACAGCTTCGAGGACCTCGCGACCACGGCCCGGCTCACGGGGTCGGCGTACCTGCTGATCGAGGTCTTGTACTACGGCCAGGACCTGAGCCTGCTCGATCGGTTCCCGACCGATCACCTGTTCGTGGCGCTGGAAGCGGGCGAACTCGCGCGGCAGGTCTGGCCGGCGGCGTGGTCGGTCGAGGAGGAGATCGAGCTCGTCCCGCCCCGGCTGGAGGATCTGTCCGGCGCCCTGCTCCGCAAGCGCGGCAGCCGCGGGGTGCTGCTCCGGCGTCAGTTGCCTGCAGCAACCAGGTAGAGGTCGCGGTCGCGGGTGTACTCCATCGTGGCCGCGATGCCGTCCGCGACCTCGGCGGAGAACTCGCGCTCGACGACGTGCAGCGCGAGGTCGATGCCGGCCGTGATGCCGCCGGCGGTGACCAGGTCGCCGTCGTCGACGACGCGGTTCGTCTTCACGTCCGCGCCGAACTCCTCGAGCTCCGACCAGGCGTTGCGATTCGTGGTCACCGCTCGCCCCTTCAGCAGACCGGCTTCGGCGAGCAGCATCGAGCCCGTGCAGACCGAGCTGACGAAACGGAGCTGTGGCGCGAGCTCGGCGATCCGGGCGGTCATCACACCGCGCCTCGCCTCGGCCCACGAGCCTTTGTCGGCGCGGTTCAGCCAGCCGCCCCCGGGGACGAACAGCGCGTCCGGCGTACCGAGCCCAACCGGTGCCTTGAACTGCAGACCATGCAGCCCGGTCACCTCGACCGGCCCGTCCAGCCCGACCAGCGCGAGCTCGAGCTCCGTCCGCTTCGAGGCGTGACTCCACACCTCGAACGGACCCATCACATCCATCTCATCGACCCCGTCGAACACCAGCATCTCGATCCGCATACCTTCACCCAACCGTTTCGCATCGCTGCCAGCCAGTGACCGCCTGGCCGCCCTTCGCAAGGATCCGGCCACCAACCTCAGCCCAGTACGTCGGTGGCCTTATGCGTCCGGTCGACGCCCTCGACGAGCATCGCGACGCCGTCGGAGTTGTCGGTGCGCAGGTGCAGGATCTCGCGGTACGCGGGTGAGTCGTACCAGCCGCGGGCGCTTTCGTAGTCCGGGAACTCGATCACGATCAAGGCGCCGTCCCACATGCCCTCGATGTACTCCGGCTGATTGCCGTGCACGATGAAGTGGCCGTCGTACGGCGCCAGCGTCGCGTCGATGCGCTCGAGGTACTCGGTGATGCCCGCGCCGAGGCGGACGTTGCGCAGGTTGGCGATCGCGTAGTGCTTCACGGTGAGCCTCCTCGCTCCTCGGGATGCGACAAGGCTCCGGCACTCGGTGCATCAAGACGATTACCTCTGACGTCATCAGGCCTGGATTGGTCTGCTGCCGACGTACCGTAGATGGCATGTCAGCCACAGGGGGACCTCCTTCCACACCGGTGGAGGAGGTGGAGGAGCGGGTCGGGCCGTACCGGCTGGTGCGGCGGCTCGGGCAGGGCGGCATGGGCGTCGTCTACCTGGCCGAAGGACCCGAGCACCAGGAAGTCGCACTGAAGGTGCTGCGTCCGCACGTCGCCCACGACCCGATCGCACGCGCCCGGTTGCAGCGCGAAGCAACCACACTGCAGAAGGTGAACCACCCCGGTGTGGCAGGCATCCTCGACCACGACCTGGAAGGCGACCAGCCGTACCTGGTGACGCGGTTCGTCCCGGGCCGGCCACTGGACGAGCAGGTCGACGACCGTGGACCACTGACGCCGCGCAAGTGGCTGCCGGTGGCCGGCTGCCTGGCGGAGTCGCTGCAGGCGATCCACACCGCCGGCGTCATCCACCGCGACCTCAAGCCGGGCAACGTGATGATGTTCAACGGCCGCCCGGTGATGATCGACTTCGGTATCGCCCAGGCCGCTGACGACCTGCGACTCACTCAGACCGGCCTGGTGATCGGTACGCCGGGTTACCTCGCACCGGAGCTCATCGAGGGCGAGACGGTGTCGGAGTCCGCGGACTGGTGGGGCTGGGCCGCGACTGTGGCGTTTGCGGCCACTGGACGGCGGCCATTCGGCAAGGGTCCGTTCGAGGCCGTGCTGGCCCGGGTGCACAGCGGTCAGGCCGACCTAGACGGGCTGGACCCGCGGCTGAAGTCCCTGCTTGCCGCGGCGCTCTCTCCGGACCGACGGGACCGGCCGACGCAGGACGAGATCATGACCGGCCTCAACCGGTACGCCGAGGGCCGCGATGCGTTCGTGCCGCGTGACAAGCCGACGGTGGTGGTTGCTCCGCCGACTGTTCAGCTCAGTCCGCCTACTGCGCAGATGACTCGGGTCATGCCGGAGGAGTCCACCGAGCCTGCGTCGCCTGGAGAGCCGTCGCCTGCGGAGGTGGCGCAACTGGTGCCGTCGGTAATTCCGCCGCTGTCCGCGTTTGCGCCGATTCGGGACAAGCTCCGCGATGCCGCTGCCAATCGCAAGGCCGCGGCTGCAGCAGCGGCTGGCGGCGCGGTGGCCGGCGGTGCTGTGGTCGGCGGTGCGGCTGGTGGCGCTGCCGGTGGTGGTGTTGGCGGTCTGGCGGGGGCTCCGGTGCATCCGGCGACGTACAGTCCGGCGCCGAACGCGGCCGCTCCGGCTGCGATGCCGCTCCCCTACCATGGCGCCCCCGGCTACGCGGCTGCGCCGAACCCCGGTGGCTACCAGAGCCCGACGCCGGAGCCGTATCAGCAGCGTGCTCCTCAGTCACTGGAGCGCAGGGACCCCTTCCAGGCCAACCCGTACGACGGGAAGCCGCAGCGAGCTCCCGCCACCGGCAAGCGCACAGCTGTGGTCGTCGGCTTCATGATCGCGCTCACCGGACTCGTTGCGCTCTACCCCGGCCTCGGCTCGCTAGTGGCGATCGTGCTGTTCGTGATCGCCCGTACGGTCGACCGCTCCAGCACCGCCCTGATGCGTCGCCGCCAGATGCGCGGCCGGTCTGGGCGCTCCGACGGTGTGGTCGCCGCGGCCTCCACTCCGCTGCAGCTGGTCACCTCAGCCCTGATCACCCTGCCGTGCCTGATCCTGCCGCTCCTGACCGGAGTCGTCGTCGGAGGCATCGTGACCGGAATGGTCGGTGTCGCCAACGGGGTCGACTGGCAGCCGCTGTCGGCGGTCGGCTTCGGTAGCGCGGCGCTCACCGCACTCTTCTTCGCGTGGTGGGGCCCCGGCGGAAGCTCGCTCCGTCGAGGCGCCCACATCGCGGCCCGCAACGCGTTCCGCCCGCGCTGGCTGTCGGCCATCGTCGCCGCCGTACTGCTGGCCCTGGGCGGCCTCGCGTTCTACAACGCCACCCAGGGCGAGGGCTCCACCTGGGCCCGCACCCCCATAGAAACCCCCGACATCAACACCCGCCCCACCCTCGAAGACCTCCGCCAGGCCCCCTTCATCCGAGACCTACCCTTCATCGGCCGCTGACTTAGCTCACAGCTGGACGATTTGGGTGCGTTCGGGGCCTACGCCGATGGCGGAGATGCGGGCGCCGCTGAGGGACTCGACGGCGCGGACGTAGGCCTGGGCCTCCTTCGGGAGGTCCTCGAAGCTGCGGCAGCCCGAGATGTCGTCGGACCAGCCGTCGAACTCCTCGTAGACCGGGACAGCGTGGTGGAAGTCGGTCTGCGTCATCGGCATCTCGTCGTGCCGAACACCGCCGACGTCGTACGCGACGCAGACCGGGATCGTCGAGCGCCCAGTCAGCGTGTCCAGTTTCGTGAGGACGAAGTCGGAGACACCGTTCACGCGGGCGGCGTACCGCGCGATGACCGCGTCGTACCAACCACACCGGCGTGGCCGGCCGGTCGTCGTACCGAACTCTGCGCCCTGCTGCCGCAGCCACTCACCGTCGGCGTCGAGCAGCTCGGTCGGGAACGGCCCCTCGCCGACCCGGGTCGTGTAGGCCTTGACGACCGCCATCACGCGGTCGATCCGCGTCGGCGGGATGCCGGAGCCGGTGCACGCGCCCGCGGAGATCGCGTTCGACGAGGTGACGAACGGGTAGGTCCCGTGGTCGACGTCGAGGAGGGTCGCCTGACCGGCCTCCATCAGCACGGTCTTGCCGTCGTCGAGTGCCTTGTTCAGCAGCAGGCTGGTGTCGGCCACCATCGGCTTGAGGCGGTCGGCGTACCCGAGCAGCTCGTCCAGCACCTCGGCGATCTCGACCGCGCGGCGGTTGTAGACCTTCACCAGCAGCTGGTTCTTCTGCTCCAGCGCGCCGGTCACCTTCTGCTCGAGGATCTTCTCGTCGTACAGGTCCTGGACCCGGATGCCGATCCGGTTCATCTTGTCCGCGTACGTCGGCCCGATGCCGCGTCCCGTGGTCCCGATCCGGCGGCTGCCGAGGAACCGCTCGGTCACCTTGTCCAGCGTCCGGTTGTACGGCGGGATCAGATGAGCGCTCGCACTCACCACCAGCCGGGACGTGTCGACGCCACGGGCCTGCAGCGCGTCCAGCTCCTCGAACAGCACGCTGAGGTCGACCACGACCCCGTTGCCGATCACCGGGGTGACCCCCGGGGTCAGGATTCCGCTGGGCAGCAGGTGCAGCGCGTACTTCTCGGACCCGATCACGACCGTGTGGCCGGCGTTGTTGCCGCCGTTGAACTTGACCACGTAGTCGATGACCTCGCCCGTGTTGCCGAGCAGATCGGTCGCCTTGCCTTTGCCCTCATCGCCCCACTGGGCGCCGACGAGCACGATTGCGGGCATCTCAGCCCTCCTCTTCACGCGCCGGCCGACGACGTCGGCGACGCCGCGGCAGCCAGACGCTGGAAACGGTGAAGCCCGGAGACGTTCACCGGACATTCATCCGGAGACGCATCCAGGCTCTTGCGACCAAAGCCTACCGGAACCCGGTCCAGTCGCCCGATCACCGTCCACAGGGCTGAAGCGATCACTTGAAGTAGGTGTTTCATCACGTAACGGGTTGCCATTTTGCGTGATCACGTGCACACTCTTAGTCAGCGGCCCGCCGAAACTGCCGCAGGGGACGGTTCCGGCGGGCTGCTTCCTCGTTCTCGAACGAGGATGGTCTCGTTCTCGAACGAGGATGGTCTCGTTTCCGGCCGAGACCGGAAGCGAGGAACGCCTTCTACTGAAGGTCTTGCGGGTTCGAGGCCAGCCACTCCTTCACCCGCCGGTCGGCCTCCTCGCGCGACACGTCCTCGACCTTCGTCAGGATCGCCCACCGGTGTCCGAACGGGTCGATCACCGTGCCGTACCGGTCGCCGGTCATGAACGTCTGCACCTGCTCCACCGGCGTCGCCCCGGCCTCGACCGCCTTCGCGAACGTCGCGTCCACATCAGGCACGTAGTGCACCAGCGACGAGTGCACCCACTCGCCGTTCGGCGCCCGCAGCCCGATCTGCGGCATCTGGTCGCTCAGCTGCAGCATCGAGTCCCCGAACTTCAGCTCCGCCTGCCCGACCCGCCCGTCCGGCATGTCCTGCCGGCTGATCACCTCGGCCCCGAACACCGCCTGGTAGAACTCGATCGCCTTCGGGCCGTCCGGCACGGCGAGGTACGGCGTCAGCGAGTGATAACCGTCGGGGATGGGCCGAACTACAGTGTCTCTGTCCGTGTTCGTCGTCATGGCCCTTAGTCAACGGCGGCGAAGCCGTACCGGTCTTGTAAGAAAGCGACAGGCGATTTGAGCATCCCGCCGGAGAGCGAGAAGGGCATCCTGCACCCGCGGGAGCAGGCCCGGCACCGGTCGCTGAGCCGCCTGGCCGCGGGGCCGGAGGTCGGCCGGTTCGTCGAGTGGTACTGGATCGTCGAGTGGGACCTGGACGAGCCGTACACGGCCGAGGTGCTGCCGTTCCCCAGCGTGAACGTGACGTTCGAGCAGCCGGGTGGCGGGTTCGTGAACGGGGTGTGCACGCGCAAGTTCGAGCGCGAGTTGGTCGGCCGGGGCCGGGTGTTCGGAGTGAAGTTCTGGGCCGGCGGGTTCGGGGCGGTGACCGGGCTCGACGTGGCTTCCTTCCGCGACCAGAGGCTGCCGCTGACCGCGGTGTTCCCGGACGGCGACCGGCTGGCGGACCTGGTGTTCGCCGAGGAGTCCGACGTACGGCGTCGTGCGGTGTTCGAGGCGTTCCTGCGCGACCACCTCGCGCCGCCGGACCCGTCGTACGAGCTGGTCCGCGAGATCGTCACCGCGATGGCGGCGGACCGTTCGGTGGCGCGGGTGGACCAGATCACCGAGCAGTTCGGCATCCCGATCCGCACGCTGCAACGCCTCTTCCGGCGGTACGTCGGCGTCGGCCCGAAGTGGGTGCTGCGCCGCTACCGCCTGCACGACGGCGCCGAGCTACTGGCGCAGGGCGAGGTCGCCGAGCTGGCGGAGTTGTCCGCCGCGCTAGGGTACTTCGACCAGGCCCACTTCTCCAAGGAGTTCAAGCAGCAGATCGGCCTGACCCCGGCCGAGTACGCCGCCCGCGCCGCCGCCGAACGCGAGATCACCTACCGCTGACCTTCACCACGTATGCCATCGCCGTCGCGAGCAACGTGGCCAGTAGTGCGACGGCATAGCCGTGGTGGGCGGTGTGTGCGTCGACGACTCGGCCGGCGAGGGCCGCGCCGACAGCGATGCCGGCCGCGCTGCCCGAGTTCAGCCAGGTGAAGGCCTGTGTGAGTACGGCGGACTCCACCTCTGATTCGGCCAGTACGGCGGACAGCGTCTGGATCGGCGCGATCGCCAAGCCGGGAAGTGCCAGCGCGATCCCTACAGCGAATGGGGTTTCGACCACCAGCAACGGGATCGTGCCGATGCTGAGTGCGATCATCGCAAGCAGGAACTGGCTGCGAGCGGGCATGCGCCAACGCCTTGCGCCGTACGCGAATCCGGCGGCCAGGCCGACCAGACTGGTGATGCTGTAGAGCGGTCCGGCGAGGGACGGTGTGCCGCGGTCGACGGCGTACGCGGTGACTGCGACCTGCATGCTGCCGAAGAAGATGCCGATCCCGATGTTCGTGGCAACCAATGCCAGGAATGCCTTGCGCAGCAGGCGGTCCGGGTCCTTCGTGTGATCGCGCTTCGCCGGCGGTGGCGCCGTACTGCGTTGCAGCGCCAGCGCGAAGCCACCGGCCAGCACCAGGCTCGTGGCTAATGCAGTGCCGACAACCGGGCTGCTTAGCGCGCTGACGGTGCCGATGAGCGCTGGGCCGACCATGAAGGCGACACCGACGCCCAAGGCCTCCAGTGCGAAGGCCGACGACAGGAGCGGTGTGCCGCGGAGTGCATGTGACCAGCGGGCACCTGTCTGGGCGCCTACTTGGGGCAGCGACCCGCCTGTCAGGACGCCGGCGGCGACCAGCGACCACAGGGATGCGTGGCTGAGCGTGAGACCGATCAGCGTGGCGACCGCGGCCGCATGGACCACCAGAGTGATCGGCAGCATGCGGGTCTGACCGAAGCGGTCGATGAGCCGGGCGACCTGTGGACCGGCGACAGCCTCCGCGACTGCGAATCCACCGGTCACCGTTCCGGCTGCGGCGTACGAGCCTGTGGATCCGTGGACCAGCCAGACGATGCCCAGACTGGTCATGGCGAGACCTATGCGAGCCGGTGCGGCCGCCAGGTAGAACTTCCACGCCCCGGGAGTACGCAGCACCGCCGCGTAGCCGGAAGTGGGCGTGCTGATCCGTCCGGTGAGTGCCGGCACGGTGTACCTTCCGCTGCCCGAAGGGGCGGGGACCGACCGTGGGCGTCCAGCTTCACCGGTCCGTCGAGTCCGCCTACAACCGTCCATGTTCGGCAGGAAGCGGGGACGCTCGCCGCCTGCCGGCTATGTCAACGGGCAGAAACCTTGTCGTTCAGGTTGACGCGATCATCCTACCGGCTTCGAGCACGGGTACCGAGTTGCTGCTATCCAGCTCGGCTGCGATCGCGACGTCTTGCGGGAAGCCGTACTGCGTCAGCTCGCGGCCGCCGGCGCAGTCGTGCAGCAGGCTCGGCAGGTCTGCGGCGACATCGTCGTACGCCGCTGCGACAGCCCTCGCTTCCGGCGACATCCCGTCTCGGCCGAGCGCGCTGAGGAAGCCGCCGGCGCCCCAGAGGTCCTCGACAGCCGGCCGCAAGGAGCCGTCTTTCCAGCGCTCCCCGGCCGCGATCGCCACCACCTTGAGCTGTGGATCGTCGGCGCGACGCCGGTTGACCCAGTCGGCGGCCGCCTGTCGGTTGCGCAGTGAGACCGCGATGACCGTCGAGCCGCTGTCGCTGAGTTGCTGCGCGATCGTCGAGCCGTTGGGTGACGGCAGCACGAGGCGCTTGATCCCTCGAGCTTGCCGGATGGTGGCGGGCGACAGGCTCACGTCGCCCGGGCCGGCTGCGGACCGGCCGACGGCGAGCGCGGCGTCGTACTGCTTGGCGTAGGCGACGGCGGACTCGTCACGCCAGCGGTACGGGTAGACGTCGATGCCGAGGTCGGTGGCGACCGTCACGGTGGTGGTGAAGGAGAGGACGTCCACGACGGCCACGATCGCGCCGGCGACCACGTCGGCGCCGACCGGCCCCCAGTCGAACCCGACTCGGAAACCGTCCTGCGCATAGGGGCTGGTCACCCGACGATCCTGCCGCCGAGCCCCCAGCCCCACAACCAGGTTTCAGCTCAGCGCGTCGGCGGCCGTCTGGGAGGAGTCCCGGAGGAAGGTCGCGCAGCGCTCGGCCTCGTCCTTCTCCTCGATGATGGCGGCTGCCTTGCCCAGCACAGCCAGGCAGCGCAGGAACCCGCGGTTCGGCTCGTGCTCCCACGGGATCGGCCCGTGCCCCTTCCAGCCGTTGCGGCGGAGCAGGTCCAGACCGCGGTGGTAGCCCGTCCGCGCGAACGCGTACGCCTCGATCGTGCGGCCGTCCGCCAGCGCCGCCTCGGCCAGCTGACTCCAGGCCAAGGACGAGGTCGGGAACTTCGCCGCGACGTCCACCGCGGCGGCCCCGGCGGCGAGTTCCGCCGCGGCCGGGTCGACGGGGAGTAGTGTCTCGGGTGGACCGGAGAGCAGATTGTTCAATTCCATAAGCACATCTTCGCCGATCACGCAGCCGTACCGGCACGTGACCGTCTGACGAAATCCGTTGACCGTTCACCGACCGGCCACGGATGCTTGAGACCCTGCGTCAAACCGCCGTGGTTCCCAGCTACGGCCGGAAGGAGGCACCGGATGAGCGTCATTGTCCTGAACGCGTCGTACGAGCCGCTGCACACCGTGTCGATCCAGCACGCCATCCGGATGCTGGTCCGCGAGGTCGCAGTGGTGGAAGAGGCGCACGGAGAGCGGACCATCGGCCCTTTTCCGGTTCCCCGCGTACTGCGCCTGGTGCGGTACGTGGTGACCCACTGGCGCTATGCGGCCGGCCGGATGAAGTACAGCAAGCACGGAGTGTTACGGCGGGACAAGTTCCGGTGCGCGTACTGCGGTCTGGAGAACGCCGACACCATGGACCATGTCCAACCCAGATCCAGGGGCGGCCGCACCGAGTGGCTGAATGCCGTGGCCGCCCATGCTGCCTGCAACGAGCGGAAAGGCAACCGCACCCCGTCCGAGGCCGACATGCCCCTCCTCTGGCAACCCTGGGTACCAACCCGCGCAGAGCTCGTCATATGAAATGACGGGCTTTTTTCATGCCCACACTCAGGTCCGCTGTCCACAGTTTTGAAGTGGCGGTCGGATCGGGGGGCTGATCACGGCACTTTCTAGGCATGAACCCTCAACTCGCCGTGATGGCCACCATCCGCGGCGGGGTGTTCACCCGCGCCGATGCGCGTGCGTGTGGCTACCCCGACCCGGACATCGACACCCTGCTGGAGACCGGCGGCTGGCGCCGGATCCGGCCGGGCACCTATACCGCGCGCCGGGCGCTCACGCTCGTCACCGATGAGGTCCTACACCTACGCAAGGTGTACCGCGTGCTCCGCTCCGGTGGTCCCGCAGTGTTCGCCAGTCACCAATCGGCGGCGGCGCTCCATGCCCTGCCGCTCTGGGGCCTCGACCTGTCTCGCGTTCACGTGTCCTCGCCGTACGGGCGAGGCGGGTGCGTCGGCGGGGTGCACCGGCACATCCGCGACCCCGTCGGGCCGGGCATCCAGGTCTGGAACAAGCTGCGGATGGTCTCGCCCGCGCGAGCCATCGTCGAGGTGGCAGCGACCGCACCCGGCCCGCCCGCCGTCGTCTTGACCGAGGCCGCTCTGTACGCCGGCTTGGTCACCAGCCGCTCGCTCAAACGCGCAGTCGCCGACCACGGCAACGAACGCGCGGTCAAGGCGATCTCACGCGCCGGTCTGGAGTCCGCCTCGGTCGCAGAAGCCCGGCTCCGACTCATCCTGGCCGACGCCGGCCTCCCTGCACCCTCACCCTTGCCACCCGACCTCGACCCGATGGACGGCGACTGCAGCGGTACGGCGTGCGCCGTCGACGTCACGGATGCCTTGTGGTTCCCCGACGAGCGCACGGTGATCGAGTTCGAGCCGCGCATTCCGTTCTGGTGTGAGGCGACCGAGCCGGACGACGAAGAACCGGCTGCGCCAGTCTCTGATCCGGCTGCACCCGACCCGATCGAACGCTGCTCGATCTCCTGGAAGGACCTGGACGATCCACGGCTCGTCGTCGACCGGGTCCGGGCCGTTTTCAGCCGAGCGTCCCGCCGTACCGGCATCAGGCAGTTCGACCTCGCCCGCGCCCGGTTCTGAGTCCCGGGCTCCCGATCCAGTCAGGAGGAACAGATGTCTGCAGTACAGCGGTTGGAGTCGAGCGCGGTCGCGAACAGGGGAACTCCGATCGGGGTCATCACGGTCAGGTCGGCGTTCAGCAGGCCCAGGTTCTCCCGCGAGACCGGCACCGAGAAGTCCTCGGTCGCCTTCGCCTGGACCGCCGGGTTGTTGCGGAAGCCGAGCAGCTCGACGAAGGTGACCCGGCCGGTGCCGCTGACGTACGCGCCGTACCCCTCACTCGTGCGGGCGCCGAGCGTGATCGTCTTCCCGGCGAACTCGGGATGCGCGGTCCTCGCCTGCTCGAACTTGGCCTCGGTGGCGGCGATCAGCTCCCGCCCCTGGTCCACCCAGCCGAGCGCCGCGGCGATCTTCTCGTACTCCGGTTCCAGCGTGCCGATCAACTGCGGCGCCTGCTGGTACCGACCCTTCGCCCACGGACCGATCACGTGGTCCCGGCTGCGCGGGCGGCAGCCTGGTGATCGGCACGGCGGCCGATCACCAGGCCAGAGCATGCGAGCGAGAACGTCAGGCGTTCAGCGACGTGCCCGTGGAGCGGAGGCTCTCGCAGGCCTCGGCGACGCGCTCGGCCATGCCGGCCTCGGCCAGCTTGCCCCAGGCGCGCGGGTCGTAGGCCTTCTTGTTGCCGACCTCGCCGTCGACCTTCAGCACACCGTCGTAGTTGCTGAACATGTGGGCCGCGGCCGGCCGGGTGAACGCGTACTGCGTGTCGGTGTCGACGTTCATCTTGATCACACCGTTGTCGACCGCCGCGCGGATCTCCTCCAGGGTCGAGCCGGAGCCGCCGTGGAAGACGAGGTCGAACGGGCGATCCTTGCCGACCTTCGCGCCGACTTGGTCCTGGATCTCCTTCAGGATCTCCGGCCGCAGCTTGACCGCGCCCGGCTTGTAGACGCCGTGCACGTTGCCGAAGGTCAGCGCGGTGATGTAGCGGCCGTTCTCACCGGTGCCGAGCGCCTCGACCGTGGCCAGGCCGTCCTCGACGGTGGTGTAGAGCTTCTCGTTGATCTCGTTGGCGACGCCGTCCTCCTCACCGCCGACGACACCCACCTCGATCTCCAGCACGATCTTCGCCGCGGCCGTCTTGGCCAGCAGGTCCTTGGCGATCTCCAGGTTCTCCTGCAGCGGCACCGCCGAGCCGTCCCACATGTGCGACTGGAACAGCGGGTTCTCGCCGCGGGCGACGCGCTCGGCGGAGATCTCCAGCAGCGGCCGGACGAAGCCGTCCAGCTTGTCCTTCGGGCAGTGGTCGGTGTGCAGCGCGATGTTCACCGGGAAGTTCTTGGCGACCTCGTGCGCGTACGCCGCCAGCGCGACCGAACCGGTCACCATGTTCTTCACGGTGGACCCGGACAAGTACTCGGCGCCGCCGGTGGAGACCTGGACGATGCCGTCCGAGCCCGCCTCGGCGAAACCGCGGATCGCGGCGATCAGCGTCTGCGAGGAGCTGACGTTGATGGCCGGGAAGGCGAAGCGGTTCTGCTTGGCCTTGTCCAGCATCTCGGCGTAGACCTCAGGGGTGGCAATAGGCATGTCTCGCGGTACTCCTCACAACACAGTTCTTCTGGGTTGAGCTCCAGTATCACCGTCGGGTACCTCGTCGTACCCGGCGGCCCGCCTGCCGGACCGGCCCGGTGGCCGGGGAGCATTCGGCAGGGTTGCAGACCAGTTGATGAACAGGACCGGTCCAGTTCGTTGCGTCCCGATGACGGCGACGGGTCCGGCTCAGGCCGACGACCCGGACCGCGGGCCGCGCGGGGTCAGGGCCATGTGCAGCCGGTAACGGTCGGCCCGGTAGGCCGACCAGGACAGTTCGACGACCTTGCGGCCGGCGAAGGTGGTGCGCTCGAGGACCAGCAGGGGTGCCCGCCTGGCCACGCCGAGAACCCGGGCGACGTGACCGTCGGCGTTGTCCGCCCGGACGGTCTGCTCGCCGGAGGTGACGACGACGTCGTACTCGCTCGCGAACACGTCGTACAGGGTGCCGAGCTCACGGCCGAGCAGGCCGGGGAAGAGCGCGGACGGGTAGTAGCCGATCTCGTACGCCATCGGCGACGCGTCGGCGGTGCGGAGGCGTTCGACCCGGATCACTTTGGTGCCCTTGGCGACCCGCAGTCCCTTCGCGGTCTCGTCGGAGGCCTCGATCTCGGTGGCCGACAGCACCACCGTGCCGGGCTCCAGGCCACGGGCCCGCATCTCCCGGGAGAACGAGGTGAGGTGCAGCTGCGAGTCGACCTGGGGACCGGTGACGAAGGTCCCCTTGCCGTGCACGCGTTCCAGCGCGCCGGACTCGACGAGGTCGCTGATCGCCTGCCGCACGGTCACCCGGGAGACGTTCAGCTTGTCCACCAGGGCGCGTTCGGAAGGGATCGGGTCCCCGGGGTGCAGCTCGACGTCGATCAGCCGTTCCAGCACCGATCGGACCTGGGCCCGCTTGGTCGCCACCATCGAATCTCGATCCTCCAGACGTCGGCGGGTCTCGGGGGTGCCCCGGGACGCCGCTCACTGCTATCGTGCGCAGCATACCTGTTAAGACCAGATAGGACCAGTGATCGTAGTGGTGTCTGTTCCCGCCCAGGAAACCCAGATGGCGCGCGAGATCGCCGAGCAGCCGGCCGCGCTGGCGGCCACGTTCGAGCACGTCCTGCCCCTGCGGCACGACATCACCCGGCTCGCCGCCGGGCGCCGGCACGTGATCTTCGTGGCCCGCGGATCGTCCGACAACGCGGGCGTCTACGGTCGCTACCTGACCGAGATCCACGCCGGCCGGCAGGCCTCCCTGGCGGCCCCTTCGGTGGCCACCCTGTACGGCGCGAACCTCGACCTCTCGAACTCGCTGGTGGTGGCGGTCAGCCAGTCCGGCGCGACCCAGGAGATCGTCGACACGGCCGAGTGGGCCAAGCGCAACGGCGCCGCGATCGTCGGCATCACGAACGACGGCAACAGCCCGCTGGCGTCGACGGCGGACGTCGCGCTGATCACCCAGGCCGGCCAGGAGCTCGCCGTACCCGCGACCAAGACCTACACCACGCAGCTTGCGGCGATCACCGTCGCCGTGGATGCGCTGGCGCAGAAGCCCGGCACCCTGGACGCCGACATCGCACGCGTCCCGGACGCCGCCTCGCAGATGCTCGAGGGCTCGGTCGAGGAGGCGGCCGACCTGCTCGCCGGTGCGCACGACGTCCTGGCCAGCGGTCGAGGTCTGACGTTCGGCACCACGCTCGAGGTCGCCCTCAAGCTGGAGGAGACCTGCCTGCAGCCGGTCCGCGGTCTGTCGTACGCCGACCTGAAGCACGGCCCGATCGCGGTCGTCGACGCGGACCTCGTCACCATCCTGGTCACCGCCAGCGAAGGGCCGGCCCTGCCCGGCATGACCGAGCTGGCCGGCATCGTCCGCGAGAAGGGCAGCAAGATCCTCGGCATCGGCGGCGACCCCACCTTCGCCTCCCGCTGCGACGTCAACCTGGCCGGCCCCGATCTCCCCGAGACCCTCGCGCCGCTGGCCCTCGTGATCCCCGCCCAACGAGCCATCGAGTCCCTGGCCCGCAAGCTCGGCCTCAACCCCGACGCCCCCCGAGGCCTCCGCAAGGTCACCCAGACCGACTGACCTACTCGCAACCCCAGCCCATAACTAGCGGCTCCGGAAGTCGCCGGACAAAGTGCTCATTCCGTGAGCACTTTGGCTGGAATCGTGGTGGTCATCAACCGGGAAGACCGAGGAAAGGCCACCGAGATGTTGCGAGGGTTTGCGACCGTCAGTTTCTACGCCGCCGACATGGGGGCCGCGCGGGAGTGGTACACGAAGGTGCTGGGGATCGAGCCGTACTTCGCGGTGCCGAACCAGGACAACCCGGCGTACCTCGAGTGGAGGTTCGGGGACTTCCAGTGTGAGCTCGGGATCATCGACGCGAAGTACGCGCATCACTCGGTCGCGAACGGGCCGGCCGGCGCGATCATCCACTGGCACGTCGACGACCTCGAGGGCACGCTCGACCGCCTCCTCGGTCTCGGCGCGACCCTGATCGAAGGCATCACCGAGCGAGGCGCGAACACCGGCTTCCGGACGGCCTCGGTCACCGACCCGTTCGGCAACGTCATCGGGATCATGAACAACCCCCACTACCTGGAGATCCTCGCCGACCTGAAGAGCTGAGTCCCAGCCCCGCCCCTCAAGACAGCTACCCGCAGCCACCTGCAGGTAGCTGTTTTCAGTACTCAGCACCCGGTCGCCACACGACCGCGGGTGGCCGGGCGGTGGCGGGGGTTAGAGGTGGCCGCGGTGGGTTAGGGCGGTGGTGATTTGGGTGGCGGTGGATTGGAGGTGGGGGAGGACTTCGGTGCAGAGGGAGGTGGGGGTGGAGCGGGAGGCATGGGCGGAGACGTTGAGGGCGGCGATGGTGCGGCCGCGGGAGTTGTGGATGGGGGCGG
Organism: Kribbella sp. NPDC050470; assembly: GCF_044458365.1. Taxonomy (NCBI): domain Bacteria; kingdom Bacillati; phylum Actinomycetota; class Actinomycetes; order Propionibacteriales; family Kribbellaceae; genus Kribbella; species Kribbella sp. NPDC050470. Next base: position 408,482 of record NZ_JBITHV010000003.1, on the reverse strand, counting down.
CGATGGAGCGGAGGCCGAGCTCGAGCTCCTGGTCGACGAGGGCGTAGCCGTCAGCGCGGGCACGCGTGATGACATCGCGCAGCTCGTCGGGCGAGGTGATGGTGCGGTCGGTGAGCGGCTCGGGCTCGACGGACGACAGGTAGGCGGTCAGCTCGTCGTCGGGCAGACCGGCCAGAAGGACCCGGCCCATCGACGTCGCGTACGCCGGTAGCCGCGCACCGACCCCGAGCGCGACTGTCATGATGCGGCTGGTCGGCACGCGGGCGACGTACACGATGTCCGGCAGGTCGAGGGTCGCGATGGAGCAGGACTCGCGCGTCGTCGCGCTGAGCTCCTCCATGAATGGGCCGGCGAGCTCGCCGAAGTCCAGCGACGACAGGTAGGCCCAGCCGAGCGCGAGCACCCGCGGCGTCAGCGAGAACCGCCGGCCGTCGCTGCTGACGTACCCGAGCTCCACCAGCGTGAGCAGGATCCGCCGCGCCGTCGCCGGCGTGATCCCGACGTCACGCGCCACCTCGCTGAGCGTCAGCGACGGCGCGTCCGCCGAGAACGCGCGGATCACCGCAAGACCGCGCTCCAGGCCTTGCAGGAACGTACCTGTGGACGCCTCACCGGCCATCGGCTAGCCTTTTCGTTGAAAGAAGAATTTTTCGCTCAGCGAAATCGTAGCGGAGCAGCGCATGCCAAGTCCAGTTCCACTCGGCGAAGCGATCGCCGCCCACGTGCACGACGGCGACACCGTGGCGCTCGAAGGCTTCACCCACCTGATCCCGTTCGCGGCCGCCCACGAGATCGCCCGGCAGGGCCGCCGGCACCTGACGCTCGTCCGGATGACGCCCGACCTCATCTACGACCAGCTGATCGGGCTGGGCGTCGCGGACGAGTTGGTGTTCTCGTACGGCGGCAACCCGGGCGTCGGCTCACTCCACCGACTCCGGGACGCGGTCGAGAAGCACTGGCCGCACCGGCTGGTCGTGCACGAGCACAGCCACGCCGGGCTCGCCAACGCGTACGTCGCCGGCGCGGCTCGACTGCCGTTCGCCGTACTGCGCGGATACCGCGGGACGGATCTGGAGGAGCAGCGGGACATCATCAGCCGGGTCACCTGCCCGTTCACGGGTGAGGAACTGGCCGCGGTGAAGGCGGTGAACCCCGACGTCGCCGTCATCCACGCGCAGCTGGCGGACCGCGACGGCAACGTCATGCTCTGGGGCATCACCGGCGTCCAGCGTGAGGCCGTACTGGCGGCGAAGCGGGCAATCGTCACCGTCGAAGAGGTCGTGGCCGAGTTCCCGGAGCACACCGGCGCGGTCGTGCTGCCGAACTGGGTGCTGTCGGCCGTCAGCGTCGTACCGGGTGGAGCCTGGCCGTCGTACGCCGCCGGGTACTCCGTTCGCGACAACGACTTCTATCAGCAGTGGGACGGGATCTCCCGGGACCGTACGGCGTTCCTGGAGTGGGCGCGGGCCAATGGACTTCCGGCCGCGCAGGAGGTGGTTGCAAATGCCTGACAGCTGGGACAGCGCCGACATGATGAACGTGGCGGCTGCGCGGGAGTTGCTGGACGGCGACGTCTGCCTGGTGGGGGTCGGGCCGCCCAACCTCGCGGCGAACCTGGCTCGGCGGACGCATGCGCCCAGCTGCCGGCTGGTGTACGAGTCGGGTGCCATCGATGCGAAGCCGCGGCGGTTGCCGTTGTCGATCGGGGACGACGATCTGGCGGCGACGGCGACCGCGGTGGTGTCCGTGCCCGAAATGTTCAACTACTGGGTCGGCGCCGGGCGGATCGACGTCGGATTCCTCGGGGCGGCGCAGATCGACCGGTTCGGGAACATCAACACGACCGTGATCGGCGCGCACGAGAACCCCAAGACCCGGCTGCCGGGCGCGGGTGGTGCGCCGGAGATCGCGGCCGCGGCCGGGCGGGTGATCGTGATCGTGAAGCAGTCGCCGCGGACGTTCGTCGAGCAGGTCGACTTCGTGACGTCCGTCGGCTACGGGCCGACCGGGCGCGAGCGGCAGGCGCCCGGTGCCGGTCCCACGCTGGTCATCACCGATCACGGCGTACTCGAACCGGATCCGGAGACCAACGAGCTCACGCTCACCAGGCTGCATCCGGGGGTGACCGTCGAGCAGGCCCGCGCCGCGACCGGCTGGCCGCTCAAGGTTGCCGACAGCATCAAACAGGTCGATCCCCCGACCGACGTCGAGTTGGCCGCCCTGCGCCGGCTCCGCAACCGGGAGGACCTCGATGCCTGAGACGGCGGATGGGTTTGAGCACACGTTCGTGCCAGGGCGAGTGGTCCTCGGCGCCGGAGCGCTCGATCGAGTGGCCGCTGAGGTCGAGACGCTCGCGGTACGGCGAGTGTTGCTGATCGCCACCCGGTCGGCGCGGGACGCGGCGGACGTGGTCGAGGTCGAGCTGAAGGACCGCTTCGCCGGCCGGATCGACGGGGTGACGCAGCACGTGCCGACCGAGGTCGCCGAGAACGCCCGCGCCAAAGCACGAGAGGTCAACGCCGACGGGGTTGTCGCGATCGGCGGCGGATCGGCGATCGGGCTGGCCAAGGCGATCGCGTTGGCCACCGGAGCACCGATCCTGGCAGTTCCGACGACCTATGCAGGGTCGGAGATGACGCCGGTCTGGGGACTGACGTCGAGCGCAGGCAAAACCACCGGCATGGATCCGAAGGTGCTGCCACGCACCGTCGTCTACGACCCCGTCCTCACTCTGCACCTACCGAAGAACGTCACGGCCGCGAGCACAGCCAACGCGCTCGCCCACTGCGTCGAGGCGGTCTGGACGCCGAAGGCCGACCCGATCACAGAGACGCTCGCGGTCGAAGCAGCCCGCGCACTCAGCACCGGACTGCGAGCAGTCCTCCAGGAACCAACCGACGTCGAGGCCCGAAGCAACCTCCTGTACGGCGCCTGCCTGGCCGGCCAGGCGTTCGCGAACTCGGGCTCGGACCTCCACCACAAGCTCTGTCACTACCTCGGCGGCACCTTCAACCTTCCGCACGCCGAGACCCACGCGGTAGTCCTCCCCCAGGTCACCAGAGCCAAGGCGCCGACCGTCCCCAGGGCGAAAGCCCGACTGGAAGAGGCCTTGCAGACAAGCGATCTGGCCACTGGCCTGTTCGACCTGTTCGCCGAGGCCGGTATCCCGACCAGCCTGAAGCAGCTCGGCCTCACCCAGGACCAGGCACAGGATGCCACCAAGGCCTTCGACGCCGACGACATCGTCACCCGCGCCTGGGAGGGCACCAGGCCTGAAGGAGCAGTCAGATGAGATCCGCCTACATCCTGGACGCGGTCCGCACCCCGGTCGGCAAGCTCGGCGGCGCCCTCGCGTCCGCCCGCCCCGACGACCTCGCCGCCGCCACCCTCAAGGAGCTCGCGGCCCGCAAGCAGCTCGACCCGCAAGAGCTGGACGACATCTTCCTCGGCAACGCGAACGGCGCCGGCGAGGAGAACCGTGACGTCGCGCGCATGGCCGCGCTGCTCGCCGGCTTCCCCACCTCCGTTCCCGGTACGACGGTCAACCGCCTCTGCGGCTCCGGACTCGAAGCGGCGATCCAGGCGGCCCGGGCGATCGAGACGGACGACGCCGACCTGGTGATCGGCGGCGGCGTGGAGTCGATGAGCCGAGCGCCCTGGGTGCTGCCGAAGCCGGACCGCGCGTACCCGCACGGCAGTCTGACGGCCGAGTCGACGTCGCTCGGCTGGCGACTGGTCAACCCGAAGATGCCGAAGGACTGGACGATCTCGCTCGGCGAAGCGACCGAGCGGTTGGCGGAGAAGCACAACATCACCCGCGAAGCGCAGGACGTCTTCGCGCTCGAGAGTCACGAGAAGGCCGCCAAAGCGTGGGCCGCCGGGACCTTCGAGGCCGAGCTCGTGCCCTGGGACCGCCTTGACGTGGCCGGACCGCCGCTGACCAGGGACGAGTCGATCCGCGACGGCGGCACCCCCGAGACGATGGCCAGACTCAAGCCGGCGTTCCGACCCGATGGCACCGTGACTGCCGGCAACGCCTCGACGTTGAACGACGGCGCATCGGCTGTGCTGATCGGCAGTCGGCAAACAGCTGACCGGCTCGGCATCACGCCGATGGCGCGGATCGTCAGCAGGGCGGTCCACGCGGTCGATCCGCAGTACTTCGGGATCGGGCCGGTCGAGGCGTCCAACAAGGCTCTGCGGAAAGCAGGCATCGGCTGGGACGACCTGACGCTGGTCGAGCTCAACGAGGCCTATGCGGCCCAGAGCCTTGCGTGCCTGCAGCAATGGCCCGAGCTGGACCGCACCAAGGTGAACGTGAACGGCGGAGCGATCGCTCTCGGCCATCCGCTCGGCAGTTCCGGCACCCGCATTCTCACCACCCTCGCGCACGAGTTGGTCCGCCGCGGCGGTGGCTTCGGCCTGGCCACGCTGTGCATCGGCGTCGGCCAGGGCCTGGCGATGGTGATCGAAGCATGAGGAGCAACCAGATGGACCTGCAAGGCGACGACCTGACCGAGGCGGTGGTCGCGAGCTTCGACCAGAGCGTCGATCCGCGCACCAAGACCGTGATGAGCGCGCTCGTGCGGCACCTGCACGCGTTCGCCCGGGAGGTGGAGCTGACCGAGGAGGAGTACTTCACCGCGATCGACTTCCTCACCCGGACCGGCCAGATCTCGACCGGCACCAGACAGGAGTTCGTGCTGCTGGCCGACGTACTCGGGTTGTCGATGCTGACCGTCGGCCTGGAGAACCGCAAGCCGCCGGAGGCCACCCAGTCGACCGTGTTCGGGCCTTTCTTCGTCGAGGGATCGCCGGAGGTCGAGCTCGGCGGCGACATCGCGAACGGCGCCCCCGGACAGCCCTGCCTGGTGAGTGGGCGCGTCCTGAACACCAAGGGCGAGCCGGTCGCCAAGGCGAAGGTGGAGACCTGGCAGGCCGACGAGGAAGGCTTCTACGACGTCCAGAAGGACCTCGACGGACCGCAGAACCGCGGCCACCTGGCGACCGATGCCGACGGCAACTACGCGTTCTGGGCGGTGAAGCCGGTCGCCTACCCGATCCCGGACGACGGCCCGGTCGGCGAGCTGCTCCGGGCCGGCGGCCGCGGGCCGATGCGGCCGGCCCACATCCACTTCATGGTCACCGCCCCCGGGTACGCCCGGCTGATCACCCACGTGTTTGCGGCCGGTGACGAGTACCTCGCGAACGACGCCGTGTTCGGCGTCAAGGACTCGCTGATCGCCGACTTCACCGAGCACCCGGCCGGCTCCCCCGCGCCGGACGGCACGACCCCCGACGAGCCCTACTTCACCGTCCACTACGACTTGGTGCTCGCCACCACCGAGGAGACGCAGTGATCACCACGGATGTCCTGATCGTCGGCAGTGGCCCGGCCGGCGGCGCCGCGTCGCTGTTCCTGTCCACGTACGGCGTCGACAACGTCGTCCTCACCCGGTACGGCTGGACCGCCAACACGCCGCGCGCGCACATCACCAACCAGCGCACGATCGAGCTGATGCGGGACATGGGCATCGAGGACCAGGTGATGGACAACGGCACCGAGCACGCGCTGATGGGTCAGACCGCGTTCTGCACCAGCCTCGCCGGCGAGGAGATCGGCCGGATCCGCACCTGGGGCACGCATCCGCGCCGGCTGGCCGACTACACCGAGGCGAGTCCGACGCTCCCCTGCGACCTGCCGCAGACGCTGTTCGAGCCGATTCTGCTCAGTACTGCGGCCAGCCGGGGAGCCCGACTGCGATTCAACACGGAGTATCTGAGCCTCGAGCAGGACGACGACGGTGTCACTGCGACGGTCCGCGATCGGCTGAGCGACACGACGTACCAGATCCGCGCCAAGTACCTGATCGGCGCGGACGGTGGCCGGAGCAAGGTGGCGCAGGACGTCGGCCTGCCGATGGCCGGCGCGATGGACATCGAGGGCTCGATGAACATCGTCTTCGAGGCCGACCTGTCCAGGTACGTCGCCCATCGCCCGAGCGTCCTGTACTGGGTGCTGCAACCGGGCGCGCAGATCGGCGGGATCGGCGCCGGGCTGATCCGGATGGTCCGGCCGTGGAACGAGTGGCTGATCGTCTGGGGGTACGACATCAACCAGCCGGCGCCCGTGGTCGACGAAGCGATGGCGACCGAGATCGTGCACAACCTGGTCGGCGACGACACCATCGACGTGAAGCTGAAGAGCACGTCGGTCTGGAGCGTCAACCACATGTACGCCGAGCAGGCGACGGTCGGCCGGGTGTTCTGCATGGGTGACGCGATCCACCGGCACCCGCCGAGCAACGGCCTCGGCTCGAACACCTCGATCCAGGACGCGTACAACCTGGCCTGGAAGCTCTCGCTGGTGCTCAAGGGGCACGCCTCACCGGGCCTGCTGACGACGTACGACGAGGAACGCGTGCCGATCGCCCGGCAGATCGTGGAGCGGGCGAACAAGAGCCGCACCCAGTTCGGCCAGATCTTCCGGGCCCTCGGGATGACGCCGGACGCGCCGGCCGGGCGGACGATCGAGTCTCGCAAGGACGACACCCCGGAGGGCGCCGCCCAGCGCGATGAGCTGCGGACGGCGATCGAGCTGAAGGACTACGAGTTCAACGCCCACGGGGTCGAGCTCGGCCAGCGGTATCGGTCGGCTGCGGTGATCGCCGACGGTACGGCGGAACCGTCGTACGAGCGTGATCCGGAGCTGTACTACCACCCGACGACCTGGCCGGGCGCCCGGATTCCGCACTGCTGGCTGACCCGCGGCTCGGAGACCGTGAGCACCCTCGACGTCGTCGGCAAGGGCCGGTTCACGCTGCTCACCGGGATCGGCGGCGGCGCGTGGGTGAAAGCGGCACAGTCCGTCTCGGAGCGCCTCGGCGTACCGATCGAGCCGTTCGTGGTCGGCCCGGGTCACGAGTTGGACGACCTGTACGGCGACTGGGCCCGGGCGCGGGAGATCCCGGACGAGGGCTGTCTCCTGGTCCGCCCGGACGCGCACATCGCCTACCGCGCGTTCGACCTCCCCGAGGACGCCACCGACGTACTCGAACAGGTGATGAACACACTGCTAGGCGGCCTAGGCCGCTGAGGTTGCTTGGGCCTCCCGGAGGATTCGGTCGAGGATCGCCGCGATCTCGGCGGTCTCGGCGTCGAGCAGGGTGATCAGGGCCACCCGCGAGGTTTCCGTGCGCGCCTCCAGCGCCGCTGCGCTCAGGGCGCGCACGGTCCCGAGCTCATGGATCAGTTCGTCCCACAGAGAACTCATCAACTACCCCCTTTTCCCGTCACAAACCCAGTACGGCATGCACGATGCACGCCGCCCCGCCCGAGTTGGGGCTGACTTTGGTCGAGAAGCCTCACTTCCACCTCAACAACGTGGAACGAGCCGCCGGGGTTACGGCTTCTGGTCGAAGGTGTGGCGGCGGATCCAGGCGTGCAGGGCGATCGCGGCGGCGGCACTGGCATTGATGGAGCGGGTGGAGCCGAACTGGGCGATGGACAGTACGGCGCTGCAGATCGCGTGCGCCTCGTCCGTCAGCCCCGGGCCTTCCTGGCCGAACAGCAGGATGCAGGCCGCCGGGAGCTCGTAGGTCTCCAGCGGGACCGAGCCGGGCAGGTTGTCGATGCCGATCACGGGCAGCCGATGCTCGGCGGCGTACGACGCGAGGTCCCCGAGGCGCGGGTGGTGCCTGACGTGCTGGTAGCGGTCGGTGACCATCGCGCCGCGGCGGTTCCACTTGCGGTTGCCGACAATATGGACCTCGGCGGCCAGGAAGGCGTTCGCAGTCCGGACGACCGAGCCGATGTTCAGGTCGTGCTGCCAGTTCTCGATCGCGACGTGGAACGGATTCCGCTGCGTGTCCAGGTCCGCGACGATCGCCTCGAGCGTCCAGTACCGGTACTTGTCGACCACGTTCCGTCGATCGCCGTGTGCGAGCAGTTCCGGGTCGAACCGTGGATCGTCAGGCAGATCGCCCTGCCACGGGCCCACGCCGACCTCGTTCGGGCCGACCATGTCGGATACCTTCCCCGCCCCACCGCCCCGGTCGTCTGCACCGATCAGGTCCCGCTTTGAGTCTCCAGGAAGCTCATGCACAGGTTGGGACGCTACCCTGTCCGCGTGCTTTCTCTTGTCGCGATGCTGATGCCGAACTGGATGGACCCGGAGTACCTGCTGACCTGGCTGGGTGACTGGTCCCTCTGGGGCACGGCTGCGGTCGTGTTCATCGAGTGCGGGTTGCTGTTCCCGATCCTGCCCGGTGACTCGCTGCTGTTCGCCGTCGGCCTGTTCATCGCGCACGGCACGATCGACGTGCCGCTGTGGCTGGCCTGCGTGATCCTGACCGTCGCGGCCTTCCTCGGCAACGTGTCCGGCTACTACATCGGCCGGGTGCTCGGCACCACGCTGTTCACCAACCCGAACGCGCGGTTCCTGAAGCCGAAGTACATCGAGGAGACGCACGCGTTCTTCGAGAAGTACGGCCCGCGGGCGCTGGTGCTGGCCCGGTTCGTCCCGATCGTGCGCACCTTCATCACGGTCGTGGCCGGCGCCGGCAAGATGGACCCGCGGAAGTTCTTCGTCTGGACCGGCGTCGGCGCCGTCCTCTGGGCCACCGGCCTGACCCTGCTCGGCCACGCCCTCGGCCAGGTCAAGTTCATCCACGAGCACCTCGAGTCGGCGATCCTGCTGATCGTCCTGGTCTCCGTGGTCCCGATGTTCGTCGAGTGGTTCCTCGCCAAGCGCCGCGCCCGCAACGCCCCCGCCGAGCCGGCCGCCGACGCCCCCAAGCACGCGGCGAACAACGTCAGCGAGTGATCTCGCGCCACCGCGCCAGACACAACTCCAGCGGCACCGACGGCACTCCCTGGCCAAGCGCCTCGAACGGCTCTCCGGCCAGTAGCCGCTGGACGTCGTCCGGCCTGATCCGGGCGTGCTTGCTGACGAACTGCCGCTCGGACACGTCGATCCGTACGTCGAGCTCCCTCAGCTGAGCCTGGATCCGCGAGACGCCGTAGAACTCGGGCTTCGCGCCCTTCTCCAGCCAGCGCCCGTACCCGAGCACCGTGGTCTCGATGGGCACCTCGCGCATGGCAGCGCTGACCAGGCCGAGCTCCTCGCGCAGCTCGCGCTCCATCCCGGCCGCCACAACGTCGGTCAGCCGATCGCGACCCTCGACGTCCAGCGGCTCCAGGCTCCCGGAACCGCTCGGGGCGACCAGGCCCGCGGACGATCGCGACCCGACGCCCTGGTGCACCAGCACCATCCAGCCGTCCGAGGTCAGCGCGACCGTGGAGACACCGACCTGGTTGCCGAGCTCCGTCGCGGTCAGCGGGATCAGCCGGCCGTCGTCGGCGATCAGGTGCCGGGTGATGTCCGCGACGGACCGCCCGAGCCGCCGGCTCATCCACTGGTGCCCGGCCAGGTAGTTCGACGCCATCATGTCGAAGTACCGGACCGGCTGCAGGTGGACGGCGCCGCCGGCCGGATCGGGATCCTCGCCGAGGCCGATGTTCAGTCCGTCGAACGGCGGAGCCGCCGTACGCGACCGCTGGGACCGGGCCAGCGCGATCACGGCCGGCTTGATCGCCGCCAGGTCGGGCGGAAGCGAGTACTGCCGCGGATCGAGCACGACCGGCCGGTCCAGGCTGCGGTCGACCGACGGGCTGGTGACCACGCGACCCTGCGAACAACGGACCAGCTGCCAGTCACCTTGCAGGACGACGTCCGGAATCGGCTGGTCGATCGTGTACAGGTCGTTGAGCTCCTTGCGTACGTCGATCCAGTCGCTGACCAGCGGGATCAGACCCAGCACGGCCAGCACGATCGCGATCACGCCGGTCCCGAGGCTGTCGACGCCCAGCGCAAGCACACCGGCCAACGACAACGCCGTACCGGCCATCACCGCCCAGTTCTTCGCCAGCAGCAGTCGCGCCCAGCCCCACGAGGCCGAGAACCGATGCCGCAACCACAGTCGCGTCCCGTGCCGGATCGGCTGAACCGGAGCAGAACCGGCCGTCTCGATGTCTCCCACGAGGCGCAATTATCAGGGCTGTCAGTGCGCGAAGGGGAAGTGGGGGTGGGACCAGACCCAGTCGGTGGTGAGGGTGGTCAAGAGGGCTACTTCGACTGCGGGGCGGAGGAGGGGGCCTACCACCTGGCCGGAGTCGAGTGAGCAGGCCACTCGGATCCGGTCTGCCGCCTGGTACCAGACCAGCGCCCCCCGTGGCGCCGCGCCCTCTTCGAGGAGGGCATGGTGGCCGAGCCAGCGCACCGCGTCGGCGGGATCGTGCCAGCCGCTGTCCTGGGCGTAGCCGAAGGCCATCCGCTGGAACTTGAGCGGCCAGTCCTGCCAGGCCGTCGATCCCACCCGCTCCAGCTGCCAGTTCAGTGCGGCCTCGGTGTCCCGCGGGTTCGCCACCCGCCGTTCCACGACAACCTCCCCCCAGGCCATAGCCAAGTTCCTTCCCCCGCGCCCCCGAACCCGCCGGCCTGTGTTGCCGTGGTGGGACAGATCCTGGTCGACGGGGATACACCCGCCGTACATTCAGCCGGCCGCGGTTGTGGTGTCGAAGGTGGCGAGCTCGCGCCGGCACTCGGCGGCGCGGATGTCGTTGCCGGCCTGCTGCCAGACCCGTGCGGCCCGGTCGAGCGTACGGCGGGCTGCGTCGAGGTTGCCCGTGGACAGGTACAGCTGCCCGAGGTGCTGCGCCGCCTGGCCCTCGACGCTGCGGTCGCCGAGCCGATGCCCGATGTCGATCGAGTCGAGCAGCATCTTCCGCGCGGCCGCCACCTCACCGCGTTCCATGAGCGTCTGCCCGAGGTCGGCCCGGGTGTACGCGGCGCAGTGGTCGTCGCCCATGCCGTTGAAGATCTTCAGCGCCACCCGCAGTTGCCGGACGGCCTCGTCGTACTTGCCCTGGCGCGCCCGCACTGCCGCGATCCGACGCCGTACCTTGGCCTCGCGGTGGCTGTCGACCCGTCGTACGGCGATCAGGAAAGCCTGGGCCAGGTAGCGCCCGGCCGTCACGGTGTCGTCGCGGGCCAGCCAGATGTTCGCGATCGCGGTCCGGGCCAGGGCTTCGGCGTTCGCGTTGCCGACCTCGACGAACGCCTCGACCGCGCTCTCGTACTGCGTGAGCGCTTCGTCCCGCCGGCCGCGTTCGCGCAGCCAGGTCCCGAGGCCGACCTTCGCGATGCCCTCGCCGAGCCGGTCGCCGACCTCGGTGGACAGCTGCGCGGCCCTATCGAGGTGTTGCCAGGCGGTGTCCCAGTCGTCCTGGTACAGCGCGAGCTGGCCGAGGTTGCGGTGCATGATCGACTCGCCTCGCCGGTCCCCGCAGGCGCTCGCGCTGAGCAGACCCTGCTGGTGCGACCCGTTCCAGTCGTCGAAGCCGGCCCGCATGTCCAGGTACGGCGCCCATGCCGAGGCGATCCGCCACGCCTGGTCGTGCAACCCGTTCTGCGCGGCCGCCCGGATCGCCGGCACGAACGTGCTGCGCTCGCTGTCGAACCACGCGATCGCGTCGGTCTCGGTGAACGGCGACGGGTCCGGTCCGGTCACCGGCCCGGTGTGCTCCAGGACGCCGAAGTACACGAAGGCGAGCGCGGCGTTGGCCCGGCGGATCTTGTTCAGGATCGCGTCCAGCACGGTCGTGACGTCCCGGACTGCCTGCGCCTTCTGCTCCTCGTCACCGACCCCGATCGCGTGCAGCCGGAGCAGGTCGTGGACCCGGTAGCGCGCCGTACCGCGGTGGTCGACCGAGCTGATCCGGACCAGGTTGACCTCGATCAGCCGGTCCAGACTGCGCCGTACGGCGGCCTCCGACGCGACCGCCTCGAGCGCACGAGCCGAGAACACCCCGACCGCGAAGTGGCCGATCAGCCGGTAGAGCCGGGCCTCCCCCGGGTTCAGCGCGTCGTAGCTGAGATCCGCACTGGTCCGTACGGCGAGCTCGCCGATGCTGAGCTCGTCGAGCCGGGACGTCTCGTCGCGCAACCGCCGGGCCAGCTCACGCGGACTCAGGTCCGGTCGCTGAGCCAGCCGGCTGCCGACGATCCGGATCGCCAGCGGCAGGTTCGCGCAGGCAGCCAGGATCTCCTCGGCCGCGGGCGACGTCCGGTCGACGCGGCCGGCGCCGGCCACCAGGTCGAGCAGCGCGGCCGCCTCGGCGTCGTCGAACGTGTCCAGCGGCATGCTGTCCGCACCGGCCAGGTCCATCAGCCGGTTCCGGCTGGTGACGACGACCGCGGACGCGCCGGTACCGGGCATCAGCGGCGTCACCTGACTCGCCGTGGCAACGTCGTCGAGGATGATCAGCACCCGGCGGCTGGCCAGCTCGGACCGCAGCATCGCCGACCGCCGCTCGGGGTCGGTGGGGATCGCGTAATCGGGCAGGTTGAGGCTGAGCAGCAGATCGGTGAGCGCTGCCGCCGGATCCCGCGGCTGCGTCGCGCCGTGCATGTCCAGGTAGATCTGCCCGTCCGGGAAGTACTCCCGGACCAGATGGCCGAGCCGAACGGCCAACGAGGTCTTCCCGGTCCCGGGAGCACCAGAGATGACCGCAATCGGCGGACGGACCGGGTCACGGCCACAGACCAGGTCGCGCAGCTGGTCCAGCTGGTCCTGGCGACCACTGAAGTCGGGCAGGTCGAGCGGGAGCTGACTCGGCGGTCGCTGCGGGTCGGTCAGCTCCGGCGCCGCCATCGGGCCTGGCTGTGTGGCGTCCGGCTGGCCGCGTTCCGTCGTACGCGCGGCTGGGATGCCGGGGTTGGGCCAGTTGGCGGAGCGGCCGTTCTGGGCGCGGGCACCGGCGGCCTCGAGCTCCGGACCGGGCTTGATGTCGAGCTCGTCCGCGAGAGTCTGCAGAGCCTTGGCGTACGCCGCCCGCGCTTCACCGACCCGTCCTGCGGCCAGGAGCGCGTCGACGAGTCGCCGCCAGAGTTGCTCGTCATACGGGTCGTCTGTGAGGCGTGCGCTGAGCAGGACGGCCGCACCACTCGCGTCGCCAAGCTCCAGGCGCAGATCCAGGAGCGAGTCGACCAGACCGCGGTGCTGCGCCTCCAGACGGGCCAGCGAGCCCTCCCACGCGGCCGGAATCGACAGGTCCTCGAGTGGACGGCCACGCCAGAGCGCGTAGGCCCGCGACAGCACCTGCATGGCCTGGCGGCCCTCACCGGCGTCGCGGAGGTGACCGCCCTCGGCCAGCAGCGACTCGAACAGGCTGGCGTCGAGCTCGTCGACACCGACCTCGATGCTGTAGCCGGCGGCCGACGTGTCGATCGGCGCGGGCAGCCCGGCATCCTGCAGGACACCACGCAGCGCCCGGACGTAGGTGCGGATGTTCGCCGTCGCCGAGCGCGGCGGAGTGTTCTCCCAGAGCGCGTCGGCGATCAGATCGGTCGAGACGAACCGGTTAGGGTGCAGCAGCAACGTTGCCAGCAGTTGCCGCGGCTTGGCCGCCCGGAGCGGCTGGCCCTGGACGTGGACGAGGCGCAGAGGTCCGAGGATTCCGTACCTCAGACTGTCCACTCGCCTGCCCTCTCCGCTCGAACCGGCCCATTTTGGCATCCCGCCGTACCCGCCGGAAAGGCCGATGTACGCCGGATGTATCTCACTGCGGCACTGTTGACACAGGTACCGGGGGGAGGGCAGGCCCGGGTGTGACGACTGACCGCCGTCGCTCCCGGGTCTGGCACTGGGCGAGAGTTCGGGTTCGGGGGACCCGGACCACGGGGAACCGGTGCCTACCGGTCACCGGTGAACGGCGGCTGTCCGTCCTGCGGCGCGGGGGAACCCGCAGGCGGGCCGCCCACCGGTGGCTGGCCCTGGTACCCCGGCTGGCCCTGGTACTGACCCGGCTGGCTCTGGTACGGCGGCTGGCCCGGCTGCTCGTAGCCCGGGAACTGCGGCTGCCCCTGGTAGTTGCCCTGGTCACCCGGAATCTGCGGGTGGATCTGGCCGGACGACTGCGGCCCCGGCTGCATCTGCGGCGGCGCCTGCTCACCGGCGACCGAGCCGATGGTGCCGAACGAGACCTGCGGGACCGATCGGACCTGCTCGTCCGTGACCTCGAAGTAGCCGGCCTTCTCGAACTTGAAGCCGTTCGCGATCAGGTTCGACGGGAACGCCTCGACCCGGGTGTTGTAGTCGCCCACGTTGGCGTTGAAGAACCGCCGGCCGGCCGCGATCCGGTCCTCGGTGTCGGTCAGCTCGCGCTGCAGGTTGAGGAAGTTCTGGTTCGACTGCAGCTGCGGGTAGGCCTCGACCGAGACCATCAGCTGACGCAGCGCACCGGACAGCTCGCTCTCCGCCGCAGCCCGCTGCTCCGGCGGGGCGCCCTGCACGTTCACCGCCTGGGTGCGCAGCCGGGCGACCTCCTCGAACACGTGCCGCTCGTGCGCGGCGTACGCCCGGACCGTCTCGACCAGGTTCGGGATCAGGTCGTAGCGCCGGTGCAGCTCGACGTCGATCTGCCGCCAGGACTCCTGGATCAGGTTCCGCTGCTTGACGAACCGGTTGTACGACACGATCAGCGCGAGTCCCACAATCACGACGACCGCAACGATCGCGATGATGACGAAGGTCAGCATTCCCCTGCTCCCGAGTGTTGGCGATGCTCAGGAGCGACTCTACGGCTGATCCGTGTCAGGAAGAGGGCGTCGCAGGGTTCTCAGACGCCCTCTATGTCTGCGGCGGCTGCGGAGCGCGCGGGTCGACGCCTGCGTAGTCGCGCCAGACGTACGGCGGGACCTGCTCGAGAACCTGCTGCAGCAGCGACAGCCGGTTCATCACCTCGGCCGGGTTGTGCGCGCCCTGGTCCCAGCCGACCAGGGAGTTGCCCTCCACCCGCCAGCCGATCTCGCCGCGGGCCAGCAGCAGCTCCATCATCCGCGGTGTCACCACCGCGTGCCCGAACCGCTCGTCGTCCGCCTTCACCCGGAACGCCCGGTTGAACTGGTCGCTCTCGAACTGGATGTCGCGGAACCCGAACGCGTTCGCCACCGCCCCGCCGAAGATCCCCTCGTGGGTGACCTCCAGGTGCGGCAGCACACCGGGCAGCTGGAGCACGACGACGCCGAACTTGTGCGTCGTCGTACGGCGATGGCCCTTCGAGTTCCTGGTGTGGGTCTGGTAGCTGTAGTCGAAGGCAACCATCTGGTGCCCGTTGAAGGCGCCGGACAGCACGTTCGTCGCGCGCCGGTTGTCACCGGCCTGGAACGGCGTGCCCGCCCACTGGTTGGCCAGCCCGTTGTTGGCCGGCACGTACGACCAGCCGTTCTGGCCGGCGAACGCGGCGAACTGCTCGCGGCGTTTCTTCGCCGCCATGTAGTTGAAGTAGAAGATCCCGGCGCCGACCACGACGGCGATCAGGACCATCACGACCGGGTTGAGCTCCATCAGAGACCCAGGTCCTCGAGGCCGAACACCGAGCGGTACTCCAGGCCTTCCGACTCCACCCTCTCCTGCGCCCCGGTCGCCCGGTCCACGATCACCGCGACCGCGACCACCTCGGCGCCGGCCTCCCGCAGCGCCTCGACCGCGGTCAGCACCGAGCCGCCGGTGGTGGAGGTGTCCTCGACCGCGAGGACCCGGCGGCCCTTCACGTCCGGGCCTTCGATCCGCCGCTGCAGACCGTGCGTCTTCTCGGCCTTGCGTACGACGAACGCGTCCAGGCGACGGACCGTCTGGGCGGCCGCGTGCAGCATCGACATCGCGACCGGGTCGGCGCCGAGGGTCAGTCCGCCGACTGCGTCGTACTCGAGATCGTTGGTCAGCTCGAGCATCGCCGGGCCGATCAGCGGGGCCGCGGCGGCGTCCAGCGTGATCCGGCGCAGGTCGACGTAGTAGTCGGCTTCCTTCCCCGACGCCAAGGTCACCTTGCCGTGCACGACGGCCTTGGATTTCACCTGCTCCAGCAGCGCGTCCCGGTCGTAGCTCATGGCGCACAAGCCTAGATCACGGGACAGTTCAGGCCTTCTTGCTCACGTTCACCAAGTGACCGAAAGCAACTGATCTGTCCGGAGAGTGGAACAGTCCCCGCATGACTCCCCGCATGGCGACAAGTATGCAGTTGAACTGCAAAGGCTGTGTACGACGTGTCGATGGACGCCGGTGGTTGCCCGGGACGACGATGTGGACGATCGTCGAAGGTGGAGGTGTGCCGTGAAGGCACTCGTGAAGGCCGAGGCCAAGCCCGGCCTGTGGTTGCAGGACGTGCCCGAGCCCAAGATCGAGGCCGACGAGGTGCTGATCAAGGTGCTCCGCACCGGGTTGTGCGGCACCGACCTGCACATCCAGAGCTGGGACCACTGGGCGCAGAAGAACGTGCCGGTGCCGATGGTGACCGGGCACGAGTTCGTCGGCGAGGTGGTCGAGATCGGCGTCGGTGTCCGCGACGTCGCTATCGGTGACCTGGTGAGCGGCGAGGGTCACCTGGTCTGCGGCCGCTGCCGCAACTGCCGGGCCGGCCGCCGCCACCTGTGCATCAAGACCCGCGGCCTCGGTGTGCACATCCCAGGCGCCTTCGCCGAGTACGTCGCTCTGCCCGCGAGCAACGCATGGGTGCACAAGGACCCGGTCGATCTGGATGTCGCCGCGATCTTCGACCCGTTCGGCAACGCCGTACACACCGCACTGTCGTTCCCGCTGGTCGGCGAGGACGTGCTGATCACCGGCGCCGGGCCGATCGGCGTGATGGCCGCCGCGGTCGCGCTGCACGCCGGCGCGCGCAACGTGGTGATCACCGACCTGTCGGAGTACCGGCTGGACCTGGCCCGCAAGATCGGCGTCACCCGCGCGGTCAACGTCGGCGAGGAGTCGATCGCCGACGCGCAGCAGGCCCTCGGCATGCGGGAGGGGTTCGACGTCGGGATGGAGATGTCCGGGCAGCCGGCCGCGCTGCGGGACATGCTCGCGAACATGACGCACGGCGGCCGGATCGCGATGCTCGGGCTGCCGTCGGACGAGATCGCGATCGACTGGAGCACGGTGGTGCTCAACATGCTGACCATCAAGGGCATCTACGGCCGGGAGATGTTCGAGACCTGGTACTCGATGTCGGTGATGCTGGAACGCGGCCTGGACCTGACCCCGGTGATCACCCACCGGTTCGGGTACGGCGACTTCGAGCACGCCTTCGAGGTCGCCCGGCAGGGGCAGTGCGGCAAGGTGATCATGGACTGGACTCGCGACACGTTGGAGGAGAAGCACTGATGTTCGGGCGGATGCGGGACGACCTGACGACGACCATCGGCGAGATCCGGGACGCCGGGCTGTACAAGTCCGAGCGGGTGATCACGTCACCGCAGCAGTCGCTGATCTCCGTTGCCACCGGCAATGAGGTACTGAACTTCTGCGCGAACAACTACCTCGGGCTGGCCGACCACCCCGAGGTGATCGCGGCTGCCCGGGCCGCCCTGGACCAGTGGGGCTTCGGGATGGCGTCGGTGCGGTTCATCTGCGGCACGCAGCAGATCCACAAGGACCTGGAAGGTGCCCTGAGCAACTTCCTCGGCAGTGAGGACACGATCCTCTACAGCTCCTGCTTCGACGCCAACGGCGGCCTGTTCGAAACGCTGCTCGGCGCCGAGGACGCGGTCATCTCCGACGAGCTGAACCACGCCAGCATCATCGACGGCATCCGGCTGTCCAAGGCGAAGCGCTACCGCTACAAGAACCGCGACATGGCCGACCTTGAGGCCCAGCTCAAGGACGCCGCCGACGCCCGCTACCGGCTGATCGCCACCGACGGCGTCTTCTCGATGGACGGGTACGTCGCCCCGCTCGACGAGATCTGCGACCTGGCCGAACGGTACGACGCCCTGGTCATGGTCGACGACTCGCACGCGGTCGGCTTCGTCGGCCCCGACGGCGCCGGCACCCCGTCGCTCTTCGGCGTCAAGGACCGCGTCGACGTCATCACCGGAACCCTCGGCAAGGCCCTCGGCGGCGCCTCCGGCGGCTACGTCTCCGGCCGCCGCGAGATCGTCGAGCTGCTCCGCCAGCGCTCCCGCCCCTACCTGTTCTCGAACTCCCTGGCCCCGTCGGTGACCGCCGCGTCCCTGAAGGCCCTCGAGCTCATCGGCGGTTCCAGCGACCTGCGCGACAAGCTCACCGCCAACACCAAGCTGTTCCGCACCAAGATGACCGAAGCCGGCTTCGACGTACTCCCCGGCGACCACCCCATCTCCCCCGTCATGATCGGCGACGCCGCCGAAGCCGGCCGCCTGGCTGACAAGCTGCTGGAGCTCGGCGTCTACGTGATCGGCTTCTCCTACCCCGTCGTACCGCACGGCAAGGCCCGGATCCGCGTCCAGCTCTCGGCCGCCCACTCCACCGAAGACGTCGAGCGCGCCATCGCCGCCTTCATCGAGGCCCGCGCGGCGCTCGCCGGGTAGACGTCACGCCAACGGGTCCGGTACGCCGAGGACCTGCTCGAGCTGGGCCGCAACCGCGTCCAGGTCCTGGCCGATCGTGTCCGGGCTACCGGATTCCAGCAGGCGCCGGATATCGGCCCGTGCCGCACGTACGGCGTCGCGCAGGGCGAGCGCCCGTTGTTGCGCGGACTCGTCCGGGGCCGTCGGCTCCAGAGCGGTCAGTCGATCCTCGAGCGCTGTGATCCGGCTCTCCGTGATGTTCCAGCCGCCGGCGGCTTCTTCGGGCGACGGCTGCGAGCGGAGTTCCGGGATGAGCACGCGCGCGAACCACGCCACCTCTTCCTCGGCGGACGCGAGGTCGGCCCGCCAGTCCCGGCGGTGGCTCGCCCTGACGAGAAGCGGAATGCCGACGGCGAGTGCGACCAGGATCGCCCCCAGCGTCCACCACAACCAGGTGGGCGTGCCGTCCGCCTCGGCCGACGTGGGCTGGACCGACGGCGAACTGGTCGGCGGCGGGCCTGCCGGGGTTTCCGCCTCAGTTGGAGCGATCGTCTGCTCGGGATCCGAGGTCGGTTCCTGCGCAGGCTGCGTCGGCGACGGGGCCGCCTCGGTGCGGCTCGGTGGTGGCGCCGGCTGGGTCGGCGAGGGGGCTGCCTGGGGTACCGAAGACCGCGGGGACTCCGGTTCGGAGGTGGCCGTGGTCTCCTCGCGTTCCGGCGACCGGGTGCGCTCCGGCTCGGAAGTGGTCGTGGTCTCCTCGCGTTCCGGTTCGGAGGTGGCCGTGGTCTCCTCGCGTTCGGGCGACCGGGTGCGGGTGGGTTCGGCGGTGGCCGTCTCCTCGCGGTCCGGTGAGCGGGTGGGATCCGGGAGCGTCGCCGTCGGCGACGCCACCGATCGCGTCGACGTCGGAGCCGGCCGGTCGGCCGATCCGGTGTCTCCGCAGGAGCCGAGCAGCAGGACGGCCACCGCCAGACCAGCTGCTCGCACCATCAGCGGCACCGGAACGGCCTCCGTTCCCTGGTCACCCTCTGGCGCGTACTACTTGCCGTCTTCACTGCCGTCGCCGCCCGCGGCGCGGGCGTCGCGCTCGATCTCGGCGGTGTCGGCCTTCAGTTGCTTCGCCTCGGTCTTCTTCGCACGCTTCATCGCCCGCTCGACCTTGGCGCCCATGTCCGAGACGCCGACGACCACGAGCCCCGCTTGGCCGGCGTCGAGATGCTCGCCGAGCTCCTTGAGGTCGCCGCGGCTCATGCCCGCCGCCGCATGGCCTGCCACCGACCCCAGGACCGCACCGCCGGCCGTCGTGGCCGCGAGCAGCCCACCGCCGATCGCTGCGAACGGGAACAGCGCCACGACCAACCCGGTCGCCAGCCCTACGCCACCGCCGAGCACCCCTCCGGCCCGGGTGGGTGTCTCGTGCTTGCGGGCGATCTTCACCTTGCCGTCATCACGTCGCTCGATGACGGCCGCGTCGTACGCGTCGATCAGTCCGGCATCGGTGTGCAGCTTCTTGACGACCTCGTAGTCCGCTTCCGCGTCGCGCAGATCGTCGTAGACCCCGACGTAGGCGATAAATGTGTCGATCGCCATCTGAGTTTCCCCCTTGTCGGCTCGTCCTGTCCGAACGAACATCGCACCTCGGCCGCGCCCCGGCCTCATCCACCTGGGGCGATATTCGGACGCTCCGTCTAAGGTGATCCCGGTTCGTCCGGGTGAGGGAGCGTCATGCGTCGGGTGCTGGTTGCTGCTGGGGTTGTGGTGTTGTTGTGCGTCGCGGGCTGTGGTGAGGACCAGCCAGTTGCGGCTACGTCGTCGAGCGCGCCGAGTGTGGTGACGCCTACTGCGGTGCCGAGTGCTCCGGTGGCGAGTACTCCGCCGGCGACGGCCAAGCCTGCACGGTTGACGGTCGCCGCGGCAGGAGAGCGGTACCTGGCGGTGACTCGGCCGTACAACGTGGCGTTGGAGCGGTTCGAGAAGGCCGCCAACAGTGGGGCGTCGGTGGCGACGCTGCAGGCGCGGGCGCGGGCTGTTGCGGCGGCGAATCTCGCGGAGTCCAAGGCGCTGCGGTCGATCGCTTGGCCGACCAAGGTGTCGGCCCAGATCCAGGCGCTCGCGCGTGCCGACGCAGCCGCCCGGCCGCACTGGCTGCGGGTGGCGGCGGCGGACAGCCTCTCGGAGATGGCCCGCAACGTGAAGCTCGCCTCTGCGGAGAGCGGCAAGGCGCCGGCCGCCGAGATCCGCCGGCTCCTCGGCCTGCCGAAGTACGACGAGAAGGACTACAGCTGACTTTGTCGGTGCTGCCGGGCAGGATTCCTGCATGGCGGTTCTGAGTGCGAAGGCAGTCAATCGGGCGACGCTTGCGCGGCAGCTGTTGGCGGAGCGGTCCGACGTGTCCGCGGCCGAGGCTGTCGGGCGGCTGGTGGGGATGCAGGGGCAGGAGCCCAAGCATCCGTACGTCGGGTTGTGGTCCCGGGTCGACGGGTTCGCCGAGGAGGACCTGGATCGGGCGGTCGAGGATCGCTCAGTGGTGCGAGCGACGTTGTTCCGCGGCACGCTGCATCTGGTGACCGCCGAGGACTACCTGCGGTTCAGGACCACCCTGGCGCCGGTGCTCGAGGCGGGGTTGAAGATGCTCAAGGAGCGCGGCGAAGGGCTCGAGCCGGACAAGGTCGTGAAGGCCGCGCGGAAGTTGCTGGCCAGGGAGCCGCTGACGTTCACCGAGGTCCGGGACGCCCTGCAGAAGGAGTTCCCGGCGGTGAACGAGCGGGCGCTCGGGTTCTGCACCCGGATGATGGTGCCGCTGGTGATCCACCCGACCGGCACCCGCTGGAGCTGGCCGGCGAACGCGCGCTTCACCCCGGCCGAGGAGTGGATCGGCGGGAAGCTGCACCCGAAGCCCGAGGCGGAGGAGCTCGTCGTCCGCTACCTGGAGGCGTTCGGCCCGGCGACACCCGCGGACTTCCAGACCTGGTCCGGCCTGCCGAAGGCGAAGCCCTTGTTCGACGGCCTCGAGCTCGAGGAGTTCACCGACGAGGCCGGCAAGACGCTGTACGACGTACCGGACGGGCCGCGGCCGGATCCCGACACGCCGGCGCCGGTCCGGTTCCTCCCGGAGTTCGACAACCTGCTGCTCGCGCACGCCAAGCGGGAGCGGATCATCGCCGACGAGCACAAGCCGGCGGTGTTCACCAAGAACCTCCGGGTCAAGGCGACGTACACCGTGGACGGCCTGGTCGCGGGCCTGTGGACGGCCGTGGCGAAGCGTGGTGTGGCGACTCTCACGCTCACGCCGTTCGGGCGGACGACGAAGAAGACGCTGGCCGAGCTGGAGCGCGAGGGAGCAGGGCTGCTGCGGTTCCTGGAGCCGGATGCGAAGACCCATGAGGTGGTTACGGCCGGTTGATGAGGTAGTTGTCACACGTCGGATGACTGGGCCGGAACCCCTCGGCCCGGTGGAATGGACAGATGAGCACAGTCCCCACCACCACCCTGGACAACGGCGTCGAGATCCCGCAGCTGGGCCTGGGGGTCTGGCAGATCGAGGACGATCTCGTCACCGACGTCGTGTCCGCCGCGTTCGAGACCGGCTACCGGCACATCGACACGGCCGCGATCTACGGCAACGAGGCCGGCGTCGGGCGGGCGATCGCCGCGTCCGGCCTGCCCCGCGACGACCTCTTCATCACCACCAAGCTGTGGAACAGCGACCAGGGCTACGACACCACCCTGGCGGCGTTCGACAAGAGCCTGGAGCGGCTCGGCCTCGAGTACGTCGACCTGTACCTGATCCACTGGCAGTCGCTGAAGAAGGACAAGTACGTCGACACCTGGAAGGCGTTCGAGCAGCTGTACGCCGACAAGCGGATCCGCGCGATCGGGGTGTCGAACTTCCACGAGCCGGCGCTGCGGCGGCTGTTCGAGGAGACCACGATCCGGCCGGCGGTGAACCAGATCGAGCTGCACCCGGCGCTGCCGCAGGACGAGCTACGCGCGTTCAACGCGGAGAACGACATCGTCACGCAGGCCTGGAGCCCGCTCGCGCAGGGCGAGTTGCTCGGTCAGCCGGCCCTGAAGACGCTGGCCGACAAGCACGGCAAGACGCCGGCCCAGGTCGTCATCCGCTGGCACCTGCAGCTCGGCAACGTGGTGATCCCGAAGTCGAAGACGCCGAGCCGGATCCAGGAGAACTTCGAGGTCTTCGACTTCCAGCTCGACAACGACGACATGGCCGCGATCGCCGACCTCGAGACCGGCGTCCGCACCGGCGGCGACCCGGACACCTTCGGCTGAGGCGTGCCCGAGGCGAGCTAGGCCAGCTCCAGGAAGCGGGCCAGGACCGGGGAACGGTTGTCCGGCGACCAGGCGATGGACAGTTGCCAGGGTGGTAGGTCGTCGGACAACTCGCGGTAGACGACCGCGTCCGGGTTCGACGGCGGGGTCGGTCCGATCAGCAGCGAGACCCCGAGTCCGGCAGCCACCAGCGACACGATCGTCTGCACGTCGGCCGCCTCCTGCTCGATCCGCGGAGTGAACCCGGCCGCGCGGCAGTAGCCGACGATCGAGTCGTGGACGACGGGTCCGCTCAACCGGGTGTAGAAGACGAACGGGTCCTCCGCGAGCTCCGCGAGCCGGATCCGCTTCCGCCGTACCAGCCGATGTCTTGCCGGAAGTACGGCGACCAGCGAGTCGTTCGACACCACCCGCGTCAGCAGGCCGTCCATCCTCCCGGCCGTGGCCCGGGCACCTTCCGGGGTCGTCGGACGCATCAGCCCGACGTCGATCCGGCCGTCCCGCAACGCCTCGGTCTGCCGGATCGTCGTCACGCTCTCCAGATCCAGCACGACCTCCGGGTACGCCTGCCGGAACGTGCCCAGCAACCGCGGCAGCACCTCGAACGTCGCCGACTGCACGAACCGCAGGCGCAAGGTCCCCAGCTCACCCCGCTGCGTCCGCTGCGCGGTCCGCACCGCCTCGTCGGACCGCCGGAGCAGGTCCTGCGCATCGGCCAGGAAACTCTCGCCGGCCGCGGTCAGCACGAACCGGCGCTTGACCCGGGCGAACAACTCGACGCCCAGATCCCGTTCCAGCGCGGCGATCTGCCGGCTGAGTGACGGCTGGGTCAGGTGCAGCCGTACGGCGGCCCGGCCGACGTTCATCTCCTCGGCCACCACCACGAACGATCTGAGCTGGCGGAGTTCCATACCTCCGATCATGCACCAGACACATCAACTCTGCGAGCAGATTTCATTGGACGCATGAAGGAGTGAGTTCTTACCGTCGAAGGGACGAAAGGAAACACCGTGATCTACGTCCCCTACAACGTGCTCAAGACCATCCACGAAGAGACCCACTCGGCGTTCCCGAACGCCCCGGTGATCCCGCAGGCGCCGCAGCGTCCGCGCCGGCACCCGATCCGCGCCGTACGGCGTGCGCTGCGGGGCCGGGCCGTGCAGCCGCGTCCCACGCTGGCGCTGGTGACCGGTGCCGATCACGAGCTGTGCGAAGCTGAGCTTCGTGATCGAGGTTCGAAGGTTGCGGGTGCTGCGCGCGCTTGCTGATCACGGCACCGTGACCGCGGCCGCCGAGGTGCTGCACCTGACGCCCTCGGCGGTCTCGCAGCAACTGGCAGCCCTGGAGACCGAGGTCGGCCAGGAACTGCTCGAACGCCGCGGCCGACGCGTCGCGATCACCTCGGCCGGGCGCCTGCTGCTCGCCCACACGGACACGATCCTCGCGGAGGTCGAGCGGGCCGAGGAGGCGATGCGGCTGCACGCGAACGGCGCGACCGGCGAGGTCCGGGTCACCGCGTTCGCGACGGCGATCACCTTGCTGGTCGCGCCCACCCTGGCCCGCCTGCGCGAGACCAACCCCGGCCTCGACCTCGTCGTCCGCGATGCCGAAGGCCACCAGGGCGTCACCCAGCTGCTCGACGGCGACGCGGACATCGCCATCGCCGTCGAGCACCGCGGTTCCCCCCGCGCGGACGACCAGCGCCTGGTCCGGATCCCCTTGTACGCCGAGCCGTTCGTCGCCGTACTGCCGCCGTCCCACCCGGCTGCCGCGGCCGACGTGATCGAGTTGCCGATGCTCGCCGGGGACGACTGGGTGATGCCGTCGCCCGGCAACCCGATCCGCGATGTCGTCCTGCTGGCCTGCGAACAGGCCGGCTTCCAGCCTCGCGTCGTCCATCAGTCCGACGACTTCCGCGCCGTCGCCGCCCTGGTCGCGGCCGGGGGTGGCGTCTCCCTCGTCCCCCGGCTCGCCGTCCCTGCGCAGGCGGTCGTCCGGCCGTTGACCGAGCCCGTGCCCACCCGCCGCGTCTACGCCGCCGTGCGCTCGAGCCGGGCCGATCACCCGCTCGTCACCGCGACTCTCGCCGTACTGACCGAGGTCGCCGAGAAGCTGTGATCCGGCTCAGCTGAGCCGGTCGGCCGCCGTACGGGCCAGCTTCTCGAAGTTGGACGCCTTCACCCCGTCGCCCATCTCGCGGAAGGCGAGCACCGAGACGACGGCGCCGTCGCGGGTGACGGCGTACGGGAAGCCGCCCGGCTCGCTGCCCGGGTCGGACGGGAGCGGGCAGTCGTACCAGCGCAGGATGACGGTCGCGTCGCCGACCGGCAGCGTCCGGTTCTCGGTCAGCTCGCGGGCGTGCGTCGGCGCGGGATCGAGCGCCTTGCAGGACTTGATCGTCGCGACGATCTTCGCCGCTTCGGCACCGCGGACGGCGTCTCCGCCGGCTCCGGAAGCGACCGCTCCGCCGACGGCGGCGTCGTCGTGACCCTCACCGTCGACTGCCCGGCCAGGGCCGAGTTGGTTGGAACTCAGTTGGCGATCACCACCGTGCGGCGGATCACCGACTCGTCGGCGACGGCCTGCAGGAGGTAGGTGGCGACGTCGGCGCGGGTCATGCTGAAGCCGCCGCGGACGGTGCCTTCGGTGTTGCTGCGGATCCGGCCCTTCGGCGCGGCGTTGGTCAGCCGGGGCGGGCACACGATCGTCCAGTCCAGGTCGGCCGGCTGGACCAGCTCCTCCATCCGCCGGGAGTCGGTGAGCGAGT
Organism: Kribbella sp. NPDC050470; assembly: GCF_044458365.1. Lineage (NCBI taxonomy): Bacteria > Bacillati > Actinomycetota > Actinomycetes > Propionibacteriales > Kribbellaceae > Kribbella > Kribbella sp. NPDC050470. The sequence goes on along the minus strand of NZ_JBITHV010000003.1, from coordinate 383,040 downwards.
CCTTCAGGACCCGGCCGAGGATCGGCTTCACGACGTACTTCGTGAACGGATCGTCTCCGGTGGTGTGGATCGCGGCGGCGCTGACCACGAGCAAACGCCGTACGCCGGTCTGACCCATCGCCTCGACCATGCTGCGGGTCCCGTCCGCACAGACAGTCGTCGGCCCACGCCCACGCGGCCCCAGCGCCGACAGTACGGCGTCCTGCCCGGAGATCACCGAAGCGATGGCGGCCGGGTCCATCACCTCCGCACTCACCACCTCGAGCGCACCGCCGTGCGCTCCAACCCCCGCCGGCACCTGCACGTCGACCGTCGAGCCTTCCCGCACGACCGCAGTCACCTCATGCCCAGCCGCCAGCGCCTGCCGCACCAACTCGGTTCCGATCCGGCCCGACGCCCCGAACACCACGAGTTTCATCGTCTCCGCCTCCAGGTTAGTAAACACTCACTAACCATGGTTAGTGAACACTCACCAACCTGTCAAGGTAGGCTGCCTGCAGGCGAGAGGAGGTCCGGTGGGCACCAGGGACGACATCCTGGACGCGGCCGCGGAGGTGATGCGGACGCAGGGCTACGCGCGCGCGACGACCAAGTCGATCGCGCAGGTCGCGGGCTACTCCGAGGCTGCGCTCTACAAGCACTTCGCCGACAAGACCGCGATCGTGCTCGCAGTGTTCAACGAACGGCTTCCCGATCTGGCGGAGTCGCTGATGGCACTCATCACCAGCGCCGGCAGCGGCACGGTGCGCAGCAACCTGACCCTGCTGGCCCGCACCGCGATCGACTTCTACGCGGAGAGCTTCCCGATCATGGTCTCGCTGTTCTCCTCCCGGGACCTGCTCGCCACCCACCGGGTCCGGATGCACGAGCTGAACGCCGGTCCGCACAAGGCGCAGGAGGGCCTGGTCGCCTATCTCCGAGCGGAGCAGAAGCTCGGCCGCGTCCGCCGTACCGCCGACCTCTCAGCCGCCGCGGCATTGCTCTTCGGCTCCTGCTTCCAACGCGGCTTCGAGATCAACTTCACCGGCGCCAACCCGACCGAGGCCGAGCTCGACACCTTCGCAACCGCCCTCGCCAAGACCCTCTACGAGTCCCTCCGTCCGGCAAGATAACGGCGGCGGCCGTCGAGGCCTACGGTGGAGATGCGGGCGATGAGGGTGCGGGGGACGTAGCGGGCCGCGACGGTGAGGAGTTTGTAGCGGCGGGTCGGGATCGAGATCGCCTTGCCGCGCATCAGGTCCTGCCAGGCGGCGTCGACCATGTCGGCCGCGTCCAGCCACATGAACGACGGGATGACCGACTTGTCCATCCCCATCCGGTCGTGGAACTCGGTGTGCACCAGCCCCGGGCACAGCGCCATCACCGCGACACCCTTCGAGTGCAGCTCGGTCGCCAGCCCGGCGGAGAACGTCGTCACCCACGCCTTGTGCGCGTTGTAACTGCCCCGCTGCAGGAACCCGGCGATCGACGACACGTTGATCACCGCACCCGACCCGCGCTCGATCATCGGCAGTACGGCGGCATGCGTCAGCCGCAGCACCACCCGGACCAGCAGGTCGAACTGCTTCTCCTCGACCTCGACGGGGTTCGCCCAGAACGGCTTCTTCTGCCCGAACCCGGCGTTGTTGACCAGCACCTCGATCGGCCCGGACCGGAACCGCTCCTCCACCTTGGCCAGGTCGTCCGGGTCGGTGAGGTCGGCCGGCAGCACCTCGCAGGCGACGCCGTGCAGCCGGGTGAGCTCGGAGGCCGTCTCCTTCAGCCGCGCCTCGTCCCGCGACACCAGCACCAGGTCGTAGCCCTCCAGCGCCAGCTTGTCCGCGAACGCCCGGCCGATCCCGGTCGCCGGCCCGGTGATGAGCGCAGTCGCCACGTTCTCGCATCCTCCCGTCGATGACAGTTCCCAGTCTGTCACTACTCTGGACGGGTGCTGGCGGACATCGACACCTGGGTGCTGGATCTCGACAACACGCTCTACCCGGCGGGCTCGGCGCTGGCCGAGCAGGTCACGCACGGCATCCTGTCGTCGGTGGCCGAGTTCTACGGCACCGACGTGGCCGGCGCCCGGCGGATCCAGGCCGAGCTGGTCGCGCAGTACGGCACGTCGCTGCGCGGCGCGATGACGACGCGGGACATCGACCCGCACGAGTTCCTCAGCTTCGAGCGGCGGATCGACTACACCGTGCTCAGCCCGGACCCGACCCTCGCCAAGGCGCTCAGCGCGCTCCCGGGACGCCGGTACGTCTACACGAACGGCTCGTCGTACCACGCCGAGCAGGCGCTCCGGCAGCTCGGCCTGACCGCCTGCTTCGACGGCATATTCGACATCCTCGCCGGCGACCTGATCCCGAAGCCGTACGAGGAGAGCTTCGACGCCTTTCTGGCCCGCTTCACCGTCGATCCGGGGCGCGCCGCCATGTTCGACGATCTCCCGGTCAACCTCGAGGTTCCGCGGGCCCGGGGCATGGCGACGATCCTGGTCGACGGTGCGGTCGGTACGCCGTACGAGGAGATCAGCCCGCGGCACTGGCGGGTCAGCGAGTTGGCGGCCTTCCTTCACTCCTTGACGGCGCCCGCGGTCAGGCCCTCCACGATGTAGCGGCTGGCGACGGCGAACAGGATCATCGTCGGCACGATGCTCAGTACGGCGGCCGCCGACATCGAGCCCCAGTCGATGTTGTAACTGCTGATGAACCCGTTCAGCGCCGCCGGGATCGTCTTGTTGCTGTCGCTGTTCAGCAGCGTCACCGACAGGAACAGCTCGTTCCAGCAGTTCACGAAGTTGAAGATGTACGACGCCGCGATCCCCGGCGTCATCACCGGCACCAGCACCCGGAACAACGCGGACAGCCGCGAGCACCCGTCTACCATCGCGGCCTCCTCCAGCGAGGCCGGCACGTTCTCGAAGAACCCGCGCAGCATCACGGTGCACAGCGGGATCGACATCGCGACGTACACCAGGACCAGGCCCCAGCGGTTGTCGACCAGGTACATCCGGGTCATCAGGATGTAGAGCGAGCCGAGCGCGATGAACCCGGGGATCATCTGCGTCACCAGGAACGCGCCCATCACCGCGCCCTTGGAGACGAACTCGAACCGCGCCAGCACGTACGCCGACAGCAGTGAGACCACCGTGGCCAGCGCGGCGGCGACCGTGGACACGATCAGGCTGTTGCCGACGAAGACCCCGAAGTTCGACGTGCCGAACAGGCCGCGGTAGTTCTCCAGCGACCAGGCGCTCGGCCAGTACCTCAACGGGTAGGCGAAGATCGTGCCCGGGTCCTTGAACGACGTGATCAGGATCCAGTACAGCGGGAACACCGTGAAGAGCAGGCAGATCCCGAGCCCGCCGAACTTCACGATCCGGCCGGCCAGGGTTTCGGAGCGGATCATCTGAGTGCCTTCCTGGGCCGGATCGCCATCAGGTAGAAGACGGCGAACAGCAGCAGCACGAACACGACCATCACGCCCATCGCCGAGGCGCGTCCGTAGTCACCCTCCTGGGTCACCTGGATCATGTACGACGTCACGATGTGCGTCTCGTTCGCGGGGCCGCCGCCGGTCATGCCGAAGATCAGCTCGGGTGAGTTGAAGATCCAGATCACCCGCAGCAGCACGGTCAGCGCCAGCGTCGTCCGGATCGACGGAATGGTGATGCTGAACAGCGTCCGGACCTTGCCGGCGCCGTCGATCGCGGCCGCCTCGTACAACTCCTCCGGCACCGACTGCAGGGCCGCGAGGATCATGATCGCGAAGAACGTCACGCCGTACCAGACGTTCGCGACGATGACCGCGAACATCGCGTACCGGGCGTCGGCCAGCCACGGCACCGGGGTGTCGATCAGGTGCGTCTTCATCAGCAGGTCGTTGACCACGCCGAACTCGCCGTTGAACATCCAGCGGAACAGGATGCCGATCAGGAACCCGGACACCGCCCACGGGAAGAACACCAGCGCCTGGTACGTCCCGCGGAACCGGAACTTCCGGCGCAGCCAGAGCGCCATCGTGAAGCCGATCAGGAACTGCGGGACCAGCGAGCCGACCACCCAGACGACTGAGTTCTGCACCGTGCCGCGGAACATCTCGTCGTCCAGCAGCGTCCGGAAGTTGTCCAGGCCGACCCACGACGTGTCCGAAAGGTCGTTCAGGTTGTAGTTCCGGAACGCCATCTGGATCCCGCTCAGCAGCGGGTAGTAGGTGAACAACCCGACGAACACCAGCGCGGGCAGCATGAAGGCGAACAGCACCAGCGCGGTCCGCCCGGTGAACCGCTTCCTGCTGACCGGCCGCCTGGTCGCGGGTGGCTGCACAGCCGGCCGGTCAGTTTCCGTCAAAGCCATCTGCTCAGTTCCCGGCCCACTTCTTCGTCCAGTACTCGTCCCAGCTCTTCAGGATCTCGGCCGGCTGGGCCTTCCCGGTGATCAGCTTCTGTACGTCGGCATCGGCCTTGTTGCCCCACTCCGTCGACCACGGCACGCCGCGCGGCTGCGTCACCACGACGTAGGTGTCCGGCGACTCGTTCATCGCCACGTACGACGCCCATGGGCCGTCCTTGAAGAACGGGTCGTCGGCCGCCGACTTCAGGATCGGCACCAGGCTGTTCTCCTTCGAGAACGTCATCGCGGAGTCGCCGGAGGTCAGGAACTTCACCAGTTCGACCGCCTCCTTCTTGTGCGTGCTGCCCTGCGCGACACCCCAGCCTGCGTTCGCCAGCGGTTGAGCCGCCTTCCCGGTCGGTCCGACGGGCAGCGGCGCCGTACCCCACTGGTCTTCTTTGATCGTCTTGGACTGCTTGACGGTCGCAATGACTTCGGGGTCCTGCAGCAGGAAGCCCGTCGTACCGGAGGTGAAGCCCTGCACCATCTCCGGGTAGCCCCAGCTGACCGAGGACGGCGGGGCAGCGTTCTTGAACAGGTCGACGTACAGGTTGAGCGCGTCGACCGCCTTCGGCGACGAGAAGATCGTCTTGCCGTTGGTCAGCTTGAACGCGTTGTCCCGGTTGATGTCGTCGATCACGTAGCCGGAGATGACCGCGATCGCGTTGCCGCCGGCGCCGAGGCCACCGCGGAACGAGTACCCGTAGACGTTCTTGGACGGGTTGTTGATCTTCTTCGCCTGCTCGACCAGCTCGGCCCAGCTCTTCGGCGCGCCGCCGAACCCGGCCTGCTGGACCAGGTCCTTGCGGTAGAACAGCGACAGGCCGTAGAAGCCGTACGGGACCATGTACGACTTGCCGCCCTCCTGGGCGACCTTGAGCGCGTTCGGGGTGAGTGCCTGCAGGCCGTCCCAGCCCTTCAGGTCGGGCGCCATGTCGTAGATCCACTTGTTGGTCGAGAACGGCCCGACCGTGGTGTCCCGCACCTCGAGTACGTCGACACCCTTGCCGGACTGCAGCATCTGCTGGATCTTTTGGTCCGCCTGGTTGGTCGGCGGCGAGATCAGCTGCACCTTGATCCCGGAGTTCTTCGCCTCGAAGTCGGCGATCAGCTTCTTCAGCAGCGTGGTCCGGGTCGGGTTGGTCAGGCTCTCGACCATCTGCAGCGTGACCTGGCCGTCGGCCTTCTCGGCGGGGCCGGGACCGCAGGCGGTGAGCAGCAGCGCGGCGGCCGTCGCCGCGGCGGCGAGCGGTGCGAACATCGTGCGTGGCCGGTGGGGCATGGCACGTCTCCTCAGGGGATGTGGGCCAGGGGATGACTGGAGGGCATCAGATGATTTTGGCCTGACATCTGATGAATCGGTCGACCGTTCCTGCACCCTAGCGACCGGCACGCGGGAACGACAAGATGTTGGCGAGAATGTGACCACGAGTGGTCTGAGGACTTACTCTTTTAGGTGGAGACCCGAGGAGGTGGCAGATGGCAGCCACGGACAAGGCCCTGGCCGGCCTGCGCCAGATGATCGCGTCCGGCGAGCTCGGGCCGGGCGCCAAGTTCCCGCCGGAGCCCGAGCTGTGCGACCACCTCGGCGTGTCCCGCAGCTCGCTGCGCGAGGCGGTCCGGTCGCTGGCCGCGCTCGGCGTGATCGAGTCCCGGCACGGCTCCGGGACGTACGTGTCGGCGCTCGACCCGGCCGAGATCATCAGCCGGTTCTCACTCTCGGTCGAGCTGATCCCGCTCGAGGGCGTGCTCGAGCTGATGGAGGTACGGCGAGTGCTCGAGGCGCACGCCACCGCGGCGGCCGCCGCCCGCCAGGACCCGGACCTGGAACGGCGACTGAGCGACATCCTGGACAAGCTGGAGGCGACCACGGACGCCACCGAGATCCAGATCCTGGATGCCGAGTTCCACGGCGCGATCTGCACGGCCGGCGGCAACCCGACCGTCACCGCCCTGACCGGCGTGATCCGGGGTCGCGGCGGCCACTACCGCATCTTCGAGCCGGGCGCGGACTTCGACGCGATCAAGCAGACCAGCGACCGCGGCCACCGCGCGATCCTGGCCGCCATCGCCCGTCGGGACCCGGCGGCCGCAGCCACCGCCGCCTCCGCCCACATCGCCCAGACCGAGCTCTGGCTCCGAGCCCTCCGCCCCGAACCACAGGTCGAACCCACGAGCTGACTGGCACGAATTTTCTCAAGACTGTCGAGATCTTGCGCAGTGCTGTCCCTCTGCATAACCTCCAGGCGCCGGTTGTTCGTCTGGAGGGGATCCGCCAATGTCCCGATCACGCCTACGTGCCGTCGCCGTCGTCCTGACCACCGCCTTGCTCGGAGCCGTTCTCGTCACCCCCGCTGAGGCAAGTCGCCCGGCCCCACGGATCACCCGCGCCGGACTCGATCCCGCCTTGGTCGCCGGTCGCGGCGCGGACGCCGCCTTCGTCGAGCAGGAAGCCGAGAACGCCTTCCACACCGGCGAGAAGCTCGGCCCGAGTCGCGAGGCCTACACGCTCCCCGCCGAGGCTTCCGGACGGACCGCCGTACGACTGACCTCGACGCAGTACGTCGAGTTCACGCTGACCGAGCCGGCCAACGCCTTGACCCTGCGCTACAGCATCCCGGACGCGCCCGCCGGCGGCGGGATCCAGGCTCCGCTCGACGTGACCGTGAACGGCAAGCACCGGCAGACGATGACGCTGACATCGGAGTACGCCTGGCTGTACGGCATGTATCCGTTCTCGAACGACCCGAACGTCGACCCGATCCCCGGCTGGTGGAAGCCCGAGCCGGACCCGGTCGCGAAGCCGTTCCGGCCGAACCACTTCTACGACGAGCAACGCCTGCTGCTCGGCCGGACCTACCAGGCCGGCGACCGGGTCCGGTTCGCCGTACCGCGGAACACGCCCGCCGCCTGGTACGTGCTCGACCTCGCCGACTTCGAACTGGTCGGCGCACCGAAGCACCAACCGCGGAAGTCGCTGTCGGTGCAGTGGTTCGGCGCCGACCCGACCGGGCGGCGCGACGCCGCGCCCGCGATCGAGCGGACGATCGCCGCGGCCAAGAAGATCGGGTGGTCGGTGTTCATCCCGCCGGGCACGTACCAGGTCAACCGGCACATCGTGGTCGACCAGGTGACCGTCCGCGGCGCCGGCAACTGGTGGACGATCATCAGGGGCAAGGTCCTGCCGCTGCCCGAGCCCGCGCCGGACAAGTCGGTGCACAGCGCACCCGGCTTCTACGGCAAGTACGCCGCGGACGGCGGCAGCACCCGCGTCCACCTGGCCGACTTCGCGATCGAGAGCGACATCCGGGAACGGATCGACACCGACCAGGTGAACGGGATCGGCGGCGCCATCGGCGGTGGCTCGGTCATCGAAGGCCTCTACCTGCACCGCACCAAGGTCGGCATCTGGCTGGACGGCCCGATGGACGGGCTGCTGATCCGGAACAACATCATCACCGACGCGATCGCCGACGGGATGAACCTGCACCTCGGCGTCTCGAACGTCCGGGCGACGAACAACTTCGTCCGCAACAGCGGGGACGACGGGCTCGCGATGTGGTCGGAGGCCAACCCGGACGGCCTGGTCAACCACGACAACGTCTACGACCACAACACCGTCCAGACGCCGGTCCTGGCGAACAACATCGCCATCTACGGCGGTCGCGACAACGCCGTCACCGACAATCTCGTCGCCGATCCGATCCGCGAGGGCTCCACTCTGCATGCGGGCTCGCGGTTCAACTCGACGCCGTTCGAGGGGACGCTGACGTTCGCCCGCAACACCACCGTGCGCGGCGGACCGCGGGACCTGAACTGGGACCTCGGTCTCGGCGCGATCTGGCTGTACGCGCTGCAGTCCACGATGTCCGGGCGGATCGAGATCCGGGACAGCGCGTTCCTGGACTCGACGTACAACGCGATGCTGTTCGTCGTCGACTGGCCGGTGAAGGACACCTACGCGATCGAGAACGTTGCGGTGAGCAACATCAAGGTGGACGGCACCGGGACCAACGTGGTCAACGCCCGGGTCGGCGGCTGGGCGACCTTCGAGAACGTCGACGCCCGCAACGTCGGCGCGCCGTTCGTCAACAACTGCGGCACGTTCCAGTTCGACGGCACGCCCGAGTTCGAGGTACGCCTGCTGTCTGGCAACGACGGCGGCTGGACCGGCGCGACCTGGTGCGAGGACCGTCCGGCCGTCGTACCGCCCCCGCCGCCTGCTCCCTGGAACTGATGGTGTCGCGCTAGTGTCGGGGGCATGCGCGGACACGCTCAGCGGTTGACGGGGCTCGGGACGACGATCTTTGCGGAGATGTCGGCCCGGGCGGTGGCGACGAACTCGGTCAACCTCGGGCAGGGGTTTCCGGACCGGGACGGGCCCGACTCGCTGCTCGAGGACGCGATCAGCGCGATCCGGGCCGGCGCGAACCAGTACCCGCCGGGCCGCGGCGTACCGGCGTTGCGGCAAGCGATCGCCGATCACCAGAAGCGGTTCTACGACCTGTCGTACGACCCTGACACGCAGATCCTGGTGACCACGGGCGCGACCGAGGCCGTCGCCGCCGCGCTGCTCGCGTACGTCGAGCCGGGTGACGAGGTGATCGCTCTCGAGCCGTACTACGACTCCTACGCCGCCGGCATCGCCTTCGCCGGCGGCCGCCGCGTCCCGGTCACGCTGCGCGCGCCGGACTTCCGCCTCGACCTCGACGAGCTGCGGGCCGCGGTCACCGCGCGTACGAAGGTCCTGCTGATCAACTCGCCGCACAACCCGACCGGCACCGTCCTCACCGACGACGAACTGCGCGGCATCAGCAGCATCGCGATCGAGCACGACCTGGTGGTCATCACCGACGAGGTCTACGAACACCTCGCGTACGACGGACTCCAGCACCGCCCGCTGGCGTCGTACGACGGAATGGCCGAACGCACCGTGTCGATCAGCAGCGCCGGCAAGACGTTCGCCGTCACCGGCTGGAAGATCGGCTGGGTCACCGCGAGCCCCGACGTGGTGACCGCAGTGACCACTGCCAAGCAGTTCCTCACCTTCACCTCCGGCGCGCCGTTCCAGCCCGCCGTCGCCGGTGCGCTTGCCCTAGGCAACGAGTATTTCGACGGCCTGCGCGCCGACCTGCAGTCCCGCCGCGACCTGCTCTGCGACGGCCTCGAGGAGCTCGGCTTCGGCGTCCACCGCCCGCAAGGCACCTACTTCGTCACCACCGACATCCGCCCCCTCGGCCACACCGACGGCATCGACTTCTGCCGCATGCTCCCCGAACGCACCGGTGTCGTAGCCATCCCCCACCAGGTCTTCTACGACAACACCGCCTCCGGCCGCCCCCTGGTCCGCTGGGCCTTCTGCAAACAACCCGAAATCCTCCAAGAAGCCCTAACCCGCCTCCAAAAACTCTGACGGCCCGGTGTGTGGATGGCGCAGGACAGCCGCCGGTTGCTTGTGGCATACTTGCGGTAGCTCGCCAGGTGCTGCTTGGCGAGAAGTGAAGCTGGGATTCCCACCGGATGATGGGGCCCAGCTTTCGCGCTTTCTAGCGGACCGCGATGTGATGGACGACGACCATCTCGGACAACGCCAGCAGCCACCTCGGCTCCCCAAGGTTGGCCGCCGTCACGGCGCCTGCGACCGCATCCGGCAGCCAGAGCATCGGTTCCTGCAGTGGTCGCGCGAACTCGACCGAGGTTCCCCTCGACAACAGGCTCTTGTCGCGGGCACTGTCGACCAGGCTGCGATCCCGATTGTCCTGTGACGGCGCACGCGACTCGAGGCAGATCTCGCTGACGCCAAGCTGATCCAGCTCGTAGAACAGACGCTCGAGGCAGCAACGCCTGGCACGCTCCTGCTTCAGCCGGTGCACAGGCGAGCCGACCACGACGATGGCCACGACCCCCAGCCCGGCGACGGTCTCGGCGATCAGATCCCTCCGCTTGGCGGACTCAGCCACCCAGTGGAGCCGTACGGCGCTCATCGATTGCGCCTTCGTCCATCCACAGGGTTGACGGGGCAGATGGTTCGGGGCGTGGGGTTTCTGCTACTTCGGCAGGAAGTGGGCGAGGGTTTGGGGGTCTCTGGCTATTGCTGTGGTGTTGTCGTCGGCGGTGACGCGACGCCGGCTTCGTCGAGGGCCTTGGTGGCGGCTCGGCATTTCGAGCAGGCGGGGTTGATCCAGATCTCCACGGAGTGCAGTCCTTCGGTCAGCGGTGGTGGAACCAGAGCTTGGTGGGTTGCTGGAGCATCAGGACCAGCAGCGTCGCGTGGATGGCGAGGCCGAGGATGCTGTTGGGAAGGGCCATCAGGCCGCCGGCGATGCCGGTCGCGGCGACGGCGATGAGCATGTAGCGCGCCCAAGCGCGGCGTTTGCGGATGTAGACGGCCGGGAGGATGTACGCGACCGCGCAGACCAGGATGACCGCGACGACCAGGCCCTTCGCGTCCTTGGAGCCGGCGACGACCTCGGCGACCTGCTCGCCTGCGGAGGTGAGCGTCAGGCCGCCAAGGAGGACGCACAGGGCACCGAGGCCCAGCGAGATCACCGAGGCGATGGTCACCTGCTTCGGCGGGCCTGGTTGCTGAGCGTAAGGACTCTGTCCAGCGCCGTACGACGGCTGCGGTCCGGGAGCGGGCGGACCTCCGGGTGTGCCGAAGACGCCCTGGTACGGACCGGGGCGGTCGTCGCCGGCGTTGTTGCCCTGCTGCTCGGTCATGCCTCGAAGAGTTCCTTCCACCAGATCAACTCCGATCCTCGCAGATCGGCCAAACCTCACCACTCAGAACGCGGTGACGACCCGGATGTCGAGTGGGGAAGGCCCCCGAGCTGCGCAGGTCATCGGCGGTCAGCCCCGCGCCGGGGACGCGGGCCGCAGGGGCAACCGGACCTACAGCCAACTGATGTCGGGCCCAGGCCTGTCGCGCTGCTTGGAGCCGATCCGTTGACGGAGGAACGTCAGCACGTGCTGTAGCTGCACGAACGCCGTGCGGCACTCGCTCGAGGGCTACGCCTCGGCATCAGGCTCCACGTCCGCGTCTTCTACGGACAAGAACCGCTCCAGCTCGCAAGGCGACGGATCACAGTCGAACAGTCTCTTGCGTTCTGGCCCACGCCAGCGACTTGACGTTGCTCGGGGCAAGCTTGCTCCGAGTCCTTCGACGCAGCGTTGAGCACCTGAGCACACTCCGCTGAGTACATTGATCGATCCGGCTGATACGTCCGCGCGACCGCCCCGCGTCCTTGACAATCCCCCGCGCTGGTGGTGCCGTCGAAGCAGGATTCGCCATGCTCACAAGCGATCCGGGGGGACACGTCGGCCGTCGGCTGCGCCCTCCCCGATCGGAGAGGGGAGCACAGATGAGCAAGAAGCGACTATCCATGGTGGGGGCGGGCCTGATCGCTCTGCTGCTGGCCACCGCAAGCCTCCTGCAGCCGTCGGCGGCGCAGGAACCACCACCGCCGATCGCGACGGAGATCCTGAGTCCGCGGTCGGTATTCACGGACAACGTAGATCTGAAGTTCAAGGTGAAGCTGTCCGGCCAGTCGACCAAGGTCGTGAACCTGAAGGATCCATCGCGGACCGTGACAGCGAAGTTCACCATCCAGCCTGGTGCGAGGTTCCCCTGGCACACTCACTACGGTCCCGTGATCGTCAACGTCGTCGCGGGGGAGCTGGTCTACGTCGATTCGGAAGACTGCGTCGAGCGTCCGTACCCCGCGGGGACCGCGTTCGTCGACCTCGGCCACGGTCACGTTCACACCGCGTTCAACCGCACTGGCGGGGTGACCGTGCTGATGGGCACGTTCTTCGAAGCACCAGCGGAGGGATCGCTGCTGATCCCTGCGGAGCCCGGCTGCTGAACGCATGCGCGATGCCCAGCGCGACGGAGAGCACGTCGCGCTGGGCTCTGATCCCGCGCGTCCGGGACAGTTCGCCGTTTCCTCGCCGTGCTGTCCGCGATGACGCGCGTTGTTGACCGGTGCCAGCCCTATATTCGGGGCCATGTCACAGAAACGGGTCGCCGCGCTGGGCCTGCTCATGGCCCTTGTGGTGGGGCTGACCGGCTGCAGCGCTGACGCGGAAACGAGCGAGTCGGTCGAGCCATCGGCGGCGCCGACATCGGTCCCGTCGCCAACTGCGACGTACGATTCGCCCAGTCCCTCTGTCAAACCGCTCGGTCCGATCACACCGAGCGGTCAGCCCACGGCGACGGTCCCACCATCACCACTGCCCGCCGTCGGTGCCGCGTGCCTGCAGCCGTCCGACCGGGCACGCCGCGTAGTCATTCCAACGAGTTCCGGCGCACAGCTCACCGCTGCCTTGCTGGGTGGTGGGCGGCGCGGTGTGGTCCTTGTCCATCAATCCGACGGGGACCTGTGCCAGTGGCTTCCCTACGCCCGAGAACTGGCCCGCGCCGGCTACCTCGTACTCGACCTCGACCTGACGACATCTGGCTACGTGCAGTACGAAGGCGTGCAAGCCAATCCGCTCGGTCTGTCCGTCTCGGCGGCTGCAGGCTATCTACGCAAGCAGGGTGCGGCCGCGGTCGTCCTCGTCGGCGCCTCGATGGGCGCGAACGCGTCACTGGCCGCCGCTGCCATCACCACACCCCGCGTCGCCGCAGTGGTCAGCCTGTCTTCCCCGGCGGAGTACAACGGTATCGACGCCCGCACCGCGGCAGGCATGCTCCGCGTGCCGGTGCTCTATGGCGCAGCAGCAGACGACGGTGAGTTCGGCACGGCCGGAAGACTGTTGCATGCGGCAACCAAATCGCAGAAAGCGCTCCACATCGTGCCCGGCGCTTTGCACGGTGTCGCCCTGATCGGCCAGGACGGCGATCCGACCCTACGGCGTGCCGTCGGCGCTTTCATCGCCACGCACACGCGCTGAGATCCCCGTGCCCGCGAACGATCCACTCGTACTGTAGCTCGGTCGTCCCGGAATCTCAGAACGCAACGGCCGGGCCCGGTCGGGGAACCGGGCCCGGCTGCGCCTGCCGACGGTGTCAGGCGCGGGCTACCTCGAGAGCGTCCTTGGCCTCGTTGAGAATCACCTGGACGGTGTCGCCGTCCCGGATCTCGCCGGCCAGCAGGCCGCGGGCCAGTTCGTCGCCGATCGCGGACTGCACGAGGCGGCGGAGGGGCCGGGCACCGTAGACCGGGTCGTAGCCGGTCATCGCGAGCCACTCCATCGCGCCGTCCTCGACGTCGAGCGTGATCCGGCGGTCGGTCAGCCGGCGCTGCAGCGCGGTGATCTGCAGGGCGACGATCTGGGTCAGCTCCTCGCTGCCCAGCGCGTCGAACAGCACGATCTCGTCCAGCCGGTTGATGAACTCCGGCTTGAACGACTGCCGCACGACCGCCATCACCTGGTCCCGCTTCACCTTGTCGTCCAGCGCCATATCGGCCAGGTACGCCGAGCCGAGGTTGCTGGTCAGGATCAGGATCACGTTGCGGAAGTCGACCGTACGACCCTGGCCGTCGGTCAGCCGCCCGTCGTCCAGCACCTGCAGCAGGATGTCGAAGACCTCGGGGTGCGCCTTCTCCACCTCGTCGAGCAGGATCACCGAGTACGGGCGCCGCCGGACGGCCTCGGTCAGCTGGCCACCCTCCTCGTACCCGACGTAGCCGGGCGGGGCGCCGACGAGCCGCGAGACGCTGTGCTTCTCGCCGTACTCGGACATGTCGATGCGGACCATGGCGCGCTCGTCGTCGAACAGGAAGTCCGCGAGAGCCTTCGCCAGCTCGGTCTTGCCGACACCGGTCGGGCCGAGGAACAGGAAGCTGCCGGTCGGCCGGTCCGGGTCGGAGATCCCGGCGCGAGCCCGGCGTACGGCGTCACTGACAGCCTTGACCGCCTCGCGCTGGCCGATCAGCCGGCGACCCAGCTCGTCCTCCATCCGGAGCAGCTTGCCGGTCTCGCCCTCGAGCAGCCGGCCGGTCGGGATACCGGTCCACATCGCGATCACCTCGGCGATCTCGGTCGGGCCGACCTCCTCGTTGACCATCGCGTCGGGACCCTCGGTGACCTCCGGCTCGGCGTCGGCCGCCTCCAGCTCCTTGGTGAGCTGCGGGATCTCGCCGTACAGGATCCGGGCCGCGGTCTCCAGGTCGCCGTCGCGCTGGGCGCGCTCGGCCTGGCCGCGCAACTCGTCGATCCGCTCCTTGATCTCACCGACCCGATTCAGGCCGGACTTCTCCCGCTCCCAGCGGGCCTCCAGCGCGCGCAGCTCCTCCTCGCGGTCGGCCAGATCGGCGCGCAGTCGCTCGAGCCGCTCCTGGCTGGACGGGTCCTCCTCGCGGGACAGCGCGAGCTCCTCCATCTTCAGCCGGTCGACGGTACGGCGCAGCGAGTCGATCTCGACCGGGGACGAGTCGATCTCCATCCGCAGCCGGGACGCGGCCTCGTCGACCAGGTCGATCGCCTTGTCCGGCAGCTGGCGACCGGTGATGTAGCGGTGGGACAGCGACGCGGCGGCGACCAGCGCGCTGTCGGAGATGGCGACCTTGTGGTGCGCCTCGTAGCGCTCCTTCAGGCCGCGCAGGATGGCGATCGAGTCCTCGACCGACGGCTCGCCGACGAACACCTGCTGGAAGCGGCGCTCCAGCGCCGGGTCCTTCTCGATGCGGGTCCGGTACTCGTCCAGAGTGGTCGCGCCGATCATCCGCAGCTCGCCGCGGGCCAGCATCGGCTTCAGCATGTTGCCCGCGTCCATCGAGCTGTCACCGGTGGCGCCGGCGCCGACGACGGTGTGCAGCTCGTCGATGAACGTGATGACCTGGCCGTCCGACTCCTTGATCTCGGTCAGCACGGCCTTCAGCCGCTCCTCGAACTCACCGCGGTACTTCGCGCCAGCGACCATCGCGCCGAGGTCGAGGCTGATCAGCCGCCGGCCGCGCAGCGACTCGGGCACGTCACCGGCCACGATCCGCTGGGCCAGCCCCTCGACGACGGCGGTCTTGCCGACGCCGGGCTCACCGATCAGAACCGGGTTGTTCTTGGTACGACGGGACAGCACCTGGACCACCCGCCGGATCTCGGAGTCCCGGCCGATCACCGGGTCGAGCTTGCCGTCCTTGGCCCGCTCGGTCAGGTCGACGCCGTACTTCTCGAGGGTCTTGGTGGTGCCCTCGGCCTCCGGGGAGGTGATCCGGCGGTTGCCGCGCATCTTGTCGAACGACTGCAGCAGCGCGTCGGCGGTCACGCCGAGCGCGGTCTTCGCGTTGCCCTCGACGGTCGCGAGCGAGATCAGCAGGTGCTCGGTGGAGACGTACTCGTCCCCGAGCCCGAGGGCCCGCTGCTCCGCCTGGTTCAGCACGTCGGTGGTCTTCGGCGACAGGCTCGGCGCCTGCACGCTGCCGCCGCTCGCCTTAGGCAGCCGGCGCAGGAACTCGGCGGTCCGCCGGCGTACGGCGTCGACGTCGGCGCCGGCCGCCTCGAGCAGGCCGACGGTGGTCCCCTCCGGCTGCGCGAGCAGCGCGGACAGTAGGTGAATGGGCTCCACGGTCGGGTTGCCCGCCGCGGAGGTCTGACGGATCGCGACCGACAGGGTCTCCCGGGCCAGCGTCGTCAACCGCTGAACGTCCATCTGGTTCCAGCCTTTCAAGCTCAGCCAACAGCAATCACTGGGTACAACCTATCCAAACTTGAGTCCATTCCACTCAACTTTGGAAAATCCTGGGGAGATCTCAGGGTTCACCTGGACAAACAGAACGGCTGGGGCGGCGTCGAGCTGCCCCAGCCGTCACAGACTGTCAGTACTGGTACGCGCCCGCGTCCCAGTGAGTTACGCCGGAGATACAGCGGCGTCGCAGGTATCCTTCAGCCAACCACCCTGGTAGTCAACCGCTCACTTTTTCGGTGAACTCCGAGGCCCGGATCCGGTACACCTGCAGCGTCAGGTCGTAGTACTTGTCCGTCTCCCCGACCCACTCCATACCCAGTCGGCCGGCGGTGGCGATCGCGCGCTTGTTGTTCGGCCGGGCGACCGCGAACATCTCGTCCACGTCGCCCTCCTTGAACGCCCAGCGCATCAGCGCATGGCTGGCCTCGGTCGCGTATCCGTTGCCCCAGGCACTGGGCCGCAGTTGCCAGCCGATCTCGAGGTCCTCCTCGTACGGCGGGAGCAGCCGGATCAGCAGGCCACCGACGACCTCGCCGTCCTCGCGGCGGGAGACCGCCCAGCGGCCGGCCGGCGGGACGAAGTTCGGCTGGGCCTCGATCCAGGCCTGCAGGATCGCGCGCATCGTGGCCGAATCGGTGACCTGGTCGATGGCCGGTGAGAGCCAGGGGGCCACGTCAGGAGAGCCGTAGATCTCGAGCGCGGCTTGTGCGTCGTCTTCTTCCCAGTCCCGGATCAGCAACCGGTCCGTCTGCAGGGTGAGCGTCACCCTGCCAGAGTAGGTCGGCGAGTGTGGCCAGACGAGAGAACCGCAGGGCGGTCCGGGGGAGGACCACCCTGCGGGGGCCGAAGGGCGCCCGGGGGGAGGGCGCGCCTTCGGCGGTGGAGACATCGGGGGGACGACGTCTCCACTGACCGGAGGCTCCGAAGGGGGAGTCGGACGCCTCCGGATTCATGGGCTCGAAAAGTCCGAACCCTGGTTTCGGTGAGCTCAGCACAACTGCCTGAGCCCAGGCTTTCTCAGCGGGGGCCCAGCTCCAAGGGCTGGGTCCTGATCCAGCGTGTCGTGGTCTGCTGCCGGCCCATGGCGATCACGTCGCCGGCCGGACCGGCCGAGAACACCCGGCTTCCGGTCGTCTGCCGGGACGCGCCGACACCGCGCTGGACTTCTGCCAGCAGCTGGTTGACCCGCTTGCGCAGATCCTCCACTTCGGACTGTAGCGCGAGGATGTGCCGAATTCCCGCCAGGTTCACACCCTCTTCCTGGGACAGGTGCTGCACGTACCTCAGCTTCGCCACGTCGTACGCCGAGTACCGCCGGCCGCGGCCGGACGCCCGGCTCGGCGTGACCAATCCGAGCCGGTCGTACTGGCGCAACGTCTGCGGGTGCATGCCGGCCAGCTGGGCCGCCACCGAGATCACGTAGATCGGGGTGCGGTCGTCCCAGGTCGGCACCTGGCTGAACGGGATGCCCATCACGAGCT
Organism: Kribbella sp. NPDC050470; assembly: GCF_044458365.1. NCBI lineage: Bacteria > Bacillati > Actinomycetota > Actinomycetes > Propionibacteriales > Kribbellaceae > Kribbella > Kribbella sp. NPDC050470. The sequence goes on along the minus strand of NZ_JBITHV010000003.1, from coordinate 365,554 downwards.
CCCGAACAACCCGGCCCGCAGGTCAGGCTGGTCCGACGCGGAGCTGAACTCCTGCAGCTTGGCGCGCTGCTCGTCGCTCAGCTCGTGCGGAACCTGCACATCGAGGGTGAGCAGCAGGTCGCCCTTGGTGCCGTCCCGCCGGACCGATCCCTTGCCACGGACGCGCAGCTTGCTGCCGTTCGCCGTACCGGCGGGGATCCGGACCGTGACGGGCAGGCCGTCCAGGGTCGGCACCTTGATCTCGGCGCCCAGCGCGGCCTCGGTGAAGCTCACCGGGACGTTCAGCGTCAGGTGCTCGCCCTGACGGCCGAAGATCCGGTGCGGCTTCACGTGCACGGTGACGTAGAGGTCGCCCGCGGGGCCACCTCGTTCGCCGGCCGCGCCCTTGCCCTTCAGCCGGATCCGCTGACCGTCCTGCACGCCCGCCGGGATGCGGACCTGCATGGTCTTGCTCGACTGGCCGCGGCCGGAGCCGTGGCAGGTCTCGCACGGCTCGTCGACGACCAGGCCGCGGCCCTTGCACTCGGTGCACGGCTCGGTCATGGCGAACACGCCGCCCTGGACCGAGGTCTGCATGCCCGTGCCCTCGCACTTCAGGCAGACCTTGGGCACCGTCCCGTACTTCGCGCCGGTGCCACGGCAGGTCTTGCACGGCGCGTCGCTGGTCATCCGGAGCGCCACGGTGACACCGTTCACGGCCTCGGCGAACTCGATCGTCGCCTCGGTCTCGATGTCCGCGCCGCGCCGCGGGCGGGCCGTCGACGTGGTGGTCGTGGTCCGGCCACCACCGCCGAACATGCCGCCCAGGATGTCGCCCAGGCCGCCACCGGCCCCGCCGCCGGAGCCACTGCGGTTGAACAGGTCGCCGACGTCGAAGTTGAACCCGCCGCCCGAACCACCGCTGCCCGGCATCCGGAAGCCGCCGCTGCCGAACAGCCGGCGCGCCTCGTCGTACTCCTTGCGCTTTTTGGCGTCGCCGACGACGTCGTATGCCTCGGAGACCTCCTTGAACTTGGCCTCCGCGGTCGCGTCACCGGCGTTGGAGTCCGGGTGGTACTTGCGCGCCAGCTTGCGATAGGCCTTCTTGATCTCGTCGGCCTCGGCGGTCTTGGAGACGCCGAGAACCTTGTAGAAGTCCTTCTCGAGCCAGTCCTTCGTGCTCATCCGACGCCTCCCCTCCCGTCGTGTCGCTCACTCCGCAGACGTGTCTGCGGACTTGTCGTCATCTGTGTTCTCCACCGGTACGCCGTCCTGCGCAGCGTCGGCCGGGAGCTGCTCGGTCGGCTCCGAGACGGCCACCCGGGCCGGACGCAGGACCCGCTCGCCGAGCCGGTACCCCGGCTGCATGACCATCGTCGCGGTCGGGCCGTCCACCTCGTCGGAGTAGTTGTGCAGCAGGGCCTCGTGGATGCGCGGGTCGAAGGGGTCGCCCTTCTCGCCGTACTTCACCAAGCCGAGCTTCTCGGTGACCCGCTCGAGCGACTCCGAGACCGCCTTGAAGGCGCCCTCCAGCTCACCCGCCTCGCGGGCCCGGCCGATGTCGTCCAGGATCCCGAGCAGCTCGGTCAGCACCGAGCCGATCACGAGCTCCCGGGACGCCTCCCGGTCGCGGTCCACCCGGCGCTTGTAGTTGACGTACTCGGCCTGCAGCCGCTGCAGGTCCGCCGTACGCTCGGCCAGCGCCTCGGTCAGCAGAGCCTCCTGCGCGGACGGGCCGATCAGGTCCGACGGGTCCCTCGGCGGCTGCGCGCCCGGGGTGCCCGGCATGCCCGGTGCGGCGCCGGCCGCGGGAGCGTCCGACAGGGACGGCTTCCGCAGCTCGCCGGTGTCCGGGTCGAGCCGGCGCTTGTCCCGGACGACGGGGTCACCGTCGCCGAACTCGCTGCCAGTCGGTCGATCCGTCACTTGTCCTCCGTCTTGTCCTGCGGCCGGTCCTCGTCCACGATCTCGGCGTCGACCACGTCGTCGTCGTTGCTCGTGGAGCTGTCGGAGGTCGAGGTGCTCTCGTCGGCGGAGCCGGAGCCGGCGGCCTGGGCGTTCGCGTACATCGCCGCGCCCATCTTCTGGCTGGACTGGGCGAGCTTCTCCGAGGCGGCCTTGATCACCTCGGCGTCGTCACCCTCGAGCGCCTTCTTCAGCTCGGCGACGCCGTCCTTGACCTCGGTCTTGACGTCGTCGGGGACCTTGTCCTCGTTCTCGGACAGGAACTTCTCGGTCTGGTAGACGAGGCTCTCGGCCTGGTTGCGGTTCTCGACCGCCTCCCGGCGCTTGTGGTCCTCCTCGGCGTACTGCTCGGCGTCGCGGACCATCCGGTCGATGTCGTCCTTCGGCAGCGCGGAACCGCCGGTGACGGTCATCCGCTGCTCCTTGCCGGTGGCCAGGTCCTTGGCGTTCACGTGCACGATGCCGTTCGCGTCGATGTCGAAGGTGACCTCGATCTGCGGCACGTTCCGCGGCGCCGGCGGCAGGCCGGTCAGCTCGAAGTTGCCCAGCGACTTGTTGTCCCGGGCCATCTCGCGCTCGCCCTGGTAGACCTGGATCATCACCGACGGCTGGTTGTCCTCGGCCGTGGTGAAGATCTCCGAGCCCTTGGTCGGGATCGTGGTGTTGCGCTCGATGATCTTGGTGAACACGCCGCCCTTGGTCTCGATGCCGAGGCTCAGCGGGGTCACGTCGAGCAGCAGGACGTCCTTGACCTCACCCTTCAGCACACCGGCCTGCAGGGAGGCCCCGACCGCGACGACCTCGTCCGGGTTCACGCCCTTGAACGCGTCCTTGCCGCCGGTCAGCTCCTTGACCAGGTCGGCCACCGCGGGCATCCGGGTCGAGCCGCCGACCAGGATGACGTGGTCGATCTTCGCCACGTCGATGCCGGCGTCCTTGATGACGGCCTTGAACGGGGCGCGGGCGCGCTCCAGCAGGTCGTTGGTCATCTTCTGGAACTCGGCCCGGGAGAGCTTCTCCTCCAGGTGCAGCGGGCCGGACTCGGTCAGGCTCAGGTACGGCAGGTGGATGGTCGTCTCGGCCGCGGCCGACAACTCGATCTTGGCCTTCTCGGCGGCCTCGGTGAGCCGCTGCATGGCCATTTTGTCACCGGACAGATCGGTGCCGTTCTTGTTCTTGAACTGCGTCACCAGCCACTGGACGATCCGGCTGTCCCAGTCGTCACCGCCGAGGTGGTTGTCACCGCTGGTCGCCTTCACCTCGAAGACGCCGTCGCCGATCTCCAGCAGGGACACATCGAACGTGCCACCACCGAGGTCGAAGACCAGGATGGTCTGCTCGTGACCTTTGTCCAAGCCGTACGCGAGCGCGGCCGCGGTCGGCTCGTTGACGATCCGGTGCACCTTCAGGCCGGCGATCTCACCGGCTTCCTTGGTCGCCTGGCGCTGGGCGTCGGTGAAGTACGCCGGCGTGGTGATGACCGCGTCGGTGACCTGCTCCCCGAGGTACGCCTCGGCGTCCCGCTTCAGCTTCTGCAGCACGAAGGCGCTGATCTGCTGCGCGGAGAACTTCTTACCGTCGATGTCCACGCTCCAGTTCTCGCCCATATGGCGCTTGACGGAGCGGATGGTGCGGTCGACGTTCGTGGTGGCCTGGCGCTTTGCCACCTCGCCGACCAGGACCTCGCCGTTCTTGGCGAAGGCCACCACCGAGGGCGTCGTGCGCGCTCCCTCGGCGTTGGGGATGACGGTGGGCTCGCCACCTTCCAGTACGGCGATGACGGAGTTCGTCGTACCGAGATCGATACCGACCGCGCGGGCCATGTGCTTACCTCCACGAAGTTGAGTGATGCGGACTCAATGTTGCCGTTCTGCCGCCCGGGTTTCAAATCCGTGACTGAACAAACTTGAGTACACCTGACTCAACATGGCATACGGCCGGGCCATTCCCAACCTCGACCCCCTGATTTCGGGGTCCAGGCCAGGGTGTGCCCAGGGCGACCCCTGCCGCGGCAAAGGCTTTCCGTGGGAGGGTGTAACCGTGAAGCTCCGCCCCATGACCTCCGCTGACGACACCGCGGTTCTCGCCCTGAACGCCGCCGCGGAGGGCCTGGTCGAGCCTCTCGGTCCGGACCGCCTGGACTGGCTGCGGCTGATCGCCGCACACGCCGCCGTGATCGACCTCGACGGCGAGGTGGCCGGGTTCGTCCTGACCTTCGCCCCCGGGTCCGCGCACGACGGCCTCGAGTTCCAGTGGTTCACCGAGACGTACGCCGACCGCTTCCTGCACCTGGACCGGATCGTGGTCGCCGAGCAGCACCGCCGTACCGGTATCGCGACCGCCGTCTACCGCGCGGTCGAGCGGTCCGCCAGGCCGTTCGACCGGCTGGTGTGCGGCATCAGGTCCGACCCGCCGGACATCGCCGGCCTCGCCTTCCACGCCGGTCGCGACTTCGTCGAGGTCGGCAAGCTCCGCCGCCCCGACGGGACCACCACGGCGCTCTGCTCGAAGGAGCTCGCCACCGACTAAATCGGGTGCGGGGCCGTCGAGGACCGGTCACCCTGGAGCCATGACCATCCAGGAGCGGTTGCGCGAGACCTTCGTCTGGCGGACGGATCGCAGCGTCTGAAGCAGCTACGCCGACGTCACCGGCTGGTGGCGCGACGCTGAGGTACTGCGTGATCTGGGCCCTGCGCTGGCCCGCCTGTACGACGTCACTCCGACGGTCGTGGTCGGTCCGGTGTCACGCGGGTCGATGCTCGGCGCGCTGACGGCGGCCGCACTGGGAGTCGGCTTCGTCGAGATCCGGAAGGACTGCGGCCCGGCAACGGACAGCGATCGCTGGATACAGCGGACGACCGGCCCGGACTACCAGGACCGACACGTCGTGTTCGGCTTCCGCCACGGCCTGGTCAAGTCCGGCGACCACGTCCTGATGGTCGACGACTGGGCAGACACCGGCGCCACCGCACTGGTAGCCCGCGCCCTCATCCAAGACTGCGGTGCCCACTGGATCGGCGCCGCCTGCATAGTCGACGCCCTAACCAACCCCCACCTACGCCACGACCTCCCCCTACGCGCCCTACTCGACGTACGGCGGTTGTAGCCCCGGACCGCCAGGCCATCACATTGACCAGCGGCCACCGCAGCCAAGCGCAAACTCTCGCGCGGATGCTGCGTTGTGATGGCCTGGCGGTCCGCCTGTGGATGACGCTCGGCGGATCCGGCCCGGCTTCGGCCATCATCTCGGCATGTCCGAGGTCCTCGACGTACTGCACCGGCGCGCGGGTACGGCGACGTTCGCGGAGCTTCGCGCCGTCGTCTCGGGTCGTGCCATCCGGGGAGCTCTGGCCGACGGCGCGATCCGGCGGATCGCCAAGGGCGTCTACGCCATTCCGCCGGATGCGGATCCGCTGGCCGCCGCACGTGCCCAGGGTGGGGTGGTGTCACACCTGAGCGCCGCCGTACTGCACGGCTTCGCGGCGCTCGAGTTGCCGAACAAGCCCCAGATCACCGTTCCGCGCGGTCAGCACCGCCGACTGAGCCCGATCGACTGTGACCTGCATTGGGCGGACGACGTCCCATCCGACGGCTGGTGCACCGGCAAGCTCCGAACGGTGCTGGACTGCGCACGCACTCTCGAGTTCGCCGCAGCCGTCACCGTCGCGGACTCGGCGCTGCGGCATGGCGCCGTGGATCGCTCCCAGCTGATGGTCGCGGCGGCTGAGCTCAGCGGTCCTGGCTCCCGGCGCGCCCGCCGAGTCGCGGCCGCCGCCGACGGCCGGGCGGAGTCGGCGTTGGAGTCCGCCCTCCGTTCCCTCCTGATCGAGGCGGGCATCGAAGGCTTCGAGCCTCAGGTCGTCGTTCAGGACGACCGCTTCTCCGCCCGGATCGATCTCGGCCACCGCGAGCTGCTGATTGCTCTGGAGGCGGACAGCTTCGCCCATCACGGCACGCGGCAGGCGCTCACCCGTGACTGCCGCCGGCACGTGAACCTCACCGTCCGCGGCTGGCGTCTGCTCCGCTTCTCGTGGGAGGACGTGATGTTCGACCCTCCGTGGGTGGTGGAGGTGGTTCGGCGGGCAGTGGCCGGATCTCCAGGCCATCACAATTCACGAAAGACAGCCGGCGTGAGTCGGCGTGGGCGACTGCTGCGACGATTGTGATGGCCTGGAGATCCGGCCCTCACCCCAGCCGCCCGCCCACGATCGTCTGGGTTACGAGCGGGACGCCCGGGCGGTAGGCGAGGTGGATGTAGGAGGGGGCGTCGAGGACGGCTAGGTCGGCGCGGGCGCCGGGGGTCAGGTGGCCGATGTCGGTGCGGCGGAGGGAGGCGGCGCCGCCGGCGGTTGCGGACCAGACGGCCTCGGCTGGGGTCATGTGCATCTCGCGGACGGCCAAGGCGATGCAGAAGGGCAAGGACGAGGAGTAGCCGGAGCCCGGGTTGCAGTCGGTGGCCAGGGCTACGGTCACTCCGGCGTCGATCAACCGCCGAGCATCCGGGTACGGCGACCGCGTGGAGAACTCGACCGCCGGAAGCAGCCCCGCGACGACCCCGGTCGAGGCGAGGCCGTCGATGTCGGCGTCGGTGAGGTAAGTGCAATGGTCCGCGGCCGCGGCGCCAACCTCGCAGGCCAACTGGACTCCCGGACCCTCGCCGAGCTGGTTGGCGTGGACCCGAGCCTGCAAGCCTTTCGCCTGTCCCGCGGTCAGGATCGCCCGCGCCTGGTCGCCGTCGAAGGCGCCGCGCTCGACGAACACGTCGACCCACTTCGCGTACTGCGCCGTTGCCTCGAGCATCGGCCCGGTCACGAGTGACACGTAGCCGGCCGGATCCTCGGCGTACTCAGCCGGTACGACGTGTGCCCCCAGATAAGTGGTCTCGTCGGTGAACTGACCGGCGATCTGCAACCCGCGCGCCTCGTCGGCGACCGTCAGCCCGTAGCCCGACTTGATCTCGACCGTCGTCGTGCCCTGCCGGCGCATCTCGGTCACCAGCCGCGCCACGTTGGCGGTCAGCACCTCGTCCGTGGCCTGCCGGGTCGCCGCGACCGTCGTCCGGATCCCGCCCGCGGAGTACGGCGTACCGGTCATCCGGGCGGCGAACTCCTCGGCCCGGTCGCCGGCGAACACCAGGTGCGCGTGCGAGTCGACGAAGCCCGGGATCACCGCCCGGCCACCCAGGTCGACAGCCTGATCGGCGGCCGGAGCCTCGCGCCGAGCACCCACCCAAGCGACCTTGCCGCCCTCGACCACCAGCGCCGCGTCCCGCACCTCGCCGAGCAGGTCGCCCCGCGCCGGGTCGTTGGTCACCAGCGAACCGATACCGGTCAGCAGCAGCGAGCTCATTCGGTCACCGCCTCGATCGCCGCCGCCAGCTCACCGGCCACGTCCAGCTTCAGGTGATTGCCCTGCGCAACTATCTGGCGTCCACCCACCACGACGTCGGTCACATCAGCCGCCGAGGCGGCGAAAACGGCTGTCTCCACAGTGTTTCCGGTCCCCGCCGTACGCACGCTGTCCAGCCGTACGGCGACCAGGTCCGCCCGAGCGCCGACCTCGATCACCCCCGCGTCCTCGAAGCCGAGCGACCGGTGCCCGTCGGCAGTCGCCGCCTTGAGGAGCTCGGCGGCGGACCAGTGGCCGCGCTCGTGGGAGGCGAGCCGCTCGTCGAGCTCCACCGCGCGCATCTCCTCGAACAGGTCGATCACCGCGTGGCTGTCCGACCCGAGCGTCAACGGCGACCCGGCGTCACGCAACGCCGACGACGGTCCGATGCCGTCGGCAAGGTCGCGCTCGGTGGTCGGGCAGAAGCACGAGTACGTCGCCGAGTTGCCGAGCAGACCCACATCGACGTCGGTGAGGTGGGTCGCGTGGACAGCGCTCGTCCGGCCGCTGAGGAAGCCGGTCTCGTCGAGGACCTGGGCCGGCGTACGACCGTAGGCGTCCAGGCAGGCAGCGTTCTCGCCGACTTGCTCGGACAGGTGGATGTGCAGGGGTGCGTCGGGCAGGGCGGCGGCGACTGCGCCGAGTTGCTCGTGCGGCACACCTCGGATCGAGTGCGCCGCCGTACCGATTACTACGTCGTCGGCGCCGGCCAGCAGCGAGACCCGGGAGGCCCAGGCTGCGGCGTCGCCGTCGCTGAAGCGTTGCTGGATGGAGTTGAGCGGCTGGTCGATCCCGCCGGCGACGTAACACGTGTCCAGCAGGGTGATCCGAAGGCCGGTGTCGCGGGCGGCGGCGATCAGCGCCGTACCCATGGCGTTCGGGTCGTCGTAGTGGCGTCCGCCCGGAGCGTGGTGCAGGTAGTGGAACTCGCCGACGGCGGTGATCCCGGCCAGCACCATCTCGCCGTACACGGCGCGGGCGAGGCGGTAGTACGACTCGGGGGTGAGCATCGACGCGACGGCGTACATCTGCTCGCGCCAGGTCCAGAACGTGCCGCGCTCGGTCTGCGTGCGGCCGCGCAGGGCGCGGTGGAAGGCGTGGCTGTGGCAGTTCGCGAGGCCGGGCAGCACGAGTCCGTTCAGCCGGATCGCGTCGCCCGGGTCCGCGTCGGCCTCGACCGCGGTGAAGCGTCCGTCGGCGATCGTCACCAGCACCCGCTCGGCGACCCCGGACGGCAGCAGGGCGCGCGAGCACCAGTACGACGTCACTTCGCGAGATCCTTCAGTACGGCGGCCAGCGCGTCCACGCCGGCCAGGCAGTCGTCCATCTCGGCGTGCTCGGCCGGCGAGTGCGAGATGCCGGTCGGGTTGCGCACGAACAGCATCGCGGTCGGGATCCCGGCGGCCGAGAACACGCCGGCGTCGTGGCCGGCGCCGGTCGGCAGGACGGGGGCGCCGTCGAGTACGTCGACGAGGCGGTCGCGCAGACCGGCCGGGAAGTCGACGATCGGCGACACGGACTCGGGGACGACCTCGAGCGTCGTACCGTCTCGTTCTGCTCTTTCCGTCGCTTGCTTGGTGATTGCCGCGAGCAACGACTCCAGAGTGGCCTGGTCGGCGGCCCGGGCGTCGAGCCAGGCGGTGACCTGCGACGGTACGGCGTTGGTGCCGTTGGGCTCGACGGAGAGCCGGCCGAAGGTCGCGCGGGCTCCGGCCAGGCGGGCCTGTTTGTTGGCGGCCAGCGCGGTCATCGCATAGGTGAGCATCGGGTCGTGCCGGTCCTCCATCAGCGTGGTGCCGGCGTGGTTGGCCTCACCGCCGAACGTGAACCGGTACCGCCCGTGCGGCCAGATCGAGCTCGCCACCCCGACCGGAGCGGTCAGCCCGCGCCCCTGCTCGACGTGCAACTCGACGAACGTTCCCATCTTCTGCAGCAACGGCGACGGCCCGACTCCTGCCGGATCAATCCCCGCCTCCTCCAACGCTGCCGCCAACGTCACCCCGGCCCGATCCGTCAACGCCAGTGCGCGCTCCGGCGGCAACACTCCCGCCGCCACCCGGGACCCCAGACAAGGCATCCCGAACCGCGACCCTTCTTCCTCCACGAACGCACCCACCCCGATCGGCACCGAAGGCACAAACCCCTCAGCCCGCAACCGATCAACAGCAGCAAGCGCGCTCACAACCCCCAACGGCCCATCAAAAGCACCCCCATCGATCACCGAGTCGAGGTGACTCCCGGTCACCACGCCAGACTCACCAGGGGGACCCCACCACGCGATGAGGTTGCCGATGCCGTCCGATTCGAGGGTCAGGTTGCGGGCGGCGCACTGGTCGGTGAACCAGTGCGTCGCCTCGCGTTCGGTGGGGGTCCAGCCGCCTCGGTGGTAGCCGCCGGTGTCGGGGCTGCGGCCGATGGCGGACTGGGACGCCCACAGGGATTCGAAGCTCAAGACAGCGGGTTCTTCGACAGCCAGTCCTTGGCGACCGCGTTCGGCGACTCCTTGCCGACGTCGATCCGCTTCACCATGTCGGTCAGCGCCTCCGTGGTCAGCTTGGCCGAGACCGCGTTCAGCGCGGCCGCGACGTCGTCCGACTTGTGGTCGGTGCGGATCAGCGGAACGATGTTGTTCGGCGGCAGGATGTTCTCCGGGTCCTCCAGCTGGACCAGGTTGTTGTCCTTGATCAGCGCCTGGGTGGTGAAGAAGTTCGACACCTGGATCTGGTCGTCCAGCAGCGCCTTCAGGCTCAGCGGACCACCGGCGTCCAGCGTCTTGTACTCCTTGCCGAACTCGACGCCGTACTTCTCCTTCAGGCCCTTCAGCCCGGCGTCGCGCACCTTGAACTCGGAGCTACCGCCCGCGGCCATGTCCTTGGCGACGTCCTTCAGGTCGCCGAGCGACTTCAGGCTGTACTTGTCCGCGGTCGCCTTGGTCACCACGATGGTGTCCTCGTCGGCGGCCGGCGACTTCTCCAGCACCTCCAGCCCGGACGGCAGGGACGCCTTCAGGGCGTCGTACGTCGCCTGGTCCTCGGTCTCGGTGGCGTCGGTCTTGAAGTAGTGCAGCGCGGCGCCGGTGTACTCCGGCAGCAGGTCGACCGAGCCGTCCTTGATCGCGGCCATGTAGGTCTCGCGGTTGCCGATGTTCGGCTTCTGCTTGACCTCGATGCCCTTCGCTGCCAGCGCCTGGCCGTAGATCTCCGCGAGCAGCTGGCTCTCGGAGAAGTCGGCGGACCCGACGGTGAGGCTGGTGACCTTCTCCGGCGCGGGCGAGGAACCCGCGTCGCTGTCGCCCAGCTGATCGCCCCCACCCCCACAGCCGGCCAGGCCGAGCACGGCCACCCCGGCGATCGCAGTACGGATGAGCGTGGATCTCAACACGAGAGCCTCCAGTGTCTCGTCAGCCACCGGCCGCTGCCGGCGGATGTTTCGATGGGGCGGATGATCTTCGGCAAGTTCATCAGGTACGTCGGACAGTTCAGTCGGTCTTGAGCCCGTCGGACACGGCGACCCGGCCGAAAAGGGCGAACATCACGTCGAGCAGGATGGCGAGCAGGGCGACCAGCAGGGCGCCGGTGAACATCTGCGGGAAGTCGCGGAGCTTCAGCCCGTCGACCACGTAGCGACCGAGGCCGCCGAGGGACACGAGCGCGGCGATCGTCGCGGTCGAGACGATCTGCAGCGTCGCGCCGCGCAGGCCGGAGATGATCAGCGGCATCGCGATCGGGATCTCCACCTTGGTCAGGATCTCGCGTCCGGTCATGCCCATCCCCCGGGCGGCGTCGATCGTGGCCGGATCGACACCGGACAGACCGGCGTACGTCGAGGCCAGGATCGGCGGGATTCCGAGCGCGACCAGCGCGATCAGGACCGGCAGGAAGCCGATCTGGTCGGTCAGCAGCACCGCGATCATCAGCAGTCCGAGGCTCGGTAGCGCCCGGGCCGCGTTGCCCAGGTTGATCGCCAGGAAGGCCCCGCGCCGGGTGTGGCCGATCCGCAGCCCCACCGGCAACGCGATCGCCGCGGACAGCCCGAGAGCGGCAAACGTGTACCAGATGTGCTCGAGGATCCGGGCCCAGATCCCTTCCGGACCGGACCAGTTGAAGGGGTCGCTCAGGTATTCCCACATGTCAGGCCACCTCCACCGGCGGTGCGGCGATCACGCGGGACCACGGTGTGAGGATCCGCTGCAGACCGACGAGGATCAGGTCTGCGAGCAGCGCCAGCAGCAGCGAGAGCACCACGCCCACCACGACCGGAGTGAGGAAGTCCCGCTGGAAACCCAAGGTGAACAACTCACCCAGTCCGCCGATCCCGATCACCGCGCCGACGCTCACCATCGAGATGTTCGCGACGGTGACGACGCGCAGTCCCGCGAAGATCACCGGTACCGCGATCGGCAGATCGACCGCGACGAGTCGGTGCAGGGAGCCGTAGCCGACCGCGATCGCGGACTGCCGGACGTCGGGTGGCACTGAGCGCAATCCGTCGATCACGTTCCGGATCAGCAGCGAGACCGTATAGATGGTCAGCGCCACGACGATGTTGACCGGGGACAGCACTTTGGTGCCGAGGATCGCCGGCAACACGATGAACAGCGCGATCGAGGGCAGTGAGTACAGCACGCCGCCGAACGCGATCAACGGGTTTGCCAGCCAGGAGAAGCGGGTCGCCACGTAGCCGAGCGGCAGCGAGATCAGCAGTCCGAGAACGACCGGAATGATCGCCAGGTAGATGTGCTCGCGCAGCTGTTCCCAGATCAGGTCGAGGTTGTCGGCCACCCAGGTCATGATCGGAGTGCCTCTGCGACGATCGACTGGTCGACGACTCCGACTGCCCTGCCGGCGGCGTCGACGCAGACGCCCCAGCCGCTCGGCGAGGTCAGTACGGCGTCCAGCGCGGCACGCAACGAGTCACCCCGCTGGAAGACGGCGCCGATCGGCTGGATCTCGTGATCGTTCCGCCAGCCGACCGGCTTGTTGTCGTCGTCCAGCACGAGATCCGGCGGCAACGGCTTGAGCGGCAGCTCGTCGGGCTGGACGAAGGTGAGCGCGCGGTAGCCGCGGTCCTGCCCGACGAAGCCGCGGACGAAGTCGTCGACCGGGTTCGCAAGCAGGTCGGACGGCGGCGCGAACTGGGCCAGCTTGCCGCCGACCCGCAGTACCGCGACGTTGTCGCCGAGCTTGATCGCCTCGTCGATGTCGTGGGTGACGAACACGATCGTCTTGCCGATGTCGCGTTGCAGGCGGAGCAGCTCCTCCTGCAACTGGTGGCGGACGATCGGGTCGACGGCGCTGAACGGCTCGTCCATCAGCATGATCGCCGGGTCGGCCGCCAGCGCCCGCGCAACGCCGACTCGTTGCTGCTGGCCACCAGACAACTGGGCCGGGTACCGCTCGGCCAGCTTCACGTCCAGGCCGACCCGCTCGAGCAGCTCCATCGCGGTGGCGCGGGTCTTGCGCTTGTCCCAGCCGAGCAGCTTGGGCACGGTGGCGATGTTGTCCACGACCGTCTTGTGCGGGAACAGCCCGGCGTGCTGGATCACGTACCCGATCCCGCGCCGCAGCGTCACCGGGTCCTTGCCCTTGATGTCCTCGCCGTCGATCGAGATCGTTCCGCTGGTGCGCTCGATGGTGCGGTTGATCATCCGCAACGACGTGGTCTTGCCACAGCCCGAAGGCCCGACGAACACGGTGATCTGACCGCTCGGGATCTGCAGGGACAGCTTGTCGACGGCGACGGTGCCGTCCGGATACTGCTTGGTGACGTCCTCGAACTCGATCATGGCGCCCCTTCGCGCTCGTCGTCGGTCGCCCGATCGACCCTAGCGGAACGAGAGACCGAAGCCACGCGATTCTCATTCCCGGGAAAGTGCACCGTAACAATAGACAATGTCACGGTCGCACTCTGCGATCAGACCTCCTGCATCGGAACTCTGACTCCCCGTTCGGCCGCAACCTCTGCTGCCTTGTCGTACCCGGCGTCGACGTGCCGGATGACACCCATCGCCGGGTCGTTGGTGAGCACCCGCTCCAGCTTCTGCCGGGCCAACTCGGTGCCATCGGCAACCGATACCTGGCCGGCGTGGATGGACCGGCCGATGCCGACGCCGCCGCCGTGGTGGATCGACACCCACGACGCGCCGCTGGCCACGTTCACCATCGCGTTCAGCAACGGCCAGTCCGCGATCGCGTCCGAGCCGTCCAGCATTCCCTCGGTCTCCCGGTACGGCGACGCGACGCTGCCGGTGTCCAGGTGGTCCCGGCCGATCACGATCGGCGCCTCGAGCTCGCCGGCCGCGACCATCTCGTTGAACCGGACCCCGGCCTTGTCCCGCTCACCCTGGCCGAGCCAGCAGATCCGGGCCGGCAGCCCCTGGTACGCGACCCGCTCGCCGGCCATCTTGATCCACCGGGTCAGGTGCTCGTTGTCCGGGAACAGGTCGAGGATGGCCTGGTCGGTCCTGGCGATGTCGGCCGGGTTGCCGGACAGCGCCGCCCACCGGAACGGGCCCTTTCCCTCGCAGAACAAGGGCCGGATGTACGCCGGCACGAAGCCCGGGAACTCGAACGCGCGCGAGTACCCGGCCTTGCGGGCCTCGTCGCGGATCGAGTTGCCGTAGTCGAACACCTCGGCGCCCGCGTCCTGGAAGCCGACCATCGCGGCGACGTGCCGGGCCATCGAGGCCTGTGCGCGCTCGGTGAATCCGGCCGGGTCCTTCTCCCGTGCGGTCGCCCAGTCGTCGAACTCGATCCCGACCGGCAGGTACATCAGCGGGTCGTGCGCCGAGGTCTGGTCGGTGACGATGTCGATCGGGGCGCCCAGTTCCAGCAGCTCCGGCACGATCACGGCAGCGTTGCCCAGGACACCGATCGACAGCGGCCGCCGGGCCTTCTTGGCCTCCTCGGCCAGCCGCAGCGCCTCCTCCAGCGAGCCGGCCCGGACGTCGAGGTACCGGTGCTCGATCCGCCGGTCGATTCGCGAGGAGTCGACGTCGATGCAGATCGCCACACCGTCGTTCATCGTCACCGCCAGCGGCTGGGCGCCGCCCATCCCGCCGAGCCCGGCGGTCAGCGTGATGGTGCCGGCCAACGAGCCGCCGAACTTCTTCTCGGCCACCGCGCCGAACGTCTCGTAGGTGCCCTGCAGGATGCCCTGGGTGCCGATGTAGATCCACGAGCCGGCCGTCATCTGGCCGTACATCGTGAGGCCCATCGCCTCCAGCTTGCGGAACTCCTCCCAGGTGGCCCAGTCGCCGACCAGGTTCGAGTTCGCGATCAGCACCCGCGGCGCCCACTCGTGCGTCTGCATCACGCCGACCGGGCGGCCGGACTGCACCAGCATGGTCTCGTCGTCCTTCAGCGTGGTCAGGGTCCGCACCATCGCGTCGAAGGAGTTCCAGTCCCGGGCCGCCTTGCCGGAACCGCCGTACACGACCAGTTCGTCGGGGTGCTCGGCGACCTCGGGGTCGAGGTTGTTCTGCAGCATCCGCAGCGCGGCCTCCTGCTGCCAGCCGCGGGCGGTCAGGGTGGTGCCGCGGGGTGCGCGCACAGGACGGGGTCCGGACATGGGTGATCCAGCCTTTCTAGGAGAGCGGGCCGGTGACGGCCTCGGTCGCGTGGATATAGGTGCCGTCAGCAACAAGGCGGACGGAGTGCTCGATCTCGGGGGCCAGGTGCCGGTCGGTGCCCGGCCCCTCGACGTACTCCCGGAGGGCGGTCCGGACGGCGGCGGTGGCCGGCGCCGGGGTGAGCGGCGCGCGCAGGTCGAGCGCCCGCGCGGCGGTCAGGATCTCGACGGCGAGGACGCGCTGCAGCCCGTCGATCGCCTTGCGCAGCTTGCGTGCGGCCGACCAGCCCATCGAGACGTGGTCCTCCTGCATCGCGCTGCTCGGGATGGAGTCCACGCTGGCCGGTACGGCGAGCCGCTTGAGCTCGGACACGATCGCGGCCTGCGTGTACTGCGCGATCATGTGACCGCTGTCGACCCCGGGGTCGTCGGCCAGGAACGCGTTCAGCCCGTGGTTCCGGGCGACGTCGAGGAAGCGGTCGGTACGGCGTTCGCTGATGCTGGCCAGGTCCGCGACGGCGATCGCGAGGAAGTCGAGCACGTAACCGACCGGAGCACCGTGGAAGTTGCCGTTCGACTCGACCCGGCCGTCCGGAAGCACGACCGGGTTGTCGATCGCGGCGGCGAGCTCGTGGTCGGCGACCGTGGCCGCGTGCGCCGCGGTGTCGCGAGCGGCGCCGTGCACCTGCGGCGAACAACGCAGCGAGTAGGCGTCCTGGACCCGGTTGCACTCGGGACCGCGGTGGCTCGCGACGATCGCGCTGTCCGCGAGGATCGCGCGCAGGTTCGCCGCGGACGAACGCTGGCCGGGATGCGGCCGGAGCGCCTGCAGGTCGTCGGCGAACACCCGGTCGGTGCCGAGCTGCGCCTCGACGCTCATCGCGGCGGCGAGGTCGGCGGTCTTGAACAGCCGGTCGAGGTCGGCCAGCGCGAGCACCAGCATGCCGAGCATGCCGTCGGTGCCGTTGATCAGCGCGAGCCCTTCCTTCTCCGCGAGTACGACGGGAGTCAGGCCGTGGGTCCGCAATGCGTCGCCGGCATCCAGAAGGTTGCCTTCGGCATCGCGTACGAAACCCTCACCCATCACCGCGAGCGCGACGTGCGACAGCGGCGCGAGGTCACCGGAACAGCCGAGGCTGCCGTACTCGTGCACCACCGGAGTCAGGTTGGCGTTGAGGAGACCGGCGTACGCCTGGGCCGTCTCGACCTTCACGCCGGTTCGGCCGGTCGCGAGCGTCGACAGCCGGAGCAAGGCGAGGGCGCGGACGACCTCGGTCTCCACCTCGGGCCCGGAGCCGGCCGCGTGCGACCGGACCAGGCTGCGCTGCAACTGCGCCCGCAACTCCGGCGCGATGTGCCGGGTCGCGAGAGCGCCGAAACCGGTCGAGACCCCGTAGTGCGGGGTGTCCGCGTGCGCCAGGGCCTCGATCGCGGCCCGCGACTTCGCGATCTCCTCGAGCGCCTGGTCGCCGATCCGCACCCGGGCGCCGTGCCGTGCCACCGCCACGACGTCGGCCGCGGTCAGCGGCCCGACGCCGACGACTATCTCGTTCTGCTCATCCACCCGATCATTGCACCGCGCTACACGGACAACCGACAGCAGCGCCAGGCACTTTCTGTCTCGGATCTGAGACACGTCGATGGACCGCCCGACACATAGAGTGAAGGAATGGTGTTCGAGATCCGGCCGGCCCGGCCGGAGGACGCGGTGGGGATCGCCCAAGTCTGGGCAGCCACGATGCCGCAACTGGTCAAGACGGCCCGCGGGATCGAGGCGCAACTGCGAACCGGCAAGAGCCAGGTGGTCCTGGTCGCAGTGGACGGCCGGGACGTGGCCGGTTTCGGGACCGTCTACCTGCCCGACCCGGACGAACGAGGCCCACGGGTCCGGATCGCCGTACAGGTCCCGCCGGCGGCGCGAAGGCGCGGCATCGGCAGCGCGCTGGCCGAGGCGGTCGGTGCCGAAGCGGTGAAGGCGGGCGCGGTCGCGTTGCTGGTCGTCGTCGCGGACGAGGCCGAGTCGAAGCAGTTCGCGACCCGGAGAGGGTTCACCATCGGCCGCCGGATGTCCCAGTCCCGAGCCGATCTGAGCGCCGTACCGCCGCCGGCCGCCCTACCTGCCGGGCTGCGCCTGGCCGACTACGACCAGGTCGATCCGCGGGCACTGTGGCAGGCGGTCGTCGCGGTCACCGGCGGCGATCCGAGCGGGCTGTCGTTCTCGCTGCCGTACGACGAATGGCTGGCCGTCGACTGGGGACACCCGGATCTCCGGCGCGATCTCAGCTTCGCCGTGCTCGACGGCGACACCGTGCTGTCGTTCGTCACCACGACGGCCGACCCGGACCGGAAGGTGATCTGGTCGAACCTGACCGGCACCGTTTCGTCCGCGCGCGGCCGCGGGCTGGCGAAAGTGGTGAAGTCGGCCGCGCTGGCGCGGGCCCGGGACGCGGGCTTCGTCGTTGCGTACACCGGCAACGACGCGGGGAACGCCCCGATGCTCGCAGTGAACACCTGGCTCGGCTACGAAGTGTCGTCGAGCGCCTGGACCGCGGAGAAGGCCCTGTGACTCGAATCGTTCTGTCCCTCACGTTCTTCGGCGTCCTCGCGGTGGTGGTCGGGATCCTCACGTCCGGCGACGACCAGGACATCGACTGGGCGATCACCGGCAGCCTGTTCGGGGTCGCGCTGGCCGGCGAGGGAGTCCGGCAGTGGCTGCGCCGCAGCCGCGCCAAGTCCCGGGAATCGTCCGGAATCTGAGACTTCGCGGTTACGCTGCCGTTGTGAGCGGCAACGTTCCCGCCTCGACCCGCACGCTGCGGGTCCTGACGTTCCTGGCCACCCAGCCCGGACCGGTGCCGATGGAGCGCATCGCCTCCGCGGTCGGCCTGCCGCGCTCGTCGACGTACCACTTGCTGCGAGCAATGATCGATGAGGGCTTCGTGGTGCACCTGCCCGAGGAGAAGCGGTACGGGCTCGGCGTGGCGGCGTTCGAGATCGGGTCGGCGTACCTGCGGCATGATCCGCTGGAGCGGTTGGCTCGGCCGTTGCTCGTTCAGTTGGTGGCTGAGGTGGGTCAGACTGCGCATCTCGGCGTACTGCACGGGCGGGAGCTCGTCTACCTGCTGAAGGAGCAGCCGCCGCGGCCGGTGACGCTCGTGACGGATGTCGGCGTACGCCTCCCCGCGACGCTGACCGCGTCGGGGCGCGCGCTGCTCGCCGAGCTGCCGGCGGCTCAGGTACGGGCGTTGTTCCCCAACCCGGAGAGTTTCGTACGGCGGACGGACCTGGGACCGCAGACGCTCACCCAACTGCGGCGCCTGCTGGCCGACGAGAAGCGCCAGGGCTTCGCGCTCGAGGACTCCTTCATCAGCCCCGGCTTCTCCTCGGTCGCCAGCGCAGCCGTCGACCACGCCGGCCACCCCGTCGCCGCCATCAGCATCACCTTCCGCACCGACGTCGTACCACCCACCGACCGCCGCCTCCTCGCCCACAAAACCCGCCAGGCCGCCACCGCGCTGACCCGGCGGCTCCACGGGTAGTCCCCCGCGCGTGGTCGGGCCAGCCCGCGGTCCTGCTGCCGGAGCGTGGACACGTCGTGGCGGGACGCGGTCGTCGCGGCGGGCTCGGGGGCGTCACGGCAACTGAGTGGGGCTAGCACCACCTCGGGTGGGGACGTGGGGTGACTGTGTGGGGGGCGGTTGGGCGGAAGGGTTGAGGTCTGCCGGACGTCTAGGAGGAGACCGTGGTGCGTGGTGTGGTTGCGTTGGTTGGGGCTGTTGGGGTCGGGGCTGTGGGGATGGTGCCTGCGGCGGCCGGTGGTGGGGAGGTTGTGCGGACGGAAGGTGGGTTGGTTCGGGGGATGGTCCAGGAGGATGTGCGGACCTTTCGGGGGATTCCGTACGCGGCGCCTCCGGAGCGGTGGCGGTCGCCGCGGCCGGCCAGGCCCTGGGAGGGGATACGCGACGCGACGGAGCACGCAGACAGCTGTGCGCAGCCTGAGCATCCGGTTGGCATGGCGAGCACAAATGAGGACTGCCTGTATCTGGACGTGACGACGCCGAGGAGCGACGGGAAGAAGCGGCCGGTCGTCGTCTGGATTCATGGGGGCAGCTTCACCAACGGTGCCAACAGCGTGTACGGGCCCGACAGGTTCGCCGGCCGCGGTGAGGTTGTCGTGGTGCAGGTGCAATACCGGCTGGGCGCGTTCGGGTTTCTCGCCAGTCCGCTGCTCGGCGAGGACTCGGGCAACTACGGGCTGGAGGACCAGCAGGCCGCACTCCGCTGGGTCCGGCGGAACGCCCAGGCCTTTGGCGGTGATCCGCGGAACGTGACCGTGATGGGTGAGTCGGCCGGCGCCTACAGCGTCTGCGACCACCTGGCCTCCCCGACCGCGGCCGGGCTCTTCGATCGGGCGATCATCCAGAGCGGACCCTGCGCACAGGAGTACTCCGCCATCAACTACGCGGCACCCAGACCGCGATCAGTCGCGAACCACTACAGCAGCAACCTCGCGACCGAGCTGGGCTGCACCACTGCGGCCTGCATGAGAGCAATCCCCGCAGAAGAACTGCTCGCAGCGACCGCGGACGACGAGTTCGGTCCGGTGCTCGGTGGGCGTGTCCTCCCGCACCACCCGGCCAAGAAGATGGTCAACAACGTCCCGGTCTTGCACGCAGTCAACCACGACGAGGAGTCCGGTCGGTACGGCGCTCAAGAGGTCTTCGCCCAGCCGATCACGCAGGCGGAGTACGAAACCGCCGTACGCGAAACCTTCGGTGCCAAGGCAGACAAGATCCTGGCCGAGTACGCCGACGTCCGCCCCGCCGGCCGTGCCCTCGCGACCGTCATGACCGACTCGCACTGGTCCACCCCCGCCGCTAGGACCAACCGCATCCTGTCGACACGCATGCCGACGTACGCGGTTGAGTTCGCCGGCGAGGCGCCCTGGTACGCCGGGGCGCCCAAGCCGACCTGGCCCGTCGGCTCGCACCACCTGAGTGACGTCGCCTACTTCTTCGACCTGGCCGTCCTCGAGCCGCCGCAGCAGGAGTACGCCGACCAACTCATCACCACCTGGGCCGACTTCGCCCGCACCGGCACCACCCCCTGGCCGCGCACCCGCCCGGGCGACCGGACCGTCCAGTCCCTCACTCCGACCGGCACCACCCGGACCGACTTCGTCGCCGACCACCGGATCCGCTTCTGGCAGTGATCGACAACGTACGACGGCCCTCCGCGAAGCCACCTGACTTCGGGGAGGGCCGTCGTACGCCCAGGCCGCGGCATCCACGTCGCGGGGCGGGCACTACCAGGAAGACTTGGTGATGCCCGGGAGCTCGCCGCGATGGGCCATCGCGCGGAAACGGACTCGGGAGATGCCCGCCTTCCGCAGGTACCCCCGAGGACGGCCGTCGGCGACGTCGCGGTTGCGCACCCGGATCGGGCTCGCATCCCGCGGCAGCTGCTGCAGCTTGAGCTGGGCCGCGCCGCGGTCCTCGAAGGACGACCGCGGGTCGGCGATGATCCGCTTCAGCTCGGCGCGGCGCGCGGCGTACCGGGCGACGGTCCGCTTGCGCTGCTCGTTCTTGGCGATCTTGCTGGTCTTCGCCATCAGCGCTCTTCGCGGAAGTCCACGTGCTGCCGGACGGCGGGGTCGTACTTGCGCATCACCAGGCGGTCGGGATTGTTCCGCCGGTTCTTGCGCGTTACGTAGGTGAAGCCGGTGCCCGCCGTGCTGCGGAGCTTGACGATCGGGCGGAGGTCGTTGCGCTTGGCCATGCTGGGTTCCTTTCCTCAACTGCGATCCACAGTGTACGTTGTACTGGTAATCATTTTCAATAAGGGAGTATGGATGCTGCCGGTGACCTTGCTCACGGGGATCGACGAGCGGTTCCGCGGCGCGGTGGCCGGCAACCTGCTGGCCGCAGCCGGCTCACGCGGAGTACTGGTCGAGTACGACGTCAGCGGCCTGGCCGACGGGTCCGTCGTACGGATCGCCCGGACCGCCGGCGGCGTGATCGACCGCGAGGTGATCCGGATGAGCCACCCGTGCGTGTCCTGCGCGATGCGCGGCTCCCTGGTCGCCCTGCTGGTGAGCATCGCGGCGGTCGAGCGGTACGACGCCGCGATCGTGTCGGTGCCCGGCGCCGGGGACACGCAGGCGATCGCCGAGGAGATCGCCCGCGACGGCGGCGGCGAGCTCCGGGTGGACGCGGTCGTGACCACGGTCGACACCGGCAGCGTGATCGACGACCTCACCGGCGACCAGCTGATCCAGGGTCGCGGGATCCCGACCGCCGCCGAGGACGGCCGCGCGATGGCCGAGGTGGTCGCCCGCCAACTCGAGTACGCGAACGCCGCCGTGCTGAGCAGCGACGACGAGACCGTCCGGGCGCTGACCCAGGCGATCAATCCACAGCTTCTGGTCCGGACCACCCCGGCCGGGCTTCTCGGCGTACGGCTGCACGATCCGGACGCTGCCGAGACCTGGACCGAGCCCGGCTCGATCTGCGCGACCACCGAGAGCGGCCCGGTCCGGACGTTGGTCTGGCAGGCGGACCGGCCTTTCCACCCGGAGCGGCTCTACGACGCCCTGGAGGAGCTCGTCGCCGGTACGGCGCGGGGCCGCGGGACGGTGTGGATCGCGACCCAGCACCGCAACCGGCTGAGCTGGGACAGCTTCGGCACCAACATCTCGATCGGCGTGCTCGGTCCATGGCTGGCCGACCTCCCGGCCGACCGCTGGGCCGGGGTCGGGCAGCAGCACCAGGCCAGGTCGGCCCTCGAGTGGCACCCCGATCACGGCGACCGGGCGTCGTACCTGTCCATCACCGGGGTCGGGCTGGACGTCCGGGAATTACGCGAGCGCCTCGATGGTTGTGTCCTGCGTGCGGACGAAGCGGTCCACCCGCTGACCGACCCGTTCGCCCCTTATCTGGAAGGAAGTACTGCAGCATGAAGAAGGACATCCACCCCGACTACCGCCGGGTCGTCTTCCGGGACAAGTCCGGCGACTTCAGCTTCCTCACCGGTTCGACGCGCGAGAGCAACGAGACCATCGTGTGGCACGACGGGAACACCTACCCGGTCGTCGACGTCGAGATCTCGGCCGCGACGCACCCGTTCTACACGGGCCAGCAGCGCGTGATGGACACCCAGGGCCGGGTCGAGAAGTTCAAGAAGCGCTACGGCAAGGCGTAACCCCGGACACCTTTCAGGGACCTCGGACAGCTGACCAGCTGTCCGAGGTCCCTGTTTCATGTCCGGACTCTCGCAGCGTCTCGGATCCGAGACGGCGACCTCAGCCAGGTTGCTGCCCGGGAGGGGTGCGGCGGCTCACACTGAGGACTGTGGAGCCGGTGGAGATTCTCGGGGCTGGACTGACCCCGTTGGAGGCCGTGGCGCTCGGGCAGCGGCGGACTGCGGTGCGGTTGAGTGACGTCGCGCGGAAGCGGATGCACGAGTCGGCGCTGGCGGTGGCCGAGGTCGCTCAGCGGCGGCCCGTGTACGGGCGGACCACCGGGGTCGGCGCCAACCGCGACGTGCTGACCTCCGACCCCGAGCACGGCGCGCGGTTGCTTGGATCGCACTCCACCACCGGTACGACGTCGTACCCGAAGGATGTGGTCCGGCTCGGGCTGCTCATCCGGGTCAACCAGCTTGCGTCCGGCGGATCCGGCCTGGAGCCTGAGGTCGCCGACGCGATCGTCGCGCTGCTCAACGACGACGAACTGCCCGACCTGCACCGCGGCGGCGCAATCGGGACCGGCGATCTCGGGCCGCTCGCCGAGCTCGGCCTCGCGCTCGGCGCGGTCGTCGACGGGACCAGCGCACTCCCCCTGCTCTCCAGCAACGCGCTCACCCTGGCCGAGTGTTGCCTCGCGTACGTCGAGGCCGCCACGCTGATCAACGTCGTACCGCTGGTCGGCGCCCTGTCGCACGTCGCCCTGCGCGGCAACGCCGAGGTGTACGACGTCCGCGTGCACGAAGCCCGCCCGCAGCCAGGCCAGGTCCGGGTCGCACGCCGGATGCGCGGGCTGCTCGACGGCCTGCCGATCACACCCGCCCGGGTCCAGGATCCGTTCGGGCTCCGAGCGTTCGCGCAGGTCCTCGGACCGGCCGTCGACCATGTGGATGCTCTCGGCAACAGTCTCCGGATCGACATCAACGCCTCCGCCGAGAACCCGTTGGTGGCCGGCGACACCGTGCTCCACAACGGCAACTGGCACGCGATGCCGATCGCACTCGCCCTCGACTCGCTCCGGCTGAGCCTGCACAGCGTCGCGACCTTGTCGACGTCCCGAGTCGCGAACCTGGTCGACCCCGAGTTCACCGGGCTGAGCCGGTTCCTGGCCAGCGGTGCGGAGGCGAGCTCGGGCGTGATGATGATCGAGTACGTCGCCCACGACGCGCTGGCCGCGGTCCGTTCGGCGGCGCAGCCCGCGACTCTCGGTACGGCGACACTGTCCCGCGGAGCCGAGCACCACGCCAGCTTCGCGCCACAAGCCGCCGTACTGACGGCTCAACTCCTCGACGCACTTCGTGAAGTGCTGGCCAGTGAGCTGGTCACCGCCGTACGGGCGATTCGCCTTGCAGGCTGGACGCCTGACGATCTTGCGCCAGCCGCGGTCGGACCGTGGTTGGCCGACGCGCTGGCCGCATTGCCGGATGATCTCACCGACCGATCGCTGCGGGAGGACCTGGAGATCGCCCGCGGCCTGCTCACGCAGTGGGGCGATCGCCAGGTCGAGCATCCCGCCGAAGCGGGCTAGAGCTCCTTCAGGTTGAACGCCTGAGCCATTGCCTTGAAGCCTTCGGCGTTCGGATGCAGGTGGTCGCCGACGTCGTACGCCGGCAGCATCTTGGACGGCGCGGCCGGGTCGCGGACCGCCTTGTCGAAGTCGACGACGGCGTCGTACTCACCGGACGTCCGGATCCAGTGGTTGAGCGCCTGCCGGTCCGCCTCCCCCTCGGGTGTGTAGTAGCCGGCGCCCTCGTACGGCGTCAGCGTCGCGCCGATCACCTTCAGCCCGGCCTGGCGCGCCCGCTCGACGAACTGCCGGTGCACCGCGATCAACGCCGCCGGCTCGACCGCGCCGCGGCTGCCACCGATGTCGTTGATGCCCTCGAGCAGTACGACGGTCTGCACGCCGGCCTGCCCGAGCACGTCCCGGTCGAACCGCGCCAGCGTCGAGTCCCCCGCCGTACCGGCGTTGTTGAGCAGGCGGTTGCCGCTGATCCCGGCGTTGAGGATGCCGAGCTCGTGGTGCGCCGGCTGGGCCAGCAACCGGTCGGCCAACTGGTCCGGGTACCGCAGGTTCTGGTCGATCGGCGACACCACGCCGTCAGTGATCGAGTCGCCGAACAGCACGACCGAGCCGCGCACTCGGCTCCGCACGTCGACACCTTCGATGATGTAGCGGGCCATCCCGGAGATCGCCTGGTACTGCGACCCGTCGCCGCCGGTCTGGTCACCGGTGGCCAGAAAACCCGTCGCGTACCCGGCCGGGTGCTGGGTCAGCGGGCCCGTCGGACCGGGGAAGTACGTACTGATCACCAGGTCGGTGTCATCAGGTACGGCGACGCGCACCGGGTCGGACACCCACTCAGCACCTGCCGGGATCGTCACCGACGGCTGGCCGCCGAACAGCACCGGGACCAGCTTGGCCGGCTGGACCGTCGGCGTACCGGCGAGGTCGTCACCACGCGGCGTCAGCGTCACCTTGCCGACGACGAGCGGGGATGTGCCGTAGACGTTCGACAACCGCAGCCGGAGCTCCGAGCCACCGACGCTCAGGTGAGCCACTTGCCGCAGGGTCGTGTTGGTGACACCGGTCGCCGAGAGACCCGACGTACCCGGTGGAGTGACGGCGACGGCCCAGCTGCCGATCCAGTCGGGTGACAGCGAGGCCGAGGCGGTGGGAGTGAGCGGGATCGCGAGCAGCGCCAGAGCGGCGACGAGCTGTTTGAGACGACGCATGAGACCACCTTCGTCTGGGCGGAAACGGGGTGTTCCCTTCGATCTCACCCAGAGTCGCCACTCACTCGCAACCGGTCATCGGTGAGCGGTCGATCTTCAGAGCCGAACGCACATCCTTTCAGAGTCGGCCGTACGCCTTCAGAGTGCGGAGGGCGGCGATGGTGACGACGCCTCGGTACTCGAGGGTGGCGGCCTGACTCGGAGGTTCCCAGGTCAGGGCCCAGCCGCCGTCCGGCTGCTGGTCGGCGATCAGGCGGTCGAGGTGGGCCTCGATCTGGGCGTCGTCGAAGAGCGGCCGCCAGAAGCTGTCCGGGGTCGGGGCGAAGTGCAGCGGGGTGACGCCGTACGTCGGATCCGCGGCGTCGGCGCGGTACCAGTTGAGCTTGGGCAGCCAGTCGCGGATCTTGTCGAGGTCGACGTCGTCCGTGTGCTCGAGGAACTCCATCGAGACATGCATCGAGTGGGCATCCTCCGGGAAGCCCTTCGCGAGCTCGGCGGCACACCAGGCGGCGGCCTTGTCCCGCCACGGGTGCTCGAAGCCGAACCGGTAGAGCTGCCCGACCAGGCCGGCCGTCGGGTTGAGGCTCGGCTCGTAGGTCCACTCGCTGATGTGCTCGGCCCGCGGGTAGCCCTCGACAGCCGGGCCGCAGAGCGGGACCGCACCATCGGGCGTCGCGATCGACTGCAGCCAGTCGACGGCCCGCCGGATCATCTCCTCGTCACGCGCCCCGGCCGTCAGCATCGTCTCGAACGCAACCTGCACGTCCAGCGGCAGACTGTCCGGACACCGCTTGTCCGGCTCGAGCCCGTGCCCGAACCCACCATCCACGTTCCGGTAGCCGCGCAACGCGTCCACAACCCCAGCCGAGTTGGCCCCCTCGAAGACCGTCGCGAACACCCGCCCCTCGAGCAGCCGCCCTTCCCGCCGTACGAAATCCCGTCCCGCACCCAAGATGTCCATACCCCCACCTTGACGCACCCCACCCCCAATCTCTTGAACAAAACAGACAACCCCGCCCCCTCGCCCGCCGCCTCCGCCGGGGACGGGCTTCCTCCTGCTCGACAGGGAGTCCCGATCACCCCCAACGCCCGAAGCCGTTCCGCTACCGGAGCAAGGCCAGCCGGCGCAACTCTCGGGGCAGCTCTCGGGGGCTTGCCCACCCTGCCGTGGACTTACACACGAAACAACCTGTGCAAGCTCCCCAGTCCCTCCGCAGACCCCCGGCTGTAGCCACGTCGACTCTCACCCCGGCCGACAGCATGCGTGCGCTCACACCATCCGCACCCCAATCGCGGCCGGTCCCACCAACCACACCTCTCCAGCGCCTCCACACCACACCACCACGCACCGCAGTCCGCCCCACCCCACCAAAGCACGCCGTCAACCGCGGGCGGCATCCCGCAAACCGCCCGGCGGCAGCCGGGCAAAGAATGCACGGCGTCAAGCCGGGGGCGGGAGGGAGCGCGCGCAGCGGGCGCGACGCAGGAGCGACCGCGAAGCACGCGTGGGCTCACACCACGTTCACGGTTCGAAGCGGTAGCCCATGCCTGGTTCGGTGAGGAGGTGTTTGGGGCGGGCCGGGTCCGGCTCGAGTTTGCGGCGGAGTTGGCCCATGTAGAAGCGGAGGTTGCCGCTGGCGGTTTCGTAGCCCGGGCCCCAGACCTCCGTGAGGAGTTGCCGTTGGGACATCAGCTTGCCCGGGTGCCGGACCAGGACCTCGAGCAGGTGCCATTCGGTGGGAGTGAGCCGGATGTCCTCGCCGTTCCCGAGCGTGACCCGCTTGGCGGCCAGGTCGACCGACGCGCCGCCGACTGTGACGACCGGCTGGTCCTGGGAGGGATTGCTGCGGCGCAGTACGGCACGCATCCGGGCCAGCAGCTCGTCGATCCCGAACGGCTTGGTCACGTAGTCGTCGGCGCCGGCGTCCAGCGCCTCGACCTTGTCCGTCTGGTCGGTTCGGCCGGACAGCACCAGGATCGGCGCCTCGGTCCAGCCGCGCAGGCCGCGGATCACGTCGACTCCGTCGAAGTCCGGCAGCCCGAGGTCGAGGATCACGAGTTCCGGCGGGTGCTGCGCCGCGACCTTCAACGCCGCCGTACCCGAGCCGGCCAGATGCACCTCGTACCCCCGGGCCCGCAGATTGATCTGCAACGCCCGCACGATCTGTGGTTCGTCATCGACCACCAGGACGCGGGTCATTCATGCACCTCCGGCGCAGAGCGTTCGCGGGCGCCCGGCACCGGCGCGTCGGCCGGGCGCAGGGTTGCGGTCGGGATCGCAACCACCATGGTCAACCCGCCGCCGGGCGTGTCCTCCGGCTGCAGAGTCCCGCTCATCGCCTCGGCGAGACCGCGGGCGAGCGCGAGGCCGAGGCCGACGCCGACGGTGTTGTCGGTGTCGCCGAGCCGCTGGAACGGCGCGAACACCCGGTCCCGGTGCTCGCGCGGGATCCCTGGACCGCGATCGATCACCCGGATCTCCACGGTGTCGCCGAGCGCGCTCCCGGTCAGCAACGGCGGACGCCCCGCAGGCGAGTAGCGCAGCGCGTTCCCGAGCAGGTTCACGATCACTCGCTCGAGCAACGCCGGGTCGGCTTCGACCAGCGGCAGCGTGTGCGGGATGTCCACCGTCACCTTGTCGCCGTCGTCGCCGAGCTCCGCGAGTGCGCCGGGCATCACCTCGTCCAGCGCCATCGGCCGAGTGAAGACGGGGAGTACGCCGGCCTGCAGGCGACTCAGGTCGAGCAAGTTGTCCACCAGACGCGTCAGCCGGTCCAGCGACTCGTCCGCGGTCTCCAGGAGCTCGGCGCGCTCCGACTCACTCCACTCGACGTCGTCACTGCGCAGGCTGGTCACCGACGCCTTCGCCGAAGCGAGTGGTGACCGAAGATCATGGCCGACGGCGCGGAGCAACGCCGTACGGAGCCTGTCTGCCTCAGCGAGCGGTTTGGCCTCGGCGGCGGCCTCGCTCAGCCGGGCCTTGTCCACCAGCGCGGCAGCGTGCGCAGCGAACGCACCGACCAGGCGGCGCTCGTCTGCGGCCAGCCGATGCCCCTGCAGAACCAGGACGAGATTCTCGCGTGCCGGGATCTCCGCGTCGCCGTCCTCCGGGCGGCCGCAGGTCATGGTGCCGGCCGTCGCCAACGGCCGCCAGACCTCGGTCAGCTCGTCGTCGTCCACCCGCTCCATCAGGCACGCCCCGGTCATCCCGAAGGCTTCGCGGACCCGCTCGAGGAGGGCAGGCAGCGCGGTCTCGCCCCGCAGCACAGACCCGGCCAGGGTCGCCAACGTCTCCGACTCGGCCGCCGCTCGGGCGGCCTGTCTGGTCCGTCTGGCTGCCCGGTCCACGACCGAGCTCACCATCGCCGCGACGAGCACGAAGATCACCAGCGCGAGCGCATTGTTCAGCTCAGCGATCGTGAACGTCCGCGTCGGCGGAGTGAAGAAGTAGTTCAGGACCAGCGAACCACCGACCGCGGTGACCATCGCCGGCCACATCCCGCCGACGAGGGCGACCACGACGACCGCCAGCAGGAACGCCAGCACGTTGCTGGTCAGGTTCAGGGTGTCGCCGCCTAGCCCGAGCAGCAGCGCGAGGACTGGCGGCAGTACGACGGAGAGGACGAAGCCCTGGATCCTGCGCCGCCGGGACAGACTGCCGTGCAGCCGCGGCAACCGGCCGCGGCCCATCTGCGAGTGAGTGACGATGTGTACGTCGATGTCGCCGGAGTCGCGGATCGTGCTGACCCCGATCCCGGGCCCGGTGAGCAGCGAGCTGAACCGCGAGCGCCGGCTGCCGCCCAGCACCAGCTGGGTGGCGTTCTCGGCCCGGGCGAAGGTCAGCAGGGCCGCGGGTACGTCGTCCCCGACGACCTGGTGGTACGTGCCGCCGATGCTCTCGACCAGGTTGCGCTGTTCGGCGAGGCGCTTCGGGTTGGCGCCGGTCAGACCGTCGGAGCGGGCGACGTGGACTGCGAGCAGGTCTCCACCGGAGGACCTGGCGGCGATGCGGGCGGCACGCCGGATCAGTGTCTCGCCCTCGGGGCCGCCGGTGAGGGCGACCACCACCCGCTCCCTGGCTTCCCAGGTCGAGTCGATGTCATGTTGGGCACGGTATTGCTGCAGGCCCGCGTCCACCCGGTCGGCGAGCCAGAGCAGCGCGAGTTCGCGCAAAGCGGACAGGTTGCCGACCCGGAAGTAGTTGCCCAGGGCAGCGTCCACCTTGTCCGCCGCGTAGACGTTGCCGTGCGCCATCCGCCGGCGCAACGCCTCCGGGGTCATGTCGACGAGCTCGATCTGGTCGGCCGCGCGGACCACCCGGTCCGGCACCTTCTCCTGCTGCGGTACGCCGGTGATCTTCTCGACCACGTCGTTGATCGACTCCAGGTGCTGGATGTTGACCGCCGAGATCACGTCGATCCCGGCGGCCAGCAGCTCCTCGATGTCCTGCCAGCGCTTCTCGTTCCGGCTGCCCGGCACGTTGGTGTGGGCCAGCTCGTCGACCAGCGCCACCTCCGGACGCCGGGCCAGTACGGCGTCCACGTCCATCTCGGTGAAGCTGGCGCCGCGGTAATCGATGATCCGCCGCGGCACCACCTCCAGGCCCTCGATCATCTCGGCGGTGTGCACCCGGCCGTGCGTCTCCACGAACCCGACCACGACGTCGGTGCCGCGGTCGCGCCGCCGCTGGCCCTCGCCCAGCATCTTGTAAGTCTTCCCGACGCCGGGCGCGGCACCCAAGTAGATCCGCAGATGCCCACGGCCGCTACTGCTCATATGTCCATGCTCTCAGAGTGCGGCCAGCGCGTTGTTGAGCTTGACCACGTTCACCCGGGGCTCACCGAGGAAGCCGAGGGTGCGACCCTCCGTGTTGTCCTGCACGAGCTTCTCGACCGTGGCCACCGGCAACCCACGCTCCCGCGCGACCCGGTTCACCTGCAGAGCGGCGTACGCCGGGCTGATGTGTGGATCGAGGCCGCTGCCACTCGCCGTGACCGCGTCCGGCGGCACCTGAGACGGGTCGACACCGTTCAGCGTCGCGATCTCCTGGCGCCGCTGGTCGATCAGTTTCAGCAGCTCAGGGTTGTTCGGCCCGTACTGCGAGGCCGCGCTTCCCATCGCGTTGTAGTCCACAGCGGACGGACGGGTCTGGAACCACTCCTTGCCATAGGCCTGCCCGATCAGGTCCGATGCGGTGTCCTTGCCGTCGACCTGGACGATCGAGCCGTTGGCGTTCCCGTGGAACAGCGCCTGCGCCGCCCCGGTCATCACCAGCGGATAGATGATGCCGAGGGCAACGGTGAAGAACAGCAGGGCCCGTACGGCGACCCCGAACTGCCGGACCGAGCCGGGCAGATTGCTTGCCATGAACAACTACCTTTCAGCGGAGACCGGGGATCAGCGAGATCACCAGGTCGAGGAGCTTGATGCCGATGAACGGGGTGATCAGGCCACCGACGCCGTACACCAGCAGGTTGCGCCGCAGCATCGACGACGCCGAGGACGGCTTGTACCGGACCCCGCGCAGCGCCAACGGCACCAGCGCCACGATGACGAGCGCGTTGAACACGATCGCGGACACGATCGCCGACTCCGGCGAGTGCAGTCCCATGATGTTCAGCTTGTCCAGGCCCGGGTACGCCGCCGCGAACAACGCCGGCAGGATCGCGAAGTACTTGGCCACGTCGTTCGCGATCGAGAACGTGGTCAGCGAACCCCGGGTGATCAGCAACTGCTTGCCGATCTCGACGATCTCGATCAGCTTGGTCGGGTTCGAGTCGAGGTCGACCATGTTGCCGGCCTCCTTCGCGGCCGACGTGCCGGTGTTCATCGCCACCCCGACGTCGGCCTGGGCCAGCGCCGGCGCGTCGTTGGTGCCGTCGCCGGTCATCGCGACCAGCCGGCCGCCCTCCTGCTCCTTCTTGATCAGCGCCATCTTGTCCTCGGGCGTCGCCTCGGCCAGGAAGTCGTCGACGCCGGCCTCCTCGGCGATCGCCTTCGCGGTGAGCGCGTTGTCGCCGGTGATCATCACGGTCCGGATGCCCATTGCGCGCATCTGGTCGAACCGCTCCCGCATGCCTTCCTTGACCACGTCCTTGAGGTGGATCACGCCGAGCGCGCGCGCCGTACCGCCGATCGCCTCGGCGACGACCAGCGGGGTTCCGCCGCAGGCCGAAATGCCGTCGACGATCTCGCCGAGCTTCGGGTCGGTGGTCCCGCCGTGACCGTGGATCCAGGCGTTCACCGCACCGGCCGCGCCCTTGCGGACCTGCCGGCCGTCCACGTCCACGCCGCTCATCCGGGTCTGCGCGGTGAACTCCACGAACGTTGCGTGCGGCAACTCTCCGGTGTGCCGCTCACGCAGTCCGTACCCGTTCTTCGCCAGTACGACGATCGACCGGCCCTCCGGCGTCTCGTCGGCCAGGCTCGACAGCTGGGCAGCGTCCGCGAGCTCGGTGTCGGTCACGCCGTCGACCGGGATGAACTCCGACGCCTGCCGGTTGCCCAGCGTGATGGTGCCGGTCTTGTCCAGCAGCAGCGTGTTCACGTCACCCGCGGCCTCGACCGCCCGGCCCGACATCGCCAGCACGTTGCGCTGCACCAGCCGGTCCATCCCGGCGATGCCGATCGCGGACAGCAGCGCGCCGATCGTGGTCGGGATCAGGCAGACCAGCAGGGCCACCAGGATCACGATGCTCAGGTCGGTGCGGGCGTAGTTCGCGAACGTCGGCAGCGTCACCGTGGCGATCATGAAGACGATCGTCAGGCTGGCCAGCAGGATGTTCAGCGCGATCTCGTTCGGCGTCTTCTGCCTCGACGCGCCCTCGACCAGGGCGATCATCCGGTCGATGAAGCTCTCGCCGGGCCGGGTGGTGATCTTCACGACGATCCGGTCCGACAGCACCTTGGTCCCGCCGGTGACCGCGCTGCGGTCGCCGCCGGACTCCCGGATGACCGGTGCCGACTCGCCGGTGATCGCCGACTCGTCGACACTCGCGACACCCTCGACGACGTCACCGTCGCCGGGGATGATCTGGCCGGCCTCGACGACCACCAGGTCACCGAGCTGGAGCTGGGTGGCCGGCACCTCCTCCTCCCGGTCCCCGGCCAGCCGCCGGGCGGTGGTCTCGGTCTTGGCCCGGCGCAGGGTCTCGGCCTGGGCCTTGCCGCGGCCTTCCGCGACGGCCTCGGCCAGGTTCGCGAAGATCACGGTCAGCCAGAGCCAGACCACGATCCACCAGACGAACACGCTGGAGTCGGTGAAGGCGAAGACGGTCGACGCGACCGCGCCCACCTCGACCACGAACATCACCGGGTTCTTCACCATCACCCGCAGGTCGAGCTTGCGCAGCGCGTCCGGCAGGGAGGTCAGCAGCATCTTCGGGTCGAACAGACCCGAGGGTGCTCTCTTCGGGGTCACCGCCGGCTTCGACGCCGGCGGCTTCAACAGCGTGGTCACAGTCCCTCCGCGAGGGGTCCGAGAGTCAGTGCGGGGAAGTAGGTCAGGCCGGTCACGATCAGCACGACGCCGACGAGCATCGTCACGAACAGGGCTTTGTGGGTGGGCAGCGTGCCCTGGGTCACCGGGACCGGTTGCTGGCGGGCCAGCGAGCCGGCCAGGCCGAGGGCGAGCACGATCGGCACGAACCGGCCGAACAGCATCACCAGCCCGAGCGCGGTGTTGTAGAACGGGATGTTCGCGCTGATCCCGCCGAACGCGCTGCCGTTGTTGTTGCCGGCCGAGGTGAACGCGTACAGCACCTCGGAGAAGCCGTGCGGGCTGTCGGTGTTGAAGATCGAGGCCCGCGCCACCGCCAGTCCCATCGCGACCGAGGCGCCGACCAGCACCACGGTCGGCGTGGTCAGGATGTACAGCGAGACCAGCTTCATCTCGCGGGCGGTGATCTTCTTCTTCAGGTACTCCGGGGTCCGCCCGACCATCAGGCCCGCCACGAACACGGTCAGGATGGCCAGGATCAGCATGCCGTAGAGCCCGGTGCCGGTGCCGCCCGGCGTGACTTCGCCGAGCATCATGTGGAAGAGCGCCGTACCGCCGCCGAGGGCGGTGAACGAGTCGTGCGCCGAGTTCACCGCGCCGGTCGACGTACCGGTGGTGGAGCTCGCGAAGAGTGCGGAGGCCCATTCGCCGAAGCGGGTCTCCTTGCCCTCCATCGCGGCGCCGGCCGCCTGGGTCGCCGTACCCGCGCCCTGGTTCTCGAAGAACGTGGCGGAGAAGGTGAAGGCCGCCCACAGCGTGCCCATCACGCCGAGGATCGCGTAGCCCTGCTTCTTGTCCTTGACCATCACACCGAAGGTCCGGGTCATGCAGACCGGGATCAGCAGCAGCAGGAAGATCTCGAACAGGTTCGACAGCGGGTTCGGGTTCTCGAACGGGTGCCCGGAGTTGGCGTTGTAGTAGCCGCCGCCGTTGGTTCCGAGCTCCTTGATGACCTCCTGGCTGGCGACCGTGCCGCCCGGGATCGTCTGGGTCTGGCCGACCACCGAGGTGACCTCGTGACCGCTGGAGAAGTTCTGTACGACGCCGGTCGCGACCAGCACCAGGGTGCCGACGATCGCGATCGGCAGCAGGATCCGCAGCGTGGTCCGGGTCAGGTCGACCCAGAAGTTGCCCAGCCGGTCCGTCTTGGACCGGGCGAAGCCGCGGATCACCGCGACCGCGACGGTCATGCCGACGGCCGCGGACAGGAAGTTCTGCACCGCGAGACCGGCGAACTGGACCAGGTGGCCCATCGTCTGCTCGGGCGAGTACGACTGCCAGTTGGTGTTCGAGACGAACGACGCAGCCGTGTTGAACGCCAGCCCCGACTCGACGCCGGGCAGGCCGTTCGACAGCGGCAGGTGCCCCTGCACGCGCTGCAGGACGTAGAGCAGTATGACGCTGACCGCGGAGAACGCGAGCAGCGACCGGGCGTAGACGGCCCAGGTCTGGTCGGCCTTCGAGTCGACGCCGAGCAACTTGTAGGCCCCGCGCTCGATCCGCAGGTCGCGGTCGGACGAGTAGACCCTCGCCATGTAGCCACCCAGCGGCCGGTAGACCGCGGCCAGGCACGCGAGGAGAAGGCCGACCTGTAACAGGCCGGCGGCGGTGTCGGACATCAGAACCTCTCGGGGAAGATCAGGGCGGCGACGAGGTAGAGGACCAAGGCCGCCGCGACCACCAGGCCGGCGATGTTTTCGGCGCTCACAACTTCTCCACTCCGCGCAGCGCGGACCAGACGGCCGCGAAGACGACGACGGTGACGGCGAGGTAGATCACGTCAGCCATGCCGGCGCCACCTCACACAAACAGTGCTCATGACCCCACTGCACACCGCTCGCTGCCCGGTCAGGAGTGTTCTCACAGCCCTCTCACAGCGGCTGACAGACCTCTCACAGGGCTCTCACGAGCACTGATTCCGACGGTGATCTTCGGGTGGGACTTCGCGCTGCGGCCCGTAGTCCGCATACTTACGCCTGGCAATCACCAGCCCACTGATTGATAAGGGAAGAACAGCTAGTGACTGAACTGGATATCGCCCCAACCGAGCAGTTCTTCTCCGCGGAGACCCGGGAGGCGCTCGCCGAGGCGAGCCGCCGGCTGGCGGAGCGGCTCCAGGCCCACACCGAGGCCCTGCTGGCGATGACCGGCGACGAGGAGCAGACCGCGATCTACGACCAGAACGCGGCGCTCGAGGAGCTCGTCGAGAGCTGGAACGACGCCGTCTTCGAGCACACCGGTACGGCGCCGCTGCTGCTGGAGGACAGCGCCGACGACGAGGACGACGAAGAGGTCGAGCAGGACCAGGTGATCAGCGTGGTGTCACGCTTCGACCTGCGCGTGGTCGACCTGGACGCGCTGCTGGAGGCCGGCCGGGCCGCGCAGGAGCGGCACCCGGCCGAGCTGGACGAGACCGGCGAGAAGGACCCGGTCGACTCGGCCGAGCAGGCGATCTACGAGATCAGCCGTGAGGTCGGCGAGGCGTGGTTCGAGCTCCCGGGCATCGAGATGGTGGCCGGCGCCCGCGCGTACGTCGTACCGGAGCACCCGTTCGAGCCGCTGGACGCGGACGCCGAGGACGTCGTCACCGAGCTCATCGCCCCGAACGGCGTCGCCACCCACGCGGAGACCTGGGCCTAGACCGTCAGCTCACCGTCGAGTGTGGTGACTGCGCTGCCGCTCAGGTAGACGCGGTCGCCAGCCGCGGTGACCTGTAGGACACCGCCTCGGGCGGAGGCCTGGTAGCCGACCAGGTCGTCCCGTCCGAGGCGCCCGGCCCAGTACGACGCCAGGGCGGTGTGCGCGCTGCCGCAGACCGGGTCCTCGGGGATCCCGGCGGCGGGCGCGAAGAACCGCGAGACGAAGTCGTATTCCTGACCCCGCGCAGTGACGATGGTGCCGCGGTTGCCGTCGCGGCGGTTGACCGCCTCCAGCGCGCCGATGTCCGGCGTCACTGCCCGCACCGCCGCCTCGTCCGGCAGCACCACCAGTACGTCGGTCAGCGCGCCGGTGCTGTGCACACTCTCCGGCTGCGCCCCGAGCGCCTCGACCAAGCCGTCCGGTACGGCGATCTCCGTGGTCGGCGAGATCGGGAAGTCGAGCGTGATCGCGTCGCCGACCGACGCGAGCAGGATGCCGCTGCGCGTGCTGAACCGGACCTTCCCGCCGACCAGCCCGTCGCCCGCCAGCACGTGCGCGGTCGCGAGGGTCGCGTGCCCGCACATGTCGACCTCGATCGTCGGGGTGAACCAGCGCAGGTCCCAGTCCGCGTCGGACTGGTCGGACGGCCGCGCGAAGGCGGTCTCGGACAGGTTCATCTCCGCCGCGACGTCCTGCATCCAGCCCGCGTCCGGCCACTCACCGGCCGCCAGCACGCACACCGCCGCCGGATTCCCACCGAAAGCCCGCTCCGCAAACGCGTCGACCACCCTGATCCTCATACACCCGACGCTAGGTTTCCCAACCCCCCGAATCCATAGCCACTTACCAACCCGGTGGCCCGCTCACGCCATCGCCACCGGCCCCCACCACTACCCGGCCGAAGGCCGGCTGCTTTTCATGCCATTGCGACGGCTTCGATCTCCAGCAGCCAGTTCTCCGAGTAGATGTCGCAGATGATGACCGTGAGTGCGGGCGCGTGGTCGCCGAGGACCTCCTCGCGGATCTTCGAGTTCAGCCCCCGGAACTGCCGGTCCGACAGGTACGTCGTCACCTTCACCAGGTTCTTGACGCCCATCCCGGCCTCACCCAGCACCGCGAGCACGTTCCGCCAGACCATCCGGCACTGCGCCTCGAAACTCTCCGGCACCCGCCCGTGCTCGTTGCCCCACGGCACCTGGCCGCTGACGAACACCATCCGCCGGGCGCCGTCCACCTGTACGCCGTGCGTGTAGTTGCCCGCGGCCGCCGGCAGGATCGCCGGGTTCAACGGCGCGATCGCAAAAGCCATCCGTCCCCCTCCACTCCACTAGTCCCCGCCCCCGGGTGTCAGTACTGCCCTCATGTCTACCCTGCCGCCCGCCGCCCACACACGCAGCGGCCCGGATCGATGAGGAACCGACAAACAAGTGACATCTCGGCCGGTAGGGTCACCAGGATGGAACGGACGGTCGAGCGTCTCCTGGGGGTCCGCGTCGTCGAGCGCATCGACCTCGGCAGCGGCGAACAGGCCCCGGTCGCCCGGCTGATCCTCGATCGCCCGTACGACGGCATCGGCCCCACCGTGATCGCGAAAGGACTCCGGCGCGGCGGCACCGCTTGGGGTGGTGGCGCCGAGTTCCAGCGCAACGAGAAGCTGGCGCTGAACCACCTGCGCGGGACGGGACTCGCACCTGTGCTCCTCGCAAGCAACGAGGAGTCGGCGAACGAGCTACACGAGCAGGACGAGCAGGTGATGGTGATGTCCGACCTCGGCCCCGGCCCGACCGTGCAGGAGTTGTTGTTCGGCGACGATCCGGATGCGGCGACCGAGGGTCTGCTGGCGATGGCACGCCTCGCTGCCAAGCTGCACAGCGCCGTCGATCCGCACTTCACCGCCGTCCACGAGGTGCAGTTCCTCGATCATCCCCTCCACCTGTGGCCGGAGCTGGTCGACGCGGCGGCGAAGCTCGGCTTCCCGCCGCCGGGTGACGTCGAACTGGCGGCGCTGGCCGACGACCTCGGCAGCCGAGCCACCTTCACCCACGGCGATCTCACCCCGAACAACGTCGTACTCGTCGACGGCGAGGCCCGCTTGGTCGACCTGGAAGGCGCCGGCCGCCGGCATCCCGGGATGGACGCGGCCGGCTTGCGGCTCCCGTTCCCGGCGTACGGGTACTGGGCGGTCCTCCCCGACGACGTGCTTGCTCAGGTGGACCGCGCGTACCGGGACGGGCTCGGTCCACTGGACGATTCGACGTACGAGCACCTGATGGCGACGGGGTGCGCGGCGTGGGCGATCGTGCGCGCCGCGCGGTTGCGGCTGATCGCGTCGACCGACCAGGACCCAGCCGAGGCGGTCAGGCGCCGTACGCAGATCGTCCAGACCCTCACGTCGGCGGCAGCCACCGCCGTACCTCTCTATCCGGCGCTCGGCCGGTGGTTCGAGGAGCTGGCCGGGAGCATGCAGCTGCGCTGGGAAGAGGCCCGCCGGCCGCCTCGCGGATTTCAGGCCTTCAAGGACTTCTCGAACCAGTGATGGGCGTACGGCTCGTCGTTGAACGCGGGCACCTCGGTGTAGCCGGACGCGCGGTACAGGCTGATCGCCTCGACCAGGTTGCGGTTGGTCTCCAGCCGTACGGCGCTCGCGCCCCGAGCGACCGCCTCGCGTTCGAGCTCGGTCAGCAGCCGCCGCCCCAGGCCGAGGCCGCGCGCGTCTGGTGACACCCACATGCGCTTGATCTCCGCTGGCTCGTCGCCGTGCAGTTTCAAGGCGCCGCAGCCGACCGGCTCCGAGTGCAGCGTGGCGACCAGCAGCAACCCGGCCGGCAGCGTCAGCTCGGCGTTGTCCGCCGAGATGCTCCGGGCGTGGTCGAAGCCTTGGTCGAAGCGGTCGCGGAGCTCGTCGAAGTACGACTGCACGCAGTACGCCGCCTCCGGCTGCCGCGGATCGGTGATGGCGACCTCCACCATCGACGCGGTCAGCAAGCGGGCGACGTCGTCCATCGCCGCGACCAGCCGCTCGCGCTGGCTCTCGCTCAACGGCTCGAGGATCGATGCGGCCAACTCGTCCGACCGCTTGTCCAGCACTTGCCGCTCGGCCGCGCCCTTCCTGGTGAGCCGCGCGATCCGCACCCGCGCGTCCGCCGTACTCGGCTCGACCCGGACCAGCCCGTCGCCCTCCAACGACCGCAGCAGCCGGCTCAAGTACCCGGAGTCGAGATCCAGCCGGGCCCGCAACGCCCGCACGTCACACCCGTCCCCGATCTCCCACAGCACCCGAGCCTGCCCCAACGACCGATCCCGAGCCATATACGCATCACTCAACGCCCCCACCCGCTGAGTAACCACCCGATTGAACCGCCGCACCACCGCAACACCCATCCTCTGACCTTAGTCAGAGAATGGGTGCCGGTACAGACAGCTTCAGTCGAGCGGGCGGAGTTCGTCGGCGTAGGAGACGGAGACTCGGCGGAGGACGCCTTCCTTGACGGAGTACTGGCCCATGCGCCACAGCGGCGGGCTGTAGGCGTGGACGGTGACACTGCCCTTGTCGAGGCCGGTCAGGCGGTGGATGTGGTCGGGGCCGAAGCCGTAGACGTCGCCGGCCTCCACCTCGGTCTCGATCGACTCGGTGCCGATCGCCAGGTTGTGCTCGACCAGCTTGCCCTTCGCAACCGCGACCGCGCCCGAGGAGACGTCGTGGTCGTGCCAGCCGGTGTCGTTGACCGGCGTCCAGCAGATCAGCCAGACGTCGACGTTCGCGTCGCGGTGCAGCGAGGCGAACACCCGCTCCTCGTCGCTGTAGGCGACCTTGTCCTCCCACAGGCGCGGCTGCGCTGCAACCGACGAGGCCAGCTCGGACAGCTCCTGCGGGTCGAGGTCCCGGCCCGGGAGGTTGTCCAGCGAAAGACAGTTGTTGAGATCCACAAGCCGGCTGGGCTGGCGCGCCGGGACGTTCGGGACGTCGATGGGCTGAGCAGTCACTGCACTCCCCTCTCAGGAGATGGTTTCCCGGCCCCGTACAGGAGCCGGTGTGGGTTGTCGTGGCGGATCACCGCGGTCGCGGCGGCGCCTTGGCGGTGGTCGGTGATCCCGGCGTACGGCCGGTCGGTGCCGTGCACGACCTGGTCGATGCCGAGGACCCGCGCGACCGCGTCGATCCCCTGCGGGCCGTAGCTCGAGGTGTCGACATACAGGTTGGGGTCGATGGTGCCGAGCCGGCCGCCGCGGGCGGCCAGCCGTTCGTGGTGCACCGGCGCGAGACCGGCCGCGGCGACGAAGCACAGCCGCAACAGCGGGAACTCGCGTCGGCCGCCGTACGCGTGCCAGGC
Source organism: Kribbella sp. NPDC050470 (assembly GCF_044458365.1). Taxonomy (NCBI): domain Bacteria; kingdom Bacillati; phylum Actinomycetota; class Actinomycetes; order Propionibacteriales; family Kribbellaceae; genus Kribbella; species Kribbella sp. NPDC050470. Next base: position 326,205 of record NZ_JBITHV010000003.1, on the reverse strand, counting down.
CCACCAAGCGGCCTGCAACTGGTTCGCGTAGTCGACGACGGGCGCCCACCAGCAGGGAGCCTCGTCGATCGGCTCGGCGGTGCCCGGGTGGACGAGGATCGGCTTGTTCAGCCGCTCGGCAGTCGCCAGCAGCTCACCCTGCGCGGTCCATCCGGCCGGCGTGCCGAGGATGTGCGCGGGCAGTTGCACACCGAGGAATCCGTTGCTCAGCAGGGATTCCAGGCCCTGAAGGTCGGGCTCCAGCAGGCAGACCGACGCCCACGCCTTGAACGGCTCGGGCAGTGCGGCCGCGCCGGTGTGCCATGCGTCGAGCAATGCCTGATCACCGAGCTGCTCGACACCGAGCGGGCTCGACAGCGAGACCGCGGCAAGCGCCGTACCGGCGTCCTGCTCCAGCGCTACCCGCTTGTCGATCGCGTGCGCGGCCGGGTCGCACTCGTACGGCGCCTCGGTCGCGGTGTGCAGCGTCCACCCGTCGAGGTACGGCGCGGTACGGCGAGCCCGGAGCCGGTCGACGAACTCCGCCGGCCACAGATGCTGGTGGACGTCGATCACGGCTCCTCCTCCCGGACCTGATCAGATTGAAGCGCTTCAGGATGTCTAGAGTGAAGCGCTTCAAAGGGCTGGTTGTCAAGTTTCTGTCCGACGGACGGGCTAGGGTTCAAGGCATGTCCGGAAACACCCGGAGGCCGACCCTCAAGGACATCGCGGCCGAGACCGGCCTGTCGATGGCAGCCGTGTCCTACGCGCTGCGCGGCCTGCACGGGACGCCGGAGACCATCCAGCGCGTCCAGGAGGCCGCCGAGCGGCTCGGCTACCAAGCGGACCCGGTCGCCCGAGCCCTCGCGTCCGGCCGGAGCGGCTCCGTCGGCGTGCTCTGCGCATCCCTCGAGGACCTCTGGCAGCAGCGTCTCGCGGCCGCGCTCGGCCGGGAGCTGCTGGCGCCGGACCGGAACGCCTGGATCATCGACTCGGCCGGCGACGCCGACCGCCAGCTCGAGCTCGCCCAGCACCTGGTCGACCACCGCGCCGACGCGATCGTGGTGATCCCGGTCAACCCGGCGGCGAAGGGCTGGGCCAACATCGCCCAGCAGGCGCCCGTGATCGCGATCGGCGACGCGCTGGCCGGCGCGACGGCGAAGTCCGAGGTGATCTTCGACAACGAGAGCGGCGTCAGTACGGCGCTGCGCCGGCTGGCCGACGCGGGACACCGGACGGTGGCGGTGCTCAGCCCGTCGCACCGCTTCGAGATCCAGCGCCCGGCCGAGGAGATCGCTCAGCGGGTCGCCTCCGGACTGAAGCTGAAGGTCCGCATCCTCCCGTGCCCGCACGACCTGCCCGGCGCGACCGAGGTCGCCCGCGAGCTGCTCAGCAGCACTCCACGACCGACCGGCATCCTGGCGCTGGCCGACTCGATGGCCTTCGGCGTGTACGCCGCCAGCCGCGAGCTCGGCCTCCGCGTCCCCGAAGACCTCTCCCTGCTCGGGTACGACGACCAGCCGCTGAGCCAGCTGCTCACGCCCCCACTGTCGACCTTCCACTGGCCGCTCGACGACCTGGTCGCCGACGTGGTCGCGCGGGTCACGTCCGCCGTCGACACCAACCGCCGGGTCCGCCGTACCACCGTCGCCCCGACCCTGATCGAGCGCGGCTCGGTCGCCGCCCCGCCCACCTGAGCGCGGCGACGACCCCTGAGCCACAACATCCACCCCGCGAAACTAAACCAATCCAATCGACTTACTTCCCACCATCCACCATCCGGACCGACGCCTGTGCATGGAGTGTGCCCAGCCCCCGCGTGCTCCGGGGAAGAGCCAACCCACGCGTGCTCCGCGTAGGTCGACCATCGAACGACGGAAGGCCGGCCGAGTGGGATGCTCGGCCGGCCTTCGCGGGGGGACGCAGGCTACTTCGTGCCGAAGACCTGGATCTCGGTCAGGTCGGTGAACTGGCAGCCGGCGTAGCCGCCTGCCGGGCAGTTCCTGGCGAAGTCCGGGACCTGCGGGCTGAGCAGCCAGACCCGCACGTACTGGACGTCGGTCGCGTTGCCGCTCGGGGTGAGCAGGTTGTACATGCCCACGTTGGCCGCGGTGAACGTGCCCTCCTGAGCGGTCGCCCAGGTGGTGCCGTCGGCCGAGGTCTCGATCCGGTACTGGCCGGTGGCTGCATCCTCCGGGTCACCGCAGGTGTTCGACGGGTCGACGTTGAACGCGCTGATGTCGACCTTCTCCGGCAGCTTGATGTCCACGTGCTTCGGCACCATCACGCCGGTCGGCGTGCCGTTGTCGTCGCCGGTGGTACTGCCCCAGCCGGTGCCCTGGGCATTGTCGATCGCACCGCCCGGGCCGCAGCCGTAGTCGCTGTAGTCCGGGCCGTTGAAGTCCGTCACCGAACCGCCGCCGGAGGTGGCCGCCCAGTTGCGGCGCGGCGCGAAGTCGGCCTTGCCGCCCGCCTTCACGGTCACCTTCTGGACGATCAGCTCGTAGCCGGGGCCGGCCACGACGACCTTCGGGTAGGTGCCCGGGGCAACGTTGGTGATGGTGTACTTGCCGGCCGCGTCCGTGACGCTGGAGTAGTCACCCGCGTAGCCGGAGGCGTGACCACCGATGTAGACGAGTGCACCGGCCACCGGAGCACCGGTGTCCTTGTCGGTCACGGTCCCGGTCAGGGTCGTGGTCGCACCCGTCGGCGGCTTGTGGAAGTCCTCCGCCGGGTACGCGTCGCCGCCGTCGACGACACCGGCGTACCAGCCCATGCCGCGGTTGGCGAACACGGTCCAGATGACGTCGGCGTTCTTGCCGCCGCTGGCGACCAGGTCGGCCTGCACGATCGCGTTCCGCATGTCGAGCATGGTCGGGTCGGCCGGCGACAGCTCCATCGCCCGGGTGATCAGGCTGACCGCGTAGCCGCGGCCGAACCGCTCCCGCAGGTCCCACAGCGTCTGTGCCCAGACCTCACCGGACGCGTGCACCTCCGGCGACCCGCCGATGGTCGGGAAGTCGCCGTACGTGTAGCCGCCCTTCGAGCCGTCCGGCTGGACGCAGTTCGGGCTGACGGACTTGACCCGGCAGTCCATCGCCTGGGTGCGGATCGAGCCGCCGTTGGTGACGTACTTGCCCTCGAGCACCTCGCCCGGCGCGGTGGTGTCCTTCTCCAGGCCGTGCGAGACCAGGTAGTCGAGCGCGTAGAAGTCGCTCCAGGCCTCGCCCATCGAGCCGCCCTGGATGCTGTTCAGCGTCGAGTTGCCGGTGGCATCGACTACCAGGCGGTTCGACAGGCCGTGGGTGTACTCGTGGTACAGGATGTCCGCCGAGCTCGACGAGCTGGTCGGCACGAACCCGCCCTTGAACAGGTACATCTGCATGGTCGGCGGGGTGCCGTCCGGCGGGGTGCTCATGTTCGCGTTGTTGGCGTGGTCGGCGTCCGGTCCGCCGTCGGCGCCGGTGGCCGCGCCGTCGAGGGCGTTCAGCAGCACCGGGTCACCGCCCGCGGCGTCGAACGAGCCGGCCGCCGGGGTGAAGCTGATCGGCGGCTTGGCCAGCCAGTCGTGGAAGTTGCTGGCCAGGTAGAACCCGTTGGTGACGTCCTGGTTCATGTTCGTCTTCCAGGAGTCCGGCTTGGCCGGGTCCCAGGTGCAGATGTACGACGTGGAGCAGGACGACGCGGCGTTCGGGAACGACACCAGCTTGAACTCGGCGGTGGTCTTGGTACCGGGCACCTTGACGGTCTCACCGGCGTTCGGCTGGTTGTCGTCGTTCAGGTCCGCGAAGGCGGCCACCGAGGTGCCTTCGAGCAGGGTCTTGGCGTTCTTCGGCAGCCACTTGTTGTAGACCAGGTTCTCGACCCGCTGCGTGCCGCCCTTCGCGGCGCCCGGGTAGTTGTCCACCACGAGGGCGTCGCCGAGGCCGTCGCTGGACAGGTTCCGGCGGTACAGCAGGCCGCCGGTCTGGGCGTCGATCACGTGCGTGAAGATCTTGGTGCCGCCGGTGTTGGTGTACGTCATCCAGCCCTTGCGCAGGCCGTCGGCGGTGTGGAACCACACCAGCTTGGCGGTGTCGCCGTTGCTCCACTTGGTGTCCGCGCCAGATGCCTTGGCGGTCGCCGGCTTCGCCGTACCACCGACGTCCTTGGCCGCGGCGGTGCGAGCCTCGGCCGCGGTCAGGCTCGGCGCGGCCGCGGCGGACCGGCCCTGGGCCTGCGAGGTCAGGCCCGCCACCGGGGCGCCCATGACCGAGATGAGCTGGCCGTTCTTGGTGACGTTGGCCTTCAGGCCGTTGCCGAACACCTCGACGCCGTCGACCACCTGGGACCAGAACACGTGGTGGGTGCCGAGGTCGTCGATGTAGTCCTTGCGCAGCTTCAGCGTGCCCAGGTCGGCCTCGGACAGCTTGAAGACCTCGGGGTGCGCCTTCACGTAGTTCAGCGCGATGTCCCGGGCCTTCTTGGCGCTCCGGCCGGTCAGGAAGCCGTCCAGCTTCGTCACCTGGGCCGGGGTGCCGGTGTTCGGGTCCACCTCGACGACGCCCTGGGAGCCGAGCGAGTTGCGGAACTTCTCCGAGGCGGCCGACTCCTTGCCGGCCACCTTGGCGGCCCGCGCGTACGTCGTCTTCGCGCTCGGGATCCGGGCGTCGTAGTAGCCCTTCTGGTCCTTGCTATGGGCCTTTCCGGGCTGGGCCGCCGGGCCCTGCTCCGGGCCGGCCGTCTGCGCGGCCGTGGCGCCGCCGGCGGCGGTCACGACCAACACAGTGGCTGCGGAGACAGCGGTGGCTGCCAGGAGCCCCCGCCCTCTGCGTGATGTGGTCACAGCAACGCTCCATGGAGTTGGGTGCGCGGATCGCCCTGCACGATCCGTCCGCGGGCGACCCTAGGCCGCAGAGAGGTTCCCGAGGAAGGAAAATCACCGGAACGGCGTGGAGACGAGGGATGTCCTTCGTGCCCGGAACAGTACTAGGAGCGACAGCAGAATGGTTGCACCCAGCCACGAAGCTCCGGCCGCGAGTGTCGGGCCGCTCGGATGCACGATCGACTCACCGCGCTGCGCCTGCCAGGTGACCAGCCAGATCAGCCCTGCGTACGACGCGGCGCCGACGAAGACAAGCGCGGTCCGCGGACCCTCGGGCCGCAGGATCGGGTACCGCCGGGCGAGCAGAACGAGGCCGAGGGCAACCAGCGGGATCGCCTGCAGCGCGTGCACACCGAGGAAGTGACCGATCCTCAGGTCACCGGCCTGCGTGCTCCAGCCGGTGATCGGCAGCCCGGCGCCGCCGTCCTCGACACCCACGGAGTGCGACCCGAGGTGCAGATGCTTGCCTGCCGCGGCAGCTTCTCTTTCCTGCGCCGGAGTGATCCGGAACATCAGGTTCCCGAGCAGCATGCCGCCGAGCGTCGTACCCAGGGCCAGCCGGATGCTCCAGCGCAGCGCCCGGTCACCGGGCTTGTCGAACAGCAACTGGATCGCGATCACCAGTACGGCGGCCCAGACCAGGTAGATCGTGGTCGCCATGATGTTGTGGATCAACTGGTCGGTCGGCGTTGACATGTTGAAGTGCAACTGCCGGCCGCGAACCACGACCTGCCCGGCGATGAGGACCATCTCGGCCGCGACGCCGACGGCCACGACCGTGCCCATCCACCAGCCGAGCCGCCGGGCCTTGGTCTGCAGCGACAGCATCCACGCCAGCGTGACGCAGTAGATCCCCAGGCTGATCGCGAACTTCAGCGGCTTCATCCAGATCGGATGACCGAGCAGGATCCGGTCGTCGAACAGGGCGCCGCCGATCGCGACCAGGGTGGTCGCGGCGAGCCCGATCGACGCCCAGAGCAACGGTCGGTGCAGCCGTCGCGGCGTGCCAGGAAGAGTCGGTACGGCGTCCGGCCGCGCGGTGGTCGTGGTCATGCATCGATCCTCGGCACTGCAGCGCCGGGGATCAGGAGCGTCACCTCCACTCGAGGGGTGGACCTGGACCTACCCCCAGAACGGGCGGACCCTGGGCGTGGCAGGGTCCGCCCGTTCGCTCAGAAGGCGCCGGCTGCGTTCGGGGTGCCGAGGCCGGTCGGGCCGTCCCAGCCGGTGCGCGCGGTGCACCACTGGGTGGTCGGGCAGGTCCCGTTGCTGCCGCTGGTCACGTCGAACAGCGAGCCCGGGTGCGCGTACGGCAGTGCGTTCGCGTAGCCGCTGGTGTTGCCGGACAGCGCGTAGACCGCGGCGATGATCGGCGCTGCCTCACTGGTGCCGCCGAACTGCGCCCAGGTCGACGCCGTCTTGCTGGTCGGGTAGTAGATCGCCATGCCGCCCTTGGCCGGGTCAGCGGCTGCGGACACGTCGGCCATCGCCCGCTTCGAGCAGCCGGTGCCGAAGCTCGCGGCCGCACTCAACGCCGTGTTGTACGACGAGCAGCCCGAGCCGGCGCCGTCCCACACGGTCTCGCTCCAGCCACGACTGTTGCTGGCCGCAACAAGCGACGTACCTCCGACGGCAGTCGTGTACGACGACGAAGCCGGGTAGCTGCCGCCCTGGTAGCCGTCGTCACCGGTCGATGCGGTCACGGCGATACCAGGGTGGTTGTAGTAGCTGCCGTATGTCGCGTCGGACGCGTCGCCACCGCCGTAGCTGTTCGAGATCGCGACCACGCCGGGCTGCTTTGACGCGGTCACGACCGCAGTGCCGAGATCGGCGAAGCTGGCCGAGTCGGCCTGGACGACGACGATCTTCGCATCAGGTGCGGCCGCCGAGACCGCGTCGACGTCCAGGGCCTGTTCGCCGGCCCAGCCCGCGTTGAACCGCGGCAGCGACGTACCGCCGGTCTGGTTGATGATTCGCAGGCAGCCGTTGGCCGTCGTACACGCGGACAGGCCGAACTGGGAGCGGTAGACGCCGAGGTCGCGTTCCAGGTTCGGGTAGCCGTAGGCATCGACGATCGCCACCGTGCGGCCGCCGGCGCTCAGGCCGTTGGTTTGAAACCACAACGGCGGGACTGGCTGCCCGGTTATCTCTTCATCAGCCCTGCCGTCCTGCTCTTCCTGGTCTTCGTCGCCGCTCCCCTGGTCGCCGCGTTCGGGCTGAGCCTGTTCCACTGGGACCTGCTGAGTAGGCCGGAGTTCGCCGGGCTGGACAACTTCCGGCAACTCGTGACCGACGGGGACACCATCCGCGCGGTGATCAACACCTTCGTGTTCGCGATCTCGTCGGTGGTGACGCACATCGGCTTCGGCATGCTGCTCGCGCTCGGCGTGCACCGGACCATGACGCGCGGCACGAAGTACTTCGTCCGGACCGCGTTCTTCTTCCCGTTCCTGGTCTCGTGGGCCGCGGTCGCGCTGATCTGGAAGTACGTCCTGGATCCGACGTTCGGCCTGGTCAACCACTACCTGTCGGCGACCACGAACTGGCTGGCCTCGCCGACCTGGGCGTTGCCGACGCTGATCGCGGTCGACTGGTGGCACACGATCGGCTACACGTTCATCATCCTGCTGGCCGGCCTGCAGACGGTGCCGGCCCAGCTGCACGAGGCCGCTCGGGTCGACGGCGCGAACGCGTGGTGGCGGTTCTGGAGCGTCACGATGCCGGTGATGTCGCCGACGATCTTCTTCGCCACCGTGATCACGTTCATCGGCGCGTTCCAGATCTTCGACCCGATGGTGATCATGACGCAGGGCGGGCCGGACGGCGCGACCCGGAGCATCGTGATGTACACCTACGAGAAGGGCTTCCAGTCCTTCGAGGTCGGGTACGCCGCCGCCCTCTCGCTGGTGCTGTTCGTGGTGATCATGATCGTGACCGGCTTGCAGTTCCGGCTCAGCCGCCGGTGGGTGCACCAGTGAAGGGCAAACTGATCGACCTCGTGCTGGTGCTCGCCGGGCTGCTGATGATCGCGCCGCTGGTGTGGCTGATCGTGAACGCGCTGTCCGAGCCGATCGACGCGTTCCAGCTGCCGCCGCGGTGGATCCCGCGACCACCGACGCTGGAGAACTTCCAGCAGGTGCCGGACCTGATCCCGTTCGCGCAGATGGCCTGGAACAGCTTGCAGATCGCGGTCATCACCACCGTCGGGTCTCTGCTGACCAGTGCGCTGGCGGCGTACGCCTTCTCCCGGTTGCGCTTCCCGGGACGGGACCAGATCTTCTCGGTGCTGCTGGCGGCGCTCGTCGTACCGGTGCAGCTGACCGTGGTGCCGATCTTCATCCTGATGCGGTGGCTGCACCTGGTCGACACCTCGGTGGCGATCTGGCTGCCGGCGCTGGTGAACGTGTTCGGCATCTTCTTCCTGCGGCAGTACATCGCGTCGATCCCGCGGGAGCTGGACGAGGCTGCGATCATGGACGGCGCCGGGCACTTCTGGATCCTGTTCCGGGTGATCCTGCCGCTGGCCCGGCCGGGGCTGACCGCGCTCGGCATCTTCGTCTTCGAGGCGTCCTGGAACAACTTCTTCTGGCCGTACATCTTCCTGTCGTCGCCGGAGAAGATGACCCTGCCGGTCGGGCTGGTGTCGTTGCAGGGGGCAATGGGTGGCGGTCCGGCCGTGGTGCTGTTCGCGGCGATCACGCTGGTGGTGCTGCCGATCCTCGTGCTGTTCCTGATCTTCCAGCGGTCGTTCATCGCGTCGATCGCGACCACCGGGCTGCGTGCATGACCGACTACCTCCCTGCCGCCTTGCGGGCCATGTGGCACGAGTCGCCGCTGCTCGCAGCCGCCGGAGTCCTCGTGTGTACGGCGTCCGGACTCGTCGTGCTGTTGATGCCGGGTGTGTCGCCGGTCAGCGTGCTACTCGGTGCGCTCGTGGTCGGACCGGTCTGGGCAGCTGTGATGGCTACTGCTGACTCAGCCGTGCGAGATGGCCGCGGTGGTGTGTGGTTGCTGCTTCGCAACCTGAGGAGATGCGGTCTCGCGGGCGTTGAGGTGGCCGCCGTACCTGCCGTGTTCGGTGCGCTGGCTCTGCTCAATCAGGCCGTCTACAGCGGTCCGGTCTTCGCGGTCCCGTTGGCTGTCAGCGGTTGTGCGACCGTGCTTGCCTTGCTGGCGTCCTGCTACGCGTTCAGTCTGCGCGTGACGGCGGGCCTGCGTGGCAAGACACTGTGGCTGACCGCGCTTCACCTGGTCGCACGTGCGCCGTTGGTCCCACTCGGCGTGCTGGCGTTGGCCTTCGTCGCGCTGCTGCTCGGTACGTCGGTCACTGCATCGCTGTTGTTGCTCGCCCCTGGGCCGGTGGCGTTGTTCGCCTCGGCCGGTACCTGGACGGAGAATCATGCACTACACCGGTGACAAGCTGACGCACTTCGCGCTGCCGTTGGGAGGTCTGGGGACCGGGACCGTGGCGCTGGCCGGCAACGGCGCGTTGCGGCAGTGGCAGTTGCACAACATCGGCAACCACGAGGCCCATGTGCCGGACAGCTTCTTCGCGCTCCGGGTGTCGCAGGTGGAGCCGCCGATCGACGAGATCCGTTTGCTGCAAGGGCCGCTGCGGGAGCCGACGAACACGCCGCTGGTGACTGATGACGTCGTACCGGCTGGTGAGCGGCGGTTGCACGGGCTGCTGCGGCCTGTTGGTGAGGCGACGGTGTCAGCGGTGTATCCGCGGGCGCGGGTCGACTATGCGACTGACCTGCCTTTGGACGTAAGCATGGAGGTGTTCAACCCGCTGGTGCCTGCTGATTCGGCTGCGAGCTCATTGCCGGTCGCGGCGTTCACCTTCACGTTGCACAACCGCGGCGACTTCGCCGTGCACGGTCTGCTCGGCGGCGCCTTGCAGAACTCGGTGGGCTGGGACGGGGTGACTCCGATCGATGGCGTCTCGTGCTCCTTATACGGCGGCAACACGAACCGAGTACGGCGTTCCGGAGAGTGGACAGCGCTCGTCTTGGAGAACACTGTTCTCAGTTCGGATCACCCGGGCGCCGGGCAACTGGTGTTCTCGACCGAGAACAGTGATGCCTTGACCTATCCCCAGTGGTCGACGCCGGAGCAGTTCATCACCTTCCTGGCCGGTCGCCCGACCCGCCGACCGTTCCCCGCCGACGGTCCGAGTGCCCCCGGGACAACCTGGAACGGCGGGCTGGCCACGCCGTTCCGCCTGCAGCCGGGCGAGACCACCCAGGTGCGGTTCCTGATCGCCTGGCACTTTCCGAACCGATATGTCGACTTTCAGCAGTTCGGCCCGAAACGCGACTACGGCCACAGCCGCTTCTGGCTCGGCAATGCGTATACCCGCCGTACGCCCGATGCCGTTGCAGTGGCCGACTCCTTCATCACCCAGTGGGCTGAGCTCGAGGTACGCACCACATCCTGGGCAGACGCGTTCGAGGACAGCACGCTGCCCGGTGAGGCCGGACCACGACTCGCTGCACTGGTTGCCGACGTACGAAGCCCGACTGTCTTCCAGACCGACGACGGCACTGTGTTCGGCTTCGAGGGAGTGCTCGGTGCGTCCACCGGAATGTGGGGCGGCCGGTACGGCGGCTCCTGCCCACTCAACTGCACCCATGTGTGGAACTACGAGCAGACCCTGGCCCGTCTCTTCCCCGCGCTCGAACGGAACATGCGCGACACGGAGTACGACGTGATGCAGGCGCCCGAGGGCTACATCCCACACCGGGTGATCGCGCCGACGTACCACCGGCAACTGTGGGACGAGGTGATCGGCGGCCCGGAGGAGCCGGCGCTCGACGGCATGCTCGGCAACATCCTCAAGACCTACAGAGAGGTACGGCAGGGCGCAGGACTCGACTGGCTCGCCGAGCGGTGGCCGAACGTCGAGCGACTGCTCACCCACATCCGCACCAAGTGGGACCCAGCGGGGACCGGCGTACTGCGCGGCATCCAGCCCAGCACGCACGACATCGACCTGTGCGGCGTCAACACCTTCATGGGCTCGCTCTGGCTCGCTGCACTCCGCGCCGCCGAGGAGATGGCCCAACTGCTGGGTGCGGACGGCAAGGGCTACCGCACGCTCTTCGAAGCAGGCAGCAAGGCATACGACGACCTCCTGTTCACCGGCGAGTACTACAAGCAGGTGCTCGCACAGGACGAGAAGCCGGACTTCCAGTGGGGCGACGGCTGTCTCGCCGACCAACTGGTCGGCCAGTGGTGGGCGCACCAACTCGACCTGGGCTACGTCCTGCCCGCGGATCACGTGAAGACCGCCCTGCGCAACGTGGTCCGGCACAACCTCCGCACGAACTTCGAGGGCTTCGACCACCCCTACCGCGTCTTTGCCGACGGCAACGACACCGGCCTCCTCATGTGCACCTGGCCGTACGGCGGCCGCCCGGACGTCCCGACCCGGTACTGCGACGAGGTGTGGACCGGATCCGAGTACCAGGTCGCCGCCCACTGCCTGTACGAAGGCCTCGTCGACGAGGGCTTCCAGATCCTCCAGGGCCTCTGGAACCGCTACGACGGCAGCCGCCGCAACCCCTTCAACCCGATCGAGTGCGGCGACCACTACATCCGCAACGCCGCCGGCTGGACCGTCCTCGAAGCCCTCGCCGGCTTCCGGTACGACGCCCTGTCCGGCGCCCTCACCTTCGCCCCACTCGACGTCGCCCGCTCCGCCGACACCTGGCAACTCCCCTTCGTGGCCGGCACCGGCTGGGGCGTCGCCACCAGCACCCCCGAGTCCCTCACCCTGACCTGCCACGCCGGCCACCTGACCGTGGTCACAGTCCACGTCGACGGCACCGCCCTGCCGGCCGCCGAAACCGTCGTCGCCCCCGGAAAACCGTTGGTGATCCCCAGAACCTGACCTCTACCGTCGACACATGTCGCTGCTCGAACGCGCACAGTCTCTCCAGGACGAGGCCCGGCAACTCACGGCCCAACTGCAACTCGAGACTGCCTTTCCCTGGCAGCCAGTGGTCATCGGAAGTGCCCTGTCCGGCCTGATGGTCGTACGCGACCTCGACGTCATGTTCGACGCCCCCGACGCCACCGCTGCCACGGTCCTGGAAGGCCTGGCAACCCTGGCCCAACGAGTCGACCTCCGCAGCGTCGACTTCCACGACGAACGCGCCGACCGCCGCCCGACCCCAGCCATCACCGACGAACGCTTCTACGCCGTCCTCCACACCCCCACCTGGAAGATCGACCTCACCTTCTGGCTACACGTCGTCGACCGCCCCCACGTCCCCGACGCCCTCCGACTCCGAGACGCCCCATCCGACAAACGCCTCACCATCCTGCGGTTGAAGGCGGCCGGGCCAGACCTCGGGAGCTCGGACATCTACGACGCCGTACTCGGGAACTGAAGAGTGCCGGCCGGCCGGCAACGCCAGCGGACGGGCGGCACTCGCTCAGGGGAGTCCTAGGGCTGCGAACTCCTGGTCGGTGAAGAGGCGGGAGCGGATCAGGAAGCGGACGCCTTCGGGGGCCTCCACCGAGAAGCCGCTGCCGCGGCCCTTCACGACGTCGACGGTGAGCTGGGTGTGCTTCCAGTACTCGTACTGGGCCGCGGACATCCAGAACGGGACCGGCCGGTCCAGTCCGGTCACCACCAGGTCGCCGAGATGCACGTCCGCCGACCCCGTGCGGAATTCCCCGTCCGGGTAGCACATCGGCGAGCTGCCGTCGCAGCACCCACCGGACTGGTGGAACATCAGCGGACCGTGCATCCCGGTGAGACGGCGGAGCAGGTCCGCCGCCTCGTCGGTGAGCAGCACCTTCGCGACCGCCATGGTCAGAAGAACCCCAGCTTGCTGGGGCTGTAGCTGACCAGCAGGTTCTTGGTCTGCTGGTAGTGGTCGAGCATCATCTTGTGGTTCTCGCGTCCGATGCCCGAGCTCTTGTAGCCGCCGAAGGCCGCGTGCGCCGGGTAGGCGTGGTAGCAGTTCGTCCAGACCCGGCCGGCCTGGATCTCGCGGCCCGCCCGGTACGCGGTGTTGATGTCGCGCGACCAGACCCCGGCGCCCAGGCCGTAGAGCGTGTCGTTGGCGATCTTCATCGCGTCGGCGTAGTCGTCGAACTTCGTCACCGCGACGACCGGCCCGAAGATCTCCTCCTGGAAGATCCGCATCTTGTTGTCGCCCTCGAACACGGTCGGCTGGATGTAGTACCCGCCGGCCAGGTCGCCGCCGAGCTCGGCGCGGCCGCCGCCGGTGACGACCCGGGCGCCCTCCTGCTTGCCGATCTCGATGTAGGCGAGGATCTTCTCGAACTGGTCGTTGCTGGCCTGCGCGCCCATCATCGTGTCGGTGTCGAGCGGGTGGCCCTGCTTGATCGCCTGGGTCCGGCCGACCGCGTCGGCCAGGAAGCCGTCGTAGATCGAGGACTGGATCAGCGCCCGGGACGGGCAGGTGCAGACCTCGCCCTGGTTCAGCGCGAACAGCGTGAAGCCCTCCAGCGCCTTGTCGTAGAAGTCGTCCCGCGAGGACGCGACGTCCTCGAAGAAGATGTTCGGGCTCTTGCCGCCGAGCTCGAGCGTGACCGGGATGATGTTCTCCGACGCGTACTGCATGATCAGCCGGCCGGTCGTGGTCTCACCAGTGAACGCGACCTTGGCAACTCTGTTGCTTGAGGCAAGCGGTTTGCCGGCCTCGACGCCGAATCCGTTGACCACGTTGAGCACACCGGGTGGCAGCAGGTCGTGGATCAGCTCGAGCAGCACGTGGATCGACGCCGGGGTCTGCTCGGCCGGCTTCAGTACGACGGCGTTGCCGGCGGCCAGCGCGGGCGCCAGCTTCCAGGTCGCCATCAGGATCGGGAAGTTCCACGGGATGATCTGCCCGACCACGCCGAGCGGCTCGTGGAAGTGGTACGCGATGGTGTCGTCGTCGATGACCGAGACCGAGCCCTCCTGGGCCCGCAGCGCACCGGCGAAGTAGCGGAAGTGGTCGACCGCCAGCGGCAGGTCGGCGGCCAGCGTCTCCCGCACCGCCTTGCCGTTGTCCCAGGTCTCGGCGACCGCGAGCGCCTCGAGGTTGGCCTCGATCCGGTCGGCGATCTTGTTCAGGATGGTGGCCCGTTCGGCCGGCGAGGTCCGGCCCCATCCCGGTGCGGCACCGTGGGCGGCGTCGAGGGCTCGCTCGACGTCGTCCGCCGTACCGCGGGCGATCTCGGTGAACACCTCACCGGTGACGGGAGTCGGATTCTCGAAGTATCCGCCCTTGACCGGCGGCACCCATTCGCCGCCGATGTAGTGCTCGTAGCGCGATTTGTACGCGACCGGGCTGCCATCCGACCCGGGAGCTGCGAAAATCGTCATCGGTCCTCCTTCAACGTCGTCGGAACCTGACGGTGGATCGAACGTAGGTGGCGCTACGTTGCACGGACGTTGCAACCCGGAGTGAGGCTGGATGGACGCACCGGAGCAGGCACGCCGGTTGAGCAGGCTGTACGACGAGGTGCTCGGCGGCGGCCGCGTGCCCGGCGCACCACGCCCACTGGTCGCCGCCTCGTGGGAGCGGTCTCTCGCCGCCGCGGTCGACCCCGAGCGGGACGCGCCGCCGGTGGTCGTCGACGCGGACCTGCTCGAAGGCCTGCGCGCGAACCACCCGCTGAGCGCCGTCCTGCCGGTGCTCCGCCAGACGCTGACGTCGATCGCCGACGAGGCGTCGCACATCATGATCATCACCGACGCCCGCGGCATGATCCTGTGGCGCGAGGGCGCGGCCGACGTACGGCGCCAGGCCGACCGGATCGCGTTGTCCGAAGGCGCGGTGTGGTCGGAGGACCAGATCGGCACCAACGGCATGGGTACGGCGCTCGCCGTCGGGCAGCCGGTGCAGATCCACTCGGCCGAGCACCTGGTTCGCCGGATCCACGAATGGACCTGTGCCGCCGCTCCGGTGCACGACCCCGACACCGGCAAGCTGCTCGGCGCCGTCGACGTGTCGGGCCCGTTGCGCACCGTCCACCCGGCGATGGTTGCCCTGGTCACTGCCGCCGCCCAGCTGGCCGAAGGACAGCTCCGCGTCCGGATGGCCGCGGCCGACGAACTCCTCCGGGCCCGCAACATGCGGCACCTGAACGCATTGGGCGACGAGCCCGGCGCATTGCTGACCCCGACCGGTCGCGTGCTCGCGGTCCAGCCGCTCGAGTGGTTGCCCGACCGGCTCGACGTTCCCGACGGCGCGGACCGGATCGACCTCGGCGACGGTCGCGAAGGCGTGATCGAGCAACTCGACGAAGGCTTCCTGCTACGCCTCCCCGGCACGCCGGTCCGCCGGTCGCGGCCGTCGTTGCGGCTCAAGCTCCTCGGCGCCGGCCAGCCGATCGCGGTCGTCGGCGACCGTGAGATCGCGCTGACGCTACGACGAGCCGAAGTACTCGCCCTGCTTCTGCTGCACCCGGCCGGCCTCACCGCCGAGCAGCTGATGCTCCAGCTGTACGGCGACGAGGGCAACCCGACCACGGTCCGCGCCGAGATGCACCGGCTGCGGAACCTGCTCGGCGGCGGCGTCCTGGACACCAAGCCGTACCGGATCATCGCCGACGTCTCCGGCGACATCACCGACGTACAGAACGCTCTCCGCGCCGGCGACCTGAGCAGCGCCCTCGAGCTCTACCCCGGCGCGCTGCTCGCACGCTCCGACGCCCCGGCCCTCCGCGCCGAACGCGACGAGCTCGACGCCACCCTCCGCCGTGCAGTCCTCGACTCCGGCGACGCCGACCTGCTCTGGCGCTTCGCCCAGACACCGACCGGCGCCGAGGACCTGGAGATCTTCGAGACTCTGCTGATCGTGCTCCCACCGACCGATCACCGCCTGCCTGCCGTGGCGGCTCGGCTGCACCGGTTGGCGGAGTAAGTAGGTCACTCGCGGCCGATGAGGATCCACATGTAGTCGCGGTTCTTGACCGGGAAGGTGGCGGTCTTGCTGCTGATTTCCTTGGTCTTCTTGCAGTCGCTGGTGGTGTAGCGCCAGCGGACCACCTGGACGCGCCAGGACTGCTTGAGCTGGTGCAGGCGGCGGATCTTGCCGGGCGGGACCTCGGCCGTGTACGACCAGGTCTGGGAGACCGAGTGCGACTTGCCGACGGTCTTGGAGTACTTGTTCTGGATCTCCGCGATCACCAGCGGGATGCTCACGCCGAGATCGCCGGACCAGGACGAGTTCGACTCCGAGGTCGCCGTCTTCTGGTAGGTGATCCGGCCCGGGCCCTCCAGCCACTCGCTGTAGAGGTTCGTGCCGACGTAGACCTCCTTGCCGCCCCGGGTGTACCAGTAGACCGCTTTGGTGTCGCACTTCTTCGCGACCCGGACGTCCGGATCCACTGGCGCCGCACTCGCCGTACTCGCTCCGTGCACCAGAATTCCGCTCGCCAGCACCATTCCCGCGACCGCTGCCCGCTGAAGACGCATCGCACTCTCCCGTGAATTCATTCCCATCACTGCACTCGCAGTGGTAGGAAACTTACGGATTGGTCCAATGCGGCGACAACGGATCCCCGGTAACGGTCCGTCTCGGTTTGTTCAAGGTCACATCTCGGGCGTGATGAGCCCGACACCGACATGACTCGCGGGTAACCAACCAATAACATCGCTGGTATGCAGATCCTCGCCATCGTCGTCTCGCTCGCGATCACCGCTGTCGGCGTCGCGTTGTTCGGCAAGACGATCGGGCACATGGTGTCCGTCATCAGGCTCGGCCGGCCCACCGCGGGCCGGACCGGCCACCCGGCGCAGCGCACGGTCACGCTGGCCAAGGAGACGCTGGGCCACACCCGGATGCTGCAGTGGAGCCACGTCGGCATCCTGCACTGGTTCGTCGCGTTCGGTTTCATCGGGCTGTTCCTCAGCCTCGTGACGGCGTTCGGCCAGCTCTTCGACGCGCACTTCGCGCTGCCGATCATCGGGCACTGGTTCGTCTTCGAGTGGGTGACCGAGTTCCTCACCTGGACCGGCCTGGTGTCGATCATCGGGCTGATCGTGATCCGGCTGCTCAACCTGCCGAAGGGCCACCTGGCCCGGTACAGCCGGTTCTTCGGGTCCCGCGCCTGGCAGGCGTACTACGTCGAGTACACGATCCTCGGCGTCCTGGTCTGCATCCTGCTGCTGCGCGGCCTCGAATACCAGCTCGGCGCCGGGGACAAGTTCCACTTCCCGGGCACGTACTTCATCGGCGAGCGCCTGTTCGGCGGCCTGAGCGAGCAGGGGCTGGAGAACGCGGTCTACCTGGTCGCCATGGTCAAGATCCTGATCTCGTTCGCCTGGATGATCACCATCTCGCTGAACGCGACCATGGGTGTCGCCTGGCACCGGTTCACCGCCTGGCCGAACATCTGGTTCAAGCGCGAGGACGACGGCGGTACGGCGCTCGGCGCCCTGCAGCCGATCATGGTCAACGGCGCGCCGATCGACTTCGAGAACATCGACGAGCTGGACGAGGACGCCGCCCTCGGCGTCGGCAAGGTCGAGGACTTCACCTGGAAGGGCCTGCTCGACTTCACCACCTGCACCGAGTGCGGCCGCTGCCAGTCGCAGTGCCCGGCCTGGAACACCGAGAAGCCGTTGTCGCCCAAGCTGGTGGTGATGAACCTGCGCGAGCACGCGTACGCCAAGGCGCCGTACCTGCTGGCGTCGTCCGACGACGAGCGCAAGTCGCTGCCGGAGCTGGTGCTCGCCGAGCAGGACAAGCCGCTGGTCGGCCCGGCCGACGTCGCGGTGATCGACGAGGAAGCGCTGTGGGCGTGCACGTCGTGCGGCGCGTGCGTGCAGCAGTGCCCGGTCGACATCGAGCACGTCGACGCGATCATGGACATGCGCCGCTACCAGGTGCTGATCGAGTCCTCCTTCCCGTCCGAGCTCAACGGGCTGTTCAAGGGCCTGGAGAACAAGGGCAACCCGTGGAACATGAACCCGTCCGGCCGGATGGACTGGGCCAAGGACCTGCCGTTCGAGGTGAAACAAGTCGGCGGCGCCGGCCCTGATGATCCAGAGTCCCTGGACGAGGTCGAGTACCTGTTCTGGGTCGGCTGCGCGGGCGCCTTCGAGGACCGCGCGAAGAAGACCACGCAGGCCGTCGCCGAGCTGCTGAACATCGCCGGCGTCAGCTTCGCCGTGCTGGGTGACGGCGAGACCTGCACCGGCGACCCGGCCCGGCGGTCCGGCAACGAGTTCGTCTTCCAGCAGCTGGCGATGCAGAACGCCGAGGTCTTCAAGGAGACCAAGGTCCGCAAGGTCGTCTCCACCTGCGCGCACTGCTTCAACACGCTGAAGAACGAGTACTCCCAGCTCGGCGTCGAGCTCGACGTCATCCACCACACCCAGCTGCTGAACCGCCTGGTCCGCGACGGCAAGCTGACCCCGGTCGCCCCGGCCGACAGCTCGCTCAACGGCCAGAAGATCACCTACCACGACCCGTGCTACCTCGGCCGCCACAACCAGGTGTACGACGCCCCGCGCGAGCTGCTCGACATCATCCCGGGCGCCGAGTACGCCGAGATGCCGCGGAACCAGACCAAGTCCTTCTGCTGCGGCGCCGGCGGCGCCCGGATGTGGATGGACGAGAAGATCGGCAGCCGGATCAACCTGAACCGGACCACCGAGGCGGTCGAGACCGGGGCGGACAAGATCGCCACCGGCTGCCCGTTCTGCCGGGTGATGCTGTCCGACGGCCTCACCGCCAAGCAGGCCGACGGCTCGGCCCGCGAGTCCGTCGAGGTCGCCGACGTCGCCCAGCTCCTGCTCGCCTCCGTAAAGCGTGGGGAAAGCTGACTGCCACCAGCTGCAAATCCCTTCCCCCTCAGGTGGTCCAGACCATAAGATCCGGCGTCTGCATCATCTGGGGAGGAATCAGCAGTTATGAAGTTCCGCTTTGCGCTGTCCGCTGCCGCGACAGTGCCACTCGTTCTCGGCCTGGCTGCCTGCGGCGGCGAGCCGGCCGCGACCGGCTACAAGCCGTCCACACCGGGGTCGACGTCGGTCAGCACCGCCGAGCCGCAGAAGGTCGTCCCGGCGGCCGCGCACCTCGACTCGACCAGCTTCATGCCGGCCGTGAAGAAGGGGATGGTCGGCAAGGACACCGTGAAGGTCTCGATGACGATCGAGACCGGTGGCGAGAAGGCGACCATCACCGGCGAGCAGTCGATGAATCCGGTCAAGGCGAAGATCGACATGAAGGGCGCCGCGTTCGGCGGCCGGATGAAGCTGATTCTGGTCAACGACATCGCGTACGTGCAGATGAGTGACCTGCCGAGGGGCAAGTACCTCAAGATCGACCCGAACTCCGACCACCCGATGGCGGCCGAGGTCGCCTCGATGGTCGAGGAGATGAGCCCGACCAAGACCTTCGACGCGTTCGACGCCGGCCTGAAGAAGGTGGAGTACATCAAGACCGAGGCGCTCCAGCGCCGCAAGGTCGACCGCTACGAGGTCACCGTGGACACGGCCGCGGCGATGAAGGCTCAGGGCCAGAAGATGCCGGCGGGCGCCCCGAAGGCGATCGTCTACACGATCTGGATGGGCCAGGCCGACCACCTGATGTACAAGGTGTCGTTCAACCTGATCGGCGCCAGCGCGACGATGACGACGTCCGACTGGGGCGAGCCGGTCAGCATCAAGGCGCCGGCGGCGAAGGACATCGTGGAGGAGTGAGACCGGAATCGGTCAGATCCCACCCGATCGTGAGAACTTCTCGTAATCTCGCGTTACGGAAGTGATCACCTCTGGATGATCGGGTGGGCTGGTGCCGATGCGAAGTACTCGACGAAACTTCCTGACCGTCACCGGAGCGGCTGCCGCACTGGCCGTGACCGGCAACCTTCCCGACGTGCAGCGGGCGTTGGCCGGCGCGACCGGCGGCCCCGACCGGCGGGATCCGTACACGCTCGGGGTCGCGTCCGGGGATCCGTTGCCGGATGCGGTGGTGATCTGGACCCGGCTCGCGCCGGAGCCGCTCGCGCCGTTCGGTGGGATGGATCGCCGGCCAGTCGAGGTGCAGTGGCAGGTTGCTGAAGACGAGCGGTTCCATCGGGTCGTCCGCCAAGGCACCACCCAGGCCCGGCCCGAGTCGAGTCACTCGGTGCACGTCGACGTACGCGGCCTGCGCCCGTGGCGGCACTACTGGTACCGCTTCCGTGTGAACGGGAAGCTCAGCCCGGTCGGCCGGACCCGGACCGCGCCGCCGGCCGAAGCGTACGTCCCCGAGATGTCGCTGGCGTTCGCGTCCTGCCAGGCCTGGTGGGAGGGCTGGTACACGGCGTACGCCGACATGGCCAAGCGCGAGCACGACGTGGTGTTCTTCCTCGGCGACTACATCTACGAGTTCGGCATCGACCGCGGCGTCCGGCCGAACTCGAACGAGCCCTGGATGACCCAGCAGACCGTGACGCTGGACGAGTACCGCGTCCGGTACGCGTCGTACAAGATGGATCCCGACCTGCAGGCGGCGCACGCGTCCGCGCCCTGGGTGGTCACGCTCGACGACCACGAGGTGGTCGACAACTGGGCCGACGAGGCGCATCCGAGCGCACCGCCCGCGCAGTTCCTGGTACGGCGAGCCAACGCCTTCCGCGCGTACTGGGAACACATGCCGATGCGGCTGGCCCAGCTGCCGAAGGGCCCGGACATGCAGCTCTACCGGCGGATCCGGTACGGCCGGCTGGCCGAGTTCAGCGTCCTCGACACCCGCCAGTACCGCTCTGACCAGGCGTACGGCGACGGCACCAAGGCGCCCGGCCCGGAGACGAAGGACCCGGCGCGCACGATCACCGGCGACGCGCAGGAGAAGTGGCTGCTCGACGGCTGGGCCGCGTCCCGGTCGCGCTGGAACGTGCTCGCGCACCAGACCGCGATCGCCCGGCTGGACACCAAGGAAGGCCCTGAGGTGCTGGTGCCGATGGACACCTGGGACGGATACGAGGCGTCCCGCGACCGGGTGCTCGGCGGCGCCGTACAGCGCAAGGTCCGCAACCTGGTCTCGATCGCCGGCGACCTGCACCGCAGCGTCGCCTCGGACCTCAAGCTCGACTTCGCCGACCCGGACTCGCCGACCGTGGGCACCGAGTTCGTCGGGACGTCGATCACGTCCGGTATCGACGGGATGGATCTCGATCCGGGCGGCGCGACGCTGCTCAAGGAGAACCCGCACATCAAGTTCGGCAACTTCCAGCGCGGCTACGTGAGCTGCAGCATCACGCCGCAGCGCTGGATCTCCGACTACCGCGTGGTCGACAAGGTCAGCGTCCCGAACGGCGCCGTCAGCACCCGCACCCGGCTCCTCGTCGAGGACGGGCGCCCGGGAATCCAGACCCTCTGAGGAGAGACCGATGACGATTCGATGGCAGTCGGCGGTCGCCCTCGGCGCCGCGGTCGCGACCGGCGTGGTCGCCTCGACAACCGGCGGCGCTCCGCGCACCGACGTACAGATCTCCGTGGCCCCGCAGCAGCTGAGTGTCGTGGGCCTGCCCTGCTTCCCGGGCATGCTCAACCTCACGATGACCAACACCGGCAGCGAGGACAGGTACGCCGACCTGACGCTGGACCCGAGTGGTCCGCTCCAGCCGTCCCGGGAAGTGTTCTCGTCCTGGCTGCCTGCGGTCGACCCGGACCAGCCGGTCAGCGCGCCGGTCGAGGTCCGGGTCCCGCGGGACACGCAGCCCGGGCAGTACTCCCTCGACCTCGAGGTCGAGGGGTCCAAGCTGACCGTCCCGGTCACGGTGAATCCGCTGCCATCCAAGGGGCCCGGCGACAACCTCGCGCTCGGCGAGCAGGCGTCCGCCTCGTCGACGCACGGCAACTTCGCGCTGTGCGGAGCGGTCGACGGCGACAGCGACTCCGAGCACTGGGACACGCTGACCGGCTGGAACGACGGGACTCGCGCCGCCTTCCCGGACACCTACGACGTCGCGCTGGCCGAACCGAGCACGATCAACCGCGTCGAGCTCTACACCCTCGACTCGGTGAAGTACCCGGCCCCGGCCAACGGCCTCCGCGACTGGGACGTCCAGGTGCGCAACGGGACCGGCGACTGGCAGACCGTCACCCAGGTCCGCGGCAACACCGCCGGCCACGTCACCTCGACCTTCACCCCCACCCAAGCCACCGCCGTCCGCATCCTCTGCCTCGCCGGCAACGGCAACACCTACTCGCGCATCGTGGAGCTGGAGGTGTACGGCTCCTAAGCGCATGGCCAGATCTGTGGCAGACCCGTCGGAATGGACATGGTGTCGGCAGGCTGCCGTCAGCAGGATTGAGGCATGACAACCACAGCGACTCGCCCCGCCTTCCACGCCTCCGCAACGCTGACGGCAGACCTGCAGCAGCTCCTCGCCGACCTGATCGCCCTGCACCTGCAGGCCAAACAAGCTCACTGGAACGTCGTCGGACGCAACTTCCGGGACCTGCACCTGCAGCTCGACGAGATCGTCGACGTGGCCCGCGTCGCCGCGGACACCATCGCCGAGCGGATGCGCGCCCTCGGTACGACACCCGACGGACGCGCCCCGACGATCGCGGCGTCGGCGACGCTGCCGGAGTTCCCCGGCGGCGAGCAGGACGTGACGGCCGTCGTCGACGTGGTGACGGCCGCGCTGCACGCCACCGCAGGTACGGCGCGCTTCATCCACGACCGCGTCGACGCCGAGGACCCGTCGACGGCCGACCTGCTGCACGCGATCATCGTCGACCTCGAGAAGCAGGCCTGGATGCTCGGCGCCGAGAACCGGGGTGCCTGAGGCTCAGCGCAGATAGGAGGCTCCGTTGAAGTCGAGGACGGCGCCGGTCGACCAGCCGGCCTTGGGTGACGCGAGCCAGTAGACGGCGTCCGCGACCTCCTCGGCGGTGGCGGTGCGGTTGAACGGGCTCTGCGCCCGGATCGCGTCACCGCCGGGGCCGCTCAGGACGGACTCAGCCATGTCGGTGGCGATGAATCCGGGCGCAATTGACGTCACCGTGATGTCATGCGGCGCCAACGACACCGCCAAGGACTGCCCGAGCGAGTGCAGTCCAGCCTTGGAGGCGCCGTACGCAGGCACGTCGGGCTCGCCGCGGTAGGCCCCTCGCGACCCCACGTTGACGATCGCGCCCCGCCGTACGCCCTCAGCCGGGTCCTTGTCGAGCATCTGCCGGGCCACGCACCAGGTCACGTGCGCCGCCCCCTCCAGATTGACCGCGAGCGTACGGCGCCACGCCGACACCCACTCGTCGTACGACGCCTCGGCCAGTGGGTGCCCGATCCGCCGGGACCCCGACACCGGCTCGTCGACGAACAGAGCGGCGTTGTTCACGAGTACGTCGATCCGGCCGAGAGCAGCCGCCGATTCCTCAACCAGGGCAGGGATTGCGGCCGCATCGCCGAGATCGGCCGCAATCACCGCGTGACCGTCTCCGGGCAGTCCGGCGCGCACCTCCTCGGCCCGGTCGACCGCTCCGCGGCAGTGCAGCACGACCCGGTCACCGGCCTGCGCGAACACCCGAGCGACCGCGGCTCCGACACCCCTGGACGCACCTGTGACGAGTACCCCTCTGGACACGCTCTCTCCCTGTCGTCGACTGTGCCCATTCTGCCGTGGCGGCGCGATGACATCAGAACGGGTTGACAGTGACGTCACTATGACGTCATAGTTGCTGTCATGGAACTTGACCACTATCTCGAATCGGTCCGGCGGAGCGTGGAGAACGCCACCGCCCTGGCCGACGAACAGACTCGCTCCGTGGCACAGCGCCTCGGAGCCACGCTGGATGACGCGGGCCGGCTGGCCCTCATCTCAGCCCTGTCCGACGCCGCCGGAGAGATCAGCCGCGAGCTGTCCCCCGGTTCGGTCGAGCTCCGGATGGCCGGCGGCCGTCCGGAGTTCGTCGTCACGCCGGCCCCGAGCCAGCTGACCGGACACGACGACCACGACGACATCGACGAGGAAGAGACCGACGAGCCCGCCGAGACGATCGCGCCGGACGCGGACGAGCCGACCGCGCGGATCACGCTGCGGCTGCCGATGTCGGTGAAGAACAAGGTGGACGAGGCCGCCGCCGCCGAGGGCATCTCCTCGAACGCGTGGCTGATGCGCACCGTGATGACCGCGCTGAGCGACCGGGGCCGCGGTGTCCGCGCTCCGCGTCCGCCGCGGCCCCCGCGCGCTCCGCGCGGCGGCTTCTTCGGGCCCGAGGGACCACTCGGCCCGAACGGACCGCTCGGACCCGACGGCGTCTTCGGACCGGACGGTGTGTTCGGCCCCGACGGCCCGTTCGGCGACGAGGGTGTCTTCGGACCGGAGCGCGGCCGGCGTGGCCGCGACCGGGACCGTGGCCGGCGCGACCGGGACCGCGGGCACCGCGGGCCGGGCCAGCGGATGACGGGGTGGGTCCAGTGAGCTTCACATCGCAACTCACCGAGGACGCGAGCAAGATCGACCGGGTCCGGATCGAGATCGGCTCCGGGCTGGTCGACATCCGGCCGGCCGACGGCGACCAGACGACTGTCGACCTCGAGGTCAGCGCCGGCGACGAGAGCGACGTCATCTTCGAGGTGCGCGACGGCGAGCTGATCGTGGAGGGTCCGCGCGACGTCCGCCGCGGCCCGGAGATCCAGGTCCGGATCGCCACCCCGGCGACTCTCGACGCCCGGATCAAGACCGGTTCCGGCGACATCACCTCCCGGATGCCACTGGGCACCGCCCGGCTGGGCACCGGCTCCGGCAACATCACGCTCGACCGGGTCGAGGGCGACCTCGGCGTCAGCACCGGCAGCGGTGACGTCCGGGTCGGGCACGTCGTGGGCGCGGTCCGGGCCGGCACCGGTTCGGGGTCGATCGACATCGACGAGGCCGGCGACGCGCTCGGGCTGAGCACCGGCTCCGGCGACGTCCGGATCGGCGACGCGGCCGGCCGGACCACGGTCAAGGTCGGCTCGGGTGACATCACCATCGAGCGGATCCGGGACCACTCGGTCGCCACCTCCGGCTCCGGCGACGTCACGGTCGAGGTCGCCGACGGACCCAGCGTGCAGGCCGAGACCGCGCGCGGTGACGTCCGGATCGGGGTGCCCGACGGCGTCCCGGCGTACCTGGACCTGAAGACGGTCACCGGGCGGATCCGGTGCGACCTCGAGCCCGGCGACCAGCCGGCCGAAGGCGAGCGCTCGCTGATGCTGCGGGCGCGCACGGTCTCCGGCGACATCAGCGTCGTCAGGGCCTGACTGATCGCCCCAGGAGGTCCCGCCGGGACTGGGATCCGGCGGGACCTGGGCGAAGCACTGCCGAAAACCAGACGGGGACGACGTGAGGGGAGCAGGACGATGATCACCGAGTATCAAGAGGTCGCGCGTTGCCAAGTCGAGGACCGGATCCGGGCCGCCGAGCTGCGGGCCCAGCGCAACGAGCTGCGAGCGGCTGCGAAGGACGGCCGGGTCAGCGGTCCGCGGCACGAACTGGCCGCCGTACTGCGTCGCCTGGCCGATCGCCTCGAGCCGCAGCCACAGCACCGCCGAACCGGATTGTCGGTCGTCCGGTGACCGGCCGGCCGGTGAACGGGGCGGCCGCCCTCTGCAGCTTGCTGCAACGCCTGGGTCTGGTGACTCTGGGGACCCGGAGCCACTGCTAGCGTTCGTCGCGACCGTTTCGGTGCGACCTGGGGAGTAACGAACGATGCAGCGTCCGATGGCCGTCGCCACCGCCGCCACCGCCGCCGTTGTCCTGCTGGCCGGGTGTGGCGGCAACGACGACAAGCCGAGCCCGACGTCCGAGAGCAGCGGCACCACCTCCA
The DNA here is from genome assembly GCF_044458365.1 of Kribbella sp. NPDC050470. Taxonomy (NCBI): domain Bacteria; kingdom Bacillati; phylum Actinomycetota; class Actinomycetes; order Propionibacteriales; family Kribbellaceae; genus Kribbella; species Kribbella sp. NPDC050470. The sequence continues at coordinate 300,577 of NZ_JBITHV010000003.1, read as the reverse complement.
GCACGCCGTCCGCCCCGGCAGTCGCCTCCTTCGACCCGCCGAAGGCCTTCGTCGCGAACGCAGCCTTCGGCATCGAGCGCACGGCGAAGGACAACGAGTACTCGCTGCACGAGGGCATGGTCGGCCAGACCACCCTGATCGCGGGACGCACCGGCATCACCGGCCGCAACATCGCCGCCCAGGGCCAGCCGTGGACCATCCCGTCCGCCGAAGCCTCGACCACCGAGACGGTCGGCCTGTCCGCACCGATGGGTGTCCAGCTCGACGGCAAGGACGTCGTCGCGATCGCCTACGTCCAGAAGGACAAGGGCAACGGCACCCAGAAGGCCAAGGGCCAGGTGGTGTTCCAGTGGCTCGACGCGACCGACGGCAAGAAGGTCGCCGAGGTCATCGCGGACCTCACTCCGGCGCTGGGCGCCGGTGAGGGCGGCGACAACGTCGTGAGCCAGGCGTACGACGCCAAGACCGGCCAGATCGTGGTCGGGGTCGGAGCCGACGGCCAGGCGGCCGCCAAGAAGGGCGGCGAGGTCTTCACCGTCTACGCCGACCCGAAGACGCAGAAGTCGGCCGTCATCCCGTTCGTGATGCCGGCCGGCGTGCTGAACGGCGTCGTCGCCGGCGCGAAGGCCTCCAACCAGGAAGGCGCCGCCGACGGCACGGTCGTGATCGCTGACGGGGCGACCGGCAAGATCACCAAGCAGACCCCGACCAAGCAGGACTACCTGGTCGCGGCCGGCAGTGGTTCCCAGCGGGCCTACTTCGGGTCCACGACGGCCCTGGACGGCGACAAGTTCAACAACGTCCTGTACTCGGTCGACATCGCGACCGGCGCCGTCGTACCGACCAAGTCGCAGGTCGTGGACGAGCGGATCAGCACCTTCACCTGCTGGGGCGACCAGGCCAAGGCCGTGGTCTGCACGTCCGGTGAGTCCGGCGGCCAGGAGATCATCGGCTTCGACGACAGTACCGGCGCGAAGACCTGGGGATACACCGACAAGTCGGCCAGCCGGGTGGTGCCGTCGGTCACCGCGGCGTTCCACGGCGTCGTCTACGCCCAGACCGAGGCGCAGCCGGTCCTGATGGACGCGGCGACCGGCGCCGACGTGCCGACCAGTTCCGCGACACCCACCGAAGGTGCCGCCCCGACGGAAGGCGCCTCCCCGACCGAGGGGACGCCGTCGTCCCAGGGCAACGACCCGGGCAGCGCGAACGGCTCGGACATGTCGCTCTACAACGGCAAACCGAAGTCGCCGACCGCGGTCACCCAATACGGCGGCGTCTACCTGCAGCCCCCCGGCGGCACCACCTACGACTTCCAGTCCATCCTGATCACCCTGTCCCCCACCGCCTGATCACCACCCCGACCGAAGGCCGGTTGCGGTCACGCAGTACGGGCACTCGGCAGTGGCTTCCACATGATTCTGATCGCGCTGAGTCCTACCGCGTGATTCAGATGTCGGTGCGGTGGAAGTTCTTGAAGGAGCGGGACGGGGTGGGGCCGCGCTGGCCTTGGTAGCGGGAGCCGTACTTGGCCGAGCCGTACGGGTGCTCGGCCGGGGAGGACAGCCGGAAGAAGCACAGCTGGCCGATCTTCATCCCGGGCCAGAGCTTGATCGGCAGCGTCGCCACGTTCGACAGCTCCAGCGTCACGTGCCCGGAGAACCCGGGGTCGATGAACCCGGCGGTGGAGTGGGTGAGCAGCCCGAGCCGGCCCAGCGAGGACTTGCCCTCCAGCCGCGCCGCCACGTCGTCGGGCAGCGTCACCAGCTCGTACGTCGACCCCAGCACGAACTCACCGGGGTGCAGGATGAACGGCTCCTCCCCCTCCGGCTCGACCATCCGGGTCAGGTCGGGCTGTTCCTCGGCCGGGTCGATGTGCGGGTACTTGTGGTTCTCGAACACCCGGAAGAACCGGTCCAGGCGGACGTCGACACTCGACGGCTGCACCATCGCAGCGTCGAACGGGTCCAGCTGAACCCGCTTCCCGTCGAGCTCGGCCAAGATGTCGCGGTCGGAGAGCAGCACGACCGCACGTTAGCAGCGCCCCAGCCCCCAGCCCAGCGCCAGCCCACGGATTCCGGTCCAATCCCCCATTCGTCCTGGTGTGGCCGCCGACCGGCGACCACACCGGGAATTCGTACGCCTACGGCCCACGATCCGGATCGCGGTGCCCGGTGGCGGCTGTCCGGAGCCCTCAGCTCCCCGGCGTCACCACTCCTCCGGGCCTGTCCCGCGTCCACCTCGGGGCCTGAGGCAACGAAAGTGCCTCAGTGCCGGCCGCTCAGCCGGACAGCTTGTTGAAGCGCGACACCTGGGTGGCGAAGGTCTTCACCTGCGCCGGCGACCAGTCCTTGAGCAGGTCCTCGATCACCTTGTGCCGCTTCTTCCGGGCCGCCGCGAGCTTGCGCTTGCCGGCCGCGGTCAGCGTCAGCAGAGTCGCCCGGGCGTCCGACTTGTCGGCCGCCCGCTTCAGCAGACCCTCTTCCTCCAGCCGTGCGCAGGCCCGGCTGACCGGACCCTTGTCCACCTCGAGCGCAGCAACCAGGTCGGCCATCCGCACCGGCGCCAGCTCCTCGACGTGGTTCAGCAACGCGTACTGCGCCGGCTCCAGGTCCGGGTGCGCGTCGTCGGACAGCTTCCGCTGCAGACCACGCAGCCGCCGTCCCATCGTGACGAGCTCCTTCTCCAGGTTGTCCAGCACGTCACTCGTGTCTGTTGCCACCATTCACCCCTTCATCCAGTTGCCCCGCAACCATCTTGTCCGGTCCCGGTGAGGACCGCATCCTCACGTTGCGTCGAAATGTTGCCCCCGGCAACGCGTTCTAATCTGCCAGAAGATGCCGGACCTGCCCAGTCCTGGGCGTGCCCTTTGTGGAAAACTGCCCAGGAACCCCACCCGCAAACCGCCCCGCAGCCCCTTTTCGATGCATTCGGCATCAGTTCTTGGGTACGGCGACGCCGTACACCTCCCCGCCCCCGGCCACGACCCGGCGCACCGGATCCCCATCCGCGCCGCGGCACGCCGGACCCACCGTGGCCGGGACCCCACCCATCAGCTATGCTCGTCTCCGCCTGCTGGTGCCACCGCCAAGCATGCGGGTGTAGTTCAATGGCAGAACATCAGCTTCCCAAGCTGACAGTGCGGGTTCGATTCCCGTCACCCGCTCCAGCGAGAAACCCCAGGTCAGAGGCAAGTTTCTGACCTGGGGTTTCGTCATCTCAGTGACCGGATTTCGCCGCCGTGCCCGTTACGTGCCCGATGCCACCGCGAGACCGTCGTCCGGGTCGTCCCGCAAACCCTCCGCGACGAGTTCTGACATCGCCTGGGCGACTCCCTGGTGTCGCCGGTCGCTGGTGTGGAGGTAGATGAGAGCTGCCCTGCTGCTGGCGTGACCCATGCGGTCCATCAGTTCGCGCAGGGTCGCGCCTGACTCGGCTGCCCAGGTGTTGCCGGTGTGCCGCAGGTCGTGGAAGTGGACGCGGCCGGTCAGACCTGCTCCCTTGAGCCCCTTCCTCCAGTTCCGCTGGAACGTTGACCTGCGCAACTGTGCGCCCTTGGCCCCGGTGAAAACGAATGCTTCAGGCGTTCGTTTGACGTAGATGTCAAAGTGCACGCGCAGGTCCTGCATGACGATCTCGGGGAGGTACACGGTCCGGCGGCCGGCGGCCGTCTTAGGCGGACTGATCTGCAGTTCGCCAGTCGGCAGCTCGACCGCCGCCTGCCGAATCCTGACCACCCCACTGACCAGATCCACATGTCGCCGCTGGAGCGCGGCCAACTCACCCCAGCGGAGGCTGCCGAGCGCTGCTACCAGGATCAGGGCTCGAAACCTCGGGTGCATCGCATTGGCCAGCTTGTAGACCTCGGCAACAGTCAGCACCGGTCGTTCCGGACTGCGCTCCACAGCAGCTCCTTTGATGTAGCACGGGTTGGTCTTGATCAGCCGGTCCTCGACTGCCGTCGAGAGAATCGACCGCAGCAGCCGGTACGCCTTGGCCGCCGTCACGGGCCCCAGGCCGCCATCGAGCAGGGAGTGCCTCCAGCCACGCAGCATCGGCGCAGTGAGTTCAGTGAGCGGCTTGGCACCCAGCGTTGGGGCGATGTGGTTCCGCAGCAGGCCGCCGTACAGAACGAGCGTCTTGGACCGGAGGCCGGGGCGCTCGCGGATCCACTTCTGCGCGTACTCCCCCAGCGGTACCTCACCTGCAGCCGGATCGATCCACTCATCTCGGGCCAACTCGGCTTCCTTCAGCGTCAGCCAGCGCGCCGCGTCGGTCTTGCTCGCGAATGTGTTCGGAGCAGGCCGGTCGATTCCGTCCGGGCCGGGGTACCGCGCCTGGAACCGGCCGGACGGCAGCTTGCGGACTCGTCCAAATCGTCTCTTCGCCATCAGGCGGCGTTCCTCTCCAGAGCTACTCGGATGGGTTCGACTGTGTTCTGTTCGATCAGCTCGCGGATCGCGGACTCGGGGATGCGCACCATGCGGCCGATGCGCACGAACCGGATGCGACGCTCAGAGATCAGGCGTCGCGGGAACCGCACGCCGCTGGTGTTGAAGGTGCCGAGCATGACCGCCGCCTCCTGCACATCGAGCAGCCGGTCACTGTCACTCGTCGGGGTCGTCAACGTCGTTCTCCTCGGGGTTGGTGGAGCTGTCAGTTGGTGGCGTCTGCTCATGCGCAGTGCGATCGGTCGTTGTCCTCGGCAAGATCCGGAACCGCCCTCGGGACCCAAGGCGTACCAGCCGTACCAGCCTCGTTTTCGCAGGTCAGGCCCAAGGAGGCTTGGGTGCTTGGTACGGCTTGAGCCGTACCAGCGGTGGAAGCCTCCTCGGGGCTGACCTGGGAAGTTACGGCTGGTACGGCTGGTACGGCTTCCCCACCGGCGGGTTTTGGCTCGGGGCAGTAGCGGTTCCATGCATCGGTGAAATCGCTCCGGAAGTAGCCCTTGGCTTGGCCGGTCGGGAACCGGATCGTGTCGCTGCGGATCTCGAAGTCCCGCAGCAGGTTGCCCATCTTCATGGCGGTGAGTCCGGCCGCGCCCATCGTTGCCCAGGGCGCTTCGGCGTCGCTGCGGAGTCGGTCGAGCAGGGTCTGAGTGGGCAGCGCGTCGGCGTCCTGGAACGCCGTCCGGCAGTCAGCCAGGAGCCGGGTCGGGATCGACCCTTCATCGCCCGCGTCGCGGTCACTGGTCAGCGCTACGGCGGCCTTCCTGGCAGCACGCGGCCACTGCCCGCCGGCCAGGTCGGCGACGGCGATCATCGGCTCCCAGGTGTCGGCCGCACGGTCCTCTAGCGGCATGTCCGGGGTCGCGTTCCGCAGTGCCTTGATGTTGACCTTGACCCACTGGTTGAGCCGTTGCCGCAGCTCGTCCAGCTCGGGACCGTCGCGGCCGACGCGGTACGGGGCGACCTTCTCGCCGAGTGCGCGGCGACGCATCCGGATGACGGCGGCCCGGTCCTCGATCGTGTCCGGCATCGCGCCGATGCCGGCGAGCGCGGCCATGGCGAACGTGGCGATCTTCTCCACGTTTCGAGTGCCGGCGTCGTACCGCAGCGCGGGGCGGCCGCGCTGGTGCCCGGCGTTGAGCAGGCCGCGCAGGTCCTCGTTCTCGCCCGCCTTGGGGCCAAAGATTGTGTCGGCCTCGTCGATCAACAGCGTCGGCGGATCGCTCGGCGTCATGCCGATCGACCGGTAGACCGCGGACGGCGAGGCGTTGACGGTCATCAGCGGCCGATGGCTCATCCCTTCCACCATGTCCAGGAGCCGCGACTTCCCGCACCGGCGCTCGGGTGCGCGGATGACCAGCCGGGGCGCGCAGTTCCAGGCCGGTACAGCGTGGGTGGCGGCGATCCACAGCACCACCGCGACGGCAGCGGACGTGTTAGGCAGGATGACGTAGCGGGCGATGGTGGCGGCCACGTCGTCCAGCAGCTCGGCACCGTCGATCGGTTCGGGTGTGGTGTCGGTCGGGGTGGTCATGCGGCGATCCCTTCGTCACGGAAGCCACCGGTGATGGCGGCTCGGATGTCGCGGGCGGTCTGCTCGGCTTGCTGCCCCACATCGGTCAGTGCGGCGATGGCGTCGGCGTGGTTGATCGCACCGGCAGCGACCATTCGCGCTACACCTCGGGCGGCGCCGTAGAGGGTCGTTCTTCGGCGGCCTTCGGGTGCGTTCCGTACGGCGTCGAGGTGCGCGGTGAGCAGCCGTTCGGGGTGGGAGATGCCCCCCGCCTCGACGGTGGCGATTTGGCCGGCGGGCGATGCCTCGGGCTCAGCTGGTGGCAGGCAGGCGGTGACGAGAGCGGGGGGCATCTCCACCACGTCGGCCGGGCCGGTGCCCCACCGGTACGGCTGGTGGGTGCGGTGGTGGATCGATGGCGGCAGCACGACGTACCCGCCGTCGGCCTTGATGTCGATCCCCGCCCGGTCCGGCATCGGCCGCGACTGCATGTCGCCGCCGGGGTGGCGGTAGTACAGGTGCACGCCGCCGGATCCGGAGCGCACCCACAGCGTGCGCGGCACCAGCTGGTCGACGACGAGCCCGGCCAGGCTGCGGTCGCCGCCGTGCGCGGGGTCCACGTCGACCACCAGCAGCCCGGAGCTCGCGCCGGTCCGGACGGCGAGCTGCCCACCGGGGACAGCCGCCACGATCGCCGCGACCCTGGCCGGGTCGGTGCTCGCGGCGTAGAACCCGTGGCAGGTCAGGTGCCCACAGCACGCCGGGTCGTGGGCGTCTTTGGGGCAGTCGGGGCAGTTGGCGACCGGCCGCTTGGACCGTCCGAGCAGGAACACCGGCCAGCCACGGTCGGCAGCGGCCAGGGCGGCGGTCAGGATGGGGTTCGTCATGGTCACTTCCCAAGCCAGTCGCCGCCCTTGGTGGCCTTCTTCCACCGCTGGATCGGGACGCAGCCGCGCGACGTGGTGCCGTCGTCGTGGCGGACCTTGATCCAGTGGCAGGTGTTGGTGGTCTGGCCGGACCGGCTGGTGGTGATGCCCTTGTCGGTGACGGTCCCGGCATCCGGGACACCCGGGTCGCATCCGGTCGCGACGGCCAGGACAACGACCGCGAGCGCGGCGGCGATGAGGCGGTTCATGGGTGGGTTCTCCTCGAGGTGGTGGTCAGGCAGCGTGCTGGTAGCTGGCGGCGATGCAGTCGTTGCAGCGGCCGTCAGAGGTGGGGATGCAGTAGTCGGTGACGGCCTGGCAGAGCTGGCAGGTCCGTCGGGCTTCCATCGCCTTGTCCTGGGCGTCGAGCTGCGCCGGCGACGGCACGCGGGAGGGCCGGGCGAGGTCGAGCCGGTACAGCCAGGCCCAGCGTTTGCCGTTGCGCCAGACCAGCAGCGCGTACGGCTCCTGCCCTCCCGGGCACATCCGCATCGAGCGGAGCTGGCGGCGGGTGGCCAGGCCTGCGGGGGCCCACCGGAACCGGAACACCGGCGTCCCGTGCAGGTCCCAGCCGAGTGCCTTTGCGCCGTTCCACAGCTCGATCCAGCGCGCAGCGGCCGGGTGCAAGCTGGCGCGGTCGATCGCCTGCGTGGCCATCAGCGACGCCACCAACGGCGCTTGCGGTCGGCGCGGTCGAACCGTTCCCGCGCGGCAAGGGCTTCGGCGGTCTCGTTGTTGTGCGAGTAGCGGTTCAGCTCGGTCAGCGCGGCGCGGTACTCCTCGCGCGGCGTCAGCGGCCGTTCCGGGTCGGTCGTGCCCTGGCTCTTGGCGACGGGCTTGCGGGGTTTGCGGGTGGCCATGGTGGTGTCCTCCGGGTCAGCGGTTGCTGTGGTGGTCGAGCAGGCGGCGGCCGATCCGGATCCGGCGGCCGGTGCCTTTGCAGCGGGGGCAGTTGCGGAAGGCCTTGCGGTTCGGGGAGCCGGACTTGCCGGTGCCGTGGCAGCGACCGCAGTTGGCGTAGGGCCAGATCCGGCAGCCGAGCAGGTAGCCGACCCCGAGCACGACCGCGGCGGCGGCCAGCAGCAGGAACGACGCGGTGGTGACGAGCGCGGCCAGCGGCGGGACAGACTCAGACATCTCTGTCACTTTCTGTAGTCGGATCAGGGCGTGACGGGCCGGGGCGGGCACCTGGTGGTGGCCGTCCTGGTTGGGTGGTTCGGGACGGTTAGCTGCCGGTGATCGGGTTAGGTCTGTAACTCACCGGCCGAGTGGGGGCTAATGTGACTCTGACCTGCGGAAAGTTAGCGAGTGAGGCGAGTTAACCCGGGGCCGGAAACCGCTGCTCAGAGCCCGATTCCGGCAGTCTCCGACCCCGGGGCGGGAGCTAACTCGCGAGCTGTCCGGCTTCGTCGCCGGTCTCGTCGGTGTCGGTCGAGTCCTGCTCCCGCCGCACGAGCGCGTCACGGACGGTAGCGGGGTCGATGGGGTAGCGGTTCCCGGTCGAGGGGACCTTGATCCCGTGCTCAGCGCGCAGGGTCTCGCGCAGCGCCTTGCCGGTCAGCGACTGATACGGGGCCCAGGCCGGGGCAAGTCGCTTGAGCAGCGCGGGCACGTCCGCGCTCGGCACCGGGTCGTCTCCGAGGACTTCGTCCAGGTCGGCCAGCAGATCGCGGGTCTCGATCTGCACCGGGCGGGAGTCCGGCACGCTCCGGCCGAGCTTGGCGATCGCGTCCAGGGACCGCTGGATCAGCGGCGTCACCTGGTCGTTGCCCTTGGCCACGTCGAGGTAGTACCACTGCAGGATCTCGGACCGTTCGCCGGTGAAGCCCTTGACGACGGCGGTGCCCTTGTCGGTGCCGGGGATCAGCTCGGTGGCCCGGTGGCCGGCGGCGTACGCGCCCTGCCCGAGCAGCGCGTCGTTGGCGACGTGGTCACCGACCGCGAACGCGATCCCGTTGGAGCAGTTGCGGGTCACGTCGCGCGGCATCGAGTCCCGCGTCGGGGCCTGCGTCGAGACGATCATGTGGATGCCGCGCTTGCGTCCGAGTTTCACGATCTCGACCAGCAGTTTGGAGATCTCCTTGCCGTAGGTGTCGTCGGTGATCGCCACGTGCGCTTCCTCCAGCAGGCACACCAGCGGGTGCAGCCCAACCCCCGCGTTGGCGAGTTCACGAGTCACCGCCGGGACCTCGTAGCGGATCAGCAGCTCGCCGCGCCGCTGGACCTCTTCATGAACGTTCACGAGCTGGTCACGGATCGCTTTCATGGAATCGTCGTCCGCGCCCATCACGTAGGACGAGCAGCGCGGCTTGAACACCTCGAAGTCGAAGTTCGTGTCCGGCACCCAGATCCGCAACTCGGCGGTCGGGTCGAGTGCGCACCCGGCCATGATCGCCCGCGCTGCCGAGGACTTGCCCTGCCCCGGCATGCCACCGGTCATCGTGTTGCGTTCCATGATCGGCGCGAGCAGCGCGTCACCGCGCAGCGTCCTCCCGGCCGGCACGCCCTTGAACACGTCCACCAGACCGCCACCGAGTAGCGGGTACTCTCCCGCACCCTCAGCCAGCGCGCCCTTGTCCGCGATCCACACATCCAGAATCCCGGCCTCGCTGCCCGTGGTCGGCCAGACCTCCTTCGCCGCCCGGTGCAGACCGGTCGCCAGGTCACCGCGACGGCGCGCGATCTTCTCGGCCGTCACACCGGCGGGCAGCCGCACCACCGCGTGCGTACCGCGGCCATCCACCCGGGCGGGGGTGATGAACTGCAGCTTCAGACCGGCTTTCAGGTACTGGGTGATCGCCGGGATCCGCAGCGCCTCCAGCGCCTTCGCGATCGTGGTTTCATCGATCGCCACATCCCACGCCGCATCGGCCGTTGTGACCAGCCACGACGGCGGCTCAGCGCGGCGCTTGCCCTCGCGCCAGGCGGCCAGCACGATCAGGAACGGTGCCGCGATCGACACCCCTGACCAGATGAGCGCACCGGCCGCGATCAGGAAACCGATCAGCGCGAAGAACCCCAGCCACACACCCGTGAACGACCCGTTCCCGGTGGCCTTGGTCAGGATCGCGATCAGCAGCACCAGCAACGGCACCCCAACCACCGTCGCCACACCGACCTTCAAGACACCCCAGGCGAGCTTCGGCAGATCCATCAGGCGACGGTGACGGCGCTCTGTGGCCATCTCCTTGCGATCGGTCCACTCCTTCAACTCCTCGCGATCCCCAACCGCCTCCGCCGCCTTGATCTGCCGTCGGTACACGCCCATGGTCGAGGCATCCCACGCCCGCTTCGCCCACGACTCCACACCCTGCACGACCGTGAACCCCTCGCGCAGCAGCACCTTGCCTGCCGTCCTGGTCTTGTCGTGCGTCGCGACAGTCTTTGACGCACGCGCCACCAGCTGCGTGGTCGTCACCGCACGGCGCACCAGCGCGCCACGGTTGGCAAGACGGCGGTCCAGCTCAGCCGACTCCTCATCGGTCAGAATCTCGCCCTCGATCACCTCAGCCTCGACCACCACGGCGGCGTCATCGTCGATGCGCTCGGCCGACTCGTGGACGATGCCCTGAGCAACATCCTGCGTCGTGTCCTGCGTCGTCTCGTCGCCCGTGTCGTGCTCGTCGTTGTGAAGCTTGCGCACGTTGTCCATGCCTGTTCGCTCCCTATCGGTCAGGCCGCGACCCGGGCGGGCTCGCCCGGTGCGTCCGTGTCTTCGGTGGTCGTCTCGTCGCTGGCCTGCGCGGCGGGCTGGGTGCTGGCGATGACTCGGCCGTAGCCGTCACTGATCAGGTGGTCGCGGACACCGGCCGCGACCTTCGCGGACAGGCCGGTTGAGCAGCCAGTGGCATGCCGCGCCCACGCCGGGGTGATCTCACCGATGTCGCCGCCGCCCGCCGCGTCGATCGCCGCGACCCCCTCAGCCACGTAGTCAGCCAGCAACTTCCGGCCGGTCGTGCTGGGCTTGGCGGGCTTCCTGTGTGCCCGTGACTGCTTGGGCTTGGTTGAGGTCGTCTGTGCGGTCTCGATCACCTCAGCGGCCGTCTGCGGTGTCTCGGCAGCGGTGGGCAGCTCGGCAGTGGCCGGGGCGGTGTCGAGGCGGTGAGATGCCCCCTCCGGATCGGCCTGCGCGGCGGCCCGCTCCGCCCGGAGCACGGCTTCGGTCAGCCGGTCCCGCAGCACCGGGGCGGTCTCGGCAGCGCAGAACACCAGCAGCGGCGGCACCGAGTGCAGCACGATCCCCGCCACATCCAGCCGCACGAACGAATGCCACGTGTTCATCGCGTAGGTGGCGGCGAACGCGAACCGCTTCGTCCGGCCGATCCACTTCGTGTGGTCGCTCACCTGATACCGGGCGGTGATCTGCTCAGCGCGCAGAACCGCGATCAGCACCAGCGACACCATCGGGTCCAGAAGCCACGCCGCGAACCACGGCAACGACCACAACACAGCGCCTTGCGCGGCGAACGCCTGGACGTTGACCATCGTGAACGCCAAACCCAGCACGATCCCGACCCACATGCACCGGTCAACCTGCGTGCGCACCGACTCCACCCGCAACGCCACCACATCGGGATGAGTGGACAGCGCACGCACCTGCGACGCCTCCGCAGCAGCCGTGCGCAGCTTGTCCACGCTGTTGGGTGTGCCGGTTGCCGGCGCTTTCTCCGCGGACTGCGTGACGGTGCTCATCGGCCGTCCTCCTCGCCGCTCAGAACCCGCTTGGCGTCGGCCAGGAAGCCAGTCAGGATCCACAGCTCGCCGCACGCCGTCGCGGCCTCCGCCGACACACCCGCCTTCCCGGCCGGGGGCATCCCCCCGCAGAGCACGAAGCGCGACAGGTGCTCAAAGCGCGCCCGCAGCTCGTCCTCCACGGCCTCGGCGCTGTCGATCCCGAGCCGATCGGCCCACACCTCATCCAGAAACACCGGATCGGAGATGCTCGGCCGGCGACTCATGCGGCACCGTCCTCGGCGGTCTCCCGGTCGGCCAGCTCGCGGCCAACCTCCAGAACCCTCCGCTCGGCACGGCGCACCCGGCGACGATCCAGGGTCGACGCGGCAGGCCCCGCGTTGATGAACGCGATCTGCGCGTCCAACAGGTCCAGCTCAGCCGCGATCAGCGGCCATTCCTGCTCAATAGCAGCCAGGTCCGCAGCGGACGGCTCCTCGCTGCTGACTGCCGACAGGTGGATGATGCTCATTGGGGTTGCGCTCCTCTTCAGATGACTAGTGCGACCCGGACGCCTCGGCGGTGGCAGCCGCCGGGGCGTCGCTATGAGTCTTGATCCCGATGGTAGGTACCAAGTCCATTTGGTCGGTACCAAGTGCTGTTGGTAGGTACCGAATCACAGATCGTGGCCAACGTGCAAGCCCTTGGACCCAACCAAGTTGACTTGGTACCGTCCAGGAGACCGCGACGAAGGGACTCAGGTGACCAGCTCGACCCGCTGGGAGGCGCTGTATGAGCAGCTCCACTCAGACATTGATCACGGCACGCTGCCGCAGGGCTCACGGGTTCCGGCCGAGCGTGAACTGATGGAACGCTTCGGCGTCTCTCGCAACACCGTTCGGACCGCCGTCGGACGACTCGAACAGGAAGGATTGGTCGAAGACCTCGGCGGCAGCCGTGGACGAGTCGTCAGCCGTCGAATGCGACTCAACTTCGACATGTCCAAGTTCGAGCTGGGGGCGTACACGGATGACCCGGCGAACGGCAAAGACCAGTGGCTGGCCGGGGTCGAGGCTGCCGGGTGGACCGGCCGTCAGGTCGTGGTCGACGTACGCGAGTTGCCCGCGCCCTCGCAGGTAGCCGAGTTCCTCGGTCTCGACGGACCCGGCGTACCCGTCGTTCGTCGTCGGCGGCTCCGTCTCGTCAGCCGTCCCGCGGAAGGCGTTCCTGAGCGGGTCGCGATGATCGCGGACACGTGGACGCCACCCGACATCGCTTACAAGCTCATCGACGGCCGAGCACCCCTGATGAGTCCTGAAGACACGACCATGCCCGGCGGCATCTATCACGCCCTCGGGTTCCGGCAGGTGCGCTTCATCGACAACATCGAAGTACGAATGCCAACCGCCGAGGAGGCCGAGCTGATGGCGCTGTCGCCCGGGACAGCCGTTGGCCAGCACGCCCGCATCGGCATCGACCAGACCGGCCGCCGCGTTCGCGTCCTGATTCACATCTGGGCAGGCGATCGCCAAGTCATAACGTACGACCTGGCCGTCCCTGAGCGCCGTATGCCGGCCAACGGAGATGCCCGGTGATGACCTACCACGTACGCGTTGCCGGAGACGACGACGTAGACGGAGTACTCGCCCTGAGACGGCACGCTGAAGCCTGGCTCCGAGCGGCCGGGATCGAACAGTGGACCCGAAGCGCGTACGGAGCCCGCGTCATCAAAGGATGGATCGGGGCCGGTAGCACCTTCGTCGTCACCACCGACGACGGCGAGATCATCGGCAGCCTGTCCCTCGATGCGGGCGACCCGGATTTCTGGACCGACGACGAACTCAAGGAACCGGCTCTCTACCTCTACAAATTCATCATCCGATCCGACCACCGAGGCACCGGCCTCGGAGACATCCTGCTCGACTGGTCCGGCTACCGCACCGAACTGTCAGGCAACCTCTGGCTCCGCCTCGACTGCTGGCGCGACAACTCCGGCCTCCACAAGTACTACCTAGACCGCGGATTCCGGTACCTTACGACCCGGTCACACCCAACCCGCATGTCCGGCGCACTCTTCGAACGCCTCGCCGAACTACGCCTAGCCTCCAATGCACCCCTGCGGCTCATCGACCACAACTTAGGCGAGCAGTTCCACCCTGCCACAGGCTGAATGATGGGATCGCGGGACGCGGTCAATGCAAAGCCGGATTTCGAACCACCGCGTCATCACAATCAGCGACCAGCGAAGGAAGCAAGCTCACCCTCTAACTGTACGCCTGAGTAAAGACACTAAATACGACTCCTACGAGCAGATAGCACAGACGATTCCAATCTGTTTCATCCACATATGGTTCCGATGATGCGCTCCTAAAGTGTACGATCTTATTTCGAAGCGCATAGATCGCTTTACCCGCTTGAGGGTGAATCTCCCTGTCCTCCCGCACGGACACGCTCAAGCATTCGCAGATATCGGCCAGGTCCTGCTCAACAGCATGCTGCAACACAAGGTTGAGGCTTTGCGCTTCCTGCGGATGCCACCCAATCTCGTCGTCAAGCGCCTCAGCCACCTCCTGCCATCGAACACTGAGATTCAACCTATCAACAAGGCGACGCGACGATTCGTATGCGTATGTTGCCTCAATACAGCGGTACAGAGCCATGAATAGACTCCGTGGATCAGCGTCGAACATCGATCGACAGATGGCTGGATATGGCATCGAGGGTATAGCTAGGCCTGTAAGCGTCACCAGCGCATCCGACAGTTTGTCCCCGATCCACGAACCGCCGCGCATACATTCCTCGGCGCAGATCATCAGGTAGATTCGCCAGACTGCGTCTTCATCGAGGACCTGCGAACACTCAAGCACTTGGATCACAGGAAACAGGGACTGGATGGCATCGGCAGAATGTCCGGAGTACTCCGGGTCTTCCGCGCTGGCGACTTCGACGATGTTTCGCACAGATGCCGGCCCCACAGATGGCGCAGGCTGAATCGTACTTAGCAAGCAGACGGCCATCCCCCCGTTGACCGTCAGCGGAATCAATGTCGACAAGGTCGGCTCGAAGTCAAACCCGATGAGTCCGATATAGTGTTGATCAGCCAGGCGCAGATGACTAAGCGATCTATGATTTCCAAACTTAAGGACCGAGCTCACTTTTAAGTTCTTTAGGAATTCCCTGTCGACGGTGTCGGAACTGACATATCGGACCTTGCCAGGATTCTCAAGGGTCTCACCGCGACGGATGCAGAACGACTCAAGATTGGAGAACAGGAGCGAGTTAGCCTGCTTCATGTCCCTACTCATCAGTTGGCTCGCCAGCATGGCTCCAGGTTGTCGAGCGAGAAGTCCTCCTCAACTAAGACCTTGAATGCTTCAGAGAACACCGCTCTCTCGTAGCGTCCTACCTGCCCGACGCGTCGATCCAAAACCTCCTGCAACACGTCTAATCGCAGGTAGTCAGCAAGTTGTGCGTCATCGAAGCTGTCCAACTTCTTGATGAGCTGCGCTTCTGCATCGGCCAGACCTTTGAGGCGGCGGGAACGATCGGCTGTAGTACGACTTGCGCCGGGCCTACCGAGCACCGCCGTACCGATAGCCACGATGAAGCCGATTCGAGCCGGCTGAGCGCCGAAGATGTCACGTCCCTTTGTGAAGCGTCCACTGCTGGCCGGCTCATATCGGGAGAAGGCCTTGTCGAGCTGAGCCATGAGCGACAAAGACTCGTAGAACTGAGCTTGAAATTCGCTTTCCGAAAGATTCTCGACGAAATCGAGACGAGAGAACTCGTCCGAGACGACCTCTTTCGTGTCCACGGCTGTCTTTCTGAGGGAGAAGGCTATGTACAATTCCACGACAGCATCGCTTGAATACTGCGCCGCGCCAACACGTCGCCCCCGGTTATCCGGCGAATAGAGCTTCTCAAGCTCAGGGACGTTGTCCTTGATTTCCTTGAGCAATGGCGAGAAGACCACGGAGAGCTGCCGACTCATTGTCCAGGGCACCTGGCCGGTATTCAGGACGAGCATTCGGTAGATCATCGCGCGTACCGACGTGGCAAACCAGAACTCCACTCGCAGCTTACGATCAGCCACGTGAGGATCCTCCGCATTGGCTTCCAGGAGGGCTGCGGTCCGCTGCATGCCGTCGATGATCGACAAATTCTCTAGGTCCTCCGGGCTTAAAATCTCCTCCACAGAGTCTGCATCCTCGTCGGGCAGGCTCTCGAACAACTCATCATCAATGACTGCTCCAATCACAACCGGCGGGAGCACGGCACCCAGCTTCAGATCGGCAACCATCCGCGTACGAATGCGCTTTGCCGTAGTCGTAGTTAGGACATCGCGCTGCCCCGAAAGAGCTCCCTGAGTCTGATGTGCTGTGCGAACCAACTCCAGGTAGTTCGCGACCGTCATCGAAGTCTGCAAGGACCAGCAGCTCGTGCGCTCGTCGTATAGCCAATCCACGGCGGATCTCCACCCCATCTCTCGGTCCGGGTGCTTAATCTACTTGTCATTGCGCCCTCGATGACAGTCAGACTTTCCTGGCGCGTCCCCTCTTCCTGGAATCTGCGGTGAGCAGGGCAACTCCTGGGACTGCATCCAGCATCCCCGGTCCCACCTAGCGGCCGACCTCAGAGAGAGTCCAGCCAAGCAGCAACTAGCTGGCCAATCATGCTGCGAGCCTGGTGAAGCGTCATGGTGTGCTTTGGCTGGCCCGTCGGCCCTCTGGCGTGACGCGCGTCCGCACCGCTAACTGTTGGCAGGTTGGCGGATGCAGTGAATGCCTTGAGATCGGTGGCAGGCACCCAGCCCGTAGCGAGTAGCGCCGCCTCGGTGCCGACGTCGCCTCGTACGATCTCGTAGACCTTGTAGAGGTCGAACCAGTCGAGCCCCACCACGTCCTTGCCAAGCAAGTCCAGTACCTCGCCGACGTCGGGATGAGTCTCCGCCGCCTCGAGGTACGCCGGGGCCGGGGATGGCGGCGGCTGCTGCTGCGGTTCTCCGTTGACGACGAACGTCATTGGGAGTGCCCTGGAGCGTTCCTCGGCTGTGCCGAGCACCATGACGTGCTGGTGTTTGCCATCACCGCTGGTGAAACGCCCCGTCAGTCTGACAGGCCGGTACCCATCGGTGAGGGAACGTGCAACGCCATTGGCGCGACGCAGGATCACTTCGGCGGCATCACGCAGACGCCCACCATCCTCGAATAGTCCATCGAGTGACGAGGCCGCGAGGTAGTACCCGTCTGCGTCAGAGCTCACCATCGGCTCGCCGTACCCGAACAGGTCAGCAAGGGTGTCGAGATCGAAACCATGGCCTTCGAGGCGGACTTTGACTGCCACCGGAGCAGGATAGCTTCACCGCGCAGCGGAGGTCGGCCGTTCGAGATCCACCCTCCCACAAGCTCGCACCGGTCGCTGGCGCGCTGTGCCCGATTCGTGCCCGATCGGACGGCACCCTGCGTGAACCGCCGGTCAACAGCGGTCAATTCAGATCGGGCGGCCGCCTCGCCGGCCCTCATTCCGCGCGGACTACGGCTGACAATTCTGTTCCCAAGCTGACAGTGCGGGTTCGATTCCCGTCACCCGCTCCATTTGTCAGGACAAAGTCGAGCCCGGGTCTTCAGGACCCGGGCTCTTCGTTCGTCTGCTGTTGGTTGCCTTGGCACCCTACTTCCGACAATTCGGCTTTTCGGCTGGATCAAACGGTTGACTCAGGCAATCGTCGGGTGGTCTCACGGTCGAGCAGCAGGCCGGCCATCCTCGTGGTGAGTGGAGTGGCGATGAGTAGGAGCGCTGCGACGAGGGTTGCGCCGAGGACGGTGCCGGCTGCGACGTCGTGGGGGTAGTGGACGCCGGCGGCGACTCGGGCCAGCGCGACTCCGGCCGCGAGCGGCAAGGCGAGGGCGGCGAGTCGGGGGCGCAACAGGGCGATGCCGATGGCCAGGCCGGCTGCGAGGGTGGCGTGGTTGCTCGGGAAGGACCAATCACCTGCCGCGGGACAGTGCGCGATCACCTCGGCGCCGGGCACAGCGCGGCACGGCCACTCTTCGTCGACCGCCAACTTCAACGCCTCGCTCAGGCCGTAGGCGACGACCGTCCCGACGCCGGTGAGCAGTACGACGGCCACCGTCCGGGCGTCGCGATAGTGAAAAGCCACCCACAGAAGAAGCAGCCCCAGCGCGACGAGCAGGCCTCCGCCCGCGAGGTCGACCAACGACCCCACCCAGGACGGCGCCTCCGCCACCACCTCGTTCACCGCCCTAAACGCCGACGCGGAGTCGCCGGTCGTCACCCGCACCGGGACGGTCGTCCCCAGACCGCCCGGATAGAGCAGTACGACGACGACCGTCCCCAGCGTCAGCACGCCCGGCGAACCCAGTACCCGACGGACTCCGTCGTACCTCCATGTCATGACCTCGACGCTAGGAGCGACGACGAGCCGCCGCAGTGAGCCAAAGTCCTACCGGCCCCCTGACGATCGTCAGGTTGTTGCCTGGAGCACCTTGATACGCACCGGAGCGCCGCGGCCGCGCAGCGTCAGGTGGGGAGAGCATCCTCACTCCTGGAGAGATAGGGCGCGATCATCAGGTCCAGCTGCTCGGTCAGGAACTCGTGCAGCGAGCCCCAGCCGTTCACCGCCCAGACCTGGAGGGCGCCGTTGAAGCAGACAAGGGTGTGGCGAGCCAGCGCCGGTACGTCGGTGTCCGGCCGCAGCTCGCCGGCCTCACGGGCGGCCAGGTAGAGGCGGGCGCAGCTGTCCACGATCGCCGCGGAGTGCGCCAGCGCGTGCGCCCGGAACTCCGGGTCGGCGACGTCGAGCTGGACGAAGCCGAGGCCGTTGCCGAGCTCCTCGCGGTGCTTGATGTGGGCAACCGCCGTCAGCGCGAAGTCCCGCAGGATCGCGAGCGGGGAGGTGTTCCGCGCCTCCGCCTCCTCGACCGCCCGGAGCACCATCAGCGGCGACCGGGCCGCCGAAGCGAGCAGCAGGCCGCGCTTGGAGCCGAAGCGCTGCATCAGCGTCGGCGGGGCCAGGCCGACCCGCTCGCCGACCGCGGCGAGGGTCAGTTTCACCGGTCCCAGCTCGGCCAGCACCTGGCGGGTCGCGTCCAGGATCACGTCGTCGCTGACCAGCCGCGGCCGGGCCACTCCAGCACCTCCGAGTTTGTGAATCGCCATTCGTTAATTCATGAACAGTAACAGATCCTTGTGCGATCAGTTATCCAGAGCAACGGGTGAACGACGGGACCCGAAGAGGGCCCGTCCCGGGAGCCCGTTGCCCGGTCCACCCGCCGCGGGCTGGGTTCGTCGTACCAACGGGAGCCTCTTCATGCGTTTCGCCCGCACCGCCCTGGGCCTGTTGCTGACCCTGGCCGGCCTCGTGGTCACCATCGCCGGAGCAGTCGCCGCCTTCTGGCTGGTCGGCCCGGACAACACGGTCACCACCGGCAGCCGCCAGTTCACCAGCCAGGGCCTGGCCGTCATCTCCGCGCCCGACCTGCTCGACCGGCACGGACCGACCCTGCACGTGACCGCGACCGGCGACAAACCGGTCTTCGTCGGCGTCGGGCAGGACCTCGACGTCGCCGACTACCTGGCCGGCGCGTCCCACACCCGGCTGATCCGGTTCGACCCGCCGGCCACCTTCGGCACGCAGGAGATGCGCGGCCGCAGCGCCCGGCTGACGCCGCCGGCCGAGCTTGACTGGTGGGTCGCGGAGGCCGGCGGGACCGGCCGGCAGTCGCTCGCGTGGCCGATCCAGGACGGCCGGTACGACGTGGTCGTGATGAACGCGGACGGCACACCCGCCGTGGGCGCCGACGTCCGGTTCGGCGTCGAGGTTGAGCGCGCGTTCGGGGTCTGTCTGCTGGCGCTGGGCGCCGGCATCCTGGTGCTCGCCCTCGGCCTGGTCCTCACCTTCCGCCGCCGCAAGCCGCCCGGGGTTGCCCCCATCCCCCGCCTGCTGCCCGCGCCTGTCGCCATGCCGGCACCCCAGCCCGCCGCCCTGCCTGAGCCGGTTGCCACCCCGGAGCCGGTCGCCACCCCGGTCGTGCGGCAGCCGGAGGCGCGGCTTCCGGAGCCGATCGGCGCTGCGCCGATGCTGATGACGCCGTCGGCGGTGGCCAAGGCGAAGGCGAAGTCGCCCGCGTTCCTGGTCGCGGTCGGCGCAGTCCGGGCCGACGACGAGCCGCTGTACGAGACGCAGTACGACGAGCCGCAGTACGACGAGCCGCAGTACGACGAGAGCCCGTACGACCAGACGCCGTACGAGACTGCCTGCGAGACGACCCTCGAGACCACCTACGCGATCACCGAGTACGACGAGGAGCCGGAGACCGTGCGGCTCGAGGAGTCGCCGGAGTTCGAGCGCAGCGACGAGGCGGTCCGGAAGACCGCCGCCCTGCTCGCCAGCGGCGCTTTGTTGCTCACGACAACGAGCTGCGGACTGCTGCCCGCCAAGAACAGCATGGCCGCGCCGGAGACCCGCCCGGCCGTCACCCTGGCCGACGCGCAGGCCGTGGTCGCGAAGTACAACCAGGTCAACAACCAGGCGAACCAGGCCCGCGACGCCAAGCTCGCCGAGACGATCGAGGCGAATCCGACGCTGGCCCAGACCCGGGCCGGCTACCTGATCGGCCGCAAGCTCGACCCGAGCGGCAAGGACAGGAACAAGCCGTTCACGTACACCGAGCCGCAGATCGGCGCGCCCGAGTTCGGGTCGTACCCGATGCGGTTCGTGGTCAGCTCCGGCGTCTCGACCGACCCCGGCAGCCGTCAGCTCGGCGTCTGGCAGCGGCAGAGCGCCGGCACCCCGTGGCTGCTGACGAACTCGGTCTACCCGCTCAAGACGGTGAAGCTCCCGTCGATGGAAGGCCTGCGGACGCCCGCCCAGGCCGACCTCGACCAGCTCGCCGCCCAGCCGTCCGCGGTCGGCGCGGCGCTCGCGTCGTACCTCTCGACTGGCGGGAAGTCGAAGCTGTTCACCCCCTCGCCCGGTACGACGTCACTCCTCGAGCGGCGCGCGAAGTCGAAGGTGGCGGACACCGACGAGAGCTACATCGCGAGCGTCGCCGACACCTTCGCGGCGTCCGGCGAGCCGCTCACCTTCATCACCTCGACCGGCGAGGCGCTGGTCTTCCTCTCCCTCACCGAGCAGTACCTGCAGCGCGTCGAGCCCGGCTCGAACGCCTACTGGACCAGCGGCGAGGCGACCGCGTTCAGCAGCATGGTCAAGTACACCCAGACCATCCACCAGGACTACCTCTACCAAGCCGCGCTGGTCATCCCCACGAAGTCCGCCGGGGGCCCGACCCGCATCCTCTCCATCGACGGCCAGCTGGTCGGCGCCGGAGGTTCCTGAATCATCAGCATGCAAGCGCTTGCCGAAGGATAGTTCCGGCTGATTGACTCCCGGGGTGAGGTTTTTCCCAACCGCTGAGGGAGTATCAGTGGACATCACCCGCCGCCGCCTGCTGTCGTTCGTGCCCGCCACCGCCCTGCTGACCGCGGTCAACCCTGCCCCAACCGCCCGCGCCACCGCGGGCGCGACGATGGCTGCCCTGGAGGCCGGCGCGAGCCAACTGCTCGCCAACGCGGTCGCGATCTATGCCGGTACGCCGGAGTCGAACGCCCGGCCCGAGGTCGCGGCGAAGCTCGCCAACCTCGACGCTACCGCCCGGACCTGGCTGGCCGCGATGGACAGAGCGCAGGCGAACGAGCTCTTCGCCGGCCTCGCGCTCGGGACCAGCGATCCGAACCTGAATGCGTCGTACCAGCACCTTTACGAGATCGCGCTCGCGACCAAGCGCCCCGGCCCGGCGTCCGACCTGCAGGGCAACGAGCAGGTGCGCGCCCGGGTCGCGGAGAAGCTCGCCTGGCTGCACGAGAACTACTACGGCGACCAGTCGAAGGGGTACTACGGCAACTGGTTCACGTGGGAGATCGGCATCTCCACCCACGTGTCGAAGACGCTCGCCCTGCTCGACGCGCCGGCCGCACTGGTCGCGCAGTACGTCCCCTCGATGGACGCCTACCTGCGCAACGGCAAGGACGGCGACGTCGACCTCGACTCGCGCTTCCACACCGGCGCGAACCTCGTCGACATCACCGCCAACCGGGTCCTGCAGGGCGCGCTGATGGGTGACGACGCGCGGATCCGGAAGGCGCTGCAGGACCAGTTCACCGTGTTCGCGACGATCGACCCGTACAACCTGCAGCACGGCGTGACCGACGGGTACTACGCGGACGGCTCGTTCATCCAGCACTCGTCCGTCGCGTACACCGGCTCGTACGGGAAGGGACTGCTCAGCCGGATCGTGCAGACCATCAAGGTGCTGGCCGGCACCGAGTACGCCCAGGGTGACGACCTGGTCGGCGTGGTCCAGGGCTGGGTCGAGCACGGGTTCGCGCCGCTGATCTTCGAGGGCTGGATGATGGAGATCGTCAAGGGCCGCGCGGTCTCCCGGACCGCCACCGGGTACGCCGACGTCGCGGTCGTGGTGGAGGCGATCGTCGACCTGGCCGACTACGCGACCGGCGCGGACGCCGCCCGGCTCAAGGCGTTCGCGAAGTTCACCGCGCAGCCGACGATCAACCCGGTCAGCTTCGTGTCGCCGGTCAGCATCGCCCGGTTCGCCGACCTCAAGGCCGACCCGGCGATCGTGCCGGCCGACCTCAACCCAGCGGCGAGCACCACGGCGTTCAACGCGATGGACCGGACCGTGCACCGGCGGCCCGGGTACGGGTTCGCGCTGGCCCGGAACTCGGAGCGGATCAGCAAGTACGAGTACATGAGCGGCGAGAACCTGCTGCCGTGGTTCCAGGGCGACGGCGCGCACTACCTCTACCTGGCCGGCCAGGACCAGACCCAGTCGTTCGGGATCGACTACTTCACAACGGTCTCGCCGTACGCGCTCGGTGGGGTGACCGCGCCGGTCGAGGCCCGCAAGTCGATCCCGGAGCTCTACGGGACGCCGTACTACGACAACCCGGACCACCCGCTGAACTTCACGCCGTCGAGCGAGTCGCAGAACAAGTACGTGTACTTCCCGGTCGGGACGAACGCGTACTCCGGCGGCGCGACGCTGGACGCCTACAGCGCGGTCGGGTGGGTCCAGTCGAGCGACTTCGCGTACGAGTCGCGTGACGAACTGCCCGACGACTTCGTGGTCTACCGCAACGCCGAGGCGACCAAGTCGTGGTTCATGCTCGACGACGAGATCGTCGTACTGGCTGCCGGCGTCACCGACGACACCCGCGCGGTGACGACGACGCTCGACACTCGAATCGCGGCTCCAGGGGATGCTGTGTCGATCACCGGCGTACGGCGGGATGGCCAGGCCTGGACCGGGAGGGGTACGACGGATCCGCGGTGGCTGCGGTACGCGAACGGCGGAACGTCGATCGGGTACTACTTCCTGCAGCCGAGTCAGGTGTCGGTCGGACTGGAGCAGGTGACGCGCAGCCGGCGAGTGGTGCGGAGGTCGAACCCGGACACCGCGGTGACCAAGCAGGTCTTCGGGCTGACGGTCGCGCAGCCGGCCGGGTCCAAGCAGTCACTGGCCTACGCTTTGGTGCCCAATGCAACAGAATCCGGGCTGCGCTCCTACCAGCACGGGCGTGTGGTCGTGCTGTCGAACACCCCACGGCTGCAGGCGATCACTCATCTCGGGCTGCGGCTGACCGGCGCCAACACCTTCGGTCCCGGGCGGCACAACCTGCCGGGGCTCACCATCGACGGGCCGGCGTCGGTGCTGCTGCAACGACACCAGGACCACGCGGTCACCGTCGCCGCGTCCGATCCGACCACCTCGCGCGACACGATCACGGTGAACCTGTGGGCGCACTACCTGCGTCCCGAGTCCCCGGTTGCCGATGTTCAGGTGGTGCGGACGGTGACCGGGACGCGGCTGACGTTCACCACGCATCACACGTACGGACGGAGCCTCGCGGTCAAGCTTCTTCCAGCTTGGTGATCAGGGCCTGCATGGTGGCGAGCGTCGTACGGAGCTCGTCGAGGTCGACGGTGGCGGCGAGCTTGTCGCCCCACGGATGCTGGGCGATCGAGATCTGCCGGATCGCCCAGTAGCCGGACTCGGTACAGGCGAGCAGCTTGGCGCGGCGGTGGGCCGGGTTCGGGCGGTATTCGGCCAGGCCGCGCTCGACCAGCAGGTCGGCGATCCGCTGCACGCCCTGCCGGCTGACGCCCATGATGCGGCCGACCTCCGCGACCGATCGCGGCTCGTCGAGGACGCCGCCGAGGACCTGCCACCACGCGGCGGTCAGCCCGCCGTGCGCGGCGAGGTCCTGGGCGGCCTCCATCAGTCGCGCGTTCAGCCGGAAGGTGGCCAGGACGACGTCCGTCAACAGCGCACCACCTTCCGACTGCGGATCCGGCCGCGGCCAGTCCTCGCGTGGTGGAACAGTCATCAGCCGACCAGAGCCGGGTACGACGACGGGTCGGCGCGGTGGAACACGCCTTCGTACGCGTCCAGCTTCTTCTCGTCCGCGAGTCCGAGCCGGCCGAGCGCCGCCCGCGCGAACTGCACCGGCGAATCCGGCCCAGCCGTGATCAGATCGCCGTCGACGACCGCACGCTCGTCCACGTAGTTGTCCCCGCCTTGGTAGCCGGTGGCCAACAGGTACTCCTTCACCGCGCTCGTGTGCTTGCGCTCGTCGAGCAGCCCCTCACGCGCCAGCCCGGCCGTAGCCCCACAGATCGCCGCCACCGGCACACCCGCCTCGAGGAACCGCCGCGCCAACTTCGCGAATGCGTCCCCCTGCCCCTCATCCCACAGCGCCGACCCAGCCAGCACCAGCAGATCCCCGTCCGCAGGCTCGACGTCTCCCAGCGCCACGTCCGGCACAACCCGCAACCCACCCATCGTGGTCACCGGCTCCGCTGTCTCCCCCACCGTCACAACCTCCCACTGCTCGCCGGTAAACCGCCCGGTCCGCAGCTCGACCAGCAGATGCCCGATCTCCCAGTCCGCCCACGTCTCGTAAACACCCACATACGCTGTCTTCGTCATAGACAACATGTTGTCATGACGGCAACATGTTGTCAATAGCTCCCGACTCAGGCAGGCATGTCGACGGGGAGTCCAGCGACGCGAGCCGCGTCGGCGAGGCGCTTGTCATAGGTGATGAAAGAGGTGAGCTGAGCACGGACTCGAAGAGCCGTCGCCAGGTGAATGGCATCGAGACTGCGGACGGTCGCGGGTTTCACGGTCTGTGCGAGGATCCGGATGCCGGCATCCAGTTCCAGCAGGTCGATCAGATCAAGGACCGGGGGGAGCCGGACCACTGCTGCAGGGGCATAGCGGGCCAACGCCCGGGACGACTCGACCTCCGCGAGGACCGAGCTTGTCCAGCCCGTTTCGGCTCGCTGGTCGAGCCAGTCGCGGAGCGCCTGCGACTCGGCTTCGGCGTGCACGAGCTTCACGATCGCCGCCGAGTCCAGATAGATCATCAGCGCTCGCCCTCGCGGGCACGCGCGATCTCCGCGGCGACGTCGATTCCATCGGGTTCACCGAGCGGCATCCGCAGTACGGCACGACGCATCGCAGCGGCGCGCTCCCTCCGCTGAGCGGCTTCCAGTACTGCCTGCCGAACAGCCGCCGAGCGTGAACTGCCGTCGTGAGTCAGAACGTCCAGCGCGTGCTCGGTCTCCGCGTCGGTCCTGATGGTGATGCTGTCTCCCATGAAGCCAATGTAAGACAAAGTGTCTTACATTGCCAGGCGCGCAGACCTCAGACCGCGGCGCCGCGTTGGGTTGTGGAGGTCAAGGCGAGGCGGGTGAGGGTCAGGCCGGCGAGGGCGGTGGTGGTGGCGCAGAGGGTGAGGGCTTGGTGGATGTTGAGGGCTGCCAGGAGGTTGGTGGAGGGGATCAGCGGGATGGTTTGGGCGAGGGATAGGAGGGACTGGAGTCGGGTCAAGTGGGTGCGGGGGGTGGCGCGGACGAAGACGGGGGCCAGGTGGGAGGTGAAGAGGCCTACGCCCAAGCCTTGGAGGAGTGCGGCTGCGGTGGCGAGCCAGGGGGATGGGGAGAGGGTCAGGGCGGTGATGCCTGCGGCGCCTAGTAGGCAGCCCAGGCCGGCGGTGAGGTTGGGGCGGGTTGAGGTGCCGCGGCGGGCTGCCACGAGGGTGACGAGGAGGCTGCCGGTGACGGTTGCGGCGACGATCAGGCCGGTTTGGGTGGCAGACCAGGCGTGAGCTCTTGCCAGAAGTGGGATGCAGAGGGACGTGACTGGCAGGACGAAGGCTGCGACTGCGGCGACCACGAGCAGGATGCTTCGCAGGGTCCGGTCCGACCAGGCGACACGGATGCCGTCGAGGGCGTCGCGGGCCACCGAACTACGGTCGGCTGACGGCTGCACGTCGTACGGCGGCTTGATCGCGAGGAGGACGCAGCACAGTACGGCGAAGGTTGCGGCGTCGATCGTGAGGGCGCCGGCCAGGCCGAGGGAGGCGACGAACAGGCCGCCGATCGGGCCGCCGGCGAGCCTGACGACTTGGTTGGCCGACGTACTCATGGCCATGGCCTTCGGCAGGTCGTCGTCGGTGACGAACAGGCGGGGCAGGGCGCCGGCGGCCGGCAGTGCGAAGGCGTCGACGGTGCCGATGACGGCTGCGGTCAGGATCAGCAGAGTGGCCGAGCTGCCCGCGAACGCCACGGCGGCGGCCAGGCCGAAGCAGCATGCGCCGACGATCGCCGAGCAACTGATGAGAACGCGGCGGGGACCCCAGCGGTCGCCGAGGACGCCGCCGAGCAGGAGGAGTACGGCGCGCGGCAAGGTGAACGCGGTCAGCACGAGCCCCGCGACGTGCGGGGCGATCCCGGTCGCCGCCCAGCCGAGCGCGAAGAACAGCGCGCTGTCGCCGAACGCCGAGAGTGTGGACCCTGCCAGCCAGCCGTAGTACGGCCGGTTCACCCGTCCAGCCGGACAGGCATCACCAGCGTGGTGAACGTGCCCTGGTCGGCCGAGCGTACGACGACCGGCCGGTCGGACGCCCCGATCTCGAGCAGCACGTCGGGCCCGACACTCGCCTCCAACGCGGCCGCGAGCAGGCCTGCGGTGAACCCAATCCGCGCCGACCCGGACCCGATCACGTCGAGCTTCACCTCACCGTCGATCCGCAACGCCACCGGATCGATGTCAAAGGCAACAACATCCCGCCCTTCCAGGGCCGCCCTCAACTCACCCCGATCCACCACGACCCGGCACGTCGGCGGCGTCAACCCGTCCAGAATCCCTTGGTACGCCGGATACTCGCCGGAAACCACCGTCAGCCGGCGCACATCCCCGTCCCGCGCGAGCTCCAACTCGTCACCTGCCAACTCGACCCGCACCTGGTCCCCGGCGGTCAACCACCGGATCAACTGAGTCAGCTCGGACGCCGGCACCAGCACACTCGTGGTCGCCCCGCTGAAGTCCACGGGTTGAACGGTCCGCACCGACAACCGATACCGATCGGTCGCCACCAACCGCACCTCGTCCGCGGTGAGCTCCAACCGCACGCACTCCAGCACCGCAAGTTCGGCCTTGGCATCAGGTGAAGCGGCGGCGGGGGTTACCTGGCGGATGGCGCTGGCCAGCTCGGGGGCGCCCAGGACGGCGACTGTGCGGTTGGCCAGGAGGGTGGACAGGAGGTGGTCGGCGGCGGCTCGGGTGGCGGTGGATTTGGCTTCGAGGGTGCGTAGGTGGGTTTGGATTTGGGCGGCCAGCTCGGCGGGGGTGGCGTCCAGGGCGGTGCGGACTTCGGGGAGCGGGAGGCCTATCTCGCGGAGGTTGCGAAGGAGGCGGGCCCGGGGCGCCTGGGACGGGGCGTAGTAGCGGTAGCCGTTGGTCTCGTCGACCTCGGCAGGCGGGAGGACACCGCAGTCGTCGTAGAAGCGCAGCGCGCTCGGCGCCAGGCCCACCAGCCGGGAGAACTCACTGATCGTCAACCTCATGCCGTGACCCTCAGCCCTGCACCAACTCGAAGGTCAACTTCGCAGCCGTCCCCACAACCCCAGCGTCTTCCCCAGCCGCTCGCCGCGGATCCAGTCCAGGATGCCCTTCGCCGACCGCTCCGGTGACACGTCACCACGAACCGAGCGCGGCACGTGCTTGCGGATCTCGACCGCGTCCGCGATCGCCTCCTCGATCTGCGCGTCGGGCCAGCCACGTCCGGCCAGCCGCTTCCGCCGTACGGCGTCCGGGCAGTCCAGATGCAGCCACCGGCCCTCCGGCAGCTCCGCCGGCAGCCCCGGCGTGAGCAACAGCACCGGGATCCCGGACCGGCGGATCAGCTCGGTGATCCGCAACCACAGCGCGTTGTACGCCGGCCAGATCGGCGCTGCGGTCGGAGCGGCGATGTCGATCCCCAGCAACCGTCCGTGATCGTCCAGCAACTCGTCCATGTCCATCACGACCATGTTGCCCGGACTCAACCGCACCAGTTCCGGCACCACCGTCGACTTCCCGGAACCGGGTGCACCCGTCACCACGAAGAGCCTTGTCACGAGACCAGTGTGAGTCAATCGATCGTGAGACTCATCGGGGGTCGCGCGTCTCCGGCCACAACCGGCAGTCCGCGCGCTCCCGGCGTGATCGACCCGAGCACACTCGGATGCCGCGCACCCGTGCAGCTCGGGACCGTCCCGCCCAGCCCGTTCACGGTCAGGAACCCGAGTACGGCGAACGCGTAGGCCTCCTTCGCCGCCGACGGCAACCCCAACTCGTCCGTACTGCGCACCGGCACCGACCCAAGCTCGGACGCCAGCATGTGCATGAGCACCGGGTTCCGGATCCCTCCCCCGGACGCGACCACCTCGGTCCCGCCGTACCGCCGTACGGCGTCCGCGACGGTCCGCGCGGTCAGCAGGGTCACCGTCGCGACCAGGTCGTCCGGCGGGACCTCCGACGACAACCCCTCGAGCGCCCGAGCCAGGTAGGCGAGGTTGAACAGCTCCTTGCCCGTGCTCTTCGGCGCCGACCGGCCGTAGTACGGCTCGGCCAGCAACCGCTTGAGCAGCTCCCCATGCACCCGGCCGCGCCCGGCCATCGCGCCGTCCACGTCGTACGGACGGCCGGTCAGCTCGGTCACGACCGCGTCGATCAGCGCGTTCGCCGGCCCGGTGTCGAACGCGACCGGCTCGCCGTGCACCACGGTGATGTTCGCGATTCCGCCGAGGTTCAACGCGATCGGCACACCGGGTCGCCCACGCAACCAGAGCACGTCGATGATGCTCACGAGCGGCGCACCTTGCCCACCGGCGGCGACGTCGCGGGCCCGCAGGTCCGACACCACCGTCGTTCCGGTCGCCTCAGCGATCCACGCCGGCTGGCCGAGCTGCAACGTGCCGCGGACGGTTCCGCCGTCGACCCAGTGGAACACCGTCTGACCGTGCGACACGATCAAGTCGGCGGACCCGCCGCAGAGTTGCTCCACCGCCTGCCGCGCGACGTCCGTGAACGCCTGCCCGATCCCGGTGTCCAGCCGGCACACCTGCTCCATCGACGTACTTGCCGGTGGCAACGACTCCGCGATCGCGGCCCGCAACTCCGCCGGATAGGGCTGGCTGAGCAGACCGAGTGGCGTCAGCACCAACCGGTCCCCGTCCAGCCGCAGGTCCGCGGCGGCCGCGTCGATCGCGTCGTACGACGTCCCGGACATCAGGCCGATGACTCGCATGTCAGTCCCGCAACTCCCGTCGGTGGTCGTCACCGCGCAACGTGAGCAGGGCGACCACGCTCACCGCGCAGGTCACGGCCACGTAGTACGCGGGGATGTCGATGTTCTTCGTCCGCTTGATCAGCTCGGTGATGATCAGCCCGGCGCAGCCGGAGAACACCGCGTTGGACAGCGAGTAGGCCAGCCCGAGACCGGTGTAGCGGGCCCGGGTCGGGAACATCTCCGCCAGCATCGCCGGCCCCGGACCGGCCATCAGCCCGACCACCAGACCGGCGACGAACACGGCCGCACCCTTGACCGCGGTCCCGGACTCCTTGTCCTGCAGCAGATTCATCAACGGGAACGCGAGTACGACGACCAGCGCCGCGCCGGTCACCATCACCGGCCGACGCCCGATCCGGTCGCTCAGCCGGCCGGCCGGCAGGATCGCCGCGGCGAACCCGGCGTTCGCCAGCACGGTCGCGACCAGCGCCTGCTGGAACGTCGCGTTCAGCGTGGCCTGCAGGTACGACGGCATCACCACGAGGAACGTGTATCCGGCGGCAGACCAGCCCATCAGCCGGCCGATGCCGAGCGCGATCGCCTTCGCGACCTCCCCGGCGCCGGCCGGGCGCGGCTCCTCCTGCTGGACCCTGGCGAAGTTCGGCGTCTCATCGAGCCGGAGCCGCAGCCACAACGCGACCAGGCCGAGTGGCAACGCGAGCAGGAACGGCACCCGCCAACCCCAGTCGGTCAGCGCCTCCTTGCTCAGCACGGTCGCCAGGATCGCTGCGAGTCCCGCGCCCGCGAGCAGTCCGAGGGCGACGGTGAACGACTGCCAAGCGCCGTACAGACCGCGCTTCGTCTTCGGCGCGAACTCGGTCATGATCGACACCGCGCCGCCGAACTCACCACCGGCCGACAACCCCTGCAGGGCCCGGACCAGCGTCAGCAACCAGGGCGCCGCGGCGCCGACGGTCGCGTACGTCGGCAGCAGGCCGATCAGCGTGGTCGACAGCGTCATCAGCAGCAGGACCAGGATCAGCGTCGGGCGCCGGCCGATCCGGTCGCCGACCCGGCCGAACACGGCGGCGCCGATCGGCCGGAAGAAGAACGCCAGCGCGAACGAGGCGTAGGTCTTGATCAGGCTCTCGGCGTCGCTGGTCGAGGTGCTGCTGAAGAAGTTCGCCGCGATCACGGTCGCGAAGAAGCCGTAGGCACCGAACTCGTACCACTCGACGAAGTTGCCGACCGTGCCGGCGACCAGGGACCGCCGGGTCCGCGGGTCGGCCACGGTCTGACCGGGTGTTGCGCTCATCGGGCCCTCCTAGGACACAGACCCCCCCGTAAGTTTTTCCCACCCCCACTGCTCATCTTCGTCCATAACTTCCCAGCCGCGCGACCCGTCATGCAACCTTCCGGGTGCCGCCGGTGTCTAGGTAGTACCAGACCAGATGACCGAGGAGGGGCGGATGGTCACCCGCGGTGACGATTTCGACGAGTTCGTCCGGGGCAGCTCGACCCGGCTGCTCCGGACCGCCGTACTGCTCACCGGCGACCGCGCGGCGGCCGAGGACCTCGTCCAGGAGACGTACGAGCGGGTGTACGTGCGCTGGCGGCGGATCCACAGCGCGCCCGAGGCCTACGCCCGCAAGACGCTCGCCAACCTCGCGGCGAACCGGTGGCGCAGCCGGGGCCGCAAACCGGAGCTGGCGCTCGTCGACCACGACGTCCCGACCCCGGACGGGACCGAGGACCTCGTCGTCCGCGACCAGCTGCTGACCGCACTCCAGGAGCTGCCGCCGCGGCAACGAGCGGTGGTCGTACTCCGGTACTACGAGGACCTCACCGAAGCGCAAACCGCCGAGGCGCTCGGGTGTTCCCTCGGCACTGTGAAGAGCCAGGCCTCCCGTGCTCTGGACCGGCTCCGCCTGATCACCGAACCAGCCCTGGAAGGACTCCGATGACCGAGACCGAACTCAAGCAGCGGCTGAGCGCCGGCGTCGACGACGTCGAAGCGCCCTCGGATCTGCTCGACCGGGCCCGCCTCGGTGGCGCCCGGCGGCTCCGCCGGCGCCGCTTCCTCGCGCTGACCGCCGGCACGCTCGCCGTGGCCGCCGTCGGCGGCGTCACCGTCACCGCGCCGGCCGTTCTGGACCGCCTGCAGGACCCGCCGGCCGCGTCGGCACCGGTCGCCGCCGATCTGTACAGCTTCCTGATGAAGACGCCGACCCGTGGCGACCTCGCGGACGACCAGGCCTACCTCGAGGAGGTCCTGACGGCATGGCGGACCAGCCACCGCAAGTCCCCCAACTACGACCGCGGCATCTTCGACCACCTGCAGGGCAACCCGCAGGTCTACTGGGCCGGCAACACCCCCGGCGGCCGGGTCGCGATCGTGGCCGAGCACTCCTACCTGCGGCACCACGACAACATCCAGCTCGACAAGGAGGGCGTCTACACCCTCGTCGGCTTCGTTGTCGACGGCAAAGATGGCAAGCCCACGATGCTGGCCGACAGCTACCCGGCTCCCGGCGCCGGACTGATGACCGGGATGGTGGCGACGAAGGGCGACACCAAGGCGCTCGTCGTCCTCGACACCGGCAAGAAGGCCGGCTGGTCGGCCGGCCGGACGCACGGCGAGGACGGCGGCACCAGCCGCGAGTACACCCCGCTGCAGTTCAAGGACGGCGTCAGCGTGGTCGAGCTTCCGCGAGACGCCGACCTTGCGGATCTCAGCATCAGCGGGCTGCCGGCCAACGGCGAGGCCTACCAGGGGATCGTGAACGGCGGCGTCGAAGCGGCGAAACCGGAGCAGAACCCCGACGATCGGCGACAGTGGAGCGACTTCACCGACCTGGAGACCTGGCCGATGACCGCCGGCGCGGACACGCTGGGCACGGTCGCGACGAACCGGTTCGAGACCGCCCTCGACGCCGTCACGGAGAAGAACTACTACACCCTCGGTCACTCGTTCTGGGTCGCGTACGGCGTGACCGCGAACGGCTCGTCGGTGTACATGGGCGAACAGCAGATCGACAACGACCCGACGCGCGTGTACGCCGTACTCGAGCCCAAGGCCGGCAAGCGCACCATCGTCCCCGGCGGCGTCCCGGACGGGAACTCGCCGCTGCCGGTGTCGGTCAGGCTGCCCGCCGGCCAGGGCTGGGCCGTCGCCCGCAAGGGCGCGAACCTCTCCTACCGGTACGACGGCGGCGCCTGGAGCACACCGCGCACGAACGCGGTCCTGGTGCCCGCCGGCGACAAGGCGGAGGTGAAGGTCGAGGCGAGCGGGACGACCGAGGTGGTGACGCTGCGCTGACGACCTCTTGACAGCGGGTTCGCGCCGATCGATGATCTTGCCTGCTATACCGGTTTATCTTCTCTCGCCGTCTGGGCATTCGGCCAGGCGGCGAGAGCGACTTAACCGATATAGCTGCATCCCGCCCCGATGACGAGGAGTCGATCGATGAGTGCACCGCTCATGCGCAGAAGGACCCTGTTGTCAGCCCTGGCCGCGACCACCGCCGCCGGAGCCGCCGTACCGGCCGCCGGCACCGCCTACGCCAGGCCGCGGCCGCGCGCGAAGACCGGACCGATCTCGGTGGTCTACATCGAGGTCAACAACGAGAGCATGACGAACGCCGCCAAGTACACGCTCAGCAAGGGCGGCGCCCAGGTGTTCGACGTCGCGATCATCTTCGCGGCGAACATCAACTACGACGGCACGAACGCCTACCTGCACTTCAACGAGAACGTGCAGAACGTGCTCGACAACGTGGCGACCCAGGTCCGGCCGCTGCAGCAGAAGGGCATCAAGGTCCTGCTGTCGATCCTCGGCAACCACCAGGGCGCAGGCTTCGCGAACTTCCCGTCCCAGCAGGCCGCCGACGCGTTCGCCCAGGAGCTGGCCGACGCGGTCAACCAGTACGGCCTGGACGGCATCGACTTCGACGACGAGTACGTCGAGTACGGCAACAACGGGACCGGCCAGCCGAACGACTTCTCGTTCGTCTACCTGGTCCAGGCGCTGCGCCAGAAGCTGCCGAACAAGCTCATCACGCTCTACGACATCGGCCCGGCGTCGGACCGGCTGAGCTACAACGGCGTGAGCATCGCGAACACCTTCGACTACGCCTGGAACCCGTGGTACGGCACCTGGATGGTCCCGAGCGGACCGAGCGACAAGGCCCGGCTCTCCCCCGCCGCCGTGTCGATCACCGCAACGAGCTCGTCCACCGCCGCCAGCCTCGCCCAGCGGACGGTCGACGAAGGGTACGGCGTCTTCCTCACCTACAACCTCACCTCGACGACCAGCGCGAGCTACATCTCGGCGTTCACCAACAAGCTCTACGGCAGCTCCGCCGTCTACATCCCCTAAAGCACGTACTCCCAGCCTGGTCGCCACTCGAACGGAGTGGCGACCAGGTCTTCGAGGGATGCCCGGCTGCCGAGCAAATGGTCGAGCGACCAGCGGTTCGCGGAGTGCGCGACGATCAGCACCACCTGGCCGTCGTACCAGCGTTTGAGGTCCTCGAGGAACGATCGGGTCAGCTCCATCACCTCCCAGTAGCTCTGCCCGCCCGGAAACGGGGTCTGCACCCGATTCGCCCGTGGCTCGAGCGAGCCGCGCGGCGCGCCGTTCAGCACGCCGTAGTTGCACTCGCGCAGTCGCCAGTCCTGGAAGTGCGGCGCCGCCAGGCCGGACGCCTCGACCGTCTGCACGGCCCGGCGCAGGTCGGAGCTGAACACGACGTCGACGTCCTTGCGGCGGGCGCCCAACTCGGCCGCCTCCCGCCGCCCCGCAGCGGAGAGCTCGCCGGGCAGCCAGCCGGTGGCGATGCCCTGCTCGTTGTCGAGCGTCGTCGAGTGCGTCTCGTAGACCAGCCTCAGCTTCACGGGACAAGTCTCCTGGATCACGTCCCGGACAAACTTCTTTGTCTTCGTTACCCACGGGTATATACTTAAGTTACTCGTGAGTACAACGCTGCCAAGAGGTAGGGGACCCCTGTGAGAGAGCGAAGCGATCGAACAAATATGCACAGCAGCCTCTGGCTCACGCCGCAGCCGAGCGAAGCGAGGTGAAGGCGTGAGCCACTACAAGTCGAATCTGCGGGACATCGAGTTCAACCTGCTCGAGGTCCTGGGCCGGGACGAGGTGCTCGGGCAGGGCCCGTACGCCGAGATGGACGTCGACACCGCCCGTGAGGTGCTGGCCGAGATCGACCGGCTGGCCAAGCACGAGCTGGCCGAGTCGTTCGCCGAGGCCGACCGCAACCCGCCGGTCTTCGACGCGGAGGCGCACGAGGTGCGGATGCCGGAGGCGTTCAAGAAGAGCTACCACGCCTACATGGACGCCGAGTGGTTCAAGCTGGAGCTGCCGGCCGAGCTGGGCGGCCAGCCGACGCCGCCGTCGCTGCGCTGGGCCGCCGCCGAGCTGGTGCTGGGCGCCAACCCGCCGGTGCACATGTACGCCGCCGGCCCCAACTTCGCGCACGTGCTCTGGCGCAACGGTGTGGACCGCGACAAGAAGATCGCGCACCACATCATCGAGCGCGGCTGGGGCGCCACCATGGTGCTGACCGAGCCGGACGCCGGCTCCGACGTGGGCGCCGGTCGGACCAAGGCCACCCTGCAGGACGACGGCAGCTGGCACATCGAGGGCGTTAAGCGGTTCATCACCTCGGGCGAGCACGACCTGACCGAGAACATCGTGCACCTGGTGCTGGCCCGGCCGCAGGGCGTCGAGGGCGTCGGCGGCCCGGGGACCAAGGGCCTGAGCCTGTTCGTCGTGCCGAAGCACCACTTCGACCTGGAGACGGGCGAGCTGACCGGGGAGCGCAACGGCGCCTTCGTCACGAACGTCGAGAAGAAGATGGGCATCAAGGTGTCCACCACCTGCGAGGTCACCTTCGGCGACGGGATCCCGGCCAAGGGCTGGCTGCTCGGCGAGGTGCACGACGGCATCGCGCAGATGTTCCAGGTGATCGAGTACGCGCGGATGATGGTCGGCACCAAGGCGATCGCGACCCTGTCCACCGGCTACCTGAACGCGCTCGAGTACGCCAAGGAGCGGGTCCAGGGCGCCGACCTGACCCAGCCGGCCAAGGACGCGCCGCGGGTCACCATCACCCACCACCCGGACGTCCGCCGCTCGCTGCTGACGCAGAAGGCGTACGCCGAGGCGCTGCGGGCGCTGGTGCTGTTCACGGCGACGTACCAGGACCGCGCCGAGCAGGCCCGGTACGCCGGTGAGCACGACGTCGTCGCCGAGGGTGTGAACGACCTGCTGCTGCCGCTGGTCAAGGGCTACGGCTCGGAGAAGTCGTGGACGCTGCTCGGCACCGAGTCGCTGCAGACCTTCGGCGGCTCCGGCTTCCTGCAGGACTACCCGATCGAGCAGTACGTCCGGGACGCCAAGATCGACACCCTGTACGAGGGCACCACGGCGATCCAGGGCCAGGACCTGTTCTTCCGCAAGATCATCAAGGACCAGGGCAAGGCACTGGGCCACCTGGCCGAGCAGATCCAGGGCTTCGTCGCCTCCGAGGCCGGCAATGGCCGGCTGAAGGAGGAGCGCGGGCTGCTGGCGAAGGGCCTGGAGGACACCCAGACGATCCTCGGGGTGATGGGCCAGGCGCTGATGGCGAGCAACCCGCAGGCGGAGAACGGCGACCCGCGCAACATCTACAAGGTCGGCCTGAACACCTCGCGGCTGCTGTACGTGCTGGGTGACGTGGTCTGCTCCTGGCTGATGCTGCGGCAGGCCGAGGTCGCGCTGGACCGGCTCGGCGGCGAGCTGTCCGCGGCCGAGCAGGACTTCTACACCGGCAAGGTGGCCGCGGCCCAGTGGTTCGTCCGGACCACGATGCCGTCGGTCCGCGCCGAGCGCGTCAAGGCCGAGCTCACCGACCTCGACGTGATGGACCTGCCGGAGTCCGCCTTCTGAGTTTCCCGGCTCCTCCGGCTCGATCACTCGCGCGGATCGGGCCGGAGGTCGGGCATTCCGGGGCAGATCGATCTGCCCCGGGTTGCCCCGCGATCTGCCCTGGTGAAGAAGCTCTCGACAGAGGAACGTTTCTGCCCGTGGCACCCAGCGACCCTGGCTCGGCTTCCCCTGTCCGAGCCAGGGCCGTGCCAGCTCGGAGTGGGGAACCTCTCGTCCACGGAGTGCGTCCGTGGTGCTGTGTCCACGTCAGGTCGTCGTACGCTGTGCGCGATGTTCGCCCGCCTGTGTCGCCTAGCCGCCCTGCTCGCCGTCCTGGCGTGCCTGCCTGTTGTCCCCGCGCGGGCCGCGACCCCGCAGCTCGCCGACCGGGTCGCCGCCGCCTGGCGGAACGACAAGATCTACGTCGACGAGCGGCTCCGCGCGATCCCCGAGCTGGACCGGGTCCGCGCGGCGGCGGCCACCGTCGACTTCGCCGTGTACGTCGCGATCGTGCCGCGGACGCCGTACACCCGGGCGAAGTCGAGCGACCTGATCACGCTGCTGCAGGCTCGCGTCGGGCAGCCAGGGCTGTACGTGGTGGCGACGGCCTCGGACAGCTACTGGTTCTTTACGGACGAGTTGTACCGGCCGGCCGGGCTGAAGGGCCGCAGCCTCACCCGGGTCCAGTTGGACGACGAGCGGTACCGCGACATCGTCGACGACCGGCCCGGTCCGCGGATCGTGCGGTCGATCCAGCAAGCCGCGACCGCGTACGACGGTCGCCCGTTGCCGGCGATCCCGGCCGCCGACCTGGAGCCGGAGCGTGAGGTGCGTCGGGGCAGGTCGGCCACCGACCTGGAGGACCTGTCCACGTTCATCGGCATGGGGGCCGGCGCGCTGGCCGGTTTCGCGCTGACGCTGTGGCTCGTCCTGCGCAGGCGCGGCGGGGGACGGGGCTCGAAGCCCGTCGCGGCCGGCGGCGAGCCGATGACCGTGGACAAGATGCAGTTCCGGGCGGACGACTGGATCGAGCGGGCGCAGCTGGCACTCGACCGGTTGGACAAGCGGCG
This sequence comes from Kribbella sp. NPDC050470, assembly GCF_044458365.1. Taxonomy (NCBI): domain Bacteria; kingdom Bacillati; phylum Actinomycetota; class Actinomycetes; order Propionibacteriales; family Kribbellaceae; genus Kribbella; species Kribbella sp. NPDC050470. The sequence continues at coordinate 263,363 of NZ_JBITHV010000003.1, read as the reverse complement.
CGGAAAGTCGGTGAAGGTGCTCGACCAGCGCGACGACGCCTACCGTCGCCTCGACGCGGCCCGCAAACTTCGGGATGGCGAGCCCGACGACCTGCTGTCCGTGACCGGCGCCTTCGTGCTGGCCCGCCAGGCCCAGCGGGGCGCGAGTGGAGCCCAGGTGCTGCCGCCGTGCTTCTTCGACCCGACCCACCGGTCCGGGACGATGACGGTCGAGTGGTCGGACGACATCGAGGTGCCCGCCTGCCAGGCCTGTGCGCGGATCGTCGGCAAGGGCGAGACGCCGTACGGTTTGCAGGTCTGGCAGCGGTCCGGCCTGCTGGGCCGCGAACACGTTCCCTACTGGACGCTGGACCCCGAGGACAACGTCATGGTCGCGACCGGCTTCGGCGCACTGTCCGACGACCTGCCCGAACGGGTCACCCGACTCCAGGACGGTGTCCGGTGAGGCGCCTGATCCTGTTGCTTGCAGCAACTGTTGTGTTCCTGTCCGGGACGGCGTGGGCCGCGGCCCCGGCGGATCCACGGATCACCGCGGCGACCGCCGCCTGGGCGACGCAGCCGCTGTACGTCGACCAGGACTTTGCGTCCGTGGTGGACGCGTCCCAGTCGGCGGAGCTGCTCCGCGCGATCGAGGCCGCGCCGGTCCCGGTGTACGTCGCCGTCGTACCGACCGGGGAGTGGTTCGAGGAGGAGGGCGACACCGAACTGCTGGCCGGCCGGCTCGCCGCCGCGCACGGCAAACCGGGCTTGTACGTCGTGATGGACAGCAACACGACGCACGGGGTCGAGCACGAGATCGCGGCCTGGGCGCCGTCCAGCGACTACGCGAAGGCGAAGCAATCGATGGGCAGTCAGCTCTCGGACTACCTCGCGGACGTCAAGAAGGACGACCGGTACGAGGCGAGGCCGGCCCGGACCCAGCCGCTGCCGCCGCGTCCGGAGACGACCTCGGAGCCCGAACGATTTACGGTCGGCGCCGCGATCGGCAACGGGATCGGCGGCGTCGTCCTCGGCCTGATGGGCGGCGCGCTGCTCGCCGGCGTCGTCCTCGCCATCGCGGCCACGGTGGCCCGACGACCTGGAGGAACCCGGTGAGAACCCGGCTGGCCCTGACCGTTCTGCTCACGCTGCTGGTGTCGCTGACCGCCGTCCCCGCGCGGGCCCAGACTCCGGCCGAGCGGGCGAAGGAGATCGCGACCGTGTTGGCGAAGACGCCGCTGTACGTCGACCCGGCGTACGACTCGGCCCTGCCGGACAACCTGCGCGAGGACGTGCTGGCGAAGGCGAACGCGCTCGGGTATCCGGTGTACTCGATCGTGTTGCCGTTGACACCCGGCGACGCGTTCCAGGGCAAGGAGCGCAGCGCCCTCACGCTGATCATCGACGCCCTCGACCGGCCAGGGTTGTACGTGGTCGTCGACGGCGGCGGGCGGTTCCCCTGGTACGAGGCGCACGAGTTGCCGCAACTGGACGACGACAAGCTCCGTGCGGTCCGGGAGCGGGCGCTCGACGACACCGGGTACGACGCGGGGCCGACCGAGGTGCTGGCCCGGATGTACGAGCTGCTGGCAGCTCCCGCGTTGCCGCCTGCCACGACCAAGCCGACCACCCCGCGGTCGTCGTCGCGGGATGATTCGGACGAGGAGTCGGTGGCCGGCACGGTAGTGCTGTTGGTCGGTCTGGGGATCGCCGCTCTGGTCGGGCTGGGCCTGGTCATCGGCCTGCGTAGGCCGGGCTCGCGACCACAGGACCGGCCACGGCGGGAGAAGCCGTTCAGCATCCCGCCGCACGTGGCCGCGACGGTGGCCGCCGAGCGACGCCGACGGCTGGCGGGCGAGACGGCTGTCGAGCTCACCACACTGGGCTCGGACCTGGCTGCGTTACCCGCCGCCGAGGGCGAGGGGCTGCGGCACCAGCAGGCGGCGCTCGACGCGCATCAGGCCGCCGGGAAGGTGCTCGACTCGTCGGAGGATCTCGTCGACGTGGTCGGCGCGATGGTGCTGCTGGACAAGGCACGGCGGGAGTACGACGCGGCCGTGGCGGTGGCGGCCGGGCGGAAGCAGGACGCCGTACCGGCGTTGTGTGCTTTCAACCCGCTGCACGGGCGGTCGTCGGGACGGCCGACCCAGGTGGAGGCCAACGGGACGACGTTGACGCTGCCGTTGTGCGGCGAGTGCCGGCGGGCGCTGAAGCAGGGCAAGGCGCCGGCCTCGCTGCCCGGTGCCGACGGTCCCTACTGGCACGGCCACGACCTGTGGGCGCGGACTTTCTTCGGCAGCATCGACGACGATCTCGCCGATGCGGTGTCGCGGGGCGAGTACCGGCGCTGACCTCAGGCGTCCCTGAGGTGTGGTTCAGGGACGCCTCGGGGGATCTGCCGGATCCTGCGCCACCGGCCCCCGGCCTACTGTCGAGCGGACAGGACGGCCGGTCGTGGCCGGGACTCGAAGGGGCGGATGATGGCGGAGACCAAGCAGCTCGGGGCAGTGCTTCTGGTGGCCGGGGCGGCCTTGGCATTCTGGCAGTTCGGGGACCGGGACTCGACCGACGACCACGAGCTCGGCGACCGGATCAGCACGGTCCAACTGGCCGCCGAGAGCTCCGACGTCACCATCAAGGTCTCCGACGGCGACAAGACGACCGTCCAGGAGAAGCGGCACTTCTGGTTCTGGAAGCACGGGGATGCCTACTCGGTCGAGGACGGCGTCCTGAAACTCGACGGCGACTGCGGCTGGCAGTGCAACGCCGACTTCGTGGTCACCGTCCCGCGCGGGACGAAGGTGACCGGCAAGAACGGCAGCGGCGACGTCTCGATCACCGGCGTCAGCGGGGTGGACGCGCAGTCGCGGTCCGGGACGATCGAGATCAGCGACGTGACCGGCGACGTGAAGCTCGACCTGACCTCGGGTGACGTGGTCGTGAAGGACCTGACCGGCAAGCTGGACGTCACCGCCACGTCGGGTGACATCGAGGCGTCCGGGTTGAAGGGCGGTCCGGTCACCGCCGAGACCACCTCGGGTGACCTCGAGCTCCAGTTGGCCGAGGCGAACGACGTCCGGGCGAAGGGCACCAGCAGCGACATCGAGGTGATCGCGCCGGTGGGCGGCTGGAACGTCAGCACCGAGACCCGCAGCGGCGACGTCGAGAACAACCTCGGCGACGACCCGAACGGCTCCCGCTCCATCACCGCCACCACCACCAGCGGCGACATCGAGCTGAAGACCAGGTAGAGCGTTTACGCACGGGTACCGAGTGTGCGTTCGGTGGTGTAACAGACATGCGTTGTGCATGGATTACACCGTGCGATCAGAGTAGTTTCGACGGTGAGGAAACACTTCACTAGGAGGCTCACATGAGTGAGCGAAGCGAGCTCATCAGAGAGCACAGCGCACCTCGTGTCTCATGGGCGCCCGGAGCGAAGCGAGGACGACCATGAGCATCGGTGTGGGGATCTTTCTGATGGTCGTTGGCGCCATCTTCGCCTTCGCCGTCCAGGACTCGTGGGACGCTGTCAACCTGACCGTGGTGGGCTACATCCTGATCCTCGCCGGACTGGCCGGGATCGTGCTCTCCTTCTACATCACCAACCGGCGCCGTCGGGTCGAGACCGACGCGATCGATCCGGCGATCGAGGAGGAGTACCGGGTGGTCGAGGAGCACCACCGCGACGTCAAGGAGTAGACGCTCCGGACAGCACCAGCTCGAGCCGCGTGGCACCGTCCGGGGTCACGCGGATCGGAACTCCCCAGTCCTGCCGGTGCATGTGACACGCGGGGAACTCGACTTCCGCTGAGTCGTCACACGACGCAGCCTGTACGGCGACATGCAGCACGCCGTCGCCGACCCGCTCATCGATCACGAGCCTGCGGGTGAGGTCCGTTGAGTCGCCCGTGCCTTCCCGGAGCAGGCTCTCCGGGGTCGACGACACGAGCAGCCGGGTCGACGGGCCGTAACGGTCGTCCAGCTTCTGCCCCGGCGGCGGCGTGAACACGACCTCGAGCGTGACCTCGCCGGGCGTGACGTCCATCGGTGGACGTTGTGTCCGGGTGCTGAACTCGTCCGCCGTCGCCGAGGCGCCGAGCGGGATCCGGGTCAGCCGGTGCGCGGCGGACTCGACCACCAGGAGTTCGTTGCCCACGACAACGGCACCGCTGGGCTCGGCCAGGCCGGTCGCCATCGTGTCGACCACCTCGGTGCGCGGGTCGAACCGTCGTACGGCGCCGTTGTAGGTGTCGGCGATCGCGATCGAGCCGTCCGGCAGGACGGTCACGCCGAGCGGGTGCTGCAGCAGGGCATCGCTCGCCTTGCCGTCGCGCAGGCCGAAGTCGAACAGCCCGGTGCCGACGGCCGTGTGCACCTCGGTGTCGATCCAGCGCAGCGCGGAGATCTCCGAGTCGGCCAGCCAGAGACAGTCGCCGTCGACGGCGAGCCCGCTGGTCTGCGCGAACCAGGCCTGGTCGAGCGCGCCGTCCCGCAGGCCCTCGTTGGTGGTGCCGGCGGCGACTTCGGTGACCTTGGCGAACGGGTCGAAGGTCCAGAGCTGGTGTACGCCGGCCATCGCGATCCACACCTTGTCCTGCCACCAGGCGACGTCCCACGGTGAGCTGAGGACGTCGGTGCCGTCGCCGTCCATCCACTGCTTGCCGGTGCCGACCAGGGTGGTGACGTGGCCGGTCTCCAGGTTGATCCCGCGGAGCGCGTGGTTCACGGTGTCGGCGACGACGACGTCGTACCCGAGCTCGGCGGCGACGTCGGCCGGTAGACGGGTGAGGCCGTTCGGCTCGGAGAAGGCCGCTTGGTCAGCGGGGCCGTCGGCGAATCCACGGTGGCCGGTGCCGAACCGGCGTACCACTGTGGTCGCGTCGGCGGCGAGCTCGACGATGCTGTGGTTGCCGGCGTCGGCGACCAGGAACCCGTTGTCCAGAGCAACCACCTTCGCCGGGAAGCGGAGGTCGGTGGGCTCGGGCGCCGGAGCGACGTACGGCGACTTGCCCCGCGTCAGCGTCCCCGCCTGCTCGTGCTCGGCGATCAGCTCCGCCAGCTGGGCGTCCAACGCATGGGCATGGCCCTCACCGGAGTACTGCGCGACGATGTAGCCGTTCGGATCCACGAGCACCAGCGTCGGCCAGGCCCGGGCGGTGTAGTTCTGCCAGGTGATCAGCTCCGGGTCGTCCAGCACCGGATGCCCCACCTCGTACCGCTCCACGGCGGCACGAACCGCCGCCTCCTCCCCTTCATGCGCGAACTTCGGCGAATGCACCCCCACGATCACCAGCGCATCCCCGTACTTCTCCTCCAACGGCCGCAACTCGTCCAGCACATGCAGGCAGTTGATGCAGCAGAACGTCCAGAAATCGAGGAGAAGGAAGCGCCCCCGGAAGTCCGAGAGCGACAACTCCCGCCCACCCGTGTTCAGCCACCCACGACCCTTGAGCTCCGGCGCACGCACATGCATGCCCCCATTCTCCGCCGGGGCTCAACTCGCACCGCGGTCGGCCCAGCATGCGACCCGGCGCCGCTGACAGAATGTCCCGGTGTCAGACCCGGACCAGACCGAGCAGCCGCCCACAGCTCCCCCGAAGCAACCCCGGTCGTCCTGGCTCAAGGACGGCAACCGGCTGGCCCTGGCCGCGCTGATCGTCGCCGTCGTCGTCCTCCTCGTCGGCGACGACCTGGTGTCGAGGGTCGGCGGCTGGATCAAGGGGACCCCGAGTCTCGACGAGCGCGTCCGCGCGGCCATCGAGGAGTGCCGGCAGGACGGTTTCGAGTGCAGGACCTCCAAGTCGATTGTGATCGCCAACGGCGCCGGTGAGCTGACCGCGGTCGGCGTCGACCTCGTCACCAAGGAGGAGCTGAGCAGCTCGGCGGGATCCGCCGTACTGGTCTTCGACAAGTCGGGTGAACTGCGCTGGAAGTCGCCGATCCAGTCGTTCCTGCCCGGGTACGGACTGACTGCGCTGGACACCGACGTGACCAACCACCTCTTCGTCAGCTTCGCGGTCACCAACCACAGCGGCATCGCGTGGGTGATCGACCCGTCAGCCACGCCGGTGCAGACCTTCGGCAGCGTCGGTGGCACCGGCCTGGTCGTCGATGCCTACGAGGAGCCGACCTTCGCCGGAGTACGTCGCCTGATCACCTACCGCGAAGGCTGGCCGGCCAACACCCGCAACCCGAGCACCAGTCGCGACGTGTTCGAGTGGAACGGACCGGCGTACGTTCACAAGGCCTGTGAAGTCGTCGGTCCGATCGATCAGAACGGACGACGTCAGGTGCTGCGCACCGTCCAGGCCGGCTCCGCCACGTGCCTGCGACCGGTCGGGAAGTACTCGGTCGACCTCGACGGCGAGCGGAAGCCGACCGCGGATCCGCCCTGATCAGCGCGGGAGGATGAGGGTGTCGGTGAGGAGTTTGGCGGTTTTGCGGAGGGTGGCGGGGGAGGAGGAGAGGTCGGTGGCGAGCGTGTAGGGGGTGAGGGGCTCGCCGGGGCCGACCAGGCGATGGCGGTGGGCGAGGAGCCAGACGATGGCTCTCGGCCAGGTGGAGAGGCGGGCTTTGGCGAGCAGGTCGGGGGCGTCGCGGACGAGGCGTTCGGCGATGTCGAAGGCGTCGGGGGCGTACGTCGTACCGAGGGTTTCGCCGGCCATCAGCCAGGCGTGCGGGGCGAGGACGGACAGGGTCGCGGCCTGGGACTTGTCGAGGCCGCGCAGGTCCGGCTGGGGTGGGGTGCCGAGGCCGGACAGCGCCCGGTAGGCGTCCTCGAGGTCGTTGGACGACTCGTCGAGGAAGACGCGTTCGCCCGGTTTGGAGCCGACCGGGTCGACCATGGCCGCGGCCTCCAGGGCCGGCGTCCACACGTCCACCGCGTCGACCGCCTCGTCGATCGCGTCCAGCGCCAGCTGGGTGCGGTCCCCCGCGAACTCCAGCCACGCCTTCACCACCACCGGCACCGCCTCGAAGTAGGTGCTGTCAGCAAGCACCTTGCGCGGCAGCCAGTGCGCCAGGAACAACTCCACCAGTACGGCGCTGACCCGCAGCGGACCGCCGACCGTGTGGTCCACCGCGTGGTCGATCCACAGCCGCGCGATGTCCGCGGCGTCGTCGGACAGCCCAACGGCGTAAGAGGACCTGAGGAACTCCTCGACCAGCTGCTCGCGCTGCTTCGGTGACAGCAACGGCCGGATCGGCGGGCGGATCGGGCGCTCCGGCAACTGGGTCAGCCGGTTCACCAGCAGGCCGGAGAAGAACTCGAAGTCCTCGGTCACCGGCGGGTCGTCGTAGTCGTTGGTCTCGCCGAGCGCCTGCAGGATGATGCCGGCCGCGGTCGGCGGCCGGACCGTCCGGATCGTCACCCGGCCACCGCGCTGGTACGCCTCGAGCACCCGGTCCACCGGCGGGCCGACGAACACGTCCTTGACGATCGCGCCGAGGTTGTTGTCGATGAACACCACCACGGTGTGCGGATGCTGCTCGTCGTCGTAGTCCAGCACGACGCTCAGCCCGTCGCCGGTGATGTCCTCGGAGACGATCGCGCTGGTCAGCCGGAACCCGGCGATCCGGGTCACCCACTCCGACACCCAGGGCTCGGTCCGCAACCGGGACAGGTGCGCACGCTGCAGCGGCAACCGCCCGGCCGGGCCGACCGTGCGGGCCAGACTCGTCAACAGGACAAAGGATTCCGGGTCGCGGCGCTCGCCGAGCACCCGGGCGGCGTCGGCCCAGAAGAACCGCTCCACCTCACCGATCTCGTCCGGCCGCCCGGCCGGCCACAGCTGGTCGGCAAGCATGGCGGCGGATCGCGCCACCGAGGCCTCCGCGATCACCGGGTGCAGGGCCCGCGGCGCGGCGGCGAGGTCGAGGGACAGCGTTTCCAGCAGGGTTTCCAGCACGGCGACACTCGGCGTGGTGTCGACGTCGACACCCGCTGTGGGTCCTGGGGGCGGAGCCGGGGTGGAACCGACCAGCCGCAGATGGCTTGGTCGTCCGTTCCGGCCTCGTGGTGACTTGGTCACGTCCGCGACATTACCGCCCAGCCCCAGTCCGCCGCAGGCCCCTGCGCGCGTCCTGTGGATAACTAGGTCGACACGCCGTCACCAGCCGACTGCGGCCCGTGTATCGAGTAGCACGGGCCGCAGACGCCGTACGTCAGCCCTTCAGGGCGCCTGCCATCAGGCCGCCGATGAACCAGCGGCCGAGCAGGATGTAGACGAGCAGGGTCGGGAACGACGTGATCAGCGCGCCCGCCATGCTGGCCGCGTAGTCGACCTTCTGCCCGCCCGCCAGCGCTGCCAGGCCCAGGGTGACCGGGCCGTTCTGCTGCGTGGTGAGGAACAGCGCGAACAGGAAGTCGTTCCAGACCGAGGTGAACTGCCAGATCAGCGTCACCACGAACCCGGAGATCGAGATCGGCAGGATGATCCGGCCGTAGGTCTGGACCAGACCGGCGCCGTCCACCCGGGCCGACTCGATGATCTCGTTCGGCACGATCGTGGCGTAGTAGTTCCGGAAGATCAGTGTGCAGATCGGGATGCCGTAGATGACGTGCGCGATGATCAGGGTCGGCACCCCGCGGGTGACGTCCAGCTCGGTGAACGTCGTCCGCAGCGGCAGCATCACCGCCTGGTAGGGGATGAACATCCCGAACAGGATGAACGCGAACACGATGTTCGCGCCCGGGAACCGCCAACGGGCCAGCACGAACCCGTTCATGGATCCGATCATCGACGAGATGATCGCGGCCGGGATCGCCAGCGACAGCGACCGGACCATGTACGGCTGCAGCACGTCCCAGGCCTTGCTCCACGGCTCCACCGTCCAGACCTGCGGCAGGTTCCACTGCGCGGCGGCGGTGGTGTCGCTGGACGTCTTGAAGCTGCCGACCACCACGACGTACACCGGGATGAGGACGAACAGCAGGAAGAACAGCAGCAACAGGTACTTGACCGATCGGCTGAGCCGGGTCGTCCCGTCGGCGCTGGTCCGTGGCTTCCGGCGAATCGCTGTCGCGGTGGTGCCGGTGGCCGCTTCCGTGGCGGTCATTCGTTGGACTCCTGCCGGACCGTGTACGCGACGTACGGAATGACGAGTACGGCGACGACCGCGAGCATCACGATCGCGATGGCGGCCGCCTTGGCCTGGTCGCCGCGCAGCAAGGTGTTCCACAGGTAGATCGAGGGCACCTCGGTGCGGAACTGGTTCGGCCCGGTGATCGCGTAGATCAGGTCGAACAGCTTCAGCGACATGTGGCCGAGGATGATCAGCGCCGACAGCGCGATCGGCGACAGCTGCGGGAAGAGCACGTGCCGGTACAGCTTGAACTCCGAGGCGCCGTCGACCCGCGCCGCCTCGCGCAACTCCGGCGGGATCCCCCGGAAGCCGGCCAGGAACAGCGCCATGATGTACCCGGACAGCTGCCAGACCGCCGGCAGCGCGATGGCCGCCATCGTGGTCCATCTGCTCCCGGCGGTCCACCAGGAATTCTCCAGGAAGTTCAGCTGGAGTAGATGGAACAGCCGGTTCAGCCCGCGGGCGTCGTCACCCTGGGACGGGTTCAGCAGCCAGCCCCAGACGACCCCCGAGGCGATCATCGAGATCGCCATCGGGAACAGGAAGATCGACCGGAACACGCCCTCGCCGGTGACCCCCTTCTCCAGCAGCAGCGCCCAGATCAGGCCGAAGATCAGCGTGCCCACGATGAACAGCACCGTGAGCACGCCGAGGTTCTTCAGCGAGTTGAGGAACCGGTCCTCGTTGAACAGGTTCGTGTAGTTCTCGAACCCGACGTAGTCGACCGAGCCGCCTCGGCGCGCGGTGTGCCGGTCGGTCATCGACGTGTTGAACGTCCACGCGATCAGCCCGTACACGAAGTACCCGAGCAGCAACACAGTCGGCAGCAGCACCAGGGCTCCAGGACCCCAGGTGCGAATTCTCCCGTGCATGCTCAGCTCACCGCCCGAGGACCGGTCCGCAACTCGCCTCGCATCAGCTCGTCTTCATCGCGGTGCCCAGCGCCTGCTGCAACTGAGCGACGTCCTGGCTGCCACTGAACTGGCTGATCGCGGACAGGATGTCGTTGTTCTGGCCCAGCGTGCACGCGGCACCGTGAGCGCAGGACGGGACGATCTTGTCCTTCTTCCAGTCCGCCATCGCCGCCTGCTGGTACTTCGGGTAGTCCGCCGGGTTGGCGTCCGACCGAGCCGGGATCGAGCCCTTCTTGGTGTTGAACGCCTTCTGCCCCTCGGCCGAGCCGGTGACCTTCAGCCAGCACTTGGCGCCGTCGGGGTTCTGCCCGTTGGTCGGCAGCGTGAACGAGTCCGCCAGGTACTGGAAGTTGCCCGCCGTACCCGGAGCCGGCCAGTAGGTGTAGGCCGTGTCCGGCACCTTGTCGGCCAGCTGCTGCGCGGCGACCCAGTCACCCATCAGCGTGTAGCCGGCCTGGCCCTTGTTCACGTACCCCAGCGCGTCCGGCCAGTCGATCGCCTCGCGGTCGGCGTTGGTGAAGCCGAGCAGGGTCTTGTACTTGTTCAGCGCGGCCGTCACGTCGCCGCCGGCCCAGTCGGTCTTGCCGTCCCAGAGCCCGGTGAACTTGTCCGGCCCGAGCTCGGCCAGCAGCACGGCCTCGACCAGCATCTGCTGGGCGAAGCCCTTGGAGATCGCCAGCGGCGCCTTCACCCCGGCGGCCTTCAGCTTGTTGAGGTCGGCGATCCAGGCGTCCACGCTGGCCGGAGCCGTGGCGCCGTCGATGCTCGCCTTCTTCAGCACCGTCGGGTTGGCCCACACCACGTTCGCGCGGTGCACGTTGGCCGGGATCGAGTAGATCTTGCCGTCGACGGTCAGGTTGTCGATCAGGTTCTGCGGGAAGGCCTTGTCCAGCCCGAAGTCCTTGTACAGCTGGCTGACGTCGTCGACCTGGCCGGCGTTGATGTAGTCCTTCAGCTCGGCGCCGGCATGCGCCTGGAAGGTGGACGGCGGCTTGCCGGCCTGCAGGTCGTTGGCCAGCACCTGCTTCGCGTTCGAGCCGGCGCCACCCGCGACCGCGGAGTTGACGAACTTGAAGTCGGTGCACTCGGTGCCGAACACCGAGACCAGGCCGTCCAGACCGGCCTTCTCACCACCGTCTGCCCACCAGGTGAAGACGGTGACGTCCTTGGTCGCGGCCGCGTCCCCTCCGTCGCCACCATCGTCGCTGTTCCCGCAGGCGCTGACCGCGAGAAGACCCGCCGCACCCAGCACCGCGACGGCCTTGCTCAGACCACCACGCATGTTTTCACTCTCCGATCAGTTGATGGAGCCGCCTGTGACAACGATGCCCCCTTGACGGCCCAACTCTGGGCACGCCGCGCGCCAGGTGTCAACGATCCGCGCAACCGCGTTGCGCAGCCGTGACCCCCGGTGGGGCTCACGTGTGAGAGCGCGCACATCGAGCGCCCGACCGGGCACCGCGCGCACTGAGATTGCGCGTTTGTGACTACGGTGTGAGCAGAACCTTGATCGCGCGGCGCTCGTGCATGGCCTGGTAGCCCTCGGCTACATCGGCGAGCGGGAGCTCGGAGTCGAACACCAGGCCGGGGTTGATCTCTCCGGACAGCACGTCGGCCATCAGTTCGGGCAGGTATGCCCGCACCGGCGCCATCCCGCCGGCCAGCCCGACGTTGCGGCTGAACATCGTGCGGATCGGCACCTCGACCCCGTGCGGCACTCCCACGAACCCGACCGTTGCCCCGGCCCGCGCGACGTCGAAGGCGGTCGTCATCGCCTGCCCGGTCCCGACACACTCCAGTACGGCGTCCGCCCCGACCCCACCGGTCAACTCCAGTACGGCGTCCCGCGCCGCGTCTCCGCGTTCGGCAATGATGTCCGTGGCACCGAACTTCGCCGCAAGCTTCTGCCGTGGTTCGTGCCGCGACAGGGCGACCACCCGCTCGGCGCCCATCCGCGAAGCAGCCAGTACGCCGCACAGCCCGACAGCGCCGTCTCCGACCACCACGACCGTGTCACCGGCCTTCACCCGGGCGGCCCGCGCCGCATGCCAGCCGGTGCCCATCACGTCGGACAGCGTGAGCAGCGACGGGACGAGGGAGTCGTCCGGCGGCTCCGGCGTGGCGACGAGCGTGCCATCGGCGTACGGAAGCTTGACGTACTCCCCCTGGCCGCCGTCGGCCCGGCTGCTGCCATAGCCGACCAGGTTCTGGCAGGCGGTCTGGTAGCCGGCCTGGCAGTGCGGGCAGGTCCCGTCGCTCACCACGAACGGCGCGACCACGAAGTCACCCGGCTCGACCGTGCGGACGTCGCTGCCGATCTCCTCGACGATGCCGACGAACTCGTGCCCGATCCGGCTGCCCGGCCGGATCTTGTTCTCCCCACGGTACGGCCACAGATCCGACCCACAGATGCACGAGGCAACCACCCTCACCAGCGCATCCGTCGGCCCGTCGAGCTTCGGATCGGCGACGTCGCTCAGCCGGACGTCGTACGGCGCATGGATCGTGGTGGCTCGCATGGCCTCACACTACGAGAAAGACCACCGATCCCGGCGCGGCCGCGGCGAACTCGTCCGGGTCCGCGCTCGTGACGGCGCCGACGTGGATGAAGAACGGCACACCGTTGGGGACCTCGGCCGGAAACGCCCGGAGCACCGCCTCCTTCTCGGCCGGATCCACGACCTCCTCCAACCGGACCCGCCTGGACTTCCGGCCGGCCGCGAGCACGCCCCACCCGGCCGCCTGTGCGTTACGCACCCAGTCCGAGGTCGGCACCGGACTCAGGATGTAGCGCCGGCCATCCACGGTCAGCGGCGAGACCGGCGTCGTACGCATCGCGCAGCTCGAGCGGCCGGGCACGGACAGCACGTGGATGGTGCCGAGCGGCAGCCCGGCGCGGGACAGCAGCTTGACCAGCCGGTTCACCGGCTTCAGCCAGCCGGGCAAAGGCGTCGTGGCAGCCATCGCAACCTCCGATTTATTTCGACGATCGAAACATTGGATCGAGGGTAGACTATTTCGAGTGTCGAAACAAAACCTGATCGGGGAGATCGCCGAGGCCGTGGTGCGGTTCCAGAACGCCACTGATCGGGTGGACGCCGCGGCCGCTGCGGCGCTCGGTGTGAATCGGACCGATCTGCTGTGCATCGGGTTGCTGCTGCGCAGCGGCGGACTGACCGCGGGGCAGCTCGCGGTCGAGGCGGGGTTGAGTCCGGCCGCGACGACTGCTGCGATCGAGCGGTTGGAGAGCTTCGGGTACGCCGGACGCACGAAGGACGACGCTGATCGGCGCCGGGTGCTGGTGACGGCGACGCCGTTGGTGGCGGGGCGGGTAGAGAAGCTGTACGGCCCGGTCAGGCCGGCCGGGACGGCGGTGCTGTCTCGCTACACCCGGGCGGAGCTGGAGACGATTCACCGGTTCCTGGTCCAGGGTGAGGAGTTGCAGGACCGGGAGGCGAAGCGGATCCGGGGTCAGAGCGTGTAATAGCGGCCGCGGCGGTGGACCAGCGCAGGGGTCTCGTCGGGCGAGAGCTCGACGTGGGCGATCTCGAGCTGGACCTGGAGAGCCCAGCCGACCTCGGGTGGGTCTGGGGTGACCAGGGTGCAGCCCGCCCAGGTCTCGACGCCGACCGGTGCCGGGCCCCATTCCGTGTCGGTCCAGTCGATCATTTTGAACGGACCGCCCGGTGCCGGGGCGACGTAGCCGAACGCGTCGGCCAGTTGGCGATGCGGTTCGCCGAGCAGGGCGACGACCGCGGTTCTTGCCTGCCGCAACGTTTCCCAGAGGTCCGAGTCCGGGTCGATCAGGCCGACGACATACCCCGGGTCACCGTCCGCCACGATCATCGACGCCACGGTCAGGCCGGCCCGCCTGCCGTCGTACGCGGTGGTCCAGAGACCGACGGGCGACGCCAGCCGGCCGCGCAAGCGCCGTACCGGGCTCCGCTCGGACTCGGACGGCAGGAACGGATGATCGCCGTGGATCGTCATGCCAGAACGGTACTCAGCCGACTGTCACCCGCGACGGCAGGGCGAACTGTTCGATCGGCTGCATCCGCAGGCCGCCGGCGGACCGGATCGACTCCGGGCGGGCGTCCGCGCCGAACGTGAAGTGGTAGCGCTGGCCGTAGGACCCGCCGCCGTGGTCCTCGGTCACCAGCAGGGTGTCGCCGTCGACCTCCAGCGTCGGGGCCTTGTCTGCCGGGTCGCCCAGCGTGGGATCGACCGTGTACAGCCGCCCGCCGAGCTCGACGATGTCGGTGACGCCCCAGAGCCCGGCGTACCGTCCGGTGAAGCGGCTCAGGTCGGCCGACTGGTCGGGGCGGTTCTTCGCCTGCGCCAGGTCGAGGAGCTTGAACAGGCTCTCGGCCAGTTGCTGCGCCGGCCCGTCGATCGCGTTCGTCAGCACCGACACCGCGATCCCGGCCTTGCCGTCGACCAGCGACCGCGTGATGTGCCCCGGGTAGCCGCCGCCGTGCCCGAACAGCTCCCGGTCGCCGACCTTCGCCAGCTGCAGACCGAGCCCGTACTTCGGCCAGTCGTCGGTCCCGACGCTCCACTGCGCGTGCTGCATCTGGCGCTTCGACGAGTCGGTCAGCAGCCGGTCGTCGCCGGGCAAGTGCGCGGAGAAGTACGTGACCAGGTCGGTCGCGGTGCCGTAGAACCCGGTCGCGGCGGCCAGCGCCTGGGTGTCGACGTGGTCGATCGGCACGCGCGTGTCGGCGTACGCGAGGGAGCTGTAGCCGGTGGCGTACTCCGCGCTCCGCGCCGGATCCAGCTCGGGTCCGAGGTCGGACAGCCCGAGCTTCTCGACGATCTCGGTCCGGACATGGTCGTTGTACGACCGGCCGGTCGCGCCCTCGATCACCAGCCCGAGCAGCCCGTAGCCGATGTTGGTGTACTTGAACCGCTCGTGCTCCGCGATCACCGCGGCCTCCGGCGACCGCAGTACTGCGAGCAGCTCGTCGCGATCGGGGAACGGCTGCGCGAGCTGCCAGAAGTCCGCGTCGTCGCTGTCCCGGGTCAGGCCGCCGGCATGACTCAGCAGATCCCGCAACGTCAGCTTGCCGGCCGGCGCGTCGACCAGCTCGGTGACGTGCATCTCCGCCTTGTCGTCGAGCCGCAGCCGGCCCTTCTCGACCAGCTGCAGCACGGCCGTCCCGGTGAACGTCTTCGAGTGCGACGCGATCCGGAACAGGTGCCGTTCGGTCAGCGGTACGGCGCCTTCCACGTCAGCCAGACCGTACGCCGCGCTGAGGGCGACCGAGCCGTTCGCGAACACGGCCGCCTGCACGCCCGGCACCCGCAGATAGCGCTGTCTGAACGCGAGCCAGCTGCGGTAGTAGGTCAGAACTTCCTGCAGAGACGCACCATCAGACATGACGCCTAGACTGAATGACGCGGAAGCGACTCGCAACGTAAGCGCCGTCGGTGTATGTCGCGTTGGCGGCCGGGTTGGCGCCGGTGCCGTGGAAATCGCTGAAAGCAGCCGATTGATTGACGAACACCTGACCGGTCAGGTTCTCCGACAGCGCGACCCCCGCGTCCAGGGCGGCCTCCCGCGCCGCGTCCAGGGTCTTGGCGTCGGTCGAGTAGATCCCGGCCGTCATCGCGCCGCCGTCGGTGACGGTCTTGCGGAACAGGTCGATCGACTCGTCGGTGTCGGCCGTCTTGACCAGGAACGACACCGGCCCGAAGCACTCGCGCCCGTACACCTCCTCGTCCTTGGCGTCGATCGCGACCAGGAGCGGCGTGCGGACCAGGGCGTCCGGGAAGGCCGGGTGCTGGATCGAGCGTGACTCGAGCACGACGTCGCCGTACTCCGGGGCGAGCTCGAGCCGGCTGATCACGGCCTGGTTGACGATGCCGCCGAGGATCTCGACCGCGCGGGCGTCGTCGCCGAGCAGCTTGCCCATCGCGCCGGCGATCCCGGCGCCGACCTCCTCGAAGGACTTGCGGCCCTCGTCGGTCTCGATGCCGCCGGCCGGGATGAAGAGGTTCTGGGTGGTGGTGCACATCTGGCCGGAGTACAGCGACAGGGTGAAGGCCAGGTTCCCGGTCAGCGCCTTGAACGCGTCGGTCGAGTCGATGATGACCGCGTTCACGCCGGCCTTCTCGGTGAAGACGGTCGCCTGGGTCGCGTTCTGCTCCAGCCACTCGCCGAACTCGCTGCCGCCGGTGAAGTCGACCAGCTTGACCTCGGGCCGGGTCGCCAGCGGCTTGGCCAGGCCGTCGCCGGCCCGCTCGGCGGCCAGCGTCACCAGGTTCGGGTCGAGGCCGGCCTCGGCGAGCACCTCGCGGCACACCTGGACGGTGATCGCCAGCGGCAGGACGGCCAGCGGGTGCGGCTTGACCACCACGGCGTTGCCGGTGACCAGCGACGCGAACAGGCCGGGCCAGGAGTTCCAGGTCGGGAACGTGTTGCAGCCGATCACCAGCGCGACACCGCGACCGGCGACGGTGAACGTCTTCTCCATCCGGATCGGGTCGCCCTTGGCCGGCTTCTCCCAGGTCGCCGCGGCCGGGTAGCGGTTCATCTCCTCGTAGGAGTACGCGACCGCCTCGAGCGCCCGGTCCAGCGCGTGCGCGCCACCGGCCTGGAACGCCATCACGAACGCCTGGCCGCTGGTGTGCTGAACCGCGTTGGCCAGCTCGAAGACGCGCTTGTGCAGCCGGTCGAGGATCTCCAGCGTCACGCCGGTCCGGCCGTCGATCCCGGCGTTGCGCCAGTCCTTGAGCCCGGCCTGTGCCGCCGCGAGCAGGTCGTCGAGACCGTCCTCGACCATGCGTGGGTAAGCGATGTCCAGCTTGATGCCGTAGGGCGAGTGCTCGGTGACCACCTCGCCGCGCGACCCCGGGATCTCCAGCGGGAACGTCGTACCGAGGTAGGCCTCGAACGCGGCCTTGCCGTCGGCGGCCGCGGTCTCGCCGTACACCCGCGGACTGGGCGACTCCGGGAAGGCGGAGTGGTAGCCGCGGCCGCGGATCGCCTTCAGCGCGTCGTCGAGGCGCTCGCGGTGGGTCGCCAGCCAGTCGGTCATGGGTCCTCCAAGCTCGGGGTCTGCGTCTGTGATGTTACAGTCGATGCCGCGACCGGGGATAGAGTGTCACAAGCCTTCTTCTCGATAGGGCAGGTATGGCTGACGATTTGGCGGCCCGGGTGGCCGCGGCGATGTGGGCGGAGGACACCGCCTCCGCCGGCCTGGGGATGCGGCTGGCCGAGGTCGGCGACGGATTCGCCCGGATCGAGATGCCGGTGCGCGAGGACATGGTGAACGGGCACGGTATCGCGCATGGTGGATTCGTGTTCTGCCTGGCCGACTCCGCGTTCGCGTTCGCGTGCAACTCGCGCAACCAGGTCACGGTCGCGCAGACCTGCGACATCGTCTTCGTCGCCCCGGCCAAGCATGGTGACGTGCTCGTCGCCGAGGCGCGGGAGCGGACGTCGTACGGCCGGAACGCGATCTACGACGTGACCGTCCGGCGCGGCGACGAGGTGATCGCCGAGTTCCGCGGCCGCAGCCGTCAGTTGTCCGGCACGATCATTTCCCCGGAGGAAGAGTCATGACGCGTGAGGCGTTTCTGGTTGATGGGGTGCGGACGCCGATCGGCCGGTACGGCGGTGCGCTCGCACCCGTCCGCCCCGACGATCTGGCCGCTGGGGTCGTGTCCGCTCTGCTGGGCCGGCACTCTTCTCTTGACCCCGCGATGATCGACGACGTGATCCTCGGCTGCGCGAACCAGGCCGGCGAGGACAACCGGAACGTGGCCCGGATGGCGGTGCTGCTGGCCGGCCTTCCCGCCGAGGTGCCTGGTACGACGATCAACCGGCTGTGCGGATCCGGGTTGGACGCGGTCGCGTCGGCGGCCCGGTCGATCATTGCCGGAGACAACGAGATCGTGGTCGCCGGCGGCGTCGAGTCGATGTCGCGGGCGCCGTTCGTGATGCCCAAGGCAACGACCGCGTTCGCCCGGCAGGCCGAGATCTTCGACACCACGATCGGGTGGCGGTTCGTGAACCCGGTGCTGCAGCAGCAGTACGGGATCGACTCGATGCCGGAGACGGCCGAGAACGTCGCCGCGGACTTCGGCGTCTCCCGCGAGGACCAGGACCTGTTCGCCCTGCGCAGCCAGCAGCGCGCGGCGAAGGCGCAGGCGAACGGGCGGCTGGCCGAGGAGATCGTGCCGGTCTCGGTCCCGGGCAAGCGAGGCGCTGTGACTGTCGTCGAGGTCGACGAGCACCCGCGGGAGACCTCGCTCGAGGCGCTGGCCGGGCTCAAGACGCCGTTCCGCTCACCCGGCACGGTCACTGCGGGCAACGCCTCCGGCGTGAACGACGGTGCGGCCGCTCTTTTGGTGATGAGCGGTGCGGCCGTCGAGCGGCTCGGAGTCACACCGTTGGCGAGGATCGTCGGTACGGCGGCGGCCGGCGTGCCACCGCGGATCATGGGAATCGGCCCGGCCCCGGCCACGCGCAAGCTGCTCGACCGGTCCGGTGTCGCGCTGTCGGACGTCGGCGTGATCGAGCTGAACGAGGCGTTCGCGTCGCAGTCCCTCGCCGTACTGCGGGAGCTCGGTCTGCCCGATGACGCCGAGCACGTGAACCCGAACGGCGGCGCGATCGCGCTCGGCCATCCGCTCGGGATGTCGGGCGCTCGGCTCGCGCTCACCGCTGCCCTCGAGCGTCGCCACCGCGACGCCGGGTACGCGCTGGCCACCATGTGCATCGGAGTGGGCCAGGGCATCGCGACCCTGCTCGCTCGTCCGTGACCTGGAGGTGTCGTGATGCTCGGCGAGCCCTGTCCCGAGGACCTGCGTGACGACGGCGAGCGGCTGTCCGTCGACGAGCTCCGCTCCCGTCAGCTTTCTCTGCTGCAGTCGACGGTCGCGTCGGCGTACGAGAACGTGCCGCTTTACCGGGCCGCGCTGTCCGCGGTGGGATTCGAGCCGGGCGACCTGCGATCGTTGTCGGATCTGAGCAGGCTGCCGTTCACCGCGAAGGCGGATCTGCGGGAGAACTATCCGTTCGGGATGTTCGCCGTACCGCGGTCTGAAGTGGTGCGGGTGCACGCCTCCTCGGGTACGACGGGACGGCCGACGGTGGTCGGGTACACCCGGCGCGACCTGGACAACTGGGCCGACCTGATGGCGCGGTCGATCCGTGCTGCCGGTGGCCGGGCGGGCGACGTGTGCCATATTGCCTACGGCTACGGTCTGTTCACCGGCGGGCTGGGCGCTCATTACGGCGCCGAGCGGCTCGGGTGCACCGTCGTACCGGTGTCTGGTGGGATGACCGAACGGCAGGTCGATCTGATCCGCGACTTCGGCGCCCGGATCATCATGGTCACCCCGTCGTACTTCCTCGCCATCGTCGACGAGTTGGAGTCCCGCGGCCTCGACCCCCGCGACACGTCGCTGCGCATCGGGATCTTCGGCGCCGAGCCCTGGACCGAGCAGATGCGCTTGGAGGTGGAGGAGCGGACGGGCATGCATGCCGTGGACATCTACGGCCTGTCCGAGGTGATGGGGCCGGGCGTCGCGCAGGAATGCGTCGAAACCAAGGACGGCCTGCACATCTGGGAAGACCACTTCTACCCGGAGATCATCGACCCCGTCACCGGCGAGGTCCTCCCCGACGGCTCGGTCGGCGAACTGGTGTTCACCACCCTCACCAAGGAAGCATTCCCCGTCCTGCGCTACCGCACCCGCGACCTGACCCGCCTGCTCCCCGGCACCGCCCGCCCCGGCATGCGCCGGATGGAGAAGATCACCGGCCGCACCGACGACATGATGATCGTCCGCGGCGTCAACGTCTTCCCCACCCAGATCGAGGAACAGATCCTGCTCGTCCCGGGCCTCACCCCGCACTACCTCTGCATCCTCACCCGCCCCACCCGCCTCGACGAATTGACCGTCCAGGTAGAAGCCACCCCCGATTTGGGTGATCGCAATACCGCCGCAGCCCACCTGACCCGCCGAATCAAGGACCGAGTAGGCGTAACCGCCACCGTCGAAGTACTCCCACCCCACACCTTGGAACGCTCCCTAGGCAAAGCCAAACGAATCAAAGACAACCGCGGACTCTGACTCACGCGCGGCTACCGCCGTGCGTTCCGGCTACCGCCGTGCGTTCCGGCTACCGCCGGGTCTGCGCGCTCCTCCGTCGCACGCGATCGACCACCCGGTCGACGTGGTCCGTAGGCGGGCTGTCCCACCGGCCCGGCGGTTGTCGCATCGGCGGTGACCGTCAGACTCCGACTCGAACCGAGGGCTCGGACAGGAACTGGTGACCATCCACAGGCCATTCGCTGTTCGACCCCACCAGAGGGGCGTCACCACAGTCCAAGGCGGCCGACTGCTAGAAACGCAGGTCCTGCAGCCGGTCGGCGTACACGCCACAGACGAACGGACCGGGCTGCTCGCACCGCCTGAGAGGGCCGGCCACAAGCACTCGAACCGCAAGACCTGCTCCGCCTTCGTGAGGTTCGCGTTGGTCAAGCAGAAGACTCGCAAACCCGACCTGGCCAGCGCGGCACGCTCGAGCGGTCGCCTCCGGATCGCATCGTCCTTCGTCAGCACGACGAGATCCTCAGCATCGGCCCAGGCAGTCCATTCGGTGTCCTCGACGGTCCGACGTCCGAACACCTCGTGCTTGGTCAACGCTTCGCTGCCCAGTCGACGAACCAGGTGAGGGATCGCGATGCCGCCAAGACCGACGTCGATGTAGAACCTAGGCTGCTCGGATGTGGGGCCGGACAAGGGCCTCGACCTCGGTGGTCTGGATGCCGAACTCGTCGGCGATCAGCTGGTAGGGCTCGCCCGCCCGTGCCAGGTCGACCACATCCTCGACGCGCACACCGACGCCTGCCAGAATCGGCTGCCCGAAGGAGACCAAGGGATCGACAACGACGTCGGCCCCTCGATACGCCACCAGCCGAAGTCTGCTCGCGTAATCGTCGGGCGCCCACTCGACGGATTTCAGCCCGAGCTCGACTACGCCAGGCAGGCCGCCTTGGCTGTCGCGGATTCGCTCCCATGAAGCGCCCTCGCCTTCGGCCGCGATCTCAGCCAGGAGGTCGCGTCCATCGTGGGCGATACGTCGCCAGGCGAGCGGATACGGCCTGTCGAGCTCGTTGCGCAGCCGGATCGCAGCGTCGCGAATCGCACCCAGAGACAGACCGGACTGCCGCAGTTGGCGAAGCATATGCGTCTCGACCAGGCTCGCGAAGGTGATCGACGCGTCGCTGGTTCGTTGTCGCTCGACGACCTGGAGCGCTCGTGTCTTCACCCAGTAGCCGAGGGTCGAGGGAGGTAGGTCCAGGTGGCTCGCTGTCTCTGCGCGCGTGAGAATCGGCAGGTCGAATCGCGGATCCATCCACACCACCTCCTTCCGTGATCACAGCCTGTCGATGACCAGGATGCCAGTCCGGGCGGACAGTATGCGTTCGGCTATCCACAGAACCGCCTACAGGAGGGGTTCGGGTTGGGGGTGTTTGGGGCGGCGGAAGGTGGGTGGGCGGACGAGGGCTTCTACTTCGAAGTCTTCGAGGTTGTGTTTGGCCGCCAGGTCGCGGTACGTCGTGCCGGTGCGGACTTGGTCGACTACCTCTTCGACGCGGACCTCGGAGTCGGCGACGAGGGGTTGGCCGTGGGAGCGGCGGGGGTCGACGATGACGTCGATGTCGTGGTAGATGACGAGGCGGAGGGTGGCGGCGTAGCCGTCGTCGGACCAGGTGATCGCGGCTGAGCCGCGGCGGAGGACGCCGGGGAGGCCGCCTTGGCTGTCGCGGATGCGTTCCCAGCCTTGCTCGCGACCTTCGGCGGCGATCTCGATCAGCAGGTCGCGGCCATCGTGGGCCAGGCCGGACCACGCCAGCGGGTAGTGGCGGCCGGCACGGGAGCGCAGGGCGACGGCGGCTTCGCCGATCGCCTGCAGGGACAGGCCGGCCTGGCGGAGGTGCCGGAGCATGTGGGTCTCGACGAGGCCGGCGAACGTGATGGTCGGCTCGCCGCGCCCGCCGCTGCGCGCTTCCAGGGCACCGGACCGGAGCCAGTCGCCCAGAGTGGTGGGTGGTAACCCCAGGTGAAGCGCGACCTCGGCGCGGGTGTAGAGCGGAAGGTCGAACCGTGGGTCCACGTCTCACCTCTTCGCGCGGTGCGGGCGCTGTCCGGACCAAGACTGCCAGAAACCGAGTTCCGGACCGGGCCGTCGGGCGGATATGGTGCTGTCAACTGGTGGAGAGGAGGTGAGCGCGATGTGCAGTCCGACCGTCGTGCCGCCCGTCCGCCGTACCCGCGGCTGAGACCGGGTGGCTCCACATTCACAGGAGCTTTGAATGACCGAAGTACTGCGTCCGCCGCTGACCGCCGACGAGCGCGCTCAGCTGATCGGATGGCTCGACCTGCAACGTTCCTTCGTCCGGATGAAGTGCGAAGGACTCTCCGAAGAAGATGCCCACCGCAAGCTTCTGCCGACGTTGCCGTTGATGACGATCGCGGGGCTGGTGGCGCACCTGCGCTGGAACGAGTACGCGTGGTTCCAGCTCAACGTGGCCGGCGTACCGGACACCGGCCAAACCCCTTGGACCGAGGACGGGCATCCCGACGCGGAGATGTTCGTCGGCGACGTGCCGCTGGCCCGGTTGCTCGAGGAGTACGACGCCGAGTGCAAGCAATCCAACGCGGCAATCGCCGGCCTCCCGCTGGAGACCGTCGAACGCGGGCAACCGGCAGACAAGGCGGCCTCGTTGCGGTACGTCCTCTGCCACATGATCGAGGAGACCGCGCGACACGTCGGCCACCTCGACATCATCCGCGAACTCCTCGACGGCCGTACCGGCTACGTGCGGATGGCGGACCCCACATGAGGCCACCACTGACCGGCGACGAACGCGCCCAACTGGTCGGCTGGCTCGACCATCAGCGATCGCTGGTCCGGCCGAAGTGCGCGGGCCTCAGCGAGATCGATGCCCATCGCAAGTTGTTGCCCACGTCACCGCTGATGACGGTGGCCGGGCTGGTCGCGCACCTGCGCTGGGTCGAGTACTCCTGGTTCACCGAGAACCTCCTCGGTACGCCGGACACCGGCCAGACCCCGTGGACCGAAGGCGGCCATCCGGACGCCGAGATGTTCGTCGACGACGTACCGCTCGCGCAGTTGCTCGACGAGTACGACGCCGAGTGCAAGCGGTCCAACGAGATCGTCGCCGGCTTCGCGCTCGACGACGTGGAACGGCTCGTGGTCCGCGAGGCGGGCCGGGCGTCGGTGCGGTACATCCTCTGCCACATGATCGAGGAGACCGCGCGGCACCTCGGGCACCTCGACATCATCCGCGAGGTGCTCGACGGCGCCACCGGCGACTGAGGTGAGCGGACCGCCAGGCCATCACAATCGCGACCACGAGGACCGGGTGACGCTCGGCCCTGCTCCGGTCCGCGATCTGTGATGGCCTGGCGACCCGCGACAGTGACGCCGAGTGGTGGATAGGATGTCCGGCATCTGGCACGGGGTAGCGACAAGAGGTGTGATGAGGGAACCCTCCGTACGCCGTTATTCCGGGCGGTCAGTCGAGGAGTGGAAGGCTGCGCGGCGCGAGCGGTTGCTGGCCGCCGCGCTGGAGTTGTTCGGGACCGAAGGCTATCCCGCGACGTCCGTGGAACGCCTGTGCACACAGGCGAAAGTGTCCACCCGGCACTTCTACCACGAGTTCCAGAACAAGGAAGCCGTGCTGCTCGCGGTGCACGCGCAGGTGATCGAGCTCGCGGTGCGCAGCACCGGCGACGCGCTGCGCCAGACCGACGGCCGGCCGATCCGCGAGCGGATCGAGGCGGCGGTCGACAGCTACCTGCGCACGATCATGGAAGACCTGCGCCGGGCCCAAATCTCGTTCGTCGAAGTGGTCGGGACCAGTCCCGCGGTCGAGGAGCAGCGGATCGCGTTCCGGGAGCTGATGATCGGCAGCGTGCAGGAGCTCGGTGGCACCGCGGTCGGGCGTGGCGAGATCAAGGACAAGGACTTCCGGTTCCTCGGTCTGTGCTTCTTCGGTGCGGTGAACACCGTCGTCTACGACTGGATGCTGGCCGACCCGCGGCCGCCCGAGCAGACCGTGCAGCAGGCGCTCCGCGACCTGGCCGTCCAACTCATGACGAGCTGAAGCGCTTGCGGAGCTCGGCGAGGGCCTCGTCCCGCGGGAGCGACGCGCCGGCGTCGTACGCCTGCTCGAACGCGCTCGCACCCAGTACGTCGCGCAGTCGGTCGAAGCTCGCGCGGACGTCGGCGGTGGGGATGCTGCGCATGCCACGCATCGCCGCGGCGAGGCCGAGGGTCCGGGCCGCGAGCTCGGTGTCTCCGGCGAGCAGGTCCACCTCCGCGGCGCCTTCCACGATCACCGACGCCACCGGCATGTCGTCGGTGCTCAGGCCCAGCTCCATCGCCTGGCGGCTGTAGGCGACGGCGTCATCGAGCTCGCCACGCGCGACGCTCACCCGGCTCAGCTGCGACAGCATCATCGCCTGGCCGTGCGGCGCCATCCGCTCGGCCTCGAGGTCGAGCATCGAGTACGCGCGCTCCGCCAGCTCCCTGGCCTCGTCGAGCTTGCCTGTCCGCAGCGCGATGCGCGACATCCCGGCGTACGCCATTCCCTGGCCGCTGCGCGAACCGGTCTCCTCGGCCAGCCGCATCGCCCGCTGCAGGTCGGCCCGCGCGCCCTCCAGGTCGCCCAGCTCGATCCGGCTCATCGCGCTCTGGCCGAGGATCTGCGGGACACCTTCGACGGTGCCGAGCTCCTCGAGCAGGCTCATCGACTCGTCCAGCGCTTCGAGGGCGCGCTCGTGGTCGCCCTGGATGCCCAGGTAGCTGGACAGGCCGCGGAGGGCGAGCGAGATGCCCCAGCGGTCGCCGATCACCCGGAACCCGTCGAGCGCGAGCGTCAGGTCGGCGGCCATCTGGTCGACGTCGCCCTCGTTCTCGCGGAACATCGCGGTCATCATCACGCCCATGTTGCGCGTCCACGGGTCCTGGTGCTCGCGGGCGATCTGCAAGGTGTTGAAGCAGGCCGCCTTGTCGCGCCGGATCGCCGACCAGACCGCGTTCGTGAACAGGCCGACGCCCGCGCTCGCGACCTGCTCGTGCCGTCGGCTCAGCAGGCGAACCTCGGCCAGCCCACGCACCGCCTGCGGGAACGAGTCGGTCGGGTCCTCACCACTCGACAGCGTGCCGAGCGAGAACAGCATCAACGCCGTAGCCCGGTCCAGCGGCGAGCTAGGACCAGGTACGGCGAGCGCCGCCCGCATCCACGTGACACCTTCGGCCGGGCGACCGCACATGTTCCAGTACTCGCCGAGCGCGGCCACCAGCTGGACGGCCGACCGAGCCGAGCCGCTGTCGATCGCCGTACGCAGAGCGTCGACGAGGTTCTCGTTGTCCGCGGTCAGCCGGGCGATCCACTGGATCTGTTCGGCGGACCGCAGCTTCGGCCGGGCCTGGCGGAGCAGGCGGCTGAAGTACTTGGTGTGTGCGTTCCGGAAGTACCCGTACTCACCCGAGTCCTGCAGCTGCTCGGCGGCGTACGCGCGGACCGTCTCGAGCATGCGGTAGCGCACGGACCGGTCGTCGGCCGCTGCCTCGACGAGTGATTTGTCGACAAGGGACGCCAGTACGCCGAGCACGGACTCGGGCGGCAGGTTGTCGTCGCTGCACACCTGCTCGGCGGCCTCGAGCGTCGCACCGCCGGAGAAGAGCGACAGCCGCCGCGCGACCGCCTGTTCCTCCGGGTCGAGCAGCTCCCAGCTCCACTCCACGACTGCACGCAACGTCTGGTGGCGGGGCAGCGCCGTACGCGATCCGCTGGTCAGCAAGCGGAACCTATCCGCCAGCTTGTCGACGATCTGCGCCGGAGTGAGCGCCCGCAGGCGCGCCGCCGCCAGCTCGATCGCCAGCGGCATCCCGTCCAGCCGCCGGCAGATCTCGGCGACCGCTGCCCGGTTGGTGTCGGTGAGCATGAAGTCGGGGCGTACGGCGCGGGCCCGGTCGACGAACAGCTGCATCGCCGGGTAGTCGCCGTCGGCGTCGTTGTCCTCGGGCGGCAGGCCCAGCGGCCCGACCGGATGCAGGTGCTCGCCCGGGATGCTCAGCGGCTCGCGACTGGTGGTGAGCACCCGCAGCCGTGGGCAGGCCGCGAGCAGCGAGTCGACCAGACCGGCGACTTCGTTGACCAGGTGCTCGCAGTTGTCGAGCACGAGCAGGATGCGGCGATCGGCGATCACCTCGACCAGTCGCTGCGTTGCTGCCCGGCTGGTCGGGAAGTGCTTGGGGGCGAGCGCCGTACTGAGCTCCTCGACGTACTCGGTCGCGCCGAGCGCGGACAGCACAGCCGGCGCGACGTCCGCCGCATCACCGAGTGGCGCAAGCTCGACGAACCAGATCCCGTCGCCGCTCTGCTCCATGAGCGAGCGCCCGGTCTCGGTCGCCAGTCTGGTCTTCCCTGCGCCACCAGGGCCGACCATGGTCACCAGGCGCGTCCCGTCGCTCACCAGGCGGGCCAGCTCGGTCACGTCATCCCGCCGCCCGACGAAGCTGGTCAGTGGTGCACGCAGGTTGCTGCGCGGCTTCGGAGCGGCCGGCGCAGGTACGGCGGTCGTCGTGGCGGGCGGATCGATCGAGTCACCCCGCAGTACTGCGACATGCAGATCTCGGAGCCTGGTCCCGGGATCGGCGCCGAGCTCGTCGGCCAGGGTCTCGCGGACTCGCTCGTGCGCGGCCAGCGCCTCGGCTTGGCGGCCGTCGGCGTACAGGGCTCTGATCAGCAGCTCGTGCAGTCGCTCGCGCAGCGGGTGGGCCGTGGCGAGGCCCTCGAGCTCGCCGATCAGCTCGCGGGCGTGACCGCAGCTGACTGCGGCCTCGGCGAGGTGCTCGGTGGCGGCGAGCCGGAGCTCGGCCAGGCGGTCGGCCTCGATGGCAGCGAACGGCAGGTCGCGGAGGTCGGTGAGCGCGTCACCGCGCCAGAGCTTGTCCGCCTGGGTGAGCAGAGTCCACGCCTTCTCCGGGTCGGAGCCGATCAGCCCGCGGCCGCGCCGTACCAGGTCCTCGAACTGGAGGGCGTCGACGCAGTCCGGGCCGATGGTCAGCGTGTAGCCGGCCGGGCCGGACTGGACGGCGATGCTCGACTCGGTGGCGGGCAGGCCGGCGCGCAGGCGGGAGACGAGGGACTGCAGCGCGTTGGCGCTGGGCGCCTCGGTGCCCCAGAGCCCGTCGACCAGAGTCTCGACGCTGACCGGTTTGCCCGCGCTCAGCGCGAGCCGGGCGAGCAGTCCGCGCAGCCGGACTCCGCGGACGTCCAGCGGAGTCCCGTCGGCCGCCCACATCGCGAGAGGCCCAAGCACCGCTATGCGCACCCGACCAGCCTCGCACATGAGCCCACCCAAATACCCCTGCCGTTTGTCATTGCCTTCCCTTACAGTCGGCAGTCGTGACAGATATCGCCGCGCAGACGCAGACTGCGCTCACCCGCCTCGTCGCGGAACGTCAGACCAAGGGGCGCGTGCCCGGCGTCGTGGGAGCCGTCGCCCGGGACGGGGCGCTGGCCTGGTCCCACGGGGCCGGATCCGCCGACCTGGACGCTCCCGGTGTGCCGCCGACGGCCGACTCGCAGTTCCTGATCGCCTCGCAGAGCAAGACGCTGACCGCGGTCGCGATCATGGCGCTGCGCGACGAGGGCAAGCTCACCCTCGACGACCCGGTCGAGAAGCTGATCCCGGAGAGCAAGCACGAGGGCATCACCGTGCGGCAGATGCTCAGCCACGCCAGCGGGATGCAGCGCGAGCCGGTCGGCGACGTCTGGGACGTGATGAAGTTCCCGGACCGCGCCGAGCTGGTCTCGGGCTGGAACGACGCCGAGCGGGTCGGCAAGCCGCACCACCGGTTCCACTACTCGAACCTGGTCTTCTCACTCCTCGGCGAGATCGTCGCCCGCCTCGACGGACGCTCCTGGTACGACGCGATCAAGACCCGGATCCTGGATCCGCTGGAGATGCGCCGTACGACGGTCGGCATGGACGGCGGACCGACAGCCGTCGGCTACTACGTGCCGCCGTTCTCCGACGTTCCGGTCCGCGAGCAACTGCTGAACCTCGGCTCGATGGACGCCTGCGGCGGGCTCGCGAGTACGGCGGAAGACCTGGCGAAGTGGGCCATGTTCGTCGCGAACCCGGTCGACGAGGTGCTGTCGAAGGACACCCTGGACGAGATGTGCCAGGTGCAAATCATGGCCGACCTGGACCGCTGGCAACTCGCCTTCGGCCTGGGCTTCATGCTGCTGCGCCGCGGCGACCGGATCTTCGTCGGCCACGACGGCGGGATGCCCGGTCACATCACGTCGACCTTCGTGCACCGGCCCTCCGGTACTGCGGGCATCGCACTGCAGAGCTCCACCTCCGCGCCGGCGCCGGGCCTGCTGGCCACCGACCTG
This sequence comes from Kribbella sp. NPDC050470, assembly GCF_044458365.1. NCBI lineage: Bacteria > Bacillati > Actinomycetota > Actinomycetes > Propionibacteriales > Kribbellaceae > Kribbella > Kribbella sp. NPDC050470. Next base: position 234,919 of record NZ_JBITHV010000003.1, on the reverse strand, counting down.
ATCATCAAGGTCCTCGAGGACGACCCGCTCCCGGCCGACCCCTGGGTCCCCGGTACGACGGTGCCGGACGAGCTCGTCGGCGTCCTCGGCACCTGGTTCTCCGAGGGCACCCCGTTCGTCTTCTCGGTCAAGGCCGGCGAGCTCCAGGCCAAGTCCCCCGCCGCAGCCGAGCACCTCGCCCCCGCCGTCTTCACCCGCCTGTCCGAAGACGTCTACCGCACCACCTCCGGCCGCGAAACCGGCGAACTCCTCCGCATCACCCGAGACGCCACCGGCACCCCAACAAAGTTGCACTGGGCAACCTACCTCTGCACCCGCGACCCATTGGCCTTCGGCGAACACCTGCACTGAGTGTCCTCAGTTGCCCGGGGTCTGCTCGTCGGTTAGGCTCTGACTATTCCCCCAGTTGCTTCGGTGGCTGGGCGCGAGGCCCCACTTCGGTGGGGCTTCTGCTTTTCACCAGTCCTGGGGCTTGTGGACGACCGAGCCCACGGAGTCCAGGATCTTCTGCGGGAACTGGCTTGCTCCCAGGACACCTGGCCTGATCGGCTTGGTGAACGTCGGCCGGCAGGTCTCAGACGACGCAGAAGTCGTTGCCTTCGGGGTCGGCCATCCAGAGGTGGTCGAGGTCGGGGGAGGCGTCTTTGCGGATCTCGTGGACGATGGTGGCGCCGGCCTCGACGAGGGTGGCTGCGACGGCGCGGATGCGTTGTTCTCGCAGCGGTTGGGGTTCGGCGCGGCCGCCGCTGACCTGGAGGTCCAGGTGCAGGCGGTTCTTGACCGTGCGTGGCTCGGGGACCTTGAGGAACGAGATGGCGGGCAGCACGCCGTTCGGGTCGGACAGGCTGGCGCCGTCGTTCCACTCGTCCTCGGGCACGTTCTGGTCGGTCAGGAACGCCTCCCAGGTGTCCCAGCCCGTCGGCGGATCCGAGCCCACGTAGCCGAGCGCCGTACCCCAGAACCGCGCGAGCCGGCCCGGGTCCGCGCAGTCGATCGTCATCGTCCATCTGGTCGTCATACCGCCACTCTGACGGACGCCATGGACAGATCTAGCTGCGCCAACGCGTGGCGCTGAACCCGTGCTCCTTGCCGAAGGCGAACACCTGTGCCGGCTCGACCGCGTAGACGTGCCGCGGATCGAGGTCGGCCGGATCGTAGAACTCGCCGTCCCTGACGAACGGATGCCACCACGGATACTTGACCGGGAACAGGTCCGCGATCGCCTGCAGCCGGGCTCCGTCCCGAACGCGATCGGCAGTCCCTTCGAGAACCAGGTCGACCTCGGCACCGGGCACGGTGACCGCGCAGCCGTTGTTCCGCTCGAGGTTGCGGGTCTTGCGGGACCGCCGGAAGGTGACGAAGCAGAACGTTCCGTCGAGCGACACCCCCAGCACCGGCACCACGTGCGGCCGCCCATCCGGGTCGGTCGTCGCGAGCAGGAAGTCCTCCGCCTCGGCAACACGCGTCTGCGCGTCCGCCCAGGTGAGCGCTGTCAGGGGTGTGCCGCGAGGGCTGGACAGTTGCTCGGGTGCCGGTTCCATGTCATCGACACTAGGGTCGGCAACACCATTGCGAAAAGCGATGATTGTTGATCGAATCGATCGCTACTGACGATAGGGGCCGGGAACGTCCCCGGCCCCTATCCGTCGGATGATCAGGTACGGCGGCGGTAGGCGCGGATCGCCAGGGGTGCGAAGACCGCGATCAGGCCGGCCATCCAGGCGAGGGTGATCAGCAGCGGCTTCTGGATGTCGCCGCCGAGCATCAGCGCCCGCATCAGATCGACCAGGTACTTGACCGGGTTCACGTTCACGAACGCCTGCAGGAACCCCGGCAGCGTGCTGGTCTGCACGAACACGTTGCTGCCGAAGGTGAGCGGGAACATCACCAGGAACGCGATGCCCTGGACCCCCTGCGCCGTCTTCAGCGTGAGCCCGAGCCAGACCCAGATCCAGCACATCGACAGCGCGAACAGCAGCACGATCAGCAGCGCCAGCAGGCCGTAGCCGACCCCGTTCTGGAACCGGAACCCGAGCACGAACCCGGTGCTCATCAAGATCACAATCGACAGCGTGTACCGGACCGCGTCACCGAGGACCGCGCCGATCAGCGGCGCCACCCGGGCGATCGGCAGGGACCGGAACCGGTCGAAGACGCCCTTGGCGAAGTCGTCGTTCAGCCCGACACCGGTGCCCATCGTGGAGAACACCACGGTCTGCACCAGCAGCCCCGGCAGCAGGAACGGCAGGTAGTCCCGCCAGGTCCCGCCCTGGGCGATCGCGCCGCCGAACACGAACAGGAACAGCACCAGGAAGATGATCGGCTGGAACGTCACGTCCGCCAGCGCTTCCGGGTTCTGCCGGATCCGGACGATGTTGCGCCAGGCAAGCGTCAGGCTCTGCTCGACCCAGGCGAACGGCCGGCTCCGGCGGCCCGCGTGGGCCGGGGCTTCCAGTGTTGCGGTGGTCATCGACCCACTCCTTCCAGTACGGCGTCCTGCGTCTTCTCCTCGGCGGTATGCCCGGTGAGGGCGAGGAACACCTCGTCCAGACTGGGCAGCCGCAGCGCCAGCTCGGTGACCGCGATCCCCTCTTCGTCGAGGCGCCGTACCACCACCGGCATCGGCGTGCCGTCGCTGACCGGTGCGCTGACCAGGGTGTTGACCACGTCGACGGTCGGGCGGACGCCGACCGACTCGGCGACGATCGCGGCGACCCGCTCGAGGTGCGCGGGCTCGGCCGGGCGTACGTCGAGCGACTGCCGGCCGGCCTGGGCCTTGAGCTCGGCCGGCCGCCCGGAGGCGACGACCTGGCCCTTGTCGAACACCACGATCGAGTCGGCGAGCGCATCGGCCTCCTCCAGGTACTGCGTGGTGAGCAGCACCGTGGTGCCGTCGAGCACCAGGTTCCGGACCGTCTCCCAGACGCCGTTGCGGGCGTGCGGGTCGAGACCGGTGGTGGGCTCGTCGAGGTAGAGGATGCTCGGGTTCCCGACCAGGCTGGCGGCCAGGTCGAGCCGGCGGCGCATACCGCCGGAGTACGTCTTCGCGATCCGCTCCGCCGCGCCGGTCAGCTCGAACCGCTCCAGCAGCTCGTCCGCCTTGGCCCGGGCCTGCGCCCGCGAGTACCCGAGCAGCCGGCCGATCATGACCAGGTTCCGGCGGCCGGACATGTCCTCGTCGACCGAGGCGTACTGCCCGGTCAGGCCGATGATCCCGCGGACCTTGCCGGCGTCGCGGACGACGTCGTACCCGCCGACCATGGCGTGGCCGCCGTCCGGGCGGATCAGGGTGCCGAGGATGCGGACCGCGGTGGTCTTGCCGGCGCCGTTCGGCCCGAGCACGCCGAGCACGGTGCCGGTCGGCACGCTCAGGTCGACGCCGGCGAGGGCGGTGGTGTCGCCATATTTCTTGACCAAGCCGACCGCCTCGATGGCGACCTGGTTCGTTGTGGTCATCGGTTCCTCCCAGTGGACTCACTTCACTGGGACTACCGTCCGACGCCGTACTGGCACCGCCCTGGCACTCCGCTGTCAGGCCGCTGGCTCAGCCCTTCAGCGGCATGATCTGGTTGGCAAGCAGGGCCTGGTAGGCCTCGGGGTTGTAGCGGGCCAGGTGGCCGCGGGCCTTGCGGCGGTACTTGAGGATCTGCCGGGTGCCGATCGCCCACAGCACGTACTGGAACGCCAGCGCGAACTTGAAGTCGTCGATCGTCTGCGGCGCACCGCCCGACGACACGTCCAGCAGGATGCCGACCATGCCGATGCAGATCAGCATCGCGATGAACCCGCCGGTGTTGACCATCCCGTTGGCCGCCCCGAACCGGGTCGCCGGGTTGAACGTCCGGGCGTAGTCGAGCCCGAGCATCGAGCCCGGTCCGCCGGCCGCCTGGACGACGATCAGCATCAGCAGCACCGGCATCGGCGCCCGGCCCGGCCACAGCAGTACGACGGTCCACATGAGCACCGAGCCGCCGATCACGGCCAGCACGATCCACGACCGGTAGAACGGGAACCTCGCGGCATACCGGCCGACCAGAGGCCCGTAGAACAGGCTCGCCAGCACGGGGAGGATGAGCATCGCGGCAGCCGTGGTCGGAGGGACGCCCTGCCCCTGGACGAGGAACGGGTAGCCCCAGAGCAGACCGAACGTTCCGCCGGAGAAGCTGGTGGTGAAGTGCGTCCACAGCCCGAGCCGTGTGCCCGGCTCCTGCCAGGCGCGGCGCAGGTTGCTCCGTACTTCGGTCAACGACTGCTTGGTCCGCCTGAGCGGCACGTCGTACGGCGTGTCCCTAATCAGGAACAGTACGGCGACACTTGTGACCAGACTGAGCACACTGGCAGCGGCGAACGTGCTGGTCCAGCCGAAGGCGTGGAACGCGGCGGCCATCGGCACGGTCGAGACGATCGCGCCGACACCGCCGAGCATCCCGGTGGCCTGCGACATCACCGGCTGCCGTAGCGCGGGGAACCAGGACATGACGACCCGCAGCACGCTGATGAACACCAGTGCGTCGCCGACACCCAGTACGGCGCGTGCAGCGAGCGCAGCCGGATAGGAGTCGACCAGACTGAACGCGGACTGCGCAGCGAACAGCAGGACCGACGCAGTGATCAGCAGGCGCTTGGAGCCGTACCGGTCCAGCAGGATGCCGACCGGCACCTGCATGGCGGCGTACACAGTCAGCTGTACGACGGTGAAGCTCGCAAGCGCGGATGCGGAGATGTCGAAGCGCTCTGCGGCCTGCAGACCGGCGACACTCATCGAGCCGCGGTGCAGCACCGTCACCAGGTAGGTGAGGACAGCAGTGGTCCACACCGCCCAGGCACGCCGTCCGCCCAGGGGGTAGAGAAGTTCTGTCACCGAGTACTCCGCAGGTCGGTGGCGGCCTCGTTGATGTGGGTGACGACCAGCTCGCGGAACCGCTTCACGCTGTTGCCGTCGAGGGCGTCGATCATCTCCTGGTGCGCGGTGATGGACTTGTCCATCCGGGCCGGCTGCATCTCGATGCCCGGCACCCCCATCCGGACCTGGCGGTCGCGCAGGCTGTTGTACAGCTTGGCCAGGATTTCGTTGCCCGCGGCACCGACGATCGCCTCGTGGAAAGCCCGGTCGGCCTCCAGGAAGCTCTTCGCGTCGCCGGTCCTGCGGTGCGCGCGCATCTCGTCGACGCGCTGGGTGAGCGTCTCGATCAGCTGCCGGCGCCGCGGCCAGACCTTGGCGGCCGCATGCGTCTCGATCAGCTCGCGGGCCTCGAGCACGTCGTCGATCTCCTGCGGGAGCACCGGCAGGACGAGCGCGCCCTTCTTCGGGTACAACTTCACCAGGCCGGACTCCTCCAGCCGGAGCAGCGCCTCCCGGACCGGGGTGCGCGACACCCCGACGGCCGTGGCCAGCTCGCCCTCGGTGAGCAGCTCGCCGCCCGGGTAGGTGCGATCCAGGATCGCGGCCTTCACGTACGCGTAGACCCGCTCGGCGGCCGGGATCTTCTCCACCCCCGGCGCCGCCTCGACCACGACCCGCGCGATCTCCGCGGTCTGGTCGCCCAACTCGATGTCTGCTGCTCTCGCCGGCGCTTGTTCCGGCACCCCGCCTGTCACTGAACCCTCACCCATACGACTCGTATCTCTGTTGTATCTATCCTACAACAGTGGCCCGTCCACCGGTGTTCCCCAGCTTGTCCACCAGTTATCCACAGGTCAATCCACAGATGTGGGCAACTCCCTGTGAACAAGTGAACCGTGTGTAGTGACGATCTTGGGCTTGTGGAGGGTTTCCCCTGCGTTGTGGATGAAGAACTCCGCCGGTTCGGAAATCGCTCTAGAGTCTCCGATTACCGTGCTCGACCGTCCTCGAGGAGACAGTGTGATCCGAACCTCCCGGCCTCGCCGGCTGACTGCCGGCCTGGCCGCCGCCGCCCTGGCCCTGACCGCATTCGGTGCGTCGACGGCGAACGCCGTACCGACCGCTGAGCCGACTTCGGCGGCGGCCGCGCCTGGGCCGCTGATGAACTACGTGGTCAACACCAAGGCGTCCGCCGGGCATGTGAAGAAGGTCGAGAAGGCGGTGGTCGCGGCCGGCGGCACCGTCGTCCAGTCGTACCGGCAGCTCGGCGTGGTGATCGCCCAGTCGACGAACGCCGACTTCAAGACCGCCGTCCGCACCGGCAAGTACGGGCGCGACGTGCAGTCCGTCGGCGCCACCCGGACGGCCGCGGTGAGCGAGGGACCGGCCGGCGGCCTGAAGTCCCTCGGCGAGGTGACGGCCGCGCCGGCGCCGGACCCGCTGGAGAAGGACCAGTGGGACATGGTCCAGATCAAGGCCGACCAGGCGCACGCGGTCACCGACGGCTCCCGCAGCGTCCTGGTCGGCATCAACGACAGCGGTGTCGACGACACCCACCCGGACCTCGCGCCGAACTTCGACAAGGCCGACTCGGTGAGCTGCGTCGACAACGGCGTACCGGACACGGCCGAGGGCGCGTGGCGTCCGACCACCAGCTCGCACGGCACCCACGTCGCCGGAACCGTCGCCGCCGCCCGGAACGGCGTCGGCATCGTCGGCGTCGCGCCGAACGTGCGGATCGCCTCGGTGAAGGTGGTCAACAACGACGGCTTCATCTACCCGGAGTACGCGATCTGCGGCTTCGTCTGGGCCGCCGAGCACCACATGGACGTCACCAACCACAGCTACTTCATCGACCCGTTCGAGTTCTGGTGCAAGGACACCGGTGACCAGGGCGCCGTCCAGGAAGCAGTACGGCGTGCCGTCGACTACGCCACGCATCGCGGCGTCCTGTCCGTGGCCGCGGCCGGCAACTCGAACTACGACCTGGCCAACAAGACCACCGACTCGAACAGCCCGAACGACACGACGCCGGTGACCCGGACGATCAACAACGACTGCCTCGACATGCCGACCGAGCTGCCGGGTGTCGTCACCGTCGCGAGCACCACCCAGGCCGGCGTCCGGAGCGGATTCTCCAACTTCGGCCTGAACAAGATCGACGTCGCCGCCCCCGGCAGCTCGATCCTGTCGACGGTCTGGCCAGGTGGCGGCTACGGCCGGATGAGCGGCACCTCGATGGCGTCCCCGCACGTCGCCGGCGTGGCCGCGCTGATGAAGTCCACCCACCCGTGGTGGGGCCCGAAGCAACTAGAGTCCGCCCTCCGCAACCAGGCCGACGACACCGCCTGCCCCACCACCCCCGACCCCCGCTGCACCGGCACCACCGCCAACAACGCCTTCTTCGGCGAAGGCCTCACCGACTCCCTCGACGCCGTAACCCCCTAACCAGACCGAGTGGGGGTCCCCCGCCCGGGACCCCCACTCCTCAACAACTGTGGTCAGCCCACGCGTCCGCTACGCGCGGCTCCTACGTCGCCGTGCTACGCAGCCGCTCCCACCCACCCGTCTGCTGGGCGCTGCCGCGCCCCCATGCGCCCGCTGCCGCGCTCCTTCGACCGCCATGTGATGCCGCCGGGCCGTACTCCATCAGCGGCTGGTGGAGACGGGCCGTGGAAGGAACTGTTCGTAGAGAGGTGTGCGGCCTCAGACGTCACCCGTGGATGAGTGCTTGTCAGCCCAGGCTGATCAGTACGATGCCGCCTACTACTACTGCGGCGGCTAGGGCTCGGCGGGGGCCGAAGTGTTCGCCGAAGAAGAGGGCGCCGATGATGGCGCCGAAGATGATGCTGGTTTCGCGGAGGGCGGCGATGGCGGCGAGGGTGCCTCGGGTTTGGGCCCAGAGGACGAGGCCGTAGGCGACCATCGAGACCACGCCGCCGCCGAGGCCGGAGAGTACGGCGGAGCGGGGCTGCCGGAGCACGCTGGTGCCGCGCCAGGCGAGGACGACCAGCGGCATCAGGAAGCCCTGGAGCATGAAGACCCAGCCCATGTACGTCAGCACCGGCATCTTGTGGACCGCGAGGCCGTCGACGACCGTGTACGCCGCGATCGTCAGCCCGGTGCCGAAAGCCGCCAGCAGCGCCGGGACTTGCTGTCGACCAGGCCGGCCGATGAACACCAGTGCGATCAGGCCCGCCGAGATCAGCAGCACCCCGGCGAGCTCGACCACGGCCAGCGCCTGATGCAGCACGACTATCGACACCACGGCCACCACCCACGGCGACGTACCGCGGGCGAGTGGATACATCTGGCTGAACTGACCCAGCTGGTACGACGCAAGCAGACCACCCAGATACGCGAGATGCAGCACCGCCGACGCGATGATGTAGCCCCAGGTGTCCGCCGGCGGCAGGCCCATCACCAGTACGGCGACCAGCCCGATGACCCCCGCCGCCAGCTCGAACAACGCCAGCCCGGCCACCCGATCCGGCGCGCCATGAGCCATCGCGTTCCAGGTGGCATGCAGCACCGCCGCCCCCAGCACCACCATCAAGACCACCACCGCTACACCCTCTCACCAGACATCTGAGCGGTCAGGCGGATTACGCCGACGGCAAGCGGGCCGAGGTGGTGGCGCAGGGTCTCGGCGAGTTGCAGGAGGCCAGGGTCGGGCCGAAGATGCCGGTCGGGTTCACCACGACAAGCTCGGTGTCACCGTCGTCGTTCTCCATCAGGTCCCACGCGGCCCGCTCGGCGATCGCCTTCGAGCGCGGGTACGGCGCCAGACCCGGCGTCTCGGGATCCGTCCAGTCGTCCTCGGTGAACTCGGCGCCCGGCTTCGGCGTGTACAGCGACCTTGAGAACCCACCGACCATCTCGAACGCCGAAATGTGGTTGGTGGCTTCTCAAGGTCGTGCTGGCAGTACCCGCAGGGTGCCCTCGCGCGCGGGCGGATCAGCTCGTCGGGATCGTCGGGCTGGGCGACCGGGATGGGCGAGGCGACATGGTGGACCTCCTCGCACCCCGCCACTGCGGCCGGCCAACCGTCGTCCGACATCAGGTCCGCGGGAACCACCTCGAGGCCGGCATCGTCCGCACCGCAATGGCGAACGGCCGCGCGCAACTGCCTGCTGGGCGCGATCTCGGCCTCGATGCGCTCCGCGTGCCGGAGCAGCAGGTCGCGCTGTTCGGCTGCTGCCTCGCGGCCGCGGGCGCGGTTGGCCAGGTACGTGCGCATGTCCTCGATGCCGACGCCGGCCGCGCGGAGACAGACCAGCGCCTCGAGTACGTCGAGGTCCTCGGTGCGATAGCGGCGGTGCCCGCTGTTCGGCGTCGCGGCCGATCGGGCCGGCCGCAACGCTCACACACCTCGAGCGCTTGAGGGCAACACGAAGGCCCGGGTGGTTTCCACCCGGGCCTTGGTGTTTGCGTCAGAACATCAGGGCGCGGGCTGGGTCCTCGAGGATGCCGGCGACGTCGGCGAGGAAGGTGGAGCCCTTCTCGCCGTCGATCATGCGGTGGTCGAAGGACAGCGCGAGCGTGGTGATCCAGCGCGGGACGATCTCGTCGTCAACCACCCACGGCTGCTTGCGCACCGCGCCGAACGCGAGGATCGCAGCCTCGCCCGGGTTGATGATCGGCGTCCCGGCGTCGACCCCGAACACGCCCACGTTGGTGATCGTGAACGAGCCGCCCGCCTGGTCGGCCGGCGAGGTCTTGCCCTCGCGCGCGGTCGCGACCAGGTCGTTCAGCGCGCGGCACAGGTCGGGCAGGGTGAGCGAGTCGGCGCTCTTGATGTTCGGCACGATCAGGCCGCGCGGGGTGGCCGCGGCGATGCCGAGGTTCATCGAGCCCTTGTAGACGATCTCCTGCGCCTGCTCGTCCCAGGCCGCGTTGACGATCGGCGTACGGCGAGCCGCCAGGACGACCGCCTTCGCGACCACCAGCAACGGCGACACCTTGAGGTCGCGGAACGCCTTGTCGCCCTTCAGCCGCTCGACCAGCGCCATGGTCTCGCTGACGTCGACGGTGATCCACTCGGTCACATGAGGCGCCGTGAACGCGCTGGCCACCATCGCCTGCGCCATCACCTTCTGCACACCCTTGATCGGCACCCGCGTGTCACCCTGCGCGGACACCACCGGAGCAGCCTCCACCACCGGAGCAACCACGGGCTCCGCCGCCGGCGCGCCGGACGCGTATGCCTCGACATCAGCCCGCGTGATGATGCCCCCGGCTCCGGTGGCGGTCACAGCTGCGAGGTCGATGCCCAGATCCTTGGCGAGCTTCCGCACCGGAGGCTTGGCCAACACGTGCACGGCACCTGCAACCCCGTTGCCTTCAGCAACGGGCGAGGGGACGACGGGTGCCGAGGCGGCGCCTGCGGCGCTGGTGGCGAGGGCACCCGGCGCGGTGCCGGGCGCAGCGCCGACTGGCGCAGCGGGCGTGGGTGGCGCCGTGGCAGCAGCAGCCGGAGCTGAGCTGGCGGAGGGTGCGGGTGCGCCCTTGCGGGGGCGGCGTTTGGCTTCTGTGGTTCGGGGGCCGTAGCCGACCAGGACGGCGGTGCGGCCGCCGGGGGCTTCGCCGCCGATCTTGCCGGCCTCGGGCTCGTCCGGAATGGCGGGCACCATGTCGTCGGCCAGCTGGCCCTCGTCACCGGCGACGGACTCGGTCTGGACGGCGATGATCGGCGTACCGACCGGGATCGTCTCGCCCTCGGGGACCAGGAGCTCGGTGACGGTGCCGGCGAACGGCACCGGGAGCTCGACCAGCGACTTCGCCGTCTCGATCTCCACCACGGTGTCGTTCAGCTTGACCGCGTCGCCCGGCTTGACCTTCCAGCTGACGATCTCGGCCTCGACCAGGCCTTCGCCGACGTCGGGCAGGCGGAACTGCTGGATGCCCATCAGTACCCCATCACCCGGTCGACCCCGTCGAGCACCCGGTCCAGGTCGGGCAGGTACTCCTCCTCCATCCGCGACGGCGGGTACGGGGTGTCGAACCCGGCCACCCGCAGCACCGGCGCCTCGAGGTGGTAGAAGCACTCCTCGGTGATCCGGGCCGCGAGCTCCGCGCCCGGGCCGAGCGTGTACGGCGCCTCGTGCACCACGACCGCCCGCCGGGTCTTCTTGACCGACGCGAAGATCGCCGGCAGGTCCAGCGGCGAGATCGTGCGCAGGTCGATGACCTCCAGGCTCCGGCCGTCCTCGACGGCGGCCTCGGCCGCCTGCAGGCTGGTCTTCACCATCGGGCCCCAGCAGAACAGCGTCGCGTCGGTGCCCTCGCGGACCGTCTTCGCCTGGTGCAGCGGCAGCGCCGGCGGCACGGTCTCGTCCAGCTCGGCCTTCTCGTGGTACCGGCGCTTCGGCTCGAAGAAGACGACCGGGTCGTCGGAGGAGATCGCCTGCTGGATCATCCAGTACGCGTCCACCGGGTCGCCGCAGGAGACGACCTTGAGGCCGGCCACGTGCGCGAACAGCGACTCCGGCGACTCCGAGTGGTGCTCGACCGCGCCGATGCCGCCGCCGAACGGGATCCGGATGACGACCGGCATCTTGATCTTGCCGAGCGACCGGTAGTGCATCTTCGCGACCTGGTTGATGATCTGGTCGTACCCCGGGAAGACGAACCCGTCGAACTGGATCTCGCAGACCGGCCGGTACCCGCGCAGCGCCAGGCCGACCGCGGTGCCGATGATGCCGGACTCGGCCAGCGGGGTGTCGATCACCCGGTCCTCGCCGAAGTCCTTCTGCAGCCCTTCGGTGACCCGGAAGACACCACCGAGCTTGCCGATGTCCTCGCCCATCACGACGACCTTCGGGTCGGCCTCCATCGCCGCCCGCAGGCCCATGTTGATGCCCTTGCCGAGGCTGATCTTCGCCATCAGTGACCCTCCCCTTCGAACGAGGCGGCGTACGCGGCGTACTGCTGCTTCTGCTCGGCCAGCTGTGCGGTCTGCTCGACGTACACGTGGTCGAAGAAGTCGGTCAGGTCCGGATCCGGCATGGACAGGCAGCCGGCCCGGAGCTCGGCGGCGATCTTGTCCGCCTCGGTGTCGATCTCGTCGAACCACGCCACGTCGACCTCGGCCGAGCGGGTCAGGTACGCGCGGACCCGGGCGATCGGGTCCTTGAGCTTCCAGTGCTCGAGGTCCTCGTTCAGCCGGTACTTGGTCGGGTCGTCGGAGGTGGTGTGGGCGCCCATCCGGTACGTGTAGGCCTCGACCAGGGTCGGGCCGCTGCCCTCGCGGGCCCGCTTCAGCGCCTGCTGGGTGACGGCGTACGTCGCGAGTACGTCGTTGCCGTCGACGCGGACGCCCGGGAAGCCGAAGCCGGCCGCGCGCTGGTAGAGCGGGATCCGGGTCTGCCGGTCGATCGGCTCGGAGATGGCCCACTGGTTGTTCTGGCAGAAGAACACGACCGGGGCGTTGAACACCGAGGCCCAGATGAAGGCCTCGTTCACGTCGCCCTGGCTGCTGGCGCCGTCGCCGAAGTACGCGATCGTCGCCTCGCCGCTCTCGGCGTCGCCGATCGCGTGGTCGCGCTGCTGGCCCATCGCGTACCCGGTCGCGTGCAGCGTCTGGGCGCCGATCACGATCGTGTACAGGTGGAAGTTGTTGTCACGCGGGTCCCAGGCGCCCTGGTCGACACCGCGGAACAGGCCGAGCAGCCGCAGCGGGTCGACGCCCTGGCACCAGGCGACGCCGTGCTCGCGGTAGGTCGGGAAGACCATGTCCTTGCTGTTGAGGGCGCGGCCGGAGCCGATCTGCGCGGCCTCCTGGCCGAGCAGTGACGCCCAGATTCCGAGCTCACCCTGCCGCTGCAGGGCGGTCGCCTCGGTGTCGATCCGGCGGACCAGGACCATGTCCCGGTAGAAGCCCTTGATCGCCTCGTCGTCCAGGTCGAACGCGTAGTCCGGGTGCTCGACGCGCTCACCTTCGGGCGTCAGCAGCTGGACGAACTCGACCTCCTCGGAGGCCTGGGGCGGACTGACCGGCGCCTCGTGCGGCGCGAACACTTCCGGGGCACTCCCCGGCACCGACTCACTCACATGCACTCCTCGGGTTCGAGCGCGGGATCGCCGCGACCGCAACGTTGCACGGGGGCCGGCCCTTCAGCCGGGTGAGGCTTCGCAGGCAGGACCGCGTGGATCCAGGGGTTGATGCACTGTCTCTACTACCAGTAGACCTCCTCACCGGCCTCACTGGCTGCACTACTTGCCGGACACCGTACCCAGCAGTTGCCTGATCCGCTAACTGTCTGGACGCTCGCGGGTACGGCGGTACCGAAACTGGTCCCCGGCTGAGACACCAGTCCATCAACTGGTCACATCTTCCCGCTTGTGACAGTCGATCGGCGAACGATGCGAGATGTGTCACAACTGGGTACCGATTACGGGAGCTTTTCGAGTCGGACGAGCTTGAAGTTGGTGCCTTCGCGGTCGCCGTCACCCGGCGTGTTCTCGCCGTCATGCACAGCGAACAGGCCATGCGGAAACAGCGGCCCGAGCGGCTCGGTCGTCACTGCCGCACCGTCACTGTGTTGTACGCCGTCCGTCCGCGGCCCGTCCGCCACCTGGAAGCCGGCGCGATAAACCAGCCGGCGCCCCTCCATCCGGTAGATCGCGAACGTCGAGTCACCCTGGCTGGACGCGTAGAGGGTCCGTACGCCGTGCCGGTAGGCGATCGTCAGCCCCTCGGCGTCCGCGCTCAGGTGCTTCCCGGCGTCAGCGCTGACCGGACCGGTCGGCTCGCACTCCTCGGTCTCCTCGTCGTACGCGGCCGGCTGACCGAACTCGCGCACCTTCTCGAGCAGCTCCGGCTTCCCGTTCAGCGGGATCCGCCAGACGCCGACGTCCTCCTGGGCGGCGTACAGGTCGTTCGTGGTGCGGTCGAACACCATGCCCTCGAGCTGCGGCCGGTCCCCCGGCTCCTCGCAGGGGCTCCAGATGCTGCCGTCGGACAGCTTGAAGCTGCTCGGCAGGTCGACCTTCGTGATCGGGAGGTAGGTGACCTTGCCCTTGCCGTCCGGGACCAGCCGGAAGAAGCCGACCCGGGTCTCGCTGCGCCGGGTCACCGCGACGACCGGCTGACCCTTGACCACGGTCGCGGCCAGGCCGTACGCGGTCCGCTGCTCCTGGACCTCCTCGGTGTCCTTGCTGAACACGAGTGGCGCGTCGGCGCTGGCCACGTCGGTGAGCCGGCCGGCCTTCACGGCGTACGTCCGGAGCTGGTCCCGGCCACGGTCGGTAACGACAGCCAGGTTGCCGACGAGGTCGACGTTGTTGAACCGGCCAGGCTCCTGCCCCGGCGCGGGCGCCGGCGGCGTGGCGAACCGCTGCACCTCCTTGCCGGTGAGGTCGAAGACGGTCAGCCCGCCGTTCTTCAGCGTGCCGAGTACGACGCTGCGCTCGGGGTGCTTGCTGTCGATCCAGATGGCCGGGTCGTCCGCGTTGGCGTTGCCGCCCGCGTCGTCGTCCCAGTTCGGCGCGGTCTCGGCCGCCGCGGCCACCTTCGGAAGCTCACTCGCGTACGCCGGCTGGACACCCAGCGTCACGACCAGCGCACCAATCACCACACCGGCGACCCGCATCCCACTCTCCTCACTGTCGGCACGCACTGTTGGCACGCACTGTTGGCACGCACTGTTGGCACGCACTGTTGGCACGCACTGTCGGCACCACGGGGCACCTTGCCGGGCCCCGATGGCGTGGCGGGAAACAGCGGATTGCTGGCCGGAAACCGCCTTGCGCCGGCCATGACCCGTAATTATCGTTTAGGCATTACACCCCTGACAGTGAGGACGAGGATGGCCTCCGCTTCCGCCGCCGTACTGCCCGAGACCGGTGGGCGCCAGGCGTCAACGGCGATGATCTGGTCTGCCCTGGCGGTCGTGTACGTCGTCTGGGGTTCGACGTACCTCGGGATCCGGGTGGTCGTCGAGGCAGAGATCCCGCCGATGCTCGGGATGGCCGCCCGGTTCCTGGTGGCCGGCCTCCTCCTGGCGGCGTTCCTGGGCCTGAAGTCGGGCTGGCGACGGCTGCGGGTGAGCAAGCAGGAGGCGCTCGGCGCGGCCGTGGTCGGTCTGCTGCTGCTTGCCTTCGGCAACGGCGCGGTCGCGATCGCGGAGCAGACTGTGCCCTCCGGGCTGGCCGCGCTGCTGGTCGCCGCGATCCCGCTGTGGCTGATGCTGCTGCGTGTCGGCGGTGGGGATCGACCGCGGGCGCTGACGTGGGTCGGCGTACTGATCGGCTTCGCTGGTGTCGCACTGCTCGCGTTGTCAGGTGGCAACACGAGTGCGAAGCCGCTATCGGTGGCGATCCTGGTCGTCGGCACGATCTGCTGGGCGACGGGCTCACGGTTCTCGCCGCAGCTCGGTCTGCCGCGCGATCCGCTGGTGGCGGCGCTCTACGAGATGCTCTTCGGCGGTGCGGCGATGGTGTTGCTCGGCGTACTGCGGGGCGAGCCGGACCGGCTGCACCTGGACCGGATCGACGGCTCGGGGTGGATCGCGCTGGGGTATCTGGTCGCATTCGGGTCGCTGCTGGCGTACACGGCGTACAGCTATCTACTGGCGAACGCGCCGATCTCGCTGATCGGGACCTACGCGTACGTGAACCCGGCTGTCGCCGTACTGCTCGGGTGGCTGATCCTCGACGAGCACGTGACCTGGCAGATCCTGTTCGGGGGCGGCGTGATCATCATCGGGGTGGCCCTGGTGGTGACGGCCGAGCGGCGGCCGCGTACGACGTCCTGACCGTCGGGGCTGCCGTCATCGGCTCCTGACAAGGAAGAACCCGGGCCCCTGAGGACCCGGGTCTCCCACCGCTGCCGATGCGCGCGGCAGCGGGACCTTGTTGCCGGCCGACGCCATGCCCCGAAAAAACACGGCGCGAAACTCCGGCAATGGTTCCAACGATATTCCGATTCATCATGGTATTGCCAATTCGGCGACCACCGAGCCCACCGACAACAATCTTCCGAATCACCGGGTTTCATCCGTCACCCGCGCACACTCAACGACGGACACCGGCATCGGTTACGGGCGGTCGCCGGCAAAAGTGAGGATGCCTCCAACCGCACCTGGTTACCGGCAAGTTGCCTGGTCAGGGCGGGTTCGTTGCCTCGTCAGCGAAGTCATCACGCGACGGCTATGAGGGCCCCCCGTGGATCAAATAGTTGACGAAAAAGTTTGTAACCGGCCCCGTCAGGTGTCGTTACCACTAAGACGAATCCGTCAAACCCGAAAGGAAACCTGGCATAATGCAGGTAACTCGCAAGATCGCCGCTGCCGCGGCCGTGGCGACCGTCGCCACGCTGGGCCTGGCCACCGTTGTGAGCGCGAACGTTCTCGACGACGCCACCCAGAAGGCTCAGGGCACCGGCCTGGCCGACGCCGCGTCCGTGGCCAGCAAGGGCTACGGCAAGGGCGGCCCGAGCTGGCACTGGGTCAAGAAGGACGGCTCGCTCGTCGCCGTCGACGACAACAACGTCGGTCCGTTCCAGGCCTGCCACAACTTCGGTTCCGGCACCGGCATCGGCGGCAACGTGCCGGTGAGCGACGTCGTCGGTATCGTCGGCTGGGGCAACGACGGCAACAGCGTGACCGCCGTCAAGACCTGTGAGCAGGACAGCGAGCAGAACAACAAGAAGTGGTACAAGGCCGACTCGGACGGTCTGGTCTCAGTGAGCAACAACAACGTTGGCCCGTTCCAGGCCTGCCACAACGAGTTCTCGGCCACTGGCATCGGCGGCAATGTGCCGATCACCAACCTGAGCGGCATCCTGGGCCTGGACAACGACGGCAACTCCATCGACTCGCTGAAGACCTGCGAGCAGGAGTCCGAGCAGAACAACTGACCCCTCCCTGGTCAGTGATGCAGGACCCGAACGAGTCACCTCGGTGGGGTGACTGATTCGGCAGCACCACCCGCGGCGCCGGGAGCAAGCCTCACTCCTCCCGGCGCCGCCCCCCGCCCGGCCCCGTCCCAGCGCGGGCCGGGCGCAGATCTTTCATCCGAGGAATCTCCCCCACGCGTGCTGAGGATCCTTCCCACGCGTGCTATGCAGCCGCTCCTTCGTCGCGGCTACCGCGAAGATGCGACCGCAGCAGCCACGTTCCGCCGGGTGCCGGCGTCTGTGGTGCGAGCAACCGGTCGGTCACGCAGGAACCGTGGGCATGCCACAGGTTATTTCGTGTGCAAGCCCACCAGAGAGTGCCTCCGGTCCCGGGGTGCCGCCGGAACCACCGCCATCTGAAGCGCGATAGCGCGCACCGAAGGGTGGATGGGAGCGGGCGCGTGGGGACAACTACAGGTTTCTCAGGTCGACGCAGGCGCCGTTGGGGAGGTCTCGGTTCAGCAGGGACCAGATGCCGGTGGCGGCGTCTGTCGGGGTGGTTAGGGCTCCGGTCGCCTTGAGGTGGTGGAAGCGGGCTACTGCGGGGAAGGCCTGCTCGGGGGTTGAGCGGATCTCGGACTGCATGGCGGTGTCGACTACGCCGGGAGCTACGGCGATCACGCGGCAGCCACCGACGTCGGGCTGTTCTGCGCCTACCGTGCGGACCCAGTGCTCGACGGCCGCCTTGCCGGCGTTGTACGACGACCAGCCTGCATAGGCCGTCGTCGCCGCGCCGGACGACAGCAGGACGAGATGGCGCTCGCACGTCAGCCCGGCGGTTGCCTGGAGGAACGCCTGTCCCAGGACCTGCGGCGCAGCGGAGTTCAGCAGGACCGCGCGGGTGTAGTCGGATCCGTCGACAGCGGCCGCCGGCCCGATCGGCGAGATCGTTCCGGCGTTGTGGATGAACACCACGCGGTCGCCGTTGTACCCGGCCAACTCGTCAACGAAGTGCTCCGCGACACGAGCCCAGTTGGCCGGGTCCGACAGGTCGGCCTTGAAGTGTTCCGCGGGACCACCGCCACCGCGGGACACGTCGATCACGCGCGCGTCGTCGTACGGGACCGTTGCGGCCAGGGCCGCGCCGATCCCGGCCGACGCTCCCGAGATCCAGATCAGCGAGGTCACTGGCGCCAGGCGCGGGCGACGGACAGGAACAGGTCGTTCGCCTCGCGTTCGCCGATGGTGACCCGTGCGCCGTCACCCGGGAACGGCCGGACCGAGACACCCTCGGCCTGGACAGCCTCCGCGAACGCGACGGTGTCGTCGCCGAGCGGCATCCAGACGAAGTTCGCGTGGGTCTCGGGGACGTCCCACCCGGCGGCGCGGAGCTCGTCGACAACGCGCGTGCGCTCGGTCACCAGCGCGTCGACCCGCTCGAGCAGTTCCTCCTCCGCGGCCAGCGAAGCGATCGCCGCGACCTGCGCGACGTGGCTGACCCCGAACGGCAGGGCGCACTTGCGGATCGCCGACACCACCGGCGGGTGCGCGACGGCGTACCCGACCCGGAAGCCGGCCAGGCCGTACGCCTTGGAGAAGGTCCGGAGTACGACGACGTTCGGCCGGTCGCGGTACAGGTCGATGCCGTCGATCACGTCGGGCTCGCGGACGAACTCGCGGTACGCCTCGTCGATCACGACCAGCACGTTCGACGGTACGGCGTCCAGGAACGCGAGCAGCTCGTCACGCCGTACGACCGGTCCGGTCGGGTTGTTCGGCGTACAGACGAGGACGACCTTGGTCCGCTCGGTGAGCGCGGCCTCCATCGCCTTGAAGTCGTGCCGCGCGTCGTCGGTCAGCGGCACCTGGACCGACGTCGCGCCGGTCAGCTGGACCGCGATCGGGTACGCCTCGAACGAGCGCCAGGCGTAGACGACCTCGTCACCCTCCGAGCACGAGGCCTGCAGCAGGTGGTAGAGCAGCGCGACGGACCCGGTCGCGACGGCAAGGTCACTCGCCGGTACGCCGAACCGCGCCGAGAGCGCCTCGAGCAGGTCGACCGCGCCCATGTCGGGGTAGCGGTTCATCTGGCCCGCGGCCTCGGTGGCGGCGGCGAGGACGCCGGGCAGCGGCGGGTACGGGTTCTCGTTGCTCGACAGCTTGTAGGTCGGCCGGTCGTCGGTCCGTGCCGGCGGACGGCCGGGCTTGTAAGCCGCGACGTCGTCCAGGCACGCCCGGAACCGCACCACATCCTCTGCGCTCATGTCCGCAGGCTAGCTCCAACCCCACTCCCGAACCACCCTCCCGGACGTGGTCTGGCCCACCCCACGACCGGACGTTTGACTCCCGGCGATCCGGACTGCACACTGACGGATTGTCGGACAATCAGGGGATCTGTCAAAAGATCTCAGGTGCCGCGGCCGTCCGGACGCGGGTTGGAGGGAGTGCTCATGGGTCAGTCGCTGGGGTGGGGTCGCCGGTATCTGATGGTCCGCCCGGACCACTTCCGGATCGACTACGTGATCAATCCCTACATGTCCACGCACGACCAGCCGGACCCCGAGCTGACGCTGAAGCAGTGGGACTCGCTGCGGCAGGCGATCGTCGACGCCGGCGGCGCGGTCGAGGTGCTCGCGCAGCGGCCGGACTCGCCGGACATGGTGTACGCGATGAACCTCGGCCTGGCGACCGCGGACGGGCGGGCGATGCTCTCGCACATGCGGTTCGAGCCGCGGCGGAAGGAGTCGCTGACCGCGGCTGACTGGTTCGTCGGGCACGGGTTCACCCTGGACCAGACCGGATCGGGTGGCGTCGGGGCGCACTTCGAGTCCGGGGACGCATTCGTGTACGGCGACAGCCTGGTCGTCGGGTACGGGCCGCGGACCGAGCTCGGCGCGCTCAAGCGCTTGGCGGCCGAGTGGGGCATCCGGGTCCGCGGGCTGCGGATCACGCACGAGGGGATGTACCACCTGGACCTGCCGTTCTGCCCGGTGGACAGCACCCACGCGATGATCTACCCGGCGGCGTTCGACGCGGAGAGCCAGGCGGAGCTGTTCCGGATCGTGCCGGACCCGATCGTGCTCACCGACGAGGAGGCGTTCGCGTTCAGCGGCAACTCGATCGTGGTGAACGAGACGATTATCATGCCGGCCTGCTCCCCGCGCCTGCACGACCTCCTCACCGGCCTCGGCCTGCGGGTGGTCGTCCTCGACCTCACCGAGTTCCACAAGGCCGGTGGCTCCGCCCGCTGCCTGACCAACCCTCTGGACTTCGACCTGACACCGGCCACCACGCCCGGCGGGGAGCTCATCCTCCCCGTCTGAAGCTCTACTTCGTGTAGATGAGCTCGAGTTTCTCGGGCTCGTAGCCGTGGCCGGTCAGCCACTCGAGGGCCTTCTTCTGGCCTTCGGAGTCGGTGATCTTGATGTAGAAGGCCAGGTACTCGGGATCGCCGGGGTGGGCCTGCGAGATGCCCTGGTTGATGGTGAAGCCGGGGCCGATGTACGGGAGCTCCTGCAGGATCGGGTACTTGGCCGTGAGGCGGCGGTTGAGCTCATCGAAGCGGCGGCCGGACTCAGCCTCGGCCTCCAGCTGCTCGCCCGGATGCTGCTTCTCCCAGGCGCGGCCCTCCGCGCTGTTGGAGAACAGGTACATCTTGTACTGCGAGTCCTCGCTGATCTCGACCGTCTGGGTGTAGGACTGGAAGCCACGCCGCTCGCCGGTGAGCGTGTGCTTGCCTTCCTTCAGCTTGATCTCGCCGTTGGCCGGGACCTGCTTGCCGTCCACGGTGAGGGTCAGGTCGTTCGGGATCGACTTCACGGTGAGCGTGTGCTCGGGGTTGCCGCGGAACAGCAGGATCCCACCGAGCACGATCAGCGCGATCACGACCACCGTGCCGCTCAGCACGAACAGCCGCCGGTTCTCATCCATCAGTCCGAAGCTCCAGATTGCTTGAGCCGGGCCACCGTGTAGTGGCCGCGGCTGTCGGAGAAGTACACGTGCGAGGCCTCCGGCACGTGACCGTACAACGACGCCGACGCCGCGTTGTACGTGCGCCCGTCGCCGCCCTCGTAGTTCCCGGTGTACAGGTAGGTGTGACCGTCGATGATGAAGATGTCGCCGGGCTTCAGCTGGCCCTCGTTGGTGAAGTTGTCGAACAGGTCGTACTTCCCGGAGTTGCGCAGGTAGGCCAGCTGGGCGGTCGTCCCGCGCGGGGCGTAGTCCGGGTCCGCACCACTCATCCGCATCACCGTCGCCACGAACACGCCGCAGTCGGTCAGCACGTCCTCGCCGGACGAACCGTTGTGGTCACGCACCGCCTGCGCGTAGGTCGGGTCGATCGGCTTGGGGTTGTGGCCGTGGTTCGGGGTGTTCCAGGCGAGTTGGAGGGCGGTCTGCACGATGTCGCCGTTGCCCGCGCAGCCGCCGGCCGGCGCGGTCCCGCCGAACGTCGCCAGCACCTCGCGGGCCGCGGTCTTGCGCTGGGTGTACCGCTCGTGGTTGAGGTTGTCGGAGCCCAGGAAGCGTTCGTAGTACCGGCCGAAGGCGACCGCGGCGTCCTCGACCGTCCGTGTCTGCTTGAGCATGTCGCCGGCTTGCTCTTCCGGGATCGCGGTCTCGCCGTCCAGCTGCTTCTTGAGGAACTCGAGCTGGTACTCCAGCGAGGCGATCACGGCGTCGTCGATGCCGGCCTGGCGGGACGGGTTGATCATCTTGCCGGCCGGCGTCCACTGGACGATGCCCCAGCCGCCGGAGAAGGTGACCACGTCCGACGGGTTGGTCACCGTGCCCGGTGCGGTGCCCTCCTTCCGGCCGGGCTCCACGCCGGACTCGTGGATCATGTTGCCGACGATCCCGGCGGCCTGCTCCTTGGTGTAGCCGTTCGAGGCGAAGTAGTTGAACGCCTTCTGCTGGTTGTTCGACCCGACCAGGCCGCTGCAGCCGCACCCGCCGCTGTCGGCTCCGGTCTCGTCGCCGAACAGGTTGTCTTCCTCGGGCTTGGTGTTGACCAGGTCGCCGTTATTTCCCTTGTCGATCCACAGCTCGAAGTGCAGGTGGGCGCCGGTCAGGCCCGGAGTACTTTCGTCCTCGGAGCCGACGGTGCCGATCGGGTCGCCCCGCTTGACCGTCTGCCCGTTCCGGACCGAGATGTCCTTCAGGTACTTGTACCGGGTCTCGACGCCCCGGTCGTGCTTGATCCGGATCTGGCGGTCGGCCGTGGAGACGATCTCGCCGTCCTCGCCGGCGTAGACCTTCTTGCCCTCCTCGATCTCGAAGTCGATCCCGGAGTGGCTGTTGCCCTCGGAGTCGGGATCCGACCAGCCCTGGTCGATCTCGTGCCGGTCGGTCGGCCACGCGAAGGTGGCGCCCTCGGTCTCGGACGGCACGCACTGGGCCGCCGCGGTGTCCATGCTGGCCAGGCCGCCGACGATCAGCGCGACCACGATGATCAGCGGCAGGACCAGCACCAGCATGACGCCGCCGAGGATCGGCAGTGCTTTGCTGTCACCCACGGTCGGCTCCTCGCTGGCTCAGTGGCCCTCCGCGGCGGATCGCGGAGAGGGGCGGCCACTGGGGAAGATGCTGCCCGAAAACAAGGTCACCATGTCGGGAGTTATCCACAGGTTGGGCGGCGGGTCGGGCGCGGACGCCGGGTCGCGCGCGACAACGGACCTTGACTGGACGAGAATCTCCCCATGTACGAACGGCTGCGGGTGGATCGCTCGACCACGGTGGACCGGGTGGTCGACGCGCTGCGCGCTGCCCTCTTCGCCGGCGACCTGGAGCCTGGTACGCCGTTGCGCGAGCAACCGCTCGCCGAGGCGCTGGGTGTTGCCCGGAGCACCGTTCGCGAGGCGATGACGATGCTGGTCACCGAGGGTCTCGCGATCCGGGAGCCGAACAAGGGCGTCAGCGTCGCGATCCTGCACCCGGAGGCGGTGGCCGACATCTGCCGGGCCCGGTTCGTACTGGAGTCGGCCGGGATCCGGGCCTGGTTCGACGCCGACGAGGCAGCGCGGGAGCGGGTCCGGGAGGCGATGCGGACGTTCGCCGCGACCGCCAAGGACGGCGCCGACCCGGAGGCGATGACCGAGACGCACCTGGCCATCCACCGCAGCCTGGTCGCGCTGACCGGCAGCGAGCGGCTGATCGCGACCGCCGACGCGATCACTGGCGAGGCGCGGCTCGCGCTGGCCCGCGTGGACGCGCTCCGCCAGGACGCCCGGCAGCAGGTCGCCTCACACCGCAAGCTCGTCCGCCTGCTCGAACGCGGCGAGCTAGACGAGTGCGTCGAGGAACTCAGCCGCCACCTAGCCGGCGCCCAAGAGTCCCTCCTCGAAGCGATCGCAACCCCTCCCACCTAACAGCTCGCCCCCCAATCCGAGGGGTTGCCCCCTCAAAATCCCAGTGGGCAACCCCCGATGTCAGGGGGCAACGCCCTAGCGGGGGAGCAGGCCGGTGGCGGTGATGTCGTAGGTCGTTGAGCCGATGCGGAGGCCTGTCAGGCGGGCGTCTGGGTCTAGGGCGTGGACCTGAGGGTTGGCGGTGACGGTGCCGTCCAGGGCGATGTCCAGGCCGAAGACACCCTCCAGGATCAGGCTGACCCAGGAGCCGGACGACGAGCAGGACCAGTCGATCAGGTACGGGAACTGCGGCGGCGACTTGCGCGCCCCACCCGCCATCGCCGGCACCGCCTCCTCCACGAAGTGCGCCTGACCACACGGACCCTGGTTGGCCGTCCGAGCCAGCCCCGGCAGCCAGTCCAGCAGGACGTCACCACGACCCAGCGCGAACAACGCTCGCCCCGCATCCGCCGGCCAGGCCGGGTACGCGCCGTTCCACTGGTGATCCGGCCGCACGCTGAAGGCAGCATCGGCGTCGTACGGCGACAGCGCACGCATCCACGTGGGCGTCTGCAACTCCCGCCGGAAGAACGCGACCATCTCGCTGCGCTGCTCCGGCGAGAGGTCGGCCGCCATCGTCGTACCCACGATGTTGAAGTCGTAGCAGTGCCGAACCGGGACCAGTGCGCCATCCGGCTGGCGTGCGTGCCAGAAGCCGGCGCCCTCGATGTACAGCTCGTTGACGTGGCCTGCCTGCTCGTCCGCCTCCTTGCGCAGCAGCTCGGCACGGTCGTCGTCGCCAGAGCGTGCGGCGACCTCAGCGGCGACGCGCAGGCACCAGATGTTGGCGGCGTTGAAGCTGGCCACCTCGTGCACGTAGCTGCTGACGCACTCCAGCAGATTGTCGATGCCGCCGTAGTCCGCCAGCGCGTGCTCGCCACGCAGACCGCGCCAGGCGGTCGCCCAGTCGTGCAGGTGCTCCGCCACCGGCTTGTCGCCCACAGCGGCGTCCAGGAAGCCGGAGTCCCCGGTGAAGCGCACGTAGTCGCGGACCAGCCGGGTCATGGCGAAGTCGTTGACCGAGTACCAGTAGCCGACCGGACCGCCGGTCAGCCACTCGGTACCGAAGTGTTTGTGGATGTCGAGGTCGATCCAGTGCTCGATGTGCCGCCGCATCGGCTCCGGGTCCAGCAGAGCATGCGTCAGCGAGGACAGGCTGTAGTCCCAGATGAAGGTCGTGGTCTGCCAGTACCGCGGCATCAGCGTGTCGTACGTCCGCCCGAGCACACTGGCCGGGTTGTCGCGCCGGAACCACACCACACCGAGCACACCCCACCAGTACAGCTTCCGCAGCGCCTCGTTCGACGTCTCCAGGATCGGCAGCGACCCACTGAACCCGTCACCGGCCGGGTCGAACGCATCCGCCAGCGCCTTGTCCCACGCAGTCTCCGCCGCAGCGAAGACAGCCGTCACATCGTCCACACAGGCGTCGTAATGAGATGTCGCCTCAGCGAGATCGCCCGCCAGCACGTGCACATACCCAAGACGCGCGCGCCCCGACTCGTCGAGCTCAACAGTTGCCTCAAGCATCGACCGGTCCACGGAGGCCGGTACGTCGACACCCTGCAAGCTCACCGCGGACCCGGACTCCCCAGTGCCGACAACCCGATTGTCGACAATCCGCAAGGTGTTCGGTTCCGACGGCGGCTCGGGCTTCAACCAACCGCTCCCCGAGCGGGTCGCCGTACTGTCCAAAGCAAACCCGAGGCGGACCGAGCGCCCGGCCGCACCGGACACCTCGAGCTGCACGACGACCGCGGGGCGACCAGGGGCGCAGGCAGTGGTCGTGCGCAGCGTCAGCCCGTCGACCACCGTCGAGCGCACCACGCAGTCAGGACGCCACACCACCTCGACCACGCCTCCGTACGAGCGGGCCAGCCGCCCGTCCACGTACAGCTGACCGGTGATGCAGTCCCCGTGCGAGTACGGCGGGAAGTTCACGCTGCGGATCGCGAACACGTCCAGGTCCACCTGCGCGGTGCCCAGGAAGTTCGTCAACCCGGGCGGGTTGAACATGTCGTCGTACGTGTGGGTCAAGACGTCGCTGGCGAGGTCGGCGCTGGACGGGATGGTCGTGGTCATGGGGCCTCCCGGCCTGGACTGAGGAGCGGAGGGAGCGAAGCGATTGGAGTGACGAGGGAAGGCCGGGAGTCAGGGCCCCATGACACGCCGTGCCGGAGGCGCGGCCGAAGGCACAGGGTCGGCCCAATCGGTGTTCGGCAGCAGGGGGTACCAGTCCGGTCTGGCCGGGTCCCGGTCGTAGGGGTAGGGGCCGAGCTCGTGGAACAGCTCCGCGTACTCGGCGAGTTTGTCGCGGTCCAGCTCGACGCCGAGCCCGGGGCCGTCCGGTACGGCGATCGCGCCGCCGTCGTACGGAATCTTGCCGCCGGCAATGATGTCGTCGCGCAGGTGGTGGTAGTGCGCGTCCGCCGCGAAGGACAGGTTCGGTACGACGGCCCCCAGGTGCAGCATCGTGGCCAGCTGGATGCCGAGCTCGCCGGAGGAGTGCACGGCGACGCCGAGCTGGAACGTCTCGCAGACGCCGGCCGCCTTGATGCACGGCCGGATGCCGCCCCAGAACGTGGTGTCGAGCAGGATCACGTCGACGGCGGGGTCGCGGACGTTCGCGGCGAGCTGCTCGAAGTTCACCACGACGGTGTTCGTGGCCAGCGGGATCGAGGTCTTCGAACGGACCCGGCGCATCCCGTTCAGGCCCCAGGTCGGGTCCTCGAGGTAGTCGTTGTCGAGGTCCTCGATACCGCGGGCGAACCGGATCGCCTCCTCGACCCCGAAGGCACCGTTCGGGTCGAACCGGACCCGGTGCCCGGGGAACGCCTCGGCCAGCGCCCGGAAGCACTCGCGCTCGTAGTCCGGCGGGAAGACGCCGCCCTTCAGCTTGTGCACGCTGAACCCGTGCTCGTCGACGAGCTCGCGCGCATGCTTGACCAGCTGCTCCGCCGTGCGGATCTCGCCGGTCCCGTCGTCGGCCGCGTGCCGGAAGAACAGGTAGCTCGCGAACGGCACCTTCGAGCGGACCTTGCCACCGAGCAGCTCGTGCACCGGCACGCCGAGGTGCTTGCCCTGCAGGTCGAGACACGCGAACTCGACCGCGGCCAGCAGCTGCGTCCGGTTGTTGTAGAGACTCGCGGTCGGGTTGGCGAGCATCCAGCGCAAAGCTTCGGTACGCGCGGGGTCGTGGCCGACCAGATAGGGCTTGAGACCGACGACAGCCGCCTCGGCGCTCTGCCCGCCACCGCCCATCTCGCCCAGCCCGATCAGCCCGTTGTCGGCCTCGATCTCGACCACGGTCCGCACGAAGCGCCCCCAGTGCGCGCCGTTGCTGTGCCGCAACGGCGCCTCCAGCGGCATCGTCACGGTAGTGGCCCGGATGTCGACAATCCTCACTTCGAGTCCTCCGGCAGTACGACGGCCAGCCCCGCGGTCAGCCCGCCGTCCACCTTCACGTCCGCCCCGGTCACGAAAGCCGCGGCCGGAGACGCCAGGAAATGGATGACCTCGGCAACTTCTCCAGGCGTCGCCACCCGGCCGAGCGGGTGCGAGCGGCCCCACTCGGCAACCACCTCGTCCGTCGACCGCCCACCACCGAACTGGGCGGCCGACGTCCGCAGCATCGGCGTGTCCACGGATCCCGGACAGACAGCGTTCACCCGGATCCCCTCCGGAGCGTGGTCGACAGCCATCGCCCGGACCAGGGACAGCAGCGCACCCTTGCCCATCGAGTACGCCGCCACGCTCTTCTGAGCCGCGTACGCCTGCACGGACGCGACCACTACGATGCTGCCACCACGCGGGAGCTTCGGCACGAACGCCTGGCACGCGAAGAACACGCCCCCGACGTTGATCGCCATCACCTCGTCGTAGACGGCATGCGGAGTGTCCACCACCGTGCCGTACCGCTGCACCCCAGCCGCGCAAACCAGCACGTCCACGCTGTCCAACTGCTCCGCAGCTCCTGCCAAGGCAGCCCGGTCACCGGCGTCGACGGCGATCCCCCGCACCCCCAACTCGTCCTGGAGGGACGCGAGGGCATCCGCATCCCGGTCCAGCACCACGACGTCGTCGCCCGCGGCATGGAAACGTTCGACCGCACCACGGCCGATCCCCGCGGCTCCCCCGGTGACTACAACCGTGCGACGGCCCCCCACCCCGCCGCCGGAGGCGGCGCTGTCGTCGACACCGAAGGTGTCCTCAGGTGCCTGTGGCATATGCGTCCTTTCAGAACTGACCCAGGGCCAGGCCCCGGGAGAAGAAGCGTTGTGCGGCAAGGAACAGGATGACGGTGGGCAGTGACACAAGCAGGCCGCCCGCGAGCACGGTCGGCAGCGCGGCGCCGCCGTACGTGCTCTGCAGGCCGGTCAGGGCGGGCATGATCGGGCGGACCGACTCGGACTGGCTCAAGGTCAGGCCGAGCAGCAGGTCGTTCCAGACGAAGGTGGCCTGCAGGATGAAGATCGCCGCCAGCGCCGACCCGGCCATCGGCAGGTAGATGCTGCGGAAGATCCGGAACAGCCCGCCGCCGTCGACCACCGCGGCCTCGAACACGCTGCGCGCGATCCCGGTGAAGAAGTTGCGCATCACGAACGCCGAGAACGGCACGCTGATCGCGGTGTAGACGACCACCATCCCGAGCCGGGTGTCGTAGAGGCCGGAGTCGGCGTACCCGGAGAAGAGCGGCATCAGGATCATCTGCAGCGGGAAGATCGTCCCGCCGAAGATGAACACAAACCACAGGAACCCGTGGCGCAACCGCAGTACGACGATCGCGTAGCCGGCCGCGGCGCCGATCAGCACCGCGAGCACCGGCGACACCACGCTGTACAGCGTCGTCGCCACCAGGGTGTCGCCCAGCGCGGCCTTACTCCACGCGTCCGCGAAGTTCGCGAACAGGGCGAACCCGTCCGGCTTCCACACAGACGCAGGGTCGTACCCGTCGACGGCCTTGGACGCGTTGACGATCAGCAGGTAGACGGGCGCGAGCCACAGCAGCCCGAGGACGACGAGGACTCCGGTCCTAACCTTGCTCACGCGAGTCCCCCAGTTGGTAGCGCAGGTACAGGATCGACGCGGCGAAGGTGACCAGGCTCAGGAACAACGCGATCGCGGAGCCCTGCCCGTAGTCGTTCAGTACGAACGTCTCCTTGTACATGGAGAGTGCGAGCGTCTCGGACGACGTACCAGGACCGCCTTGGGTCATCACCCACACCACATCGAACGTCTTGAGACTGCCGACGATCGACAACCCGATCACGACCGTCGTGATCGGCCGAAGCTGCGGCCAGAGGTGGCCCAGGAACAGCCGGAACCCCTCGGCGCCGTCCAGCCGGGCAGCCTCGAGCGGCTCGGCCGGGATGGACTGCAGACCGACGACGAACAGCAGCGCGTTCACACCGGCCGCCTGCCAGGTCACCGCGACGATCATCATCAGCGTGTTGCCCGGACCGGCCTGCAGCCAGCCGGTGTGCTCACCGGGCAGCCCGAAGAACCCGAGTGCCTGGCCGAGCGCGCCGTCCGGTTGCAGCACGAAGCCCCAGATCACGCCGACGGCCACACCGGAGATCGCGTACGGCAGCAGGAACGGCAACCGCAGCCACGTGCCCCACTTGTGCCCATAGGTCAGTACGGCGACCAGCAGCCCGAGCATCACGGGGAGCGTCACCATGCCGGCGACCCACAGCAGCGTGTTGACCAGCGCCCCCACCAGGTCGGGATCGCTGAACATCGCCTTGTAGTTGGCCAGCCCGGACCAGACCGGCGACGCCAGGCCGTCGTAGTCGGTGAAGCTGATGTACGTCGTCCACAGGAACGGCAGGTACAGCAGCAGTGCGACCACACCAGCAGCCGGCAGCCCGAACAGGGGCGCGACCCGCGCACCCGTCCGGGCTGACTGCTGGGCGGTGGCCCGCTGCTTGGTGGCAGCGGGCCGCTCGATCGTGGAGGTCACTTCTGCTTGGCCCAGTACGCGTCCGCCTCGGCCTGGATCTTCTGAAGGCCCGGCAACGGGTCGCCCGGCTTGGTGACGAACGCCCCGAACACCTCCAGCGCCTTGTTCGCGACCGGCACCGGCGTCGCCTCGAACCAGCGGTTGATCAGCCGGTACCCCTCACCACCGACGTCCTTGTTGAGCGCGGCCAGGCTCGGGTCCTTGACCTCGGCCTTCGGGTTGAAGGACAGGTCGCCGCGGGAGTTCGCCCAGGCGGTCTGCGCCTCCGGAGTGACCCACCACTCGGTCCACTTCTTGACCGTCGAGGTGTGCTCGCTCTGAGCCGCCGAGCACACCGGGCCGGTCTCGAAGATCATCGACGTCTTCGGCAGCGCCGGGTTCACGTTCGGGATGACGAAGAAGTCGTAGTCGGTGCCGGCCTTCATCTTCAGCGAGTTCAGGTTGCCGCTGAACCAGGTGCCGAAGTTGATCATCGCCACGTCGCCGTTCTTCAGCTGCGCCTGCGGCTCGGTCTTCGAGCCGGGGTCGCTGAAGTAGCCGGCGTCGATCATCTTCTTCCAGTCGTTCATCACCTCGACCACACCCGGGTCGGTCCACTTCGCCTTGCCGGCTGCGAGGGCGTCGTACAGGTCCGGGTCCTTGCCGGCCAGCAGCGTCTCGAACCAGACGAAGCTGAACAGGATGTTGGTCTGGTAGAACGGCTTCACGCCGGCCGCCTTGACCTTGTCGGCGACCGCCACCAGGTCAGCCCAGGTCTTCGGGGTCGCGGTGATCCCGGCCTTCTTGAAGACGGCCTTGTTGTAGTACATCACCCAGTAGCCGGCGTTCAGCGGGACGCAGTACTGCTTGCCGTCGAACGTGAAGTACTGCTTGAGCTGCTCCGGCACGTTGCCGTCGGCAACCGCCTTGGTCCACTGGTCGGTGGTCTCGGCGACCAGCTTCTGGTCGACGAGGTCCTCGAGCTCCTTGCCGGTGTGCCAGGTGAACAGGTCCGCCTTCTCCTTGGTCCGGAACGACGACCGGATGAACGCGGTGTAGGTGTTGGAGTCGGAGTACCCGACCGGCTCCATCCCGACCCCGATGTCCTTCTTGCTGGCCGCGCCGACCCGGACGAAGGCGTCCTTCCAGCCGCCCTTGTCGTTGTAGAACTTCAGCGAGTCGACCGGCTTGTCCTCGCCCTTGGCGGCCTCGGTGCCGCCGCCACCGCCCCCGCAGGCGGACAGCACGAGCGCGCCGGCCACCGCCAGAGCGGTCAGTGCTTTGCGGTTGGTGATGCGTGACATGGTGCGTCCTTCCAGCTCAGGGTTGCTGAAGTCGGTCGTTGATGACGGCAAGGACTCCGTCGAGGTGTTCGCGGGTGAGGCGTTCGGCCAGCTCGGGATCACCGGCCAGTACGGCGGCGTGGATGGCCCGGTGCTCGTCCAGGTCGGTCTGCCGGTCGCCGTGGATGTGCAGGATCTCCAGCTGCTCGCGGACATTGACCACGGTCACGGACTCGACCACCTCGGCCAGCGTCGCGTTCCCGGACGCCTGTGCGAGGGAGCGGTGGAAGTCCATGTTGACCTCGGCCAGCTGCGCGTGGTCGCCGGAGGCGATCAGCTCCGCCGCGGCGGTGAGGTCGCGGTCCATCCGCTGCAACGCGGCCTCGGTCCGGACCCGCGCGGCCAGGGCGGCCACCGGCGGTTCGATCAGGGCACGGGCCTGCAGCAGCTCGATCAGGCGGTCCGACGAGGGGGTCGGTGCCAGTGGGTTCGGCAGGACCAGGCGGCCGATGTGCGGGCCGACGTACACACCGGACCCGTGCCGCAGCTCGACCGCACCGGTGGCTTCCAGCCGTCGCAGCGCTTCCCGAACCGTCGGTACGGCGACCTTGAACCGGTCGGCCAGCGACCGGACCGACTCGAACTGGTCACCCGACGCCAGCTTGCGGTCCGCGATCAGCGCCAGCATGGACGCGGCCAGGTCGTCGAGCAGACTCCGCCGTACGACGCCACCCGACGTGCTCATTGCGCTGCCGCCAGGGTGACGGCGACGAAGCGTGGCCGGTAGATGCTCACGTCGGCGTACAGGTCCGTGTTGGCGTCCAGGCTGTTGACGTTGTAGCTGATCAGCAGCTCGTTGCCGCGGCGCCGGTCCGGGTGGTCGTGAGAGTTGTACGTGATGATGTTGGCGTTCTGGTAGCTGCCGTCGGCACCGGTCTCCGGGGTCTGATAGAGCTCGACCGGCTTGACGAACGGACCGGTCGGCGAGCAGGAGAAGTACCCGAGGACTCGCTTGCTGAACAACTCGGTGGTGTCGTGCGTGACCAGCACGTAGCCGTCACGCCACCTGGTCACGCTGTGCTCGTTGGCGACGCCCTCCAGCACGCGCACCGAGGCGGTCTCGTCCGCCGACCAGCCGCTGCCGGTCCAGTACTCCCACGGCTTCCCGATGAGGTCGTCGCCGCGCACCCGCGCCACGTGCTGGTACTTCGACGCACCCAGGTCCTCGACACCGTAGATGTAGGTGTAGCCGCCGTCCCGTTGCAGCCACGCCGACCACTGCACGTTGGCGGCGGACGGGATCGGGATCAGCTTGCGGAGCTTCAGCGACTTGCTGTCGAACCGGGCGACGTAGTTGCTGGCCCAGCGCCAGTCCCACTGTCCCGGACCGGTCTTCTCGAACCGGAGGGCGACGACGTCGAGGTTGCGGCCCGCGTCGCTGGTCTGCGCTGCGCCGAACCAGTACCAGCCGTTGGCCGGCGGTGGTACGAGCGCTTTCGGGTTGACCGTCGTACCCCCGGTGACGGTCTTCAGCGAGCTGCCCCGCTGAACCACGAACGAGTTGTTGATGAACGGCGTCGTGGTCGGACGACTGCCGTCGGGGTTCACCGGGCCGAGGAACGTGTCGGAGAAGATCCACACGGTCCGGCCGCCGGAGAGCTTGACCGAGTTGGTGGTGTCGCCGCCGGTCCAGCCCTTGCCGGTGTTGCTGTAGGCGTTGAGCTGACCCTCCGGGTCGGCATGCGGCTGCGCCTGCGCCGTCCAGTTGGTCCGTACGGCGTCGCACTCGGCGGCCCCGTCCGGAGTGGCAGCCTCGGCCGCCGGCACGCCAACTGCCGTCGCTGCCAGCGACAGTGCGGCTACTGCAGACACCCAACGACGTGGTGACATCTT
Source organism: Kribbella sp. NPDC050470 (assembly GCF_044458365.1). Taxonomy (NCBI): domain Bacteria; kingdom Bacillati; phylum Actinomycetota; class Actinomycetes; order Propionibacteriales; family Kribbellaceae; genus Kribbella; species Kribbella sp. NPDC050470. The sequence continues at coordinate 202,716 of NZ_JBITHV010000003.1, read as the reverse complement.
GGCTCCCAGCCCCGGTTTCCCGGCAGTCATTCACCGCACGAACGAAAGTGATCTGATCACTTGGTCATTAGCCTGTCAAGAGCCCGCCCTCTGATGCACCTTGAGAACCCACCAACCACTTCCTGCGCCCGGAAACGATCGGTGGGTTCTCAAGGTCGAGGGAGTCGGGGTCGGATCAGGGTGTGGCAGGGGTCGCGGGGCACCGGGCGGGTGGGAGGATCGACGGCATGAAGAACTTGATCATCAAGTTGCTCGCCAACGCGGTCGCGCTCGCGATCGCGGCCTGGCTCATCAGCGGGATCACCATCCAGGGCGCCACCACCGGCCGGCGGATCCTCACGCTGCTGATCGTGGCGGCCATCTTCGGCCTGGTGAACGCGATCGTGAAGCCGATCGTGAAGCTGCTGTCGCTGCCGTTCATCATTCTGACGCTCGGCCTGCTGATCTTCGTGATCAACGCCGCGATGCTGCTGCTCACCTCGTGGATCACCGGGAAGCTGGACGTCCAGTTCCACGTCGACGGCTTCTGGGCGGCGCTGCTGGGCTCGCTGGTGATCACGGTCGTCGGCATGCTGCTGAACGCCGTACTCCCGGACAAGGCGGAGATCCGCTGACCGTGCGCCGGGTGGAGATTGTCTGCAGCGGGAACATCTGCCGGTCGCCGATCGGTGAGGTGGTGCTGCGCGCGAAGCTGGCCGAGGCGGGGATCGACGACGTGGTCGTGACCAGCTCAGGCACCGGTGGGTGGCACGTCGGCGACCCGATGGACCCGCGCGCCGCGGCCGCGCTCAGGCGGCGTGGGTACGACGGGAGCGCGCACCGGGCGCAGCAGTTCCGGACCGCGTGGCTCACCGACCGCGACCTGGTCCTCGCGATGGACTCCGGTCACCTGTCGGAGCTGACCCGCCGGGGCGGAACTGTCCAGTTGTTCGCGGAGATCGACGTACCGGATCCGTACTACGGCGAGGACGACGGCTTCGACGACGTCCTCGACCAGATCGAGAAGGCGGCCGACGTGTGGGTCGGCCGCCTCCGGTCGAAGCCCTAGGACTGGCCGATCTCGGCCCGCAGGCCGACGAACCACTCGACGCCCGGGTCGAACTCCTTGCCGCCGGCGATCCGCGGGAACTCGATCGCCCGGAGCTCGTCGCCGCGCTCCTCGTCGTGACCGACCACACCGCTCTCACCGCGCAGCGCGGCGTCGACCGCGTAGTCGGTGCACTCCTTGATCAGCGCGAGGTCGCGGTCGTTGGCCGCGGCCGAGCGGCTGAAGTAGCCGCTCTTCTGCACCATCGTCTTCTCGGCGCCGATCCGCTCGGCGAACTGCTTGGCGAACCACGCGCCCGGGTTGATGGTGTCGAGCTTGACGTGCCCGAACGGGTCCCGGCCGACCTCCTCGCCGCGGGCCTCCAGCTCGGCCACGATCGACTCCACGCCGGCGCCCTCGGACAGGAAGATGTTGACGCAGTCGGTCTCGTCCATCACCTTGCGCAGCCGGTCCGCCTCGGCGTCCAGATCGATCGTTGCCTCCGGCACGTACACCGCGTGCACGTCCCAGCCGGCCGCGTCCAGGCCGATGCCCGGGTTCCAGTCCTGCTGCTTCCACCAGTCGCGGTACGCCTGCGCCGTTGCCGCGGTCAACCATCCGCAGTTGCGGCCCATCACCTCGTGGACGATCAGCATCCGGGGGTTCGAGGAGTGCTCGGCGATGATGTTGCGGGCGTACAGCGCGCCCTGCTCGGCCGCGGTCCAGGCGCCCAGGCTCTGCCGGATCGGGATCACGTCGTTGTCGATCGTCTTCGGCAGGCCGACCACGGTCAGGTCGTAGTCGTGCTCGTGCAGGTACGCCGCCAGGTCCGCGGCGGTGGTGTTGGTGTCGTCACCACCGATGGTGTGCAGTACGTCGACGCCGTCGGCGACCAGCCGCTCGGCCGCGACCTGGAGGGCGTTCTGGCCGTCGGCGATCAGGCCGCGCTTGACCAGGTCGGCAGTGTTGGTCAGCTTGACCCGGCTGTTGCCGATCGGGCTGCCGCCGAACTTGTGCAGCAGGCCCGCCTTCTCGCGCACCTCGGGGGTCACGTCGAGGTGCCGGCCGCTGAGCAGGCCGTGGTAGCCGTTCAGGTAGGCGATGATCTCCACGTCGGGCGCCACCTCGGTGTAGCGCTCGATCAGCCCGCCGACGGCGGACGACAGGCAGGGCGCGAGCCCGCCGGCGGTGAGCAGGGCAACTCTGCGGACAGACTTGTCGGCAGCCATGGGTCGGGTCCTTCCAAAGGTCGCTGAAGTCGCCCCCAAGAGTAGTGATGCAGACCACTCCCGGCGGTGGTTAGGCCCACTGTGCGGACCGCCACGCCATCACAACCGCGGCCGCGGCCGCGGTCCCCGCGGGAGGCGGGCGGGATCGGGCGATTGTGATGGGCTGGCGGTCCGCCCCTCAGTCGAGGGGGACCGGGCGGGGTGGGACCGGGGTGGAGACGACGAACGAGCTGTTCGTCCGGCCGTAGGGGCCGAAGTGGTCGAGGAGGGCCTCGAGCTTGTCGATCGCGGCGACCTGGACCCGCATCAGGAAGCAGTCCTCGCCGGAGATCCGGTGGCACTCGACGACCTCCGGCGTACTCCGCGCCAGCTCCGCGATCCGCAGGACCTGGCCAGGCCCCGGCTGGAGCCGGACCCAGGCGGCGACCGGCCGGCCGAGCGCAGCCGGATCGATGTCGAGCCGATACCCGCGGATCACGCCGGACTCCTCCAGCCGGGTGACCCGCTCGCGCACGGTCGGCGTCGAGACACCCAGCCGGCGGGCCAGCTCGGCGGTCCGCAGCCGGGGATCGGCTTCCAGCTCCTGCAGGATCCGGATGTTCAACTCATCCAGCAATCCGCTTTTCGTTTCGGTAAGCAACTCAGCCTCCTAGCCTCCGTATCAGCATGGTAAACCCAATCCATCCTTTCTAGCGTTGTGGGCATGAATCCCACCGCACTCGGTGCCGCCGGCGTGAGCGTCGTCCTCTGGGCCTCGTCGTTCGTGGCGATCCGGCACCTCGGGACCGAACTGTCGGCCGGTCCGCTGTCGCTCGCCCGCCTGCTGGTCGGAAGCGTCCTGCTGGGACTGCTCCTGCTGGTGAAGCGAGAGCCGTTCCGGATGCCGCAGCGGCGCGACTGGCCGCTGCTGCTGGCTTGCGGTCTCCTATGGTTCGGCCTCTACAACGTCGCGCTCAACGCGGCCGAGCGGCGACTCGACGCCGGTACGGCGGCGATGGTCGTCCACATCGCACCGCTGCTGGTCGCCCTGCTGGCCGGACTCGCCCTGGGCGAGGGCTTCCCGCGGCAGGTGGTTCTCGGCAGCCTGATCGCCTTCGGTGGCGTGCTGGTAATCGGCCTGACGACGTCGACCGGTCGGGCCGAAACCTGGGGTGTCGTGCTGTGCGTGACGGCTGCCGTGTCCTATGCCGTCGGTGTGGTCACGCAGAAGCCTTTGCTGAGCCGGCTGCCCGCTGCACAGGTCACCTGGCTGGCCTGCGTCATCGGCACGGTCGTCTGCCTCCCGTACACGCCCGCACTGTTTCAAGAGATCGGTACGGCGCGTCCGGCGACGCTGTGGTGGGTGTTCTACCTCGGCGCCTTCCCGACCGCGCTCGGCTTCACGACCTGGGCCTACGCCTTGTCCCGGACCAGTGCGGGTCGCATGGGCGCGACGACGTACCTGGTGCCGATGATTGCCATCCTGCTCGCGTGGGTGTTCCTCGGTGAGACACCGGCCGGTCTCGCACTGGCGGGTGGGGCGCTGTGCCTGGTCGGTGTGGCCGTCAGCAGGTCACAGCGTCGCCGCAAGGTCGCGGAGGTGCCGGTGGATGCCGCTGTAGACGTCGGCCGCCGGTAGCAGGCGCTTCGGGACCTTGGTGACCACGCTGTAGTTGGCGTCGACCACGTTGGCCAGCGGTACTTCGCTGACCTGGCTGAGCAACTGGTAGGCGTCGAGCTTGTCCAGGCCGTACAGGGACCCGAGCCAGCCGACCATGTCGACCTGTCCGGCCCGCCAGGCGTCCTCGAGTGGCCGGCTCGACCCGACCACGGCCAGGTAGTCGTCGTTCTCGATCCGCGGCCAGGCCGGTCCCGGCGTCTTGAGCAAGTCGACGATCAGTACGACGTTCATCGCGCCCTCGACCGCGGTCCCGCAGGACTCGCCCTCGCCCTGGCGGTAGTGGCCGTCGCCGACCGAGAACAGTGCGCCCTCGACGTTCACGTTGAGGAAGCAGGTCGCGCCGACTCGCATCTCCGGCGTGTCCATGTTGCCACCGAACGTGTCCGGCACCAGCGACGAACGCGCCTCACCCGCCGCCGGCGCAAGGCCGACTGTGCCCAGCATCGGCTCCATCGGCAGCGAGACCTCGAAATCGCTGCCCTGCGCCTGGAAGCCGACGGTCTGCTTCTCGGTGTCGACCTCGTAGATCCAGGTCCGCTCGGGCAGCGGGTCCTGCAGCGTCGCCGTCCGGTCGGTGCTGGTCAGGCCGCCGAAGAACGGGATCGTCGCGGAAACACCCCAGCTCCGGGCCGGGGTGAGCTCGACGAAGTGCAGGACCAGGGTGTCCCCCGGCTCGGCGCCCTCGACGTGGAACGGGCCGGTCTGCGGGTTGACGAACGGCATGGTCAGCGATGCGCTCGCGAGGTCCGCCGTACTGCGCAGGGAGCCGCAGAACGCGTCCTCGGTCCAGAGTTTCAACGCCGTCCCCGGCCTGATCCGCCGCACCGGGGCGGCGCCGCCGAAGGTCCAGGCGTACTCGTCGGGCTGGGGCGTGAATTCGACGATGTCCACGAGTCGCAAACCTAAGGTGCCCAGGAGGTGTTGGGCGAGCGATCAGCGGGTTCTCAGGCGATTCTCACAGAGACGGCCTAATCTCGACAAAGATTGAACTGGTCCTTCGAGCGAAGCGGGGAACGAGAGATGCGCGTACTGGTGGTGGACGACGACCGGGCGGTCCGGGACTCGCTGCGCCGTTCGCTGGAGTTCAACGACTTCGAGGTGGTGACCGCGTCCGACGGCGCCGAGGCGCTCGCGGTGATCGGCAACGTCGAGCCGGACGTCGTGGTGATGGACGTGATGATGCCGCGGCTGGACGGCCTGGAGACCACCAAGGCGCTGCGCGCGGCCGGCAACAACGTGCCGATCCTGGTGCTGACCGCGCGGGACGCGGTGGCCGACCGGGTGGACGGCCTGGACGCCGGCGGCGACGACTACCTGACCAAGCCGTTCGCGCTCGAGGAGCTGCTGGCCCGGCTGCGCGCCCTGCTCCGCCGCAGCACCGCCCCCGGCGAAGGCGGCCAGCGCGGCGAGGTGCTGCAGTACGCCGACCTCGTCGTCGACGTGGACGCCCACGAGGTGCACCGCGGCGACGTCCCGATCCCGCTCACCCGGACCGAGTTCTCCCTGCTCGAGCTGCTGATCCGCAACCCGCGCCGGGTGCTCGAACGCGCGGTGATCCTGGATGCCGTCTGGGGTTACGACTTCCCGACCACCGCGAACTCCCTCGAGGTCTACATCGGCTACCTGCGCCGCAAGACCGAGGTGAACAACCTGCCACGCCTCATCCACACCGTGCGTGGCATCGGCTACGTACTGAGAGACACCCCACCGTGAGTTCGTCCAACCCCGACTTCCCGTCGTACACCGATCGCCCGACCCAGGAGGCCGCGCCGGCCGGTCGCGGGCCGGTGCAAGGCCCGCCGAGACCAGGCGCTCCACCGCCTCCCGTTGCCAATGGCAACGGCAACCGGGTGGTGGCGACCGCTGCCCAGACCAAGGACTGGTGGCAGGCCAAGCTCCATCGGCTGAGTCTGCACGCCCGCGTCACTCTGCTGGCGGCCGTCGCGGTCGGCCTCGCGGTGGCGATCGTCAGCATCGCGGCGTACATCACCGTGCGGCAGCAGATGTACCAGAACCTCGACGACAGCCTGATCGACCGCGCCGGCGCAGCCGCCCAGAAGGGCGTCCTGACGAACCTGACCAACCTGGGCAACGTCCCCTCGGACGCGCTCGGCCTCAGTGACATCCGAGTCGGCATGATCAGCGCGGACGGGGAGACGTTCGGCGCGCGGAACAGCCTGCTCCCGCCGATCGGCCCGGCCGAGCTCGAGATCGCCCGGAACCAGGGCGACGAAGCCAGCCTCCGGACCGTCGGAACCCGCAATGGCGAGTCCCACTTCCGCGTGGTCGCCGTACCGGCGCGCTACTGCCCGCTCGGCGCGGACTGCCGGTCCGACCCCGAGCTGTTCCAGCCGGCGGCGCTCGTCGTCGCCCAGTCGCTGGCTTCGATCGACCGGACGCTGCACAACCTCGGCGTCGTCCTGTGGGCCTTCGGGCTGATCGGCGTGATCGGCGCCGCCCTCGCCGGCAACGCGATCGCGCGGTCCGGCCTGCGGCCGCTTGCGCGGCTGACGGCCGCCGCTGAGCACGTCGCCAGGACCGAGGACCTGAAGCCGATTCCGGTCAGCGGGTCGGACGAGATCTCCCGGCTGGCGCAGGCGTTCAACGCGATGCTGGGGGCGCTGGCGCGCTCGCAGGACCGGCAGCGGCGGCTGGTCGGTGACGCCGGGCACGAGTTGCGGACGCCGCTCACCAGCGTCCGGACGAACCTCGACCTGCTCGCCCAGGCGGACAAGCGGGGTGGCCTCCGGCCGGAGGACCGGCAGCAGCTGCTGGACGACGTGCGGGCGCAGATGGACGAGTTGACCACGCTGATCGGCGACCTGACCGAGCTGGCGCGCGACACCCCGCAGGTGCGCAACGCCGAGTTGATCGAGCTGCAGAACGTGGTCGAGGACGCGGTGATGAAGGTACGGCGGCGCGCGCCGGGCCTGGAGTGGGACGTTCAGCTCACGCCGTTCCCGGTGTGGGGTGACGAGCGGCTCCTCGGCCGCGCGGTGACCAACCTGCTCGACAACGCCGCGAAGTACAGCATCCCCGAGGACACCGCCGTACGAGCGGACGGACAGCCAGTGGGCCGGGTCACGGTGCGGCTCCAGGACGGCGTGCTCACGGTGACGGACTCCGGTCCGGGCATCGCCGAGGCGGACCTGCCGCACGTCTTCGAGCGTTTCTACCGCTCCAGCGAAGCCCGCAGCCGTCCTGGCTCGGGGCTGGGCCTGGCGATCGTGAAGCACGCGGCCGAGCAGCACGGCGGCATGATCTACGCGCGCAATGCGCCCGGCGCGGGCGCGCAGTTCACGCTGTGGCTGCCGCACGCCGCCACCCAGACCCGCTGAGTCGCAGCAGGCCCCCGGTACGCCCGTACCGGGGGCTTTTGTGTGCGCAAGGGAATCTGAAGACGAGCTGACTGATCCTTCAGGGGATCTTCATGGAGTTCTTCGGCAGCTCTGACGGGATCTTCAGGGGCCTCTCAGGTCCAGCCCGCAAAGTATTGGCCATGAACGAGAACCAGCCGCAGCAGCCGCAGAACCAGCCGGGCCAGAACCCGCAGCAGCCGGAGCGGACGCAGCAGTTGCCTGAGCGGACGCAGCAGCTTCCGCTGGGTGGCTACGGCCCGCACCAGCAGCAGCAGTTCGCGCCCCAAGGTGGGCAGCCGCGGCAGGGTCAGCACCCGTCGGGCGGCAGTGCTTACCCACAGTTCGGGGCCCCGGGGACGCATCAGGGGACGTCTCCGGGCCCGAACTGGCCCTTCGGTCCGCAGCCCCCGCAGGGCGGCGCCCAGACCGGGGCCCCGGCATCCGCCGGCAAGCCCAAGCGGCTCGGCCTTGCGCTGGTAGCAGCCACGGCTCTGGTCGTCGGCACCGCCAGCGGTGTCGGCGGCGCCGCGATCTACTCGGCGACGAACGACTCCACCAGCAACACCCCGTCGGTGACCGCGCCGCTGAACGGCAACCAGGCCGCGCCGGCCTCGGCGCCGGACGGTTCGGTGCAGGCCGCCGCCGCGAAGGTGCTGCCGAGCACGGTGAAGATCGCGGTCGCGACGTCGCAGGGCGCGGGGACCGGCTCCGGCATCGTGATCAGCAAGGACGGCCTGATCGTCACCAACAACCACGTGGTGGCCGGCGCCGGCAACGGCGGCGAGATCTCCGTGATCCTGAACGACGGCCGGACGGTCAAGGCCACCATCAAGGGCACCGACCCGCTCACCGACCTGGCCGTGATCAAGGCGGACGCGACCGACCTGACCCCGGCCACCCTCGGCAGCAGCGGCAAGCTCGCCGTCGGCCAGGGCGTGGTTGCGATCGGCTCGCCGTTCGGCCTGGAGGCCACCGTGACCAGCGGGATCGTCTCCGCGCTGAACCGCCCGGTGACGTCCGGCGACGACGAGCCGGGCAGTACGACGGTCTTCCCAGCAGTACAGACGGACGCCGCCATCAACCCCGGTAACTCCGGTGGCGCCCTGATCGACCTCGCCGGCCAGGTGGTCGGAATCAACAGCGCGATCAAGACCGCCGGAGGATCGGGACAATCCGAAGGCGGCAACATCGGCCTGGGCTTCGCAATCCCGATCGACCAGGCCAAGCCGATCATCGACGAGCTGGTGGCCAAGGGCAAGGCCACGCATGCGCGGCTCGGCGTCCAGGTCGGCGACGCGCAGTCTTCCGGCGGGCTCTCCAGCGGAGCACGCCTCGGCGAGGTGACGCCTGGCGGTGCGGCGGACAAGGCCGGTCTGCAAGCGGGTGATGTGGTGACCGCTGTGGACGGCAAGGCGATCGCGTCAGGGGACGCGTTGGTCGCCGCGGTCCGTTCGCACCGCCCGGGCGACGAAGTCAAGCTCACGCTGACCCGCAACGGCCAGTCCCAGACGGTGACCGCCACCCTCGGCTCCGACAACGGCAACCCCACCGGCTGACCCCGGACCCTTCCCTGACCGGGACTGCGGCCGCCCACCGAGCGGCCGCAGTCCCTCAACTCCAGCCGCCGCCGAAGGCGGCGTTGTCTTTGTCGACGGCGTACCGCTGGGTCAGCTGCTGGACGAGTTCGAGGCGCAGTGCAAGGAGTCGAACGAGATTGTCGCCACGCACTCGCTGGACGACGTCGGCAAGCACCCGGACTTCGGCGCGGGCCAGGCCACGCTGCGCTGGATGCTGCTCCACATGCTGGAGGAGACGGCCCGGCACGTCGGCCACCTCGACACCATGCGCGAGCTGCTGGACGGCCAGAAGGGGTACTACTAGATGTCATGAGTGTGGAGATCCGGCGGGCGAATGAGCGGTTCCAGACCACGAGTGAGTGGCTGGACTCGCGGCACTCGTTCTCGTTCGGACCGCACTACGACCCGGCGAACATCGGGTTCGGCTTCCTGGTCGCGCACAACGACGACACGGTTGCCCCCGGCACCGGGTTCGACACGCACCCGCACCAGGACCTGGAGATCGTGACCTGGGTACTCCGCGGCGCCCTGGCGCACCGAGACTCCGAAGGCCACACCGGCGTTGTGCACCCCGGTCTCGCGCAGCGGATGAGCGCCGGCTCGGGCATCCGGCACTCCGAGTGGAACGACGGCGACGAACCCGTGCACTACCTGCAGATGTGGGTACGCCCGGAGCAGTTCGACCTCACGCCGTCCTACCAGCAGGCTGCCGTGGACCTCTCATCCGGCGAGCTGGTCCCGATCGCGTCCGGCCTGCCGAAGCACGCGAGCAGCACCGCGATCAGCATCAACCAGCGCTCCGCCGGGATGTCGGTGGCCCGGCTGGCTCCGCGTCAGGCGGTCGGCTTGCCGGCAGCGCCGTACGTGCATCTCTTCGTTGCCCGAGGCACCGTGAACCTGGAGGGCGCCGGTGACCTCGGTACGGCGGACGCCGTACGGCTGACCGGGGTCGACGGACCACGCGCCACCGCGGGAGCCGACGGGGCCGAGCTGCTGGTGTGGGAGATGTACTAGTCGCGCTGCTCGCTCATCGTCCAGACGTGACGGAGCGCCTGGCCGGCGACGCCTTCGGGGTTCTGCGCGAAGCCTTCCACGAACTGGCTCATGTGCTGCTGCCACCGCTGGTCGATCGGGTCGTCCTTGAGCTGCGCGACGGCGGCCTCGAAGTCGGCGCACACGACCAGGTGGAACAGGTCGCGGCCGCTGCGCCAGATCGACCAGTCGTCGATGCCGGCGTCGCGCATCACCGTGATCAGCTCGGGCCAGACGCGGGCATGCTCGAGCTCGTAGGCCTCTTCGGTGCCGGGAAGAAGCCGGCTGTGCAGAGCTAGGCGGTTCGTCACAAGGGAGCAGAATACGCCGGGCGACGCCGTCGCGGTGACCGAACCGTGACCCGTCCCGAGGGCTGGATTCGACGGTGATCGTGATTCGTCCTGGCTCTTGCTGCCGATACACCGCGGCGATCGATCGCTGCCAGATCAGGTGAATTTCGCGATGACTGCCAACTCCGGGGGTGGGGCGGGCGTCGTAGCTTGAGTGGCTTGAGTAGTTTCGCCCTCGTGGGGGGATGGCCACACGCCGAAGACTGTCCCCAGCCTCCATCCGTCATCGTGCGAGAGTTGAGAACGTGAAGCGAACCACTGCGATCGTCTGTCTGAGTAGTCTGCTGATCACCGCCGGTTGTTCGGACAGCAAGTCCGGCAGCGACGGCAAAGCGGATCCCAACGACGAGAAGCAGGCGTCCGCCGAGGTGGTGAAGCAGTTCGCCACCGCCTGGGTCGCCGCGTGGGCTCCGGACGGCAAGCCGGACGCGGCCGGGGCGCTGACCGACAACCCGACGGTCTTCGCCAAGCGGCTGGACGACGTCGACTCCGCCCTGGTCGCGAGCACCGTCAAGGTGGAACCGCAGGGCGACCCGGAGTGCGCCGACGACAACACCTGCACGCAGGAGCTCGCCGTCGAGGCTGAGCTGCGCGGCATCGGCGCGATGAAGTGGACCAGTACGGCGACCGCCGTGAAGGGCGACGGCGGCTGGAAGATCAAGGCCGCCGGCGACACCATCTACCCCGGGCTCGGTGACGCGAACTACCTGAAGCGGGCGCGCGCGCTGCCCGCGCGCGCGTCGATCCAGGACCGCAACGGCGTCGCGCTGACCGCGAACCGGCAGGTCGTCATCGTCGGTGTCGCGTCCGGGACGAAGGCGACGGCAGCGACGTACGCCGCCTTCACGAAGAATCTGGACGTGGACGGCGCGAAGCTCGCGGCCCGGGCCAAGGCCGCGCCGGCCGGCCAGTTCGTCGACGCGATCACCATCCGCGCCGAGGAGTGGGAGAAGCTGCGGCCGACGATGGGCAAGCTGCCCGGGGTGCTGACGATGGGCGGCACCCAGTCGCTGCCGCCGACCGCGTCGTTCGCGCGGTCGATCCTCGGCACCATGAAGACCGCGACCGAGGAGACGCTGAAGAACGCCGGGCCGACCGCGTCCGCGCAGGACCAGGTCGGGACGACAGGCCTGCAGTACGCGTTCCAGGAGCAGCTCGCCGGAACGCCGGGCGGGACCGTCACGCTGCGGGACGGCAAGACCAAGATGACGATCAAGACCGTCTTCAGCCAGAAGGGCACCGCCGGGAAGCCGGTGAAGACCACGCTGGACACGAAGCTGCAGGTTGCCGCCGAGGCCGCGCTGGCGACGAGCAAGCTGCCGGCGTCGCTGGTCGCCGTACAGGCCTCGACCGGTCAGATCCTGGCCGCGGCGAACGGGCCGCAGCCGACCAACTACAACCGCGCCTTCCAGGGTCGGTACGCGCCGGGCTCGACGTTCAAGATCGTCACGTCGGCGGCGCTGCTGGGCAGTGGTGAGACCGCCGCGACCTCGCTGCCGTGCACGAACACGATCACCGTGTTCGGCAAGTCGTTCAAGAACTACGACGGCCTGGCGGCGTACGGCGGCGGGACGATGCAGAAGGCGTTCAACGAGTCCTGCAACACCGCGTTCATCTCGCAGCACGGGCGGCTGCCGAAGGACGGGATGACGAAGGCGGCCGCGATGTTCGGCCTCGGCCCGGACCTGAACCTGTCGATCCCGGCGTACGGCGGTTCGGTGCCGGCGCCGAAGGACGACGTCGCCGAGGCCGCGTCGATGATCGGCCAGGGCACCGTGACCGCGAGCCCGCTCGGGGTCGCGATGATCGGTGCGACGGTCGCCCACGGGACCGCGATGAAGCCGGTGCTGGTCCCGGGCAAGGACGCCGCCGGAGCGGCCGCCTCTCCGTTGCCCCCGGCAACCGCCGCGGCGCTGCGCACGTTCATGCGCACCACCGTCACCGGCGGGACCGCGAAGGTGCTGGCCGGCAACGGCGCGGTCGCCGCCAAGACCGGCACCGCCGAGGTGGTCCAGAACGGCAAGGTCGTCACCAACGGCTGGATGGTCGGCTACCGCGGCGACGTGGCCTTCGCCGTCATCGTCGAAGGCGGCGAGTCCGGCGCCAAGGCCGCCGGCCCGATCCTGAAGAACTTCCTCGGCCGCTTCCAGTAGGCCGGTCGGCTTGCTGAGGCGTCAGGAGAGTGGGGCAACTCCCTGAGAGTTCCCTGAACTCCCGTCGTTTCGGGGAAATCGTCACCTAGGGTGGCGGAATGGAGAGTTTGACCTGCCCCAAGTGCCGAGGCGCGATGCGTACCTACGAACGCAGCGGCGTCACCGTCGACCAGTGCTCCGAGTGCCGCGGGATCTTCCTGGACCGTGGTGAGCTGGAGCGGCTGGTCGACGCCGAGCTGAAGTACAACGCACCGCAGCCTCGCCGCGACGAGAAGCGGTACGACAACGACCGCAGGGACTACGACGACCGCCGCGGCTACGACGACAAGCGGGGGTACGACGACCGTCGCCGCTACGACGATGACGACCGTCGGTATGACCCGCGGTACGGCAACCAGGGCCACCCGCGCAAGAAGAAGAAGTCCTTCCTGGAAGAGCTCTTCGACTGACCCAGGGGCCCGGCGCTGTGATCGCCCGTCATCGACGCGCGGCGATCACAGTGCCCTGCGCGACGGCGCACAGCGTGGCGGCGCCGTCGCCGTCGATCGTCGACAACTCGCAGGTGCAGGTAGCCTGCCGGCTGCCCGCGTGCACGACCTTCGCCTCCGCACGCAGTACCGCGCCCTGGGCCGGGCGCAGGTAGCTGATCGTGAAGCCACCGGTCAGCACCTCGGGCCCCATCGCCGCCCCCGCCGCGAAGGTGATCGCGTTGTCGGCCGCGTAGCCGAGGACGCCACCGTGCAGGAAGCCGTTCTGCTGCTTGAGGTCGTCGCGGATGTCGAGCTCGAGGGTCGCCCCGCCGTCGCCGAAGGCGGTCAGCCGGGCGCCGACCAGCACGCTGAACGGCTGCGCTGCCAGGACCTTCTCGGCCAGCTCGTAGGTCAGCTCCATGCATCCAGGTTAACCGGCGGGTAACCCTCAGTGCTGCCGAGCGTGCAGGGCCGGCTCGCGCTCCTCCTCGGTGGTGCCACCCCAGACGCCGTACGCCTCCCCGACGACCAGGGCGTGCTCGCGGCACTCCCGCCGTACCGGGCAGGTCCCGCAGAGGGACTTGGCGAGCGTCTCGCGGGCGTGCTTGCGCAGGCCGCGCTCGGACTCGGCGGCGAAGAAGAGCTCCGGGTCGACGTCGCGGCACGCGGCCTCGTCCTGCCACGCCCAGTTCTCGATCAGCGGGTACGGCAGACCGACCGGCGCCTTGGCCACTGCGCCTGCGGGCGGTTTGCGCCGTCTCATCCCGGTTTCCTCACCTGCGTCCACATCACGTGTTCAGGTACCCGCCGCGCAAACGCCGGGGCAGTATGGTCGGCAGATGAGCACGCCGCCGCCCGTCACACTCCGTCCGATGACCGAGACCGAGTTCGAGGCCTGGAAGCACCGCAACACCGAATCGTTCGCCGCCGGGATGGGACCTGCCCGCGGGCTGACCCCCGAGGAGGCGATCGAGGTCGCTCACCGTGAGGTGGAGAAGTTGCTGCCCGACGGTCGGGACACCGAGCAGCACGTGATCTGGATGGCGTGCGACGGCGACGAGCCGGTCGGCAGCCTGTGGATCACCACGAAGCCGCGGATCCCGTTCATCTTCGGTCTCGAGGTCGACGAGAACCACCGCGGCAAGGGCTACGGCCGCTCGATCATGCTGGCCGGCGAGGAGGAGGTCCGCCGCCTCGGCTACACCCAGCTGGACCTGAACGTCTTCGGCAACAACCGGACCGCCATCAACCTCTACACCTCGCTCGGCTACACCGTCACCTCGCAGCAGATGCGCAAGAAGCTCTGATCCACGCCGCTGTCGGTGGGCTGTGGTTATCTGTCGGGTATGAGCTGGTGGCTCCTGCACGTGGACATGGATCAGTTCATCGCGGCTGTGGAGATCCGCCGGCGTCCGGAGCTGGCGGGGTTGCCGGTGGTGGTCGGCGGGTCCGGGGATCCGACGCAACCACGGCAGGTCGTGGCCACGGCGTCGTACGAGGCTCGTGAGTTCGGCGTGCACTCAGGGATGCCGGTGCGGGCGGCGTACAAGAAGTGTCCGCAGGCGGTGTTCCTGCCGTCGGACCCGGTCGCTTACGAGGCGGCGTCGACCGAGGTGATGGACACGCTGCGAGCGTTCCCGGTGGTGGTCGAGGTGTGGGGCTGGGACGAGTGCTTCGTCGGCGCCGAGACCGACGATCCGGAGCGGCTGGCTGCGGAGCTGCGAGCGGCGGTCGCCGAGCGTACGACGCTGACCTGCTCGATCGGTATCGGCGACAACAAGGTCCGCGCCAAGCTGGCGACGACGTTCGCGAAGCAGCCGCGGTCGCACGCGACGCCGTTCGAGGAAGCCGGTACGGCGCAGGTCGACGGCGTCTACCGCCTGACGGCTGCGAACTGGCGCGAGGTGATGGACCACCGGGCGGTCCGGGAGCTGTGGGGTATCGGCAGCCGGATGGAACGCAACCTGAACGAGCTCGGCGTCGTCACCGTCGCCGACCTCGCCGGCGCGGACCTCGACATGCTCCGGAAACGCTTCGGCCCGAAGATGGGCGCCTGGTACGCCGCCCTCGGCCGCGGACTCGGTGACACCCAGGTCACCGACGTACCCCGCGAGCCGGTCTCCCGCAGTCGCGAGGAGACCTTCCCCGAGGACCTGGCGGAGCGCGACGAGATCGTCGAGCAGGTCCGCCGGATCGCCGTCGAGGTCACCCGGGACGTCGTCGCCGAGGGCCGGAGCATCCAGCGCATCGCGGTGAAGGTCCGGTTCAAGAACTTCTACACCCCGATCAAGAGCCGCAAGCTCCCCGAAACCACCCAGGACCCCGAAGTCATCGCAGCCGCCGCCCTCGAAGTCCTCGACAAGTTCGACCTCAAACGCCCAGTCCGCCTCCTCGGAGTCCGAGTCGAATTCGCAACTGACTAGAGCTTGTAGGTGTGGGTGGCCGTGGTTTTGAAGACGGCCTCGCGGTCTGATGCGTTGAGGGTCGCAGTGAGGGTTTCGGCGGTGGAGACGACCTCGGTGTAGGACGCGGCGAGCAGGCAGACCGGCCAGTCGGAGCCGAACATGGTCCGGCTCGGGCCGAAGGCTTCCAGGACGGTGTCGGCGTACGGCTGGAGGTCGGCGGGCTTCCACGTGGACCAGGGGGCCTCGGTGACCATGCCGGAGAGTTTGCAGGTCACGTTGGGGAGCGCGGCGAGCTCGCGCAGCTGGCCGGCCCACGGCTCGAGCGGCTCGCCGATCACGGGTTTGGAAATATGGTCGACGACGAAGGTGAGGCCGGGATGGGCCCGCGCCGTCTCGATCGCGGCGGGCAGGTGCGGGGTCTTGGTGAGCAGGTCGTAGACCAGGCCGGCGTCCGCGACCGCGGCGAGACCGCGTTGCACCTCGGCGCGCAGCAGCCAGTTCACGTCCGGCTCGTCATGCACCTGGTGGCGGATCCCCTTCAGATACGAGCCGTCCGGCCGCGCCTGCAACCCGGCCAGCACATCGGCGATGTCGGGCGCGGCGAGGTCGGCCCAACCGACCACGCCGGCGACCAGGTCGTTGCTGGCAGCAACCTCAAGGAACTCGACCGTCTCCTCGACCAGCCCGACGGTCTGGACCAGGACGGTCGCGGTGACATCGGCCGCGGCCGCGAGTGGCGCCAGGTCGTCGATAGAGAAGCTCCGCCGGATCGGGTCCATCTCCGGTCCGCTCATCCAGCTCTGCTCGCGGACGGTCAGGTCCCAGACGTGGTGATGGGCATCGACTCTGCTCATCCGACCCTCCGATCGTCGATCGCGTCGCTGTCCCAGTCGATCCCGAGCCCCGGCGTGTCCGGAGCCACGGCGTGACCGTCCGCGACCACCATCTCGGAGCCCGTGATCGCCCGCAACTGCGGGATGTGTTCGACGTACCGGCCGTTCGGTACGGCGGCCGTCAGGCTGACATGCAGTTCCATCAGGAAGTGTGGACAGACCTCGAGGTTGAACGTCTCGGCCAGATGCGCGACCTTCAGCCACGGCGTGATCCCGCCGACCCGGGCCACGTCGACCTGGACGATCCCGGCTCCGCCGGCGGCGACGTACTCCCGGAACTGCGACACCGAGTACAGCGACTCGCCCACCGCGATCGGGATCGAGGTGGACTCGGCCAGCCGGACATGGCCGGTCAGGTCGTCGGCAGGCAGCGGTTCCTCGAACCACGACAGGTCCACGGCTTCGAAGGCAGCGGCTCGCCGTTTGGCCTCGGCGTACGTCATCGACTGGTTCGCGTCGACCATGATGTCCATCGACGGCCCGACCGCGTCGCGCACCGCCTGCAGCCGCTCCAGATCCTCGTGCACCCGCGGCTTGCCGACCTTGAGCTTGACCCCGGGCCAGCCGGCCTTCTGCGAGGCCAGCGCCCCGGCGACGAGTTCGTCGGTTGTCAGGTGCAACCAGCCGCCCTCGGTGTCGTACAACGGCACCCGCTGCCGGTACCCACCCGCCAGCCGCCACAACGGCTCGCCGGCCCGAAGGCACCGCAGGTCCCACAACGCGGTGTCCACCGCCGCCAGCGCCAGGGAGGTGATCGCGCCGACCGTGGTCGCGTGCGTCGACCAGAACAGGTCCGACCACAGCGCCTCGACGTTCCGCGCGTCCGCACCCACGAGCCGCGGTAGCAGGTGGTCGGTCAGCAGCGCCAGTACGGCGGTGCCGCCGGTACCGATCGTGTAGGAGTACCCCAGCCCGGTGATCCCGTCGGCCGTCTCCAGCGAGACGAAGATCGTCTCCTGCTTCAGGAACGACTGCACCGCGTCGGTCCGGACCGTCTCGACCTCCAGGTCGACGAGGAAGGCCTCGGCCCGGGTGATCGTCGTACTCACGGTGCGCTCGAGGGGCTCGGGATGGTCATCGGCGGCTCCAGATCCTATAGGATATTGCGAACCTGATGCTGCCGCTTCACACTGGAGCCGTCAAGTGTGGGGCAGAATGAGAGCCTCTGGGAGGAGCGACGGTGACGGATGCGCATGTGGGTCTGGCGGGGCAGCTCACGCGCCTGCCTCAGCGACAGGTGCTGAGCGACGACGTCTACGAGACGGTCAAGGGCCTGATCATGGACAGCGTGGTCGAGCCCGGCACCCGGCTGAACATCGACGCGCTGACGCGGGAGCTGGGCATCTCGCAGACCCCGATCCGGGAGTCGCTGGCCCGGCTGGAGTCCGACGGCCTGGTGATCAAGGAGCCGCTGCGCGGTTACCGGGTGTCGTCCCGGCTGACCCTGGCCGAGTTCGAGGACCTGTTCGAGTACCGGCTGCACATCGAGCCGTGGGCGGCCGGCCGCGCCGCCGAGCGGGCCGGCACCGAGGACCTGTCCCGGCTCAAGTCGGAGATGCTGAGCTACACCGACGTACCGGACCGTCCGGCGTACGAGAGCTACCGGGCGATGGCCGCGCACGACCAGCGCTTCCACGACCTCGTGCTGGAGCTGTCCGGCAACGAGACCGCGCGGCTGTCCTTTGCCCGGACACACTGCCACCTGCACCTGTTCCGGCTGTACTACGGTGGCGGGATCGCGACGAAGGCGTTGCGTGAGCACAAGGCAGTCGTGACCGCCGTCCGGAAGGGCGACCCGGGGGAAGCGGCCGACGCGATGCGGGCGCACATCGAGGCCTCCCGGGCCCGGTTGCGGCCGATGTTCGACAAAGTGTGATCCGTCCTGATCCAGGGAGATACCTGTGGAACTGCTGCGTCTCGGCGCAGTCGGCGAGGAGCGCCCGTACGTGCGCGCCGCCGACGGCACCGTTCACGACCTGAGCCCGCTCACCGCCGACATCGACGGGGCCTTCCTCGCCTCCGACGGCATCGCCCGCACCCGGGCCGCGCTGGCAGCCGGTGAGCTCCCGGTGGCCGATGTCGAGGGCCTGCGGGTCGGCGCCCCGATCGCGCGCCCGTCGGCAGTGGTCTGCATCGGCCAGAACTACGCCGCCCATGCGGCCGAGTCCGGCGCCGAGCCGCCGAAGCAGCCGATCGTCTTCTTCAAGCACCCGAACACCGTCGTCGGCCCGTACGACGAGGTGCTCGTGCCGCGCGGCTCGGCCAAGACCGACTGGGAGGTCGAGCTCGCCGTCGTGATCGGCAAGGAGGCCCGGTACGTCGAGACCGACGAGGACGCGCTCGCCTGCGTCGCCGGGTACGCGGTCTCCAACGACGTGTCCGAGCGCGCCTTCCAGATCGAGCAGTCCGGCGGCCAGTGGTCGAAGGGCAAGTGCTGCGAGACCTTCAACCCGCTCGGCCCGGCGCTGATCCCGGCCGACGAGGTCGACGACGTCCAGAACCTCGACCTGAAGTCCTTCGTGAACGGCGAGCCGCGGCAGGCCTCGAACACCCGGGACATGATCTTCTCCGTCGCGGCGCTGATCCGCGACCTGTCGCAGTACATGACGCTGAGCCCCGGCGACATCGTCAACACCGGCACCCCGGAGGGCGTCGCGTTGTCCGGCCGGTTCCCGTACCTGGCCCCCGGCGACACCATGGAGCTGGAGATCCAGGGCCTCGGCAAGCAGAAGCAGACCCTCGGCAAGGCCTGATCGAAACTGTCCCCGGCCGGCCTTAGGGTCGGCCGGGTGGACTTCCTGGATGACATCCGGACTTCGTACGACACCGTCGCGCAGTCGTACTCCGAGATCGTGCAAGACGGGCCGGCCGACGAGCCGGAGTGCCTTGACCTGTTCGCGAAGCTGGCCGTGGGACCGGTCCTCGATGTGGGGTGTGGACCGGGGAGGCTCGCCGGTCACCTGCACGAGCGCGGCCTGCAGGTGATCGGAGTCGACCTGTCCCCCGGCATGATCGAGATCGCGCGGCGCGACCATCCGGGGCCGGACTACCGAGTCGGGTCGATGACGGCCCTGGACCTGCCGGACGGCTCCGTCGGCGGCGTAATCGCTTGGTGGTCGATCATCCACCTGCCCCGCGAGGTGGTCCCGGAAGCGCTCGCGGAGTTCCACCGCGTGCTCGCCCCCGGTGGCGTCCTCACGCTGGGCTTCCACCTCGGAGACGAGTCCACCCACAAGACCTCCGGGTACGGCGGCCATCCGATGAACATCCACGTTCACCGCTGGACACCGCTCGCCCTGACCGACCTCGCGGTCGCCGCGGGCTTCACGCCGTACCTGGATGCTGTCCTCGCCGACGACCGCCTCTTCTTCCGGAAGTGATCCCATGACCTCGCGCGTGCGCACCGTCACCTTCGACACCCACGACCCGTACGAGCTGGCCGGCTTCTGGCTGAAGGTCCTGAGGGCTCCTCGGCCGGACGACGACCAACCGGGCGACCCGTCCGCCGCCGTCGTGACGGACTCGATGACGCTGCTGTTCGAGCAGAACGACGATGAGAAGGTGGTCAAGAATCGCGTTCACTTGTGCCTCGAGCCGGACGGTCCTCGCGACGAGGAAGTCGAGTGGCTGCTCACCCTGGGCGCGACGGTCGCGCACGACCGCCGCGAACCGGATGGCACGGGTTGGGTCGTCATGCTCGACCCGGAAGGCAACGAGTTCTGCGTACTCCGAAGCGCCGCCGAACGCGCCGCCACCAGCTGACCATCCCACGCGGGCTCCCACCGCGGGTGCGGGCTTCTCGCCCGGTCGACTACGCGGGGCCGGCGCCCGTCAGCCAACCAACCGCGTGAGGGGGGATTAACTGCTGACCGGCCCGGGTCGGCGATCAGCAGGAATGCGTTGGGGTGCGGCGGCCGAGCTCGCCACGACTGGGGGCCTTGCGGAGGTACTCGTGGGCTTGCACACGTTATGTCCTGCGCAAGCCCACCAAGGCAGGGGTAAGCCGCCGAGATCTGTCCCGTCACGATCGAGCAGGCCGGGCGACTGCGTTACCCCGGATGAAAGCCGGTGTGTTCTGCCGTCCGGGTTGCCGGGAGCTCGCGGGGCCATGTGATTGGCGACTACCACCGAACCGCGAGGCCGCGTCGTACACCAGCGGACGGTCGTTCTGCGGACAGCAGCCGCCGGAGGGTGGTCGATCGCTTGCGAGGAACGAGCGAGCAGGCCGGGCGACAGCCCAATTCGCGGGGCGACAACACCGCAGCTGCGGGCGGCAGCCCGCGTACCGCCGGCGGGAGCCTGGCAGAAGAAGACCGGCGCTGAGCCGGGGGTGGGTGGGAGCGCGCGTAGCAGCCGCGACGGAGGAGCGGCTGCGTAGCACGCGTGGGGCAGACTCCTACAGGTCGTCGACGTACGGCGTTTGGCCGGTGAAGGTTATGCGCCAGTCGGTGTTGCGGGCTTCTACGAGCAGGTCGTAGCCGTCGCGGCGGGCGAGTACGCGGTACTTGCCGTCCTCGGCAGGCTCGTCCTCGACCTTCCAGCCGCGGGCTTCCAGCGTCTCGGCGGCGAAGCTGATCAGCGCCTCCGGGTCCGGGGACGTCGGGTCGCCGGTCTCGACCGCGATCGTGCACACGGACTCGGGACCGCGGTCGTCGGACAGCGCACCTGGGCTCACGGGACCGACATCCTGGGTCACCGTGGGTGTCTGGTCCGGTACGACGGTCGCCGCGACCGCGAGCAGTTCCGAGCGGAGGAAATTGCGGGCCTGCGTAAGCGTCATACGGGTGGGTCCTTTCGGTGACACCAACCGTCATACACCTTGCCCGGCGATCCCCGCGACGCCAAGCCGCGATTCGCCGTACGACTGCCTACTCGGTGAACCGCGGGGTCTCCCCGGCCAGCGTCAGCCGCCACTGCCCGTCCCAGCCGTGGACAGTGATCCCGAAGCCGTGCCGGCGGGCGAGGGCCAGGTGATATCCGTCCTCGACAGGCAGGACCGTCGCTTCCCAGCCCCGCGCGGTCAGTGCGCTGCCCGCCGCGGCAACCTGGCCGGCCGGATCGATCACATCCGGGTCGCCGTTCTCCACCGTGATGGGACAGATTGTGTCCGGCCCGCTCCCGTCGAACAGCGCCTCCGGATTCACCGGGCCCGGGTCGTGCGTGACCACGGCGTCGTACCCGGCAGGTTCCGGGTACGTGCGATCAGCTGGTCAAGCCGATCGGCCTCCGTCATGGCTCCCCTCCATCCCCGCGACACTCCGCGGGGAGGAGTCAACCGCACTCGCGGGTCAGCCGAACGCGAGTGACCAGGATCCGTTGTGGAGCGAGAGGGCGACCGTCGCCAGCGGCCGGACGTCGACGTGGCGGAGCGACTCCGCGGGCGCGTCGAGGACGTACAGGACGATCGCCCGGACGACGGCGGGGTGCACGACGGCCACTGCAGTACGGCGCTCGTCGTCCTGACCGACGTCTCCGAGCCAGTCCGCGACACGGGTCAGTAGGTCGTTCTCGGTCTCGCCGCCCGGTGGCGCGGTGTGCGGTCGCTCGAGCCAGGCGGCGACCCGCTCCGGCTCGGCGGCCAGCAGGTCTTCGAGCTCGCGGCCGGACCACTCGCCGTACTCCCGATCCCGCAGCGCCGCCTCGACGACCGGGGTCAGGCCGAGAGCTTCCGCGGTGCGTACAGCGGCCACCTCCGGCCCGGCGTACACCGTGTCAGCCTCGAGCTTGAGCTCGCGGGCGGCCGACAGGCTCGCATGGTCCGGCTCGGCGTCACCCCCGAGGACGAGGCCGCGCAACGCGGGAGTCAGAGCATGCGCGACCAGCGTCAACCCGGTCATGGGGCCTCCCGGCCTGGACTGAGGAGCGGAGGGAGCGAAGCGACTGGAGTGACGAGGGAAGGCCGGGAGCCAAAGCCCCATGACCCGCCGAGCGCTGGCGAGGCATTCAACACTGTCAAGCGGCAACCACTTTCTGTCGGGACAACCGGTGGTCCACCGCGGCGGCGTACCCGAATCCGAGCAGGAGCCACAGCGTCGCCTGCGTACCGAGCGAGGCGAACCGGAACTGCCACAGCAGCGTAGCGGGGAACGACCCCGGAACCTCGTTGATCGCAGGCAGGATCAGGTACGCCGCCACGATCGTGACGAGGAAGGCACCGGCCCCGCCGGCGAGCCGCGCGAGGTCGCCGTACCGGGCGGCCCAGCGGGACGCGGCGACGCCGGCCCACACGGCGAGCAGGCCGATCACCAGCGTCAGCAGGTAGGTGACGGTACGGCGGGTGATCGTCTCGGGGTCGCCGACGGCCGGTGGGTTCGGCGGGTACTTCAGGAACGGCACCAGCGCGATCCCGACGAACCCGGCTGCGGCGAGTCCGAGAGCGGCGTACGAGTCGTTGCCGGTCCGCAGCTTGCGCCGGAGCAGGGTGTAGGCGACGGCGAAGATGCCGCCGAGGGCGACGCCGTACAAGGCGGTGGCAAGGAAGAGCCCGGCTCGCTGGCCGTCGCGGCTGACGAGCGGTTCTTCTTCGGCGGCGGACGCGGTGCCGTCGCCGTGGTCATGGGTGTGCGCGCCGGCGGCCTCCTCGATCGCGATCGCGGCATCGATGTGCGGTTCGCCCATCGTGTACGCGAAGGCTCCGGCCAGCAGGCCGGCGAAGAGTCCGACGATCAGTCCGCGCACCAGGAGCGATCCGAAGGTGCGCATCGGGCTAGTGGCAGGGCACGCCGAGCAGGTGCCGGCCGTCGTGCATCAGCTCGTGCAGGTACATGCCCGACTGCGACACGGCGCCCTGGTCGAACGCGACCAGATAGCCGAGCAGGAGCAGCAGGCCGACGCTGAGCAGCGTCACGGCGAGCAGCCGGGGTGAAAGGGCCGGTACGGCGACTGTGCGGGCAGGAGCTGCCATCTGAACCTCCTGGGGAAGTGCGCGTCCCCTTCGAAAGGCTGCTGGTGCCCGAGCGTCCTGACTCACGAGCAGTGCTCGCTCACAGTGGCGCGGCCGTGCCGGACTCTCACCGGCTTCCCTCATGGCACCGCAGGTTGTCCCAGGAACCGTAGCGGTGCGAGTCGACGGGGGTCAACGAGTGGACAAGTGAGGTGACGTTCCCCACCCCCGCCCTTAACCTGGGCAGATGCCGTCCGGTCATCATCTGGTCGCGTTCGCGATCACCGCGTTCATCATCATCGTCGTCCCCGGTCCGAGTGTGCTGTTCATCGTCGGCCGAGCGCTGGCGGTCGGGCGGCGGGAGGCGGTGCTGACGATGGTCGGCAACACCGTCGGCGCCGCGGTCCTGCTGATCGCGGTCGCGCTCGGCCTCGGCACCCTGATCGCCGCCAGCACGATCGCCCTGACCGCGGTGAAGCTCGCGGGTGCGGCGTACCTGATCTATCTCGGCGTGCAGGCGTTCCGCAGCCGGAAGTCGCTGGTCGAGGCGATGACGAGCGGGGTGAAGCCGGGCAGCAGCCGCCGGACCATGCGTCAGGGGTTCCTGGTCGGGATCACCAACGCCAAGACGGCGGTGTTCTTCGCCGCCGCGCTGCCGCAGTTCGTCGACCCGGGCGCGACCAGCCCGGCGTGGCTGCAGATCCTGATGCTCGGCCTGATCTTCATCGCGATCGCCCTCGTCTCGGACAGCGTCTGGGCGCTGGTCGCCGGCACCGCCCGCGAGTGGTTCGCCCGCTCACCACGCCGCCTCGAGCTGGTCGGCGGCACCGGCGGCCTGATGATCATCGGCCTCGGCGCCAGCATCGCTGTTACAGGGTCGAAGGAGTAGTGCCTCGTCGAGGACCGTTGGTGCCTCTAGCGGTGGTCCAGTCGTCTGCTGGCAAGGCGGAGGAGGAGAGCAATGCGGAGCATTGCGCGACGACGACAACGCCGCCAGCGGACGTCTGGGGCGCCGCTAGAGGTGCCGAACGGTTCTTGACGAGGTACTAAGTACGGCGTCCCGCCTGGACGCCGAGGAGGGCGAGCAGGGCCGGGAGGCCGAAGGCGACCAGGTAGGCGGTCGGGGCGGAGTGCGGCTCGAGTACGGCGAAGAGTGAGCCGCCGACGGCCAGGACCGTTGCGGTGGACAACGAGTCGCTGAGCTGCAGGGCCGAGCTGTTGGCGCCCTGCTCGTCGCGCTCGGAGTACTCGAGCACCAGCACCGACAGGGTTGGGAAGACCGTGCCCATGCCGAGGCCGGTGAGGCTCCAGCCGAGGATGCCGACGACGACCGGGACGCCGTCGTTCAGGGTCAGCGCAGCGGTGACGATCCCGAGCAGGATCGCGACCATACCGGCCTGCAGGAACACCGCGTGGGAGAACGGCTGGTTGGGCCGGCCGCGGTACCAGGAGGCTGCGCTCCAGCTCAGCGCGCTGACGGTCAGCACGAGTCCGGCGACGGCCGGGGACAGGCCGCGCTCCCGGGTCAGCATCAGCGGCAGGAACACCTCGGCGCCGAAGCCCGCTGCCGCGACCAGGCCTCTGAGCGCGACGACGGACGGCAGGCCGGACTTGAAGACGAAGGTGCCACTCGGCAGCAGCTTCGGGGCGAAGACGACGACACCGGCCAGACCGATGGCGAGCAGTACCAGCTGCAGTCCGCCGTGCTGCTGGCCGCCGTAGTGCAGCAGACCGACGCCGACCGCCGCTGCGACTGCCCAGAGCGCCCGCTTGTCCCAGAGCCGCCCGGACCGGGGTTCATGGGCGTCCCCGCGGGCCAGACCCGGCCGCATCACGAGAGCCGCCGGGATCGCGATCGCCGGTACGGCGAGGAACACGATCCGCCAGTTGGTGTGCTCGACGATCAGACCGGCGATCGCAGGGCCGACCAGCGACGGCACGACCCAACCGGTGGCGAACGCGGCGAAGATGCGGGGCCTCAGCTGGGCCGGGTACAGGTGTCCGACCACGACGTACAGGGCGACCGTCAGCAGGCCGGATCCGAAGCCTTGGATGACGCGCCCGACGACCAGCACCTCCATCGTCGGAGCGAGGCCTGCGATGACCAGACCCGCCAGGAACCAGGCCGTCCCGTGCCAGAGCGGCCGGGTCGGGCCCTTCAGGTCACTCCAGGTGCCGGAGATGACCATCGCGACCACGCCGGATGCGAGCGGGCCGCCGAACGCGAGGGCGTAGAGGTAGAGCCCGTCGAGCGCTTGGGCGACCGTCGGCATGGCGGTGGTGACGGCCAGCGACTCGAACGCGACCAGGGTGATCAGCGCGACCATCCCGATGGTCAGCGCCCGGTACTGCGGCGAGAGCACACCACCGGTCGTGGGTGGGGCTTCAGTGCTGGTCGGGTCCGCGGCTGTCGTGGTCATGCCGAGAACCCTCGGACATCAAGTGCACTTTAAGTCAACTGTCAAAGCACAGCGGCGAGCACGAGCGCCAGGATCGGCGGGACGGCCTGTGCGGCGGCAGCGCGCACCATCCGGCGGTCGGAGGCGATCAGGACGAGGCCGGCGCCCGCCATGCACGCGCAGCTGAACAGCGCGATCGCGTGCCCCTCGTCACCGCCGAAGATCAACCCACCGAGCGCGCCGAGGGCCAGGAACAGGTTGTAGAAGCCCTGGTTGAACGCCCACGGCGCCGCGACCGCGGCCTCCACGTCGTCCTTGACCAGGAACCGCCGATACGTGCTCGGCTTGCGGAACAGCAGGCTCTCCATCGCGAACACCGCCAGATGGAACACACCCGCCAGTACGACGAACACCTGCGCGATCAGACTCATCCACGTCCTCGCTTCGCTCCGGGCGCGGATGAGGCACAAGACGCGCTGTGTTGGATTGTGACCTCGCTTCGCTCGCTCACGAGCGAACCGTACTCTCAGCCGCGCCACGCGACCGCGAAGGCGCGCGCGGGGTTGGTCCGGAAGATCGCCTCCGCCACGCCCTTGCCCAACTGCCGTTCGATCCGCGGGCGGAGGTGAGTGAGCAGGTGCGGCATGCCGGGGCCCTCGCCGGTCGCAGCCCGCGCCCGCGCGGTCGTGGTGTCCCCGCCGAGCAGCAGTCGGTCGCCGTACCCGCTGTCGACGAGTGTGGCGAGGCACTCGATCAGCCACGGGTCGGTCGCGTGGTTCGCCCGCGACGGCCCGTCGAACGCCAGCCACGCGCCACGCTCGGCCAGCTCCCGGTGCGCCCGGTGATCAGGCGACCGGTTGAGATGCCCGAGGATCACACTCGACGGCGGTACGGCGAGCTCGTCGACCAGCAGATCCAGTACGGCGTCCGCCGCGGAGCCGTGCTCGTGATGGACCGCGATCGGCGCTCCGGTGACGTGATGCGCCTCGGCCGCGGCCCTCATCACGGTCTGCGCGTGGTGGTCCAGAACATGAAATCCGCCGGCCACCTTGATCAAACCGGCCCGGACCGAACTGTTGCCGATGCCAACGGTCAGCTCACGCGTGAAGACCTCCGCCAACCGATCGCGTAGTCCGTCGACGAACCCCGCCGGATAGTGCTCGGGGCGATGTAGCCCGGTGGCCGCGACGATCGAAACCCCTGCATTCCTTGAGATCCCGGGTAGCTCGTCGGCGCGTCGGCCCAGCCCGTGCGGCGTCCACTGCACAATCGCCTCACCACCCGCTGCGGCGAAGTCCTGCACCTCGGCCAGCGCCGCCTTCGCATCGTCCAACTCCTGCCCGGGCAACACGACCGAACGGAAGAACAGGTGGTCGTGCGAGTCGCAGACGCCGAGCTCGCCGGGAGCGCGATCGCCCAGGACGGTCCTCACGGTTGTAACGGTTGACACGTTACCAACGTAACGGTCGGAGCGTTACGATGTCCAGGTGGCTGATCGGATGGACTTTCGGTTCGACCTGGGCGCGACCTGGCTTAATCTCCTGGCGACACGCGGTACGCACTTCGGCGAACACCCGGTGGAGCGGATGCCGACCGTCGAGCGGTTCGCGGAGTGGCTCGATCGGGTCGAACTGCGGCCGACACGAAAGGTCACCGCCGAGGACCTGGCGTCAGCGCACGAGTTGCGCGAGACGCTGCGCCCCATCGCACTGGCGACGGTCGACGGCGTACGACCGAGTCCGGCAGATGTGAAAGCGCTCGGCCGTTTCCTCGATGCCGATCCGCTCCAGCTGAAGGTCACCGACCGGCTGACGCGCAGCCGCCCCACGACCGCGACCGAATCCCTCAGCCGAATCGCCCGTCAGGCCGCAGATCACCTGACCGGCCCCGAGCGGCACTTCCTCGCAGCGTGCCCCGAGCAAGACTGCCGAGGCGTCTTCAGCGACCCCTCCGGCCGCCGCCGCTGGTGCCCCAACCCAACCTGCGCCACCCGAGGCCGAGTCCGGGCCCACCGAGCCCGAAAAGCCCGGTCAGACAACGCCTGACCGGGCCTCTCCAAGCTGCGACCGACGGCCCTGCGACCGCGGGTCCGAATCTTCAGATCCGCGGATCGCCGGGTCAGCGACGATCGGTCAGCGGCTGCGGCGGGATGTGCCGGTGCGGGTGCCGGCGGAGAAGGCGGCGGCGCCGGCGGTGCGCGGGGTGGAGCCCGGCGTGCTGGTGCTGTACGTCTTCGGAGTGCTCGCGGACTTGGAGCGACCGCGACCCCGCGCCGATCCACCAGACTTCGCCCCGTCAGCAGGCCGCTGACCGCCCGACCGCTGGCCGGTCGCCGACCGCTGGCCCGTCGCCGACCGCTGGCCCGTCGCCGGCTGCGAGCTGCGCCGACGGCGGTTGCCTCGGCCTGACGTGCTGCCGGTAGAGGCGACGCGCTCCGGGGCATTGAGTTGCGGCTCGACGAAGGTGCGCTCACCTGGAGCCAGCTCAGTGAGGAGCGGGTCACCGGCGGTGAGCTTGGTGACCGTCGGGGCGATCCCGGCCTTGCGGGTGAGGTCGCGGACATCGCGGACCTGGTCGTCCGTCATCAGCGTGACGACCGTACCCTCGGCTCCCGCGCGGGCCGTGCGACCCGAACGGTGCAGGTATGCCTTGTGCTCGATCGGCGGATCCGCGTGGATCACCAGCGCGACATCGTCGACGTGGATACCGCGGGCCGCGATGTCGGTCGCGACGAGCGTCTTCGCCGTACCGTTGCCGAAGGCCTCGAGGTTCCTGGTCCGGGCGCCCTGGGACAGGTTGCCGTGCAGCTCGACGGCCGGGACGCCCTGGGCGATCAGCTTCTTCGTCAGCGCCTTGGCGCCGTACTTGGTCCGGGTGAACACGAGCGACCGGCCCGGTGCCGCGGTCAGGTCGACCAGCACCGGCAGCCGGGAGTCGGACTGCACGTGCAGCACGTGGTGGGTCATCTTTGCGACCGGCGACTGCGCCGAGTCGACGCTGTGCGTGACCGGGTCGGTCATGAACCGCTGCACGAGTACGTCGACGCCGGCATCCAGCGTGGCCGAGAACAGCAGCCGCTGGGCGTCGGCCGGGGTCGCCTCGAGGATCCGCCGCACGGCGGGGAGGAAGCCGAGGTCGGCCATGTGGTCGGCCTCGTCGAGCACGGTGATCTCGACACCGTCGAGCTTCACGTGACCGGCCTGCAGGTGGTCCTCGAGCCGGCCCGGGCAGGCGACGACGATGTCGGCGCCCTTGCGCAGGCCGGTGATCTGCGGACCGTGGCCGACGCCACCGAAGATCGTCATCGTGCGCAGCCCGAACGCGTCGGTCAGCGGCGTGATCGACGCCTGGATCTGGGTCGCCAGCTCACGGGTCGGCGCCAGGATCAGCGCCCGCGGGTGATGCGGCCGGCGCTTGGCGCCGCTCGCAGCGAGGCGGGCGATCACCGGCAACACGAACGCGTACGTCTTGCCGGAGCCGGTCCGCCCGCGACCGAGCACGTCCTTGCCGGCCAGCGAGTCCGGCAGCGTCGCCGCCTGGATCGGGAACGGCTTGGACACACCGGCCGCGGACAACGCGTTCACCAACGGACCCGGTACGCCGAGATCGGCGAACGTGAGGTTGTCGGGGACAACGAACTCGGCGACGTCGTCGTACGTGTCCAGGTCTGCAGTGTTGTTGCTGTTGACAACCTTCGGCTGCCGGTCGCCGCGGCGGCGCTGCCGGCCGCGGCTCGGGCGCTCCTGGTTGCCGTCCGCTGCTGCGGTGGTTGCGGGCGCACCTGCACCGTCGGGGCGGGCGCCGGAGCGGCGCCGGCGACGCGGACGGGAGGTGGAAGTGGATTGGGCTTGCGTGGATGTGGACGTGGGGCGGCTGGCCGCCATGTAGTGCTCCAAAAGTCGGGGGGTCGTCCTGCCCGGCGCGGCTCCGGCCGCGGCGCGTGGTAGTCGACTGCTGGCGCAGTGTGTTTGCGCTCACCGGCCCGAGGCAGAACTGGGCGGGCCGTCTTCGCCAGTCTACGGCACCAGGGGGCACGCGCACGTGAGTTGTCGACAGGAGGTCCGTCACATAGGTTCAGGCGCGTGACTACGGCTGACTCCCGGGTGATCCCGGCCAAGGTCGGGGGCGAACGCGAGCTCCTGCAGGGTTTCCTCGACTTCCACCGCGGCACACTGCTCTGGAAGCTGTCCGGCCTGACCGGCGAACAACTCGTCCAGCGCACGGTCGAGCCGTCGAGCATGTCGCTGATCGGACTCGTCCGCCACCTGACCGAGGTCGAGCGCTACTGGTACCAGCGCTGCCTCGCGGGGCAGGAGGTGCAGCACAAGTTCTGGAGCAACGAGTACCCGGACGGTGACTTCGACCTCGTCGACCCCGCCCAGGCCGAGGAGGACCTGGCCGGCTACCAGGACATCGTGAAGATCTCCGACGGGATCATCGCCGAGTACGACCTCGACCACACCTTCATCCGCCCGCGGCCCCGCGGCGAGTACTCGGTGCGCTACCTCCTCCTCCACATGATCGAGGAGTACGCCCGCCACAACGGCCACGCCGACCTCCTCCGCGAACGAATCGACGGGCTGACGGGGGAGTAGATCTCCCCCACGCGTGCTACGCAGCCACTCCTCCGTCACGGCCGCTACGCGCGCTCCCACCCACCCGGTTGTTACTTGCGGGCTGCCGCCCGCGATTGAGGGCTTGGTTGGTGGACGTCCGCAGGACAGCCGCCCGTCAAGGCGACTGCTTGGTCGGTGGGCGATCCGCAGGACGACTGCCCGTCACGGCGACTGCTTGATCGGTCCCCGTCCGCAAGACGACTGCCTGCCACGGCGACTGCTGGTCGGTGCCGTCCGCAAGACGACTGCCCGTCACGGCGACTGATTGGACGGGGTGCTGTCCGCGGGACGAGTCGGCCGCTGTAGGTGCATGGTCGGGCGCTGTCGGTGAGACGGCTGCTCGCCCGGAGGTAGGCGTACAAGCGCCGACCTGCGGCTGGCTGGAGTCGGAGGCGTCATGCCCCTTCTGGGTGCTCGCACAGGAGGTAGCGGTTCTCCTGGCTGATGCGTGGGTCGGCTTGGTCCCCAGAACGCCGCCGGTGGGATCGAAGGCACGGTTCCCTCGTCTCGGCCGTGCCACTCCGGTCACTCCCTCGAACTGGATCCCGTGCTGCGGACCGCCAGGCCATCACAATCAACACCTACATCCGACGCCCAGCCTGGCACCGCCGACGGCAGCCGATTGTGATGGCCCAGCGGTCCGGCTTCCCAGGCAGTCGCCGTGACGGGCAGTCGTGGTGCGGACGGGCGCTGGTCGTGCGGTCGAACGCGGCGGCAGCCGCGGATCGCGGGCGGCAGGCCGCACGTGTTGGGTGGGAGCGCGGAGCGGGCGCGGTGGAGGAGCGGGGGCGGCAGCCGCACGTGTTTGGGTGGGAGCGCGCAGTGGGGAAGCGGCCGCGTAGGGCGCGCGGGTCGGACGCAGGTGTGGGTCAGGTTTTGAGGGTGCGGATTAGGGCGGTGAGGTCGTTGACTACGCCGCGGACGCCGGGGAGGCGGGTTAGGCGGAGTAGGCGGTCTACCAAAGGGACCGAGCGGTCGATCAGGGACTTGGTTCGGCGTAGGTGGGGGCTGTCATCGTGGACCCAGAAGAGGACTATGCCCATCTGCATCAGCCACAGGAGCTCGGGGAGCTCGGCCTTCAGGTCGGCGGGGAGTTTGAGGTCGGAGCCGTCGACGACCTGGCGGAAGATCTCGACGCTCGCCTCGCGGGCCGGGCGGGACTGGTCGCTGAACGGTGACAGTGGGCTCTTCGGCTCGGCTGCAGTCTTGAAGAAGGTCCCGGCGAACTCGTGGTACGGCGCCGCGACCTCCAGCCAGGTCCGCAGTACGCCGGTCAGTCGCGGCACGAACGCCTTCTCCGTGGCCAGGATCGAGGCGACCGCTTCCCGGTGCTGGTCCTGCAGGTGGTCGTAGTACGCCTGCATCAGGTGTTCTTTGGAGCTGTAGTAGTAGTACGCGTTGCCGACCGACACCCCCGCCTCGGTGGCAATCGCACGCATCGTGGTCTTGCCATACCCCTGCTCGCGGAACAGCCGCAGCGCGGTGGACAGGATCAGCTCCCGGGTCTGCTCACCCTTCAACGTCGCACGTTCCGTCACATCGGTCAGCGTAGTCACCTCCCTCCCGAACACTGGTCCAGCTCCGCAGACCGGCGGCCGCCTGCACCATCGCCCGCGCCACCGGTCGCATCGCCGGGTGCGCCAGTCGTACGGCGGTGTGCCTGTGCTCCCACGTTGTCCACAGGCACACGATCCACGCGCGGTCGCCGACGTACACGGACCCGTCGTCGGCGACCACCGTCACCTCCCGCAGCGTGGCCGCGTGGTCCAGGCCGGGGTAGAGCGCCCGCGCGTCCGCCGACCCCGCCGCGACGAACCGCAGGTGCACTACCCCTCCATCCCCGTTCGGCGCCGGCCGCTGCGCCGCCAGCCACGCTCTGAACCGGCGGCACAGCCCGCACTGCTCGTCGTACAGGACGGTCAGCTCACGCATGGTCAGTAACCGAAGCGCGGCGGAGGCTCGGTGCCGGTCAGCGCTCCGGCCGGGCCTCCGGGCGGGAGGACGTCGTTCGGCGGCACCGGCGGGTTGGTCATCTCGTCGATCCGGCTGCGGCGACGGATCGCGTTGAAGACCCAGACGTTCGTCAGGTGCAGCCCGCCGAGCACGAGCATCACGATGCCGAGCTTCACGCTCAGCTGCTCGAACACCCCCCGCGCGTCCAGCACGGCGTTGTCGGTGCGCAGGAACAGCGTCACGAAGCCGAGGTTCACCAGGTAGAACCCGACCACGAGCAGCCGGTTCACCGCGTCGGCGAAGTCCTCGTTGCCGTGGAACACGTCGACCAGGAAGATCCGCCCGTTCCGGCTCAGCGTGCGCGCCACCCAGACGATCAGCGGCACTGAGATCACCAGGTACAGCAGGTACGTCGTCACGGTCATGCCGATCACCATCCTCACTTTTGAACACGTTCAAGTAGAACGTAGCGCCAGCTTTTGAACATGTTCAAGTAGGACGGTACGTGAGCTGGGTCTCCTGCTGGGGCAGGATGGCGGGATGACGACCTGGGTCTTCGAGGGGACGGTCCTGCCGGCCGGCGACATTGCCCGGCTCGTGCTCGGGGCCGGTGACAACGACGTGCTGCCCGGGCGGTTCGCCGTACCGGGGCTGGTGGACTCGCACTGCCACCTGACCATGGGGCCCGGCGACCACGGGCCGGCGATGTTCGGCGCGGACTTCGCGAACGAGCGGCTCGGCGAGCTGGCCAACGCCGGGGTGAGCGCGCTCCGGGACGTCGGCGGCAACCGCGAGGTGACCCTCAAGCTGGCCACGACCGAGGACGACAGCCGTCCGTTCGTGCTCGCGGCCGGCCGATTCCTCGCCCCGCAGGGTCGCTACTTTCCGGGGATGTACGACCCCGTCGCCCCGGAGGACCTGCTCGCCGCGGTCGAGGCCGAGATCGCGAACGGCGCAACCTGGCTGAAGCTCGTCGCCGACTTCCCGGAGGTCGGCCCGGACGGCCCGATCCGCGGCAGCGAGGTGGCACAGACCTACCCGACCGACGTCATTCAGGCGATGGTCGACCTCGCGCACTCACGGGGTGCGCGCGTCGCGGCGCACACGAACACGCCGATCGTCAGCGACCTGGTCCGGGTCGGCATCGACTCGATCGAGCACGGAACGTCGCTCACCGAGCAGGACCTGGAGACCCTCGGCGCCCGCGGTGGCGCCTGGACGCCGACCCTCTGCGCCTCGGTCGGCGAGATCCCGAACGCCACTCCGGAGCAGGAGTCGCGGCGCCAGGCCCGGTCGGAGTACCTCGCCTCGGTGCTCCCACTCGCCGACCGGTACGGCGTCCATGTCCTGACCGGATCCGATGTCGTCGGCTCGGTGGCCGGCGAGGTGGCCCTGCTCGTGAAGCACGGGCTGACCGTGGACCAGGCGCTGGCCGCCGCGTCGACGAGCGCGCAGGAGTATCTCGGCCTCCGCGGCGACGGCAACCTCGTCACGTACGACGCCGATCCGCGCGAGCACCCCGCCGTACTCGCGAACCCGGCGGCCGTCGTCCTCAACCACCGGCGGATCGCGTGAAGGAGAAGGACCTGGACCGGTGGGTCGCGAAGTACCGGAAGGCCTGGGAGTCGAACGATCCGGCCGACATCGCGGCGCTGTGGACCGAGGACGCCGCCTGGTACCGGCGTCCGGACGAGGAGCCGGTGCTCGGCCGGGACGCGATCGTGACGGCCTGGCTGGAGGTGGCGGACGCGCCGGGTGAGACGACGTTCGAGTACGACGTGCTCGGCTTCGGCGACGGGGTCGGGTTCGTCCGCGGCTGGACGACGTACCTGACCGAGCCGCCGGCCGAGTTCAGCAACCTGTGGGTGATCCGCCTCGACAAGGACCGCGCGCACGAGTTCACCGAGTGGTGGATGGAACGGCCGCTCTGAGCTAGCCTTCCGGGTAGGCGCTCAGGGCGCCACCGGTCCGCGGGAAGGGCTCAGCCCACCTGATCACGGAGTTGTGCGGTTGATGTTCACCTCCTTTCTCGCCTGACGACGCGGACAGCAGGCTCGTAGAGAGGAGGTCGCGATGCCGACCCGGAATCTCCCGAACGACCCGCACCTGGACCACCTGCGCAAGCAGGCCAAGCAGCTCCTCAAGCAGGTCCGTGCCGACGACCCCGACGCAGTCGCCCTCGCCGCCGAGTTCCACCCGGTGCAGACGCTGGCCGACGCGCAACTGGTGATCGCCCGGAGCTACGGTTTCCCCAGTTGGCCGCGGATCGTGCGGCATCTCGAGCTGGTCGACCGGTACAGCCGGTCTCCGCATCGGCAGTCGATCGGCGGCCCGCTCGAGACGCCCGAGCAGCGCGCAGACGAGTTCCTCCGGCTGGCGACCCTGCACTACGGTCAGAACGACCCGGCCCGGCAGCACTCCGCGCAGCAGCTTCTCGAGCGCTTCCCGGACATTGCCTTGAGCAACATCTACACCAAGGTCGTGGCCGGCGAGCTGGACGCAGTACGCGCGGAGCTTCCGCGGCAGGCACGCGCAGAGGGCGGACCGTACCGGTGGGAACCGTTGCTGTACCTGGCCTACAGCCGCCTGGACGCGCCCCATCAGGTGGAGATCGCCCGCCTGCTGCTCGAACACGGCGCGGACCCGAACGCGGGCTACCTATGGCAAGGCATGCCGTCACCCTTCACCGCCCTGACCGGCGTCTTCGGCCGTGGTGAAGGCGATCAGCCGCCGCATCGCGACCGGGTCGAGCTCGCGCGACTGCTCCTCGACGCCGGCGCCGACCCGAACGACAGCCAGACCATGTACAACTGCGGTCCCGGTGCTCCTCCGCCGTACGACGACATGCACTTGGAGCTCCTGCTCGAGTACGGGCTCGGACGCGGCGACGGCGGTCCGTGGCATGAGCGGATGACCGCTGCGCACCCGACACCACAGCAGCTCCTGGAGGACGAGCTGGTGTTCGCCTCCTCAGAAGGTTTGCTGCACCGCGTCGAGCTGGTGCTTGCCCAAGGCACTGATCCGGAGGGACGCGGGACCGAGCACCCGGTGTTCTGCGGACACCGAGCCTACGAACTGGCCGCCGTCCAAGGGCACGCCGAGATCGCCGAGCTCCTCCGCGCTGCCGGCGCGGCGCCGCTCGATGAAGTCCACCAGGTGTTCGCGGCGATCATGCGTGGTGAGACGCCGGACGTCAGCCCCGAGCTCGCCGCGCGTGCCGTCGCCCGCAACCCCTACCTCCCGATCCGGGCCGGCGAGATCGGCCGGACGGAAGCCCTCACACCGTTGAAGAACCTGGGCTTCGACCTGAACATCATGGGCGGGTCCGCAGCGATCCACCAGGCCGCGCTCTACGGACACCTCGACACCGTGAAGAAGCTCATCGAGCTAGGCGCCGACCCCGAGCAACGCGATCCGTCGTACGGCGGGAACGCGCTCGGCTGGGCCGATCACAACCACCAGCAGGCGGTGATCGACTACCTCAAGGGCTTACCGCAAGGAACAGGAACGCGCTGAAAACCATCAGGTGTACGGCACCCTGCAGCAACGTCGCGCGTCCGGTGGCCAGTGTCAGGATGCCGGTCACCACGGTCAGCGCGAACAGCACCATCTCCTTGCCACCCAGCCCGAGCACCAGCGGTCCGTCGAGCCAGATGGACGCGATCGCGATGGCCGGGATGGTGAGGCCGATGCTGGCGAGCGCCGACCCGAGCGCGAGGTTCACGCTGGTCTGGAGGCGGTTCCGCAGGGCTGCCCGCACTGCGGCAACCGTCTCCGGCAGCAGCACGAGCAGCGCGATGAGGACGCCGACCACCGCGAGCGGCGCGCCGGCCGACTCGACCGCGGACTCGAGCCTCGGCGAGACCGTCTTGGCCAGTCCGACCACCGAGATCAGGCAGACGAAGAGCAGGCTCAGGCTGAGCAGCGCGGTCTTGCTGCTCGGCGCGACCGCGTGCTCGTCCTGGTCCTCCTCGTCGACCACGGCCGGTGCCTCGACATCGCGGTGTCGCTGGACTTCCGGCGTACCGGCGAGGACCGGCAGGAAGTAGTCGCGGTGCCGGACGGTCTGGACGAAGACGAAGACGCCGTACATCACCAGGGAGACGACACCGGCGAAGGCGAGCTGGGCCGGGCTGAACTGCGGGCCCGGCGCGCTGGTCGTGAACGTCGGCAGCACCAGGCTGAGCGTGACGAGCGCGGTCATCACGGCCAGGGCGCCGCTGGACGCCCGGACGCGGAACTCCTGCACGTGGTGGCGCAGCGAGCCGACGACGAGGGACAAGCCGAGGATGCCGTTGCAGGTGATCATCACCGCGGCGAACACCGTGTCCCGCGCCAGTGACGACGCCTTGTCGCCGCCGGACGCCATCAGCGTCACGATCAGCGCGACCTCGATGATGGTCACGGCGAGCGCGAGGATCAGCGTGCCGTACGGTTCGCCGACGCGGTGCGCGACGACCTCGGCGTGGTGGACGGCCGCGATCACAGCGGCGCCGAGCCCGGCGCAGACCAGGATCAGCAGGATGGCGCCCAGGTCGCGTCCCCAGGACAGCAACAGCACGAGGAAGGCCAACGGGGGCACGGCCAGACTCCAGCGTGGGAGCCCTTGGAGCACGGTTCTTGTCATCCTCAGACAGTCTATCGGGAATGTTGTTGGCATCCTGGGCTTCTCGGGTGATGCTTCTCGCACTATGTCAGTACAGATCAGGAATGCCACACCGGCCGACTGGGCGGCGATCTGGCCGTTCTTCCACGACATCGTCACCGCGCAGGAGACGTACGCCTACGACCCGGACCTCACCGAGGAGCAGGCGGAGGCGCTCTGGATGTCACCGTCCAAGGACCCGCTCAGCCGGACCACGGTCGCGGTCGATGCCGACGGCACCGTTCTGGGCAGCGCCAACATGTACCCGAACCGGCCGGGTCCGGGATCCCACGTCGCGAGCGCGAGCTTCATGGTCGGCTCGGCGGCCCGCGGCAAGGGTGTCGGGCGGCTGCTCTGCGCGGACATGATCGACTGGGCCCAGCAATCAGGCTTCCGGTCGATCCAGTTCAACGCGGTCGTCGAGACCAACGCGGCTGCCGTGCACCTGTGGCAGGACCTGGGCTTCACCATCATCGGCACCGTCCCCGAGGCGTTTCACCACCCCAAGCACGGGTACGTCGGCCTGCACGTCATGCACCGCCCGCTCTGAGCCCCACCGCGGCGGCGCGCAGCACTGCGGCGGTCAGCGCGTCCAGGACGCTGGACTGGAGCTTCCAGTGCTGCCAGTACAGCGGGACGTCTATGTACTTGCCCGGAGCAACATCCACCAGGCGGCCGGCGGCCAGGTCGGGTTCGGCGACCTCGTCCTCGATCATGCCCCAGCCGAGGCCGATCCGGACGGCCTGGTGGAACGCGCCAGGCGCCGGCACCGCGTGCGTCGGCGGGTCGAGCTTGCGCCTGGTGACCTTGCGGATCAGCCGGTGCTGCAGCAGGTCCTTGGTGTTGAACACGATCATCGGCGCCTCGGCCAGCGCGTCCGGCAACGGCTTCCCGGCCAGCCACCGCTCGGCGAACGCGGGCGTGGCGACCGGCAGGTACCGCATCTTCCCCAGCGGTACGACGCGACAGCCCTGCACCGGCCGTGGATCGCCGGTCACTGCGGCGAGGACTGTGCCGTTGCGCAGGAACTCCGCGGAGTGCTCCTCGTCCTCCTGATGGACGACGAACCGCGCCGCGTGCTGCTCGGACAGGTCGAGCATCGCGGGCAGGAACCAGTTGTTCAGCGAGTCCGCGTTCACCGCGATCGGCAAGCGAAGCGTGTCAACCTTGCCACGGACCGCAGCGATCGCCTCCAGTTCCAGCAGCGAGACCTGCCTGGCCAACCGGAGCAGGGCTTCGCCCGCCTCGGTGGGTTTGGCCGGCTTGGCCCGCATCACGACGACCTGGCCGAGTCGGCTCTCCAGTGCCTTGATCCGCTGGCTGACGGCCGAGGGCGTGATGTTCAGACGGCGTGCGGCCGCGTCGAAGCTGCCTTCGTCGACCACGGCCGCGAACGTGTCGAGCTGTGCGGAGTCGATCTGCATGATGAAGCCATGCTAATGCCCCTTCAGAATCTTTAGCTGGTTTGATGGCGATCGGCTACCTACCGTCGTAGGCATGCCCCTCCTTGCCGGTTTTGCCACGACGTTGTCCCTGATCGTCGCGATCGGAGCGCAGAACGCCTTCGTGCTGCGCCAGGGCCTGCGCCGCGAGCACGTGCTGCCGGTGGTGCTGGTCTGCGCCCTGTCCGACGCACTCCTCATCTCCAGCGGCATCGCCGGCCTCGGCGCGCTGCTCACCCGCAGCGAGCTCGCACTCGACATAGCCAAGTACGGCGGCGCCGCTTTCCTCTTCGTGTACGCCGCCTTCGCCGCGAAGCGCGCGCTCAACCCCGGCGCGATCAGCCCGGCCGACCACGCCCCCACGGCCCTGCGCAGCGTGTTGCTGACCTGCCTCGGCTTCACCTATCTCAACCCGCACGTGTATCTCGACACCGTCGTACTGCTGGGATCGCTGGCCAACCAGCGCGGAGCGGACGGCCGCTGGATCTACGGCATCGGCGCGGTCACCGCGTCGTTCACGTGGTTCTTCGCACTCGGATTCTTCGCCCGCAAGCTCACGCCGCTGTTCGCCCGCCCGCGCGCCTGGCAGGTCCTCGACTCGACCATCGCCGTACTGATGGCCGGCCTGGCCACCTGGATGCTCCTCGACTGACCGAGACTGTGCCGGTGGACGTAACAGTGCTGTGCGATGCGGTGGCGGTGTTCCCGGAGCCCATTGAGGACGCGCTGCCGGGGTGGAGCGCGGAGAATGCGGCGTGGACCTCGGCGGTGATGCCCGGGAACGTGCGGGCCGCGGGCTGGTGGCTGCATTTCCACAGCTATCTGGTGACCGGGGACTCCGGTGTCGTGCTCGTCGATGCGGGCATCGGCCCGGCAGGCGGCGAGGCCGCCAACTGGCTGGGGGTGGCCGGACGGCTGCCTGGTCTGCTGGAGAAGGTTGGCGTGCGGGAGAGCGACATCGACACCGTCGTGCTGACGCATGTGCACCTCGATCACGTGGGGTGGAGCGCGGATGCCGATCGGCCGCGGTTCGAGAACGCGGAGTACGTCGTACAGCGGGCTGAGCTCGAGCACGTGCGGGGCGGGGCGACGTACGAGCGGATGCTCCGGCCGATCGTGGACGCCGATCAACTCCAGGTGGTGGACGGCGAGACCAGGTTGCGCGGACTGCGGCTGCTGCCGACGCCGGGGCATACGCCCGGGCATCAG
Organism: Kribbella sp. NPDC050470; assembly: GCF_044458365.1. Classification (NCBI taxonomy): domain Bacteria; kingdom Bacillati; phylum Actinomycetota; class Actinomycetes; order Propionibacteriales; family Kribbellaceae; genus Kribbella; species Kribbella sp. NPDC050470. The sequence goes on along the minus strand of NZ_JBITHV010000003.1, from coordinate 163,414 downwards.
TCTGTGGTGACTGAGCGTGCGGTGCTCGGCGGCGATGTGCTCGTACATCCGGCGCAGGCTCGGTGGCCTGAGCTCATCTACGTGTACGAGCGGGATCCGGCGCGGGCCGTGACCTCGCGACGTGAGGTGCTGGAGTTGGCGGCCGCGTCGGGGATTCCGATCGCGGCCGCCCATCCACATGCTGCGCTGTCCGGTGACGTGCGCGCGTTGGCGGCTCCGGCCGATGGCAGCGAGGTCTGCCCGCCGTACAAGCTTTAGCGGTAGCCGGTGGTGTCGGCCGGCTTGCCGGGGTCCTGGACCTCGACCATGTACCGCCACGCGTCCGGCCGGCTCCCGTCGAGGTCGGTGAAGCCGTAGACCTGGGCGAGCTCGCCGCTCGACGTGGATTTGCCGTTCCAGCGCCGTACGTCGGGGTCCGCGGCCAGCGCTGCCACCGCGCGGCCGACGTACGACGGGCTCTCGGAGATCGCGAAGTGCGGGATCCGCTCGGTCGCGTCCTGCCAGGTCTCCTCGGTCACGCCGAAGCCTTCGAGCATCGCCTCGGACCGCAGCCAGCCCGGAGTGAGCAGGACGGCGGTCGCGTCGTACTTGTCGAGCTCGTGGGCGAGGGCGAACGCCATCCGGCTGACGGCGCCCTTGGCGAGGTCGTAGAAGAACGAGACCCGGTAGTTGTCCGCGTTGTACTCGTTCGTCCCGTCGGTCATCTCGATGACCAGGCCACCCGGTGACTTGATCAGCAGCGGCAGCGCGTAGTGGCTGGTGATCACGTGCGTGTCGATGCCGAGCCGGAGCAGCCGCAGGCCGTCCTCGAGGTTGCTCTCCCAGACGGTCTTGTCCCACTCGGGCTCGCCGAACTGACCCCAGATGTCGTTCACCAGGATGTGCAGCGCGCCCTGCTCGGCCTCGATCCGCTCGATCAGAGCGCGGACCTGCTCGGGATCCAGGTGGTCCACCGGCACGGCGATGCCGTGACCGCCGGCCTGGTCGACCAGCTCGGCGGTCTCGTCGATCGTCTCCGGGCGGTTCATCTCCGACCGCCGCCCCTTCGTGGTGCGCCCGGTCACGTACACGGTCGCGCCCGCGGCGCCGAGCTGGACCGCGATCCCCCGCCCGGCTGCCCGGCTCGCCCCGGTCACCAGCGCAACCTTCCCCGCCAATGGCTTCATACCCGCCTCCATGTTTTCCATACGCTGTATGGTTATGTACCATACGGCGTATGGTTAATGCTGGCAAGCGGTCCGGCCGACCTCGTGCCGGCGAGGAGCGGCTGAGCCGGGAGGCGATCCTGACGGCGGCGCTGCGGATCGTCGACGACGAGGGGATCGACGCGCTCACCATGCGGCGGCTCGCGTCGACGCTCGGGGTGAACCCGATGTCGCTCTACCACCACCTGCCGAACAAGGCGGCCGTCATGGGCGGGCTCGCGGAGCTGGTGTTCGCCGGCGTGGAGCAGACCGATCCGGGCGACGCCGTGCCGTGGCAGGAGCAGCTCAAGGAGGCGGCGCGGGCGTATCGCAACGCGCTCCGGGCGCATCCGAACCTGGCGCTGCAGGTGCTGTCCGACACGTCGGCGGTGTCCGAGGTCGTGGTCGTGACAGTCGAGCCGTACTACCGCGCGCTCGACCGTGCCGGATTGTCACCGCGGCAGATCGTCGAGACGGTGAACACGCTGGTCGACTTCATCCACGGCTTCGCCCTCGGCGAGGCGTCGGTCCGCTCGGAGACGTTCGACCTGGCTCCCGACCTGCTCGCCCGGGTGCAGGGACTGCCCGCGGGCAAGGCGCCGACGCTGGTCCGGGTGGTCAGCGAGCTCGGCCCGGAGGGTCTCGCCTACGACTTCGACAGCGGCTTCGAGTCCGGGCTGACCGTGCTGACCGCCGGTATCGCGACCTTGGCCGACCGCGACCGGTAGCGCGAGATCGCGACCCCGACCAGGCAGAGCAGGCCGCCGAGATAGGCCAGCGGCGCCGGGCTCTCGCCGAGCAGCAGCCAGCCGAGGAAGATCGTCAGCGGCGGGACCAGGTACGTCGTCGCGCCCATCCGGCCGGCTGTCGTGCGGGCCAACGCGTACGCCCAGGCGGTGAAGGCGATCGCGGTCGGGAACGCCCCCAGGAACACGACCCACCAGATGCTCGACGGCCGCGCGTCGGCCGTCTCCCGGACCAAGGCCGGCGCGAACGGCAGGCAGCTGACCGTGCCGATCACGCAGGCCAGCCAGGTCACCTCGAGCGCCGGCAACCTGGCGAGCAACGGCTTCTGCGTGACGACGCCGATCGCGTACGCCGCCGCCACCACGAGGCACAGGACGACGCCCCACGTCTCGGCCCGACCGTCGGACGAGGAGAGCCCGATCAGCACCACCCCGCCGAACGCGGCGACGCTCCCGATCACCAACTGGCGCGGGAAGCCCTCGCGCAGGAAGACGCCGGCCAGCAGGGCGATCAGCAGCGGGCCGATGTTCACGAGCATCGAGGTCGTGCCGGCGTCGAGGTGTTGCTCGGCTGCGTTCAGCGTGAGGTTGTAGACGCCGAACCACAACAGACCGCACGGCACCAGGAACTTCCAGTCACCCTTCGCCGGCCAGCGCCGCGGCCGCGTGAACACGAACACTCCCAGCAGCACGCTGCCGACCAGCAACCGGCCCAGCGACAGCGCACCGGCCGAGAACTCGTGCCCGACATGACGGATCGCCACGAACGCCGCAGCCCACAACACCACCGCCACCGCCGCCGCACCCACCGCCTGCAAGCTGTGCTGGATGCCTCCCCCACCCCCCCCACCCCGGTCGCTTCCTCATGTCTGCGAGGCTAGGTCTCGGACACTTCGGCCGGCACCGAATTCTTCGCCGGCGGCAGCGCGAACGGTACGACGATCGCCGTCAGCAGCACCGGGATCGTCAACGCGGCAACCAGGGTCGCCATGCTGAACCACAGTGAGCCGACCGCGAATCCGACATAGATCGCCACCGCGAACACCTCGGCGAAGAACCCGGACACCGACGTCACGGTCGCCCGGGCCGGTCCGGTGATCGAGTCCTGCAGCCGTGCCTCCGCGACCACGATCACCAGTTGCATCACGCCGTACCCGATCGCGATCGGCGCGAAGCCCCAGGCCGTGCCGCTCAGCGCACCCCAGGCGATGAGTCCGGCCGTCGCGCCGAGCCCGACCGCGAAGGTTGTCGCTGGCAACTTGTACGCCGGTCCCGCGAGGGCGCCGCCGATCGCTTGCGCGGCAACGATCACCGCGATCAGCAACGGCACGACCGTGGTCGACGCTCCCGCGTCTCTCGCGAGCAACGGGAAGTACTCGTCGAACGCCAGGAAGCCACCCAAGGCCACCAGTGGCACCGCTCTCCGCACGACCCGACTGGTCAGTGCCTCGGTCACGCCTGCCCGCAGCATCGTCCAGTACTCGCTGAGCGCAGCCCGGGTGGTGGTCGAGTGCGGCTCGTCCTCCTCCGGCTGGGCCGGCTCGACGGCCGGCGCCTCCGGGAGCGTCAGCGCGACCGCAGCCTGGACCAGACAGCTGAGGACACTCACGATTCCCGCCAGCACGTAGCCACCGAGGTCGAACAGCGGCGCGGCCAACGCGGTCGCGGCCAGGTTGGCGATCAGCGAGGCCGACCTGGCCCGGCCGAGCAGCCCGGCGTACTTGTCGGTGCAGTCGCGGGCGGCCAACTCGTCGTACACGAAGGCCTCGAACGTGCCGGAGATCAGCGCGGACGACACACCCCACAGCACGAAGCCGAGGGCGAAGCCGGCGAACGACGGCACGGTGATCCACGCCGCGTACCCGAGTGCGCTGATCAGCGCGCCGAGGACCAGCAGCTTGCGCCGCGAGTACGTGTCGGCCCAGGCGCCGGACGGCACCTCGAGCACGAAGGCGGTCGTCGACCAGATGACGAACAGGATCGAGATCTGGGCGGCCGACAACCCGTGGTCGGCGAACAGCAGCTGGTAGAGCGGGTACAGCGGGATGAAGTCCTGCAGCGCCTCGTACGCGACGATGCGGCTGGACAGGCTCCTCGGCAGGCGGTCAGGGCGTCAAAGGTGCGGGCTCGGATATCTCATGTCTTGAAAGATACGGCGAAATCAGCGCCCCAGCAGATCTTTTCTTCCGGGTGTGGACAAGTGCAGCACCTGGTACCGCGTGCCCGGCACCGGGCCGGGCTCCGGCGAGTTCCACACGGTGAAGAACACCAGCTCCCAGCGGCTGGGATCGACGGCCAGCGCCGCAGAGTGCACACCGGACCGCGCCGCGTTCTCGCGGAGCACCTCGAGCGCCGCACCGATCGGCTCCGCGGGGTCCACGTCGTTCGCCAGCGTCTGCGTGTGCCTGGTCGCGCTCAGCGCGGGCTGATCCGCCGCCGGGCCGGGCAGCGCCTCCACCCCGGTCCAGTGCCGCACCGGCGGCCGGCCGAAGGAGGTGCAGATCGCGCTGAAGAAGCCGCCGCCCCAGAGGAAGCGGCCCATGCCGGCCGAGTCGTTCCACAGATAGAACGGCGCGTACTGGTTGATCATCGCGCCGTTCGCCCGGTCCTGGATCAGGTACGCCTTGATCCCCAGCCCGTCGAAGTCGTCCAGCCGGTGCCCGGTGGTCTCCACCCGGCGCCGGATGATCCCCATGTCGTAGTCGGTCGGCAACGTGATCTCGTACTGCATTGCGTACACGGTCCACACCCTTCCGCTAGGTCCCGGACATACTAGTAGGTACAGAAGAATTGAGGAGCGCTCTCGTCCACGCGTCGGTCAGAGTAGGGCGATGGGTGACGTGAGCGAACGGATCTGGGCGAAGTTGCCGGCGGGCAGCCGGGAGGCGCTGGTCGACGGCTTGAGTCCGTCGGACCTGCAGTCCGTGCTGCTGGACGTGAGCCGTGGCCGGGCCGCGAAGGTGACGCCGGCGCGGCTGCTGCAGCGCTGGCAGCAGGACCGGTTCGTGCAGCCGTCGACGTCCGACCCGCGGCAGCTCGTGAAGACCCAGCAGCGGCTGTGGGAGCGGCTGCCGGACCAGTTCGCCGGCGTCGAGCTGTCGCCCGTGACTCCGCTCGGCACCTGCTCGGCAGTGTCCAACATCAACCAGCATCAGGTGCTCAGCACGATCCGCAGTACCGAGGTCGCCAGCGACCCGACCAACGAGCTCGCGATCGAGGCGGCCGTACGGCGTCGTGCCGGTGAGCCACGGGTGCATCTGGCCGCGTGCCAGCGGGTCGTGCGGGCGCAGGCGGTCGAGGGGCCGGGGATGTTCGCGCACTTCCAGCTGTTCGTGCTGGTGTCGAGTGCGCGGGACACCGGCTCGGGACGGACCGAGGCGGAGCTGCTGGTGGACCACCTGCAGTACTGGCACGACGTGCTGGGTGATGCGGCCGAGCTGACCTTCACCACGTTCACGCCGTCGGCTGTGCGGGAGCGGATCGACGACACCGTCCGTCCGGCGCTGAAGACCGAGCTGGTCGAGGACGCGGCGCGGGAGAAGGGCCGGAACTACTACGCCGGTACGGCGCTGGGCATCGGCTGCGACGGCGCAGAGCTGGGCGACGGTGGCTTCACCACGTGGACCGCCGACCTGCTTGGCGATGCGAAGGAGCGCTGCCTGATCTCCTGCGTGTCCACCGAGCGCATGACCGCTATCTCAGCTTGAGCAGCGCCGCATCGGTCGGCCTGAACCCGCACGCCTCGACGTAGAACGCGGTCAGGTGTGGCTCGTAGTCCACATGGAGCCACTCACACCCGGCCGCCTTCGCCTCCTCGGCAGCAGCAAGCACCAGCCGCTTCCCGATGCCCTGCCGCCCGTACTCCGGGTGTACGGCGGTGTCCAGCACGAACGCATGGGCACCGCCGTCCCAGCACACCTGGACGAACCCGACCAGCTGCTCGTTGCTGAAGGCCCCGACCCACGTGAGCGCCCACCGCTCCAACCGCTCCCGCCACGGCTGCACCGTGATGTCACTACCGAACGCAAGCCCGTGAAGCGTCGACAGCTCGACGTCATCCACCGGAAACCGCACCACGAGCTTCACAACACCTCCTCCGCCGATGGGCGTTGACGGGCTTCGGTGCTGATCAGGATGACGGTGCTGTCCGGCCTGAGCTGCAGGCGGTCGCGGGCGGCGCGGAGGCCGGCGAGTGTGGCTGCGCCGCTTGCGCCCGACGAGATGCCGGCCGCGGCCAGGTCGTCCACTGCCTGCAGCGCCTCGTCGTCGTCGACTGTGACCGCGTAGTCGAGGCCTGAACGCAGTACGGGGTAGGCGAGGGTCGACGCCGTACCGCAGTTGAGGCCGGCCATGACCGTCTTGCCGGTCGGCACGGTGACGAGTTCGCCGGCCAGCAGACTCGTGGTGACGCAAGAGGCGGATGCGGGTTCGACACCGAGCACAGCGGGTGTCAACGGGCCACTGCGGTAGTGCGTGACGGCTGCCTGCGCGATCGACCCCACGCCCATCGGTACGACGACCAGGTCCGGCTGTACGTCGATCTCGCGGAACAGGGTCGAGTACCCGTCCACGATGTGCTGCGGCACCACCTCGTACCCGGGCCAGGCGGAGTCCTGGATCAGCAGCCGGCCGGGGTCGTCCGAGTACGACGCTGCCTCCGCGACGGCGGCGTCGTAGTTGTCAGGTACGACGGTCACCGTCGCGCCCTCGGATCGGATCGCGTCGATCGCCGCATCGCTCACGACGTCCGGGACGAACACGTGGGAGGGCAGGCCCAGCCGGGTCGCACGGCGAGCCACTGCCCGGCCGTGGTTGCCATCGGTCGCGGTCACGAGCTCCACCGGACCCGCGTGATCCTGCAGCGCGCGGTGGATCGCCCACCACGCGCCAAGCGCCTTGAATGCGGGCAGGCCGAGCCGCTGCGACTCGTCCTTTACCAGCACCTGGCCGACACCCAGCTCAGCGGCCACCGACGGGACAGGGGTCAGCGGCGTCGGGCGGTACCCCGGGAGGCTCTGGTGGAAGGCCAGGACCTCGTCGGGTGGAGGCGCCGTACGCCAGGAGCGTGCGGTCGGGTTGTCGTACCAGCGCACGACCTAGGCGACCAGGCAGAAGGCCTCGGCCGAGCCGGAGTAGGCACGCGGGGACGAGGCGATCCGGCGCGGAGCCGACTGCTCGACCCGGATCGCGGCCGTCTGGAGGTGGATCGGCAGCGTGGACCGGACGGCGGTCGCCAGGTCGAACTGCACCTCGGCCAGCAGGTCGGTCAGCTCGAGGTCCAGCGCGCGGCAGATCGCGGCGAGGATCTCGGACGACGGCTCCTTGCGGCCGCGCTCGATCTCGGACAGGTAGGGCACCGACACCTGCGCCAGCTCGGCGAGCTCGCGCAGGGTGATCCCCCGCTCGCGCCGCAGCCGGCGGAAGACGTTCCCGATCACCTGGCGTAGCAGCACGTCTGGCCCTCCTTGCCTCCGGATGTCCTGTTACGAGTGTGCCATCCCGGCCAGGTCTGCGGTGGGCAGATCTGCCACGGGCAGATTCCCGACCGATTCCGGACGGTCCGCGCGCAGGCTGGACGGCATGAGTGAGATCAAGCCTCTCGACGACCACATCTACCAGCGGCTGCTGTGGCAGCGGATCCTCGTCCTGGGCGACGAGATCAAGGACGAGAACGCCAACGCCCTGTGCGCCCAGCTGATCCTGCTGAACGCCGAGGACCCGAAGGCGGACATCTCGCTGTACATCAACTCCCCCGGCGGCTCGGTGTCTGCCGGGCTGGCAATCTACGACACGATGAACTTCATCTCCAACGACGTGGCGACGTACGCGATGGGCATGGTCGCGTCGATGGGGCAGGTGCTGCTCACCTGCGGGGCGCCGGGGAAGCGGTACGCGCTCCCGCACGCCCGGATCATGATGCACCAGCCGACCGGCGGGATGGGCGGTACGGCGTCCGACATCAAGACCCAGGCCGAACAGGCCATCAAGGCACGCGAGGACCTGGCCCGACTGATCAGCGAGCGGACCGGCCAACCGGTGGACCGGATCACCACCGACTTCGACCGGGACCGCTGGTTCACCGCCGACGCGGCCCGCGACTACGGAATCATCGACCAAGTGCTGACTGAAGATCAGCAGTCAGGTCGTCAACGTCTTCCAGCCCGAGGCTGAGGCGTAGCAGACCCGCGTCGGGCTTGGCTTCTTCTGCGACCAGGCGGTGGGTCAGGGCGGCGGGGTGTTGGATGAGGGTGTCTACGCCGCCCAGGGAGACTGCGTGGGTGATGAGGCTCAGGGAGCCGGCTACTCGGGCGGCTGCTTCGTAGCCGCCGGTGACGGTGAAGGCCAGGACGGCGCCTGGGCCGGACTGTTGGCGGCCGATGAGCTCGTGGGGGTCGGAGAGGCCGGGGTAGTAGACGGCCTCGACGGCGGGCTGGGCTGAGAGCCAGTCGGCGAGTTTGGTGGCGGTTGCCTGCTGCGCCCGTACTCGCACTGGCAGCGTCTGCAGTCCCCGGTGCAGTTCGTACGCCGCCAGCGGGTGCAGGAGGCCACCGGTCACGGCCCGGATCTGACGGAGCCGGGCTGTCCACTCCACGCCGGCCGCGACGACGCCGCCCATGACGTCGCCGTGGCCGCCGAGGTACTTGGTGGCCGAGTGCAGCACCAGGCTCGCCCCGTGACGAGCCGGCTGCTGCAGGACCGGCGTCGCGAACGTGTTGTCCACAAGCACCGGCACGTCGCCCGCCTGCCGGACCACGGCCGCGATATCCACAAGCTGCACGGTCGGGTTGGCCGGCGTCTCCAGGAGAACCAGTCCGGTCTCCGGCCGGATCTCCGCCGCCACCGAGTCGGCCGACGTGTAGCTGACCGTCGTACCCAGCAAGCCTGTGGACAACAGGTGGTCGGACCCGCCGTACAGCGGTCGTACGGCGACCACGTGCGGGCGGCCGGCGGCGACAGTGGCGAGCAGGCAGGCGGTGAGCGCAGCCATCCCGGAGCCGAAGGCGACCGCCGAGTCGGTGTGCTCGAGCTCCGCGAGCGCGTCCTCGAAGCGAGCCACCGTCGGGTTCCACAGCCGCTGGTACACGAGGCTGCCGCCGTCCGGCGCCTTGCCTTGCGTGAGTACGTCGTACGACGTCCCGCCGGCCGTCACCCCGGGCAGCGGATAGGTCGTGGACAGGTCGATCGGCGGCACGTGGACGCCGAGCGCGGTGAGGTCGTCACGGCCGGCGTGCACCGACCGGGTGTCGAGCTGGGTCATCCGTGCCTCCTCAAGGTCGCCTGCACTCACTCGGCGATGAGGATGGAATCTTCTGCAGATCAGCCGCAAGAGTTCCGAAGAAAATTCATCCACAGGCTCATCCACACGCTGTGGATTCTGTGGAGGAGTCCTACAGTGGTGCCATGCCGAAGGATCGTCGGACCCCCGGTCCCGCCCCGCGCGCGGCTCCGGACGGGCTCGACGACGTCGACCGGGAGCTGGTCCGATTGCTGGCCGGCAACGGCCGGATGCCGAACAACGCGCTCGCGGAGGCAGCAGGCATCGCCCCGTCGACCTGCCTGATGCGGGTGCGGTCGCTGCGGGAGCGCGGGGTGATCCGGGGCTTCCACGCCGACGTGGACCTGGCGGCGCTCGGGCAGCCGCTGCAGGCGCTGGTCGCGGTGCGCATCGGGGCGCACTCGCGTGACGAGATCAACCGCTTCCGGACGAAGGTGCCCGGGCTACCGGGTGTGCTGTCGCTGTTCCACGTCAGCGGCGCGAACGACTACCTGCTGCACGTGTCGGCTGCGTCGCCGGACGCGTTGCGCGAGTTCGTGCTGGACCACCTGACCGCTGACCCAGCCGTAGTACACGCCGAGACGAGCCTCATCTTCGAGCACGTCCGCGGCGGAGCGAGCTAGAGACCCCAGGCGGCTGCCAGCTGAGCAAAGGAGTGCCGGCGCTCGGCGGGGTTGTGGATATTCGTGGTGATGATCAGCTCGTCGGCTTCCGCGGCCTTGGCACGGCTCGACAGATCGGCAACGACCTGGTCGGGCGTGCCGACAGAGACCAGACCGGCCCACTCCTCGACAGCCGCGCGTTCGGCGTCGGACCACGGGTAGGCGGCGGCTTCTTCGGGCGATGGCAGCGGGCCCGGCCGGCCGGAGCGCAAGCGCAGCATCGACAGCGCGTTGGCCTGAGCCAGCTGCTGCGCGCGTTCCTCGGTGTCGGCGACGATCGCGGCCAGCGCGAGGATGACATGCGGCGTCGATTGGTGGTCGGAGGGCTGGAAGTTCTCCCGGTACGACGCGATCACACCGGCCGGGTCGAGAGTCCCGAAGTGACCGGCGTACGCGAATCCGGTCCCGAGTGCGGCCGCGGCCTGACCGCCGTACGTGCTGGAACCGAGGATCCACACCGGCGGCAGCGGTACGTCGTCCGGTTGCGCGGAGATCGGCGCGAACGGGTGACCGGCCGGGAAGCCTTCCGCGTACGCGCGAAGCTCGGCGTACTGCTCGGGGAAGTCGTCGGCGCCGAGCGCCTCCCGGCTGCGGCGCAGCGCGAGCGCGGTCCGCTGGTCGGTGCCGGGCGCGCGGCCGATGCCGAGGTCGATGCGATCGGGGTGCAGGCCGGCCAGCACGCGGAACGTCTCGGCGACCTTCAGCGGTGAGTGGTTCGGCAGCATGATGCCGCCGGAGCCGACGCGGATGTGCGAGGTGGCCGCGGCGACGGCCGCGATCATCACCTCGGGCGTCGAGCTGGCCACGCTCGGGATGTTGTGATGCTCCGCCAGCCAGTAGCGCTTGTACCCGGCGGCCTCGGCGGCGCGGGCGAGCTCGAGGGTCTCGTGCAGCGCCTGTGACGGTCGCGATCCCGTCGGCACCGGCGAGAGGTCGAGCACGGACAACGGCATCGGTTCGGAGGTCACGTTCAACCACCAACCGCGGCCCGCCGCGAGCTATTCCGGGTACGGCGTTCGTTCGCGAGCGTCCCGCAGTGGCCTGGCCCACCAGGCGAGCTGGTCGAGCAATGCGGCCGCGGCACGCGGTGTCGTGGGGTCGACGGGCTCGCCGTCCGCCGTGAAGTCGGTCTCGTGGAAGCCGAGGGTGTCGCGAATCGTGACCGCGTGGAGCTCGCCGAACACCAGTCGCAGCTGCTCGGCGGCCCGGAGTCCGCCCGACCGGCCGCCGTACACGACGAAGGCGATCGGCTTCCCGTACCAGGGCCGCCGTACGGCGTCGATCGCGGTCTTGAGGTCACCCGGGTACGCGTGGTTGTACTCGGCGGTGACGATCACCGCGGCGTCGGCGTCGGCGATCCGGGCCGGCAACTCGGGCAGCGGGACGGCGCTCAGGTCGATCAGGTCGAGCTTGAAGTCGTCGGACTGCTCGACCTGGCGGGCGAACCAGCGGGTGACCAGAGTGCCGAAGCGACCGGGGTCGACGGTGCGGGTGAGCAGGGCCAGCCGCAGCGGATGAACGGTCACGCCGGGGACGCTAATACCTCAACACCACTTGAGGTCAAGGCGGCGACGAGGAGGCAGTTCAGAAAAGGGGGGATCCGGGATAAACTCAGGGATTTATGGCTGCCACCGGAGGAAATGCGGAAATGTCCTCCAGGAACCAACAGGCTGCATTTTATCACAAGGGGTTTGAATTGCCGAATCCGGTTCAGGCCGAGCAGGTTCACCTGACGGCGTTCTACGCTGCGCTCGACGCCGAGCGGGAGCGCGCCGAGGCCCGCAAGCAGGACGAGCAACTGGTCCATACCCGTAACGCGCAGGCCTTGCACCAGCGCGACGGCCGGATCCGTGAGCTGAACACCCGGCTGGCCCGGCTCAACTCGGCCGAGGAAGGCCTGTACTTCGGCCGCCTGGACGCCGCCGACGGCGAGACCCTGCACATCGGCCGGCTCGGCTTGCACGACGACGACTACGAACCGTTGCTGGTCGACTGGCGCGCGCCCGCAGCCCGCCCGTTCTACATCGCCACGGCAGTCGCGAACGAGGGCGTCGTACGGCGCCGCCACATCCGGACCCGGCTACGCAAAGTGGTCGACGTTCAGGACGAGCAGCTCGACCTCGACCGGGACGCGCCGGACGCGTCCAAACCCGGGACCGGCGTAATGGGCGAGGCGGTCCTGCTCGCCGCGCTCGAGGCCCGCCGGACCGGCCGGATGGAGTCGATCGTGCAGACGATCCAGGCCGACCAGGACCGGATCATCCGCTCGGAACTGCCCGGAATCCTGGTCGTCCAGGGCGGTCCGGGCACCGGAAAGACCGCGATCGCGCTGCACCGCGCGGCCTATTTGCTTTACACGCACCGTGAGCAGCTGGAAAAGCGCGGAATTCTCGTGGTCGGCCCGAATGCGGCGTTCCTGCGGTTCATCGGCGAGGTGCTGCCGTCACTTGGTGAGGACGGCGTCCGCCTCGTCACCGTCGCCGAGCTGTACCCGGGCCTGACCGCGACCCGGCCGGAGGTCGCAGAGAGCGCCGAGGTGAAGGGTCGCGCGGTGATGGCCGAGGTGATCGCGAAGGCGGTCGACGACCGGCAGTGGGTGCCGGACCGCCCGATCCAGCTCACCGTCGACCGGACCGTGCTGCGGCTCGACCCGTCGTTCTGCGCGGACGCCCGGGCGCGGGCCCGCAGCCGCAACCTGACCCACAATCAGGCCCGGCCGTTCTTCCTGACCGAGGTCGTCGACTTCCTCACGAACCAGTACGCCGACCTGATCGGCGCCGACCCGCTCGGCGGCGAGAACCTGCTCGACGACTACGACCGCCAGGAGCTGCGCAAGGAAGTCCTCGCCGAGCCGGCTGTGCAGGCGCTGCTCGACCAGCTCTGGCCGCTGCTCAGCCCGCAGAAACTCCTCGAGGACCTGTACGGCGACGAGGACCGGCTGGCCGTGGCTGCGCCGCAACTGAGTGTCCTCGATCGCGAACACCTCCTGCGGTACGGCGACGACTGGAGTCCGTCCGACGTACCGCTGCTGGACGAAGCGGCGGAGCTGCTCGGGGACGATGGCCGGGAAGCGGCGAAGGAGAAGGCGGCCCGGGCGCGGGCGATCGCTTACGCACAAGGCTCGCTGGACGTGCTGACCGGTTCGGCGTCGACCGACTTCGACGAGGACGACGACGCGGAGGTGCTGACCGCGAAGGACATCCTGGACGCCGAGATGCTCGCGGAGCGGTACGAGGCGGACGACGACCGGACGCTGGCCGACCGGGCCGGGGCCGACCGGCGGTGGACGTACGGGCACGTGATCGTGGACGAGGCGCAGGAGCTCACGCCGATGGCGTGGCGGGCGATCGCGCGGCGTTGTCCGCTTCGCTCGATGACTGTGGTCGGTGATGTCGCGCAGACCGGTGCGATCGGCGGTGGGACGAGCTGGGAGAGTGCGCTCGGGTCGACGTTCGGCGATCGCTGGCGGCTGGCCGAGCTGACGCTCAACTACCGGACACCGGCCGAGGTGATGGAGCTCGCTGGTGATGTCCTGCGCGAGGTCGACCCACGGGCGAAGGCGCCGCGCTCGGTCCGATCGACCGGAGTGCGGCCTTGGCACGCGAACATTGCGCCGGCGGACCAGGCGGCGTACGTGCAGAAGGTGGCGGCCGAGGAGACGCAGCACGGGCAGGTCGGTGTCATCACGTCCCGCAACCGACTCGAGTTCGTGCAGGAGGCGGTCGCTCACCTCGACGACGTGACGGTGCTGAGCGCGGCCGGCGCGAAGGGCCTCGAGTTCGACTCTGTCCTGGTCGTCGACCCCGACGGCATCCTCGTCGAGTCACCACGCGGCCTCCGCGACCTGTACGTCGCCCTGACCCGCTGCACCCAACGCCTAGGAGTAGTCGGCCCGCTCCCCGACGTACTCCAGTCCTCCACTGCGTGGGATGACCGTCGGTGAGGCGAGTCCTACCGTCGAAGGATGAAGAAGCCGCTGAGGTGCGTCCTCCGCGTGCACACCTGGCGAACCAGGCGCAATGAGGAGGGCCAGCGCTACCAGCTCTGTCTGGGGTGCGGGATCACGCGCGACAAGCTGACGCTCAACGACTTCGGGGGTGGTTAGTGGTCAGCGCAGCATTTCTGTTGGTGTTGGAGTTCGAAGGGGATGAGGAGGTTGCCGGCGGCTGGCTGGACCTGGAGGACCAGGCGGCCGGCGCGGCGGAGGGGGCGCAGGAAGTCTCGGGTGTCGACGAGTGCATCGTCGGTGACGGATAGACCGCCGACGGCCTCGAGTTGATCGATGCCGCAGCGGGTGCGGAGTTCCGCGGCCGGCATGATCCCGTGCGCTTGTTCGTGGCCGGGCCAGCGGACAGCGCGTCCCGCCGTACCGAGGGCTGCTTCGACGGCGGCGAGGTAGGCACCGCGGACGAGCTGGCTCGGGCCGGCCAGCTCCGGCTCGGACGCGCCGGGCCGGGTGATCGCGAGGCCGGCGTGCTGAGTGGCGAAGCGACCGCGGACGGCGTCGGCCAGGTCCGCCGTACTCATCAGCGAGACCGCCACGTGCGGGCGGTCGCCGCCTGACACCATGTGGGTGCAGGCGACGACCGGCTGGTCCACGGCGTCGAGCAGGTCGTACAGCAGGTGGTCGGCCGCGGCCGTGTCCCGGCTGTCTGCGTCGATCGCGATGATCATGGGCGACTACTTCGGCAGGACCCAGATCGGGTTCGTGTAGAACCACAGGTCGACCCACGGGTCCGCGTCGCCGACCACGTCGAGCTGCGGTCCGGCCGGGTCGACCGCCGCGCCGAGGTAGCCGGGCTGGCTGCGCTTCCCGTCGGTGCCGCGGACGCGGACGTAGAACGGCGCCTCCGCCTTGCCCAGCGGGTAGACGAGCTCGAACGTGCCGCGCCGGCCCGAGGTGTCCCACTGCCGGACGACCTTCGTGTTCGGTGCGGTGAAGGTGTCGCGGTCGGAGACGGTCCCGGTGACCGCGCCCTGGATCACGTCGACCCGGTTCAGGGTCGGCACGAAGCTCGCCCAGTTCGGCATCGTCTGCGCGGTGATCCGGACGACGAGCTCGAGCGCCTTGCCCTTGCGCGTGATCAGGGCGCCGCCGAGCGGCTCGCCGTACCGGTTGCCGACCTCACGGACCTCGACCTCGACGCCCTTGGCCAGCGCGCCGTGGTCGACCCAGACGCGGCCGTTGCGCAGGCCCTCCATCACCGCGAGGTAGTCACGCCGGTCCGCGCCGACGTGCGTGCGGCTGTAGAAGCCGGGCCAGAAGTCGCCCGCGGTCCGGTTCACCGTGTTGCCGTAGACCGGGTCCATGTAGCGGCCGTCGCGGTCGAACTGCGCCTGGCTCGAGCCGTCCGGACGACGCGAGGTCTCGTTCCAGTTCACGTGCGAGTCGGAGTTCGCGCTGATCCACCACGGCTTGCCCTCGGCGAGCAGGCTGTCCCACAGGCCGCCGACGGTCGCCGTCATCCAGTCGAAGCCGCCCCAGGTCCGGTAGCTCTCGGCCGGGTAGCCGGGGAACGAGTTCGCGTTCGGCGAGTTGCCGTAGAAGCCGCGGGCGCTCGCGCCGCCGATCCCGGCCGGCAGTCCGGCCGCCTGGTGACCCGGCGCGCCCTCGAAGCCGACCGCGATCCGCGGGTCCGCGTCGCGCCAGTTGCGGATCTCGTGCGGGCTGTCGATGCCGTTGCGGGCCGGGTGGTTGGCCAGGAACAGCGCGTCCGCGACCCGGCGGCTGTCGACCTGCTGACCGAGCCACTGGATGCCGGACACCGCGAGCGCCTCGTTGGCGGGCGTGTTCGCGCCGGCGCCCTTCACGCTGCCGTCGTAGCTGTTCTCGAACTGCTTCAGTACGTCGACCTCGCGGCTGCCCGGTGCGACGAAGACCGTGCCGTGCTCGGCGGCCGGGATGTTCCACTCCAGGCCCTGGAAGATCAGCGTGTTGCGCAGCTCCGAGCGGGCCGCCTTGATCTGCGGGTTGACCAGGTCGACGCCGATCCGGGCGTGCGTCGCGCCGCCGTGGTCGGTGATGACCAGCCAGTCCAGCCCGTACGCCGCAGCGTGCCGAGCCTGGTCGATCACCCGGTACAGACCGTCGGAGCTCAGCTGCGTGTGGATGTGGTGGTCGCCGGCCAGCCAGACGTTGGGGCGCTGGCCCGCCTTGAAGATCCAGCCGTCCTGGGGAGCGGCCGCCGCGGCGACCTGCGCTCCGGTGACGGCGAGCGCCGCCGTACCTCCGAGGATGCCCGCCGATCGCAGCAGGACGCGCCGGGACACCTCGGTCGGCGAGAGGTCGCTGTCCGGCACCGACTCGTCGAGCGCCGCCAGCGTGGCCGCGTCCAGCTCGGTGTTCGGGTGGTGGTGATGATGCCCGTGGCCGTGGTCATGACCGTGGTCGTGGCTGTGGTCATGCCCGTGGTCGTGGTCGTGCGGGTGGCTGTGGTCGTGCGCGTGCCCCATCGTGCGTCCTCTCGGATGGCGGAATCCCGCGCGATCATCGCCCTTTCCCATGACCACCAGATGTTGTCCCGGTGAACGCCTCCGGATGGACAACCCGCCGCCGGACCACTTCAATGTCCCAGGATGAGAACTCGCTGGACGACGGTCCGACGGGCCGCGACCACCGCGGTCACGGTCGGTGGTCTGCTCGCGCTGGCCGCGTGCAGCGACTCCCAGTCGGACGCACCGGCCGTCCGGGCGAGCAGACCGTCGGCGCAGACCCCGAGCCGGTCGCCGTCCCCCTTGCCCGTGGCAAGGTACGTGTTCCCCATCCGCGGCTGTGAAGCTTCTGCGTCACAGAGTCACCACGACTACCCGGCGTCCGACATCTTCGCGAAGACCGGCTGCAAGTTCGTCGCTCCGGTGGACGGGAAGGTGGACGAGGTGACCGCAGTCGACCACTGGGACCCGGACACCAACGTCGGCAGGGATCGCGGTGGGCTGTCAGTGTCCGTGGTGGGCGTCGACGGCGTCCGGTACTACGGTTCACACCTGTCGGCCATCGGTGCCGGTATCAAGCCAGGATTGCGCGTGCAAGCCGGCCAGTTGCTCGGCTCGATCGGCAACACCGGCAGCGCCCGGGTCACGCCGTCCCACCTGCACTTCGGAATCAGCTGGCCGACCCCACCCGGCCGCTGGTGGATCCGCCGCGGCGCGGTACCACCCCAGGCCTACCTGAACGCCTGGCGCGAAGGCCGCCAACTGTCTCCCGTCGCTGCAGTGGCCAAGGCCCGCCGGGCCTACGGCACCGACCGCGGCTGCCGCTCGTACTGCTAGTCGACGGCTTCGAAGAGTGGTACGTCGTCGTCGGGGAGGGTGATCTCGACGCGGTCCAGGTGGCCTTGGTACGGGAACGTGCCGGTGTACTCGGTCGACGCCGGGGAGGCGCCGTCGTGGCCGATGTCGAGGCCTTCCCAGCCGTGGAAGTTCGGGAGCACTGCGTCGAGTTTGCCGGAGGCAACTTCTTTGGCGTCGACCAGGAGGCGCACGGAGGCGGTGCAGTCGCCGGTCTTCTCCACGTCCACCGCGAGTTCCGTCGTACCCACAGGGATCGGCGCATCGGACCGGAAGAGGGTGTGCTTGCCGAGATAGTTGTGGTCGAACACCAGCCGGCCGTCCTTGACGAACAAGGAGAAGCCGGTGGCCACACCGCCGAGCGCCACCAGTACGCCGTCGCCGTCTGATGTGGCGCGGTCGACGAAGGCGGTCATCCGGTGTGAGCGGTTCATCGTCGGCGGGCATGCGGCTGCCGGCAGGTGCGGCATCCCGCGGTAGTAGACAAAGTTGCGTCGGGCCCGGATCGATCCCGGCCTGGCCACCTTGGCTCGTACGGCGAAACCGCGGTCGTCGAGGGGCAACACGTCGTACTTGCCGGCCTCTGCCCAGAACCGCTGCTGCAGCTCCGCCAGCTTCTCCGGATACCGGGAAGCGACGTCGTCACACTCCGACCAGTCGGTCGTGGTGTCGTACAGCTCCCAGCGGTCCTCGGCGTAGTCCGTCCCCCGCTGGTGAAACGCGACGGCCTTCCAACCGTCGTGCCAGATCGCGCGGTGGCCGAACATCTCGAAGTACTGCGTGCGATGCGTCGTCGGCGCATCGGCGTCGTCGAACGTGTAGCTCAGCGGCGTGCCATGCAGCGGCAACTGCCGCACCCCTCGGTACGTCGCGGGCGCCTCGACGCCGACGAGGTCGAGCACGGTCGGCGTGATGTCGATGACGTGGTGGAACTGGGTCCGGATCGCGCCGGAGTCGGCGATCCGGCCCGGGCACCGCACGACCAGCGGCACGCGTACGCCGCCCTCGTGCGTGTTCTGCTTGTAGCGCCGGAACGGCGTGTTCCCCGCCTGCGCCCAGCCCCACGGGTAGTTCGAGTGGCCGCGGGGTCCGCCGATCTCGTCGAGGTGCTCGAGGTTCCAGGCGAAGTCGGGCTCGATCCCGTTCTGGAACGCGGCCGGGTTGAGCGAGCCGCGCTTGCCGCCCTCCTGGCTCGCGCCGTTGTCGGACATCACCACGATCAGCGTGTTGTCCAGCCGTCCCAGTGCCGCCAGCGCGTCGACGAACCGGCGCAGCTCGGCATCGGTGTGGTCGAGCATGGCGGCGTACGCCTCCTGCAGGCGAGCGAACAGGCGACGCTCGTCGTCGGTGAGGTCCGCCCACGGCTCGACCCCGTCGTTGCGCGGCGACAGTTGGGTGTCGGCCGGGATGACGCCGAGCTCCTCCTGCCGGGCGATCCGCCGGTCCCGGATCACGTCCCAGCCCTGGTCGTACCGGCCGCGGTACTTGTCGAGGTACTCCTGCGGAGCCTGGTGCGGTGCATGCGCGGCGGCGAACGCGAGATGCAGGAAGAACGGCTTGTCCGGCGTCGTCGAGATCTGCGCCCGCACGAACGAGATCGCCTGGTCGACCAGGTCGGTGGTCAGGTGGTAGCCGTCCTCCGGCCGGGCCGGCGCCCCGATCGCGTGGTTGTCCGCGTAGAGCTCGGGGTAGAAGCAGTCGGTCTCGGCCTCGAGGAAGCCGTAGTACCGCTCGAAGCCGCGACCCAGCGGCCACTGGTCGTACGGACCGGACGCGGTCGTGTGCTCGGTCGGCGCAAGGTGCCACTTGCCGACGCACATCGTGTTGTAGCCGGCGTCGACCAGCATCTCGGCCAGGGTCGCGGCCGCCTTCGTGACGTGTCCGCGCCCGTTCGGGTAGCCGGTGTCGAGGTTGGACAGCAGGCGCATGCCGACCGAGTGGTGGTTCCGCCCGGTGAGCAGCGACGCCCGGGTCGGCGAGCACAGCGGTGTCGCGTGGAAGTTCACGTACCGCAGCCCGCCGGCGGCGAGGCCGTCGATCGTCGGGGTGTCGATCTCGGACCCGAAGCAGCCCAGGTCCGCGAACCCGACGTCGTCGAGGACGACGTAGACCACGTTCGGCGCCGAGGCTCCCGGCGTCGGGACGGACGCCCAGTGCGGCACCGAGTCCAGGTGGGTCAGTCCGATCCGCCCCGCGAACTGCCGGCCCTCGTCCATGACCCTCCTGTGCTCGCCCGAAGTGCACTGGTCGGACCAGTGCACTGAGTCGTTGCCCAGGATTTCCCCGGCGGATGCCGGTGTCAAGTGGTGCCGGGTGTCGGCGAGGGTATCGGCGGGGGTGTCACGGCCCAACGATCTGGCGGATCTCCGACTCGCCTTCCCAGCCCGGCCAGGTGCGGCGGTGCAGGTCCATGAACCGCTCGGTCCAGTGGATCGCGTCCGCCCGGGTCGGCACGTCGTACAGCGCGTAGGCGCCGAGCGGGGCCGGGTCGTCGAAGGGACCGTCGGAGACGGTGAGCCGGCCGGCCGAGACGGCGACCCTCGTCGCGGTGGCGACCGGGAGCAGGCCGGCGGTGTCCACGAGGACTCCGCTGCGCGCCGCCTCCGCGCTCAGCGCCGCGATGCCTTCGTGCAGGGCCGGTGGCGGGAAGCCGTGCGACTCCGACGTACGCAGCAAGGCGATGAAGCGCATCAGCGGGCCCGGCCCTCGCGCAGCATGCCGATCGACTTCTCGATCCGCCGGGCCTTGGTCTCCTCGGTCTTGGCGCCGGTCACCTGCAGGACGTGCCACTGCTGCTTGCTGTAGCTCAGCGTCTGCCAGAACTCCTGCGCCTTCGCGTCCCCGGCCAGTGCCGCGGCGAACTCCTCGGGTACGTCGACCTCGCGCGGAGCCGTGTCGAGTACGACGTCGACATCGAGTACGTCCCCGGCCGCGACCCCGGCCTCGGTACGGCGTTCGCTGCTGACGCCCAGCAGGTACCGTCCGCCCATCCGGGCGATCGAGGTGCGGAACGTGAAGCCGTTGACGGTCACGCTGACCTTCGGGTGCGCACCACCGCCGAGCGCCTCGACGATCTCGGCGGGCACCTCGAACCCGGCCGTGGTCTTCCCAGTGCCCTCGAGCTCGGCCGTGAACTTCATCGCAGACTCCCCTCTGCGCGGGCGCGCAGCATCAGCAAGGTGATCCAGGTCCAGCCCAGAATGACAGCGACGGTGAACCCGAGGTTGACGGCCGCCGTGCCGGCCCCGGCGCCGAGTCCGGCCAGGCCGAGGAAGTAGACGATGCCGGTGATCAGCGAGAACCGCGCCCAGCCGGCCGATCGGTGCCGCCCGAACCAGCGGCTGAGCACGAAGCACGCGACGATCAGCCCGATGAACCCGATCATCCCGGCGATGACGTGCCCGAACCCGTGCCAGCTCACCGTCTCCGGCATCGCGTCCGGTGTCCCCGGCGGGAACCCGAGCGCCGGATCGGCCCGCATGAGCCCGGCTGCGGCAACGCCGGAGCCGTACACGATCAGGCCGCCGACGCCCCAGCGCGACCGCTCGCCGGGCGCGAACGACCTGGCCAGCCCGATCGCGCCGATCACGGTCAGCAGTCCGGTGCCGACCATCATCACCGAGTGGATCCAGCCGCCGGTCCCGTTGGCGAGCAGGCTGAGCGAGTGTTTGCGGATGTCGAACCCGTCGCGGACGATCGCCTCGACGGTCCCGATCCCGACGTACAGAGGGCCGGCGAGTGCCCCGGCCAGCAGGAGAGGTCGTTTCATGGCTTCAGCCTCGATCGAAGGCCTTTAGAAAACCTTCGGGAGTCCTAGGCTGAGGCGCATGCGATTTGGGGTGCTCGGGCCGGTGACGGCCTGGACCGATGACGGCCAGGGGGTGCGGATCCCGGACCGGAAGGTGCGGGGCCTGCTGGCTGACCTGCTGCTGCATGCGGGGCGGCCGGTCGCGGCGGCGGCGATCATCGACGACCTGTGGGGCGACGAGCTGCCGGCCAATCCGACCGCGACGCTCCAGACTCGGGTCTCCCAGCTCCGCAAAGCCCTGGACGACGCCGAGCCTGGGGCACGCGACCTGGTACAGACGACACCCGCCGGGTACCTCATCACCGTCGCCGCCGAGGCTGTGGACTCCGGACGGTTCCGCGCGCTGGCGGCCCGGGCCCGGCAGACCGGCAACGCCCGGATGCGTGCCGCCACCCTGGCTGATGCGCTGACGCTTTGGCGCGGTCCGGCGTACGCCGATGTCGCTCAGGACGCGTTTGCCCGGGCAACGATCGACCGGCTCGACGAGGAGCGGCTGGCCGTTCAGGAGGCGTACGCCGAAGCCCGGTTGGTGCTCGGTGAGCACGACGAACTCGTCGCCGAGCTGGCCGAGCTCGTGGCGCGGAACCCTTTGCGTCAGCGGCTGCGCGCCGTACAGATGAAGGCGTTGCACCAGTCGGGTCGACAGGGCGAGGCGTTGGAGAGCTACGGCGATCTGCGGCATCGGCTGGCCGACGAGCTCGGGCTGGATCCCGGCCCGGAGCTGGTCGCGCTGCATCAGGAGATCCTCACCGAGGCCCCGACTGTCCGGGCGCCGCTGAAGACCAACCTGCCGGCCGAGGTCGAGCTGATCGGCCGTGATGCGGCTGTGGACGAGGTCGTGGAGCGTCTCGCCTCGGCGCGGCTGGTGACGCTGACTGGCGCGGGTGGCGTCGGCAAGACGAGCCTCGCACTCGCGGCAGCCCGTCGAAGCGGAGACGAAGCCTGGTTGGTCGAGCTCGCGGCACTCGACGCCGGAGCAACGGCCGATGACGTGTCGGCGTTGATCGAGGCAACGACCGGGTTGGTTGTCCTCGACAACTGCGAGCACGTGATCGATGCCGCCGCGGAAGTGGTTGCGCGGCTGCTGCGTGAGTCGCCCGAGCTGCGGATCCTCGCGACCAGCCGCGAGCCGCTCGCTGTCGCGGGTGAACATCGTTGGCCGGTGCCGCCGTTGGATCTCCCCTCCGCGGACGCGGACGCGGCCGCGAGCCCGGCCGTCCAGCTCTTCGTCGCGCGCGCCACGGCAGCCGATCCGCGCTTCACCCTGTCCGCCGACAACACCGCAGCCGTGGTTGCGTTGTGCCGTCGGCTCGACGGGCTTCCGCTCGCGCTCGAGCTGGCCGCGAGCCGGGTGGGGGCGATGGATGTGCGCGACCTGGTCGACCGGTTCGATGACCGCTACCGCCAGCGTGGTCTGCCCGATCGGCAGCAGACGCTGTCGGCGATGGTCGAGTGGAGCTGGGATCTGCTCGGCGAATCGGAGCGTGCCGTGTTGCGCCGGCTCGCGCCGCATCCTGGCGGGTGCACGCTGGCCGCGGCCGAGGCGGTGTGCGCGGGCGACGACGTACCGGTCGCTGATGTCGCCGAGCTGCTGAGCCGGTTGGTTGACCGCTCGCTCGTCGTACGCGTGGATGGGACGTCCGGGTCGCGGTATCGGCTGCTGGAGACGGTCCGTGCGTTCTGCCTGCAAAGACTGGAGGCAGCCGGGGAGCTCGAGACCACGCGGCTTCGCTACGAGCGGTACTTCGAAGGGCTGGCCCGGCACACCGAGCCCCGGCTCTACGGGCACAGCGAGCTGTTCGCGTACCTCGGCGGCCTGTACGGCGACGCCCCGCAGCCGGCCGCCACCCCGGCCGCGATGTTGCCTCGGACAACGACCGTGACCTCGGCCGACGGGACCCCGATCGTGCTCGAGACGTACGGCGCCGGCGAGACGGCGATCGTCCTCGTCGGCGGCGCGCTGAACGACCGGCGGACCTTCATCCCACTCGCCAAACGGCTGGCCGACCGGTTCACCGTGGTGACCTACGACCGGCGTGGCCGGGGCGACAGCGGCGAGGTGCTGCCGTGGGCGGTCGAGCGGGAGTTCGAGGATCTGGCCGCGGTCGTCGACGCGGCCGGTGGTTCGGCGTACGCGCTGGGGGTCTCGTCCGGCGCGGTGCTCGCGGCCGAGGCAGCGGTGTACGGCGTACCGATCCTCGGGTTGCTCCTGATCGAGCCGCCGTTCATCATCGACGACACCCGGCCGCGGCTCGCCCCGGACTTCGCGGGCCGGCTGCAGGAGCTGGTCGAGCAGGACCGGTACGGCGACGCGACCGAGCTGTTCCTGGTCCAGGCCGTCGAGATGCCGGCCGAGGTGCTGGCGCCGATGCGGTCCGCCCCACTGTGGAAGGAACTGGAGGCGCTGGCCCCGACGCTGGCGTACGACGTCCTGGTGATGGGCGACTTCACCATCCCGGACCACTGGGCGACCGCGATCACAGTGCCCACGCTGGTGATCGACGGTGGCGAGAGCCGGGACTGGCGCCGGAACACCGCACAGGTCGTGGCCGACCTGCTCCCCGACGGGCGGCGACTGACCATGGACGGGCACCCGCACGACGTCGAGCCGGAGGTACTCGGCCCGATCGTCGAGGACTTCGTCGCCCGGACCATGTCGAGGCGGCTCGAGTAGTTCCGACGTACTCGATGTGGGGAGCTGATCGGCAGCTCTCGCAGAGAGGACAGCGATGCAGCCCGTTCTGAACAGCATGTTGCTCGGCAGCGCCGACCCGGAGCGGTTGAAGACGTGGTACCGCGACGGCTTCCACGCCGAGGTGGACGGCTACGGCAACCTGAACCTCGGTGGCTTCGGCCTGGTCATCGAACACCGCGACGACGTCGCCGCCAAGACTGCCGAACCCGGCCGGTGCATCGTGAACTTCGCCGTCGACGACATCGAGGCCGCGGCCGCGCACCTGCGCAGCCTCGACGTCGAGTGGCTGGTGCACCCGGAGGACCGCGGGGTCGGGTGGTTCGCCACCCTGGTCGACCCGGACGGCAACTACGTCCAGCTGATCCAGATGAAGCCGGAGTACTTCGCCGGGCTCTGAGCACAGAGAACGTCCGCACCGGCCTTGGGGAACCGGTGCGGACGGGGTCTCTTCTGCTGGTCGTGCAATCAGGCGCATTCAGGGGAGAAAGGGCGGCAAGCGGGGGGCAGAGCGCCAACGCCCACCTGCCGCCGTCGACACCTTTGGTGATCGAGGTGAGGTTCTCGACCGGGCCGCGTCACCGGGTGGGTTGTCTGGTGAGATACGGAACGCGAAAAGGTGCCGAGTGCTTCTCAGCGGGGTGCTACGTCCCACATGCGCTCGCCGGGCAGGGGGTCGGGGAGCCGGTCGACGGCCGGCATCGGGTCGTTGGTGACCCGAAGACCGGCGAAGCGGCGGCTCATGGCGTGTGCGTACCGCTCGGCCAACGCCGGCTCGGCGTTGTAGTCGGCGATCACGTGCTCACCGAACCAGACTCGGACGCGTCGGCGTTCAGACGTCTGGGTGGCGGTGGCGGTTGTCACTGGTCCTCCTGGCTGTAACTCGAAGGTGGCCGGCCTGGGACGCGGAGCGAGCGCGATGGCGGTGCGCCGTGTGTTCACCGTCACGTCAGATCCAACGGAGGACGCGGACCCGAAGTCACGCCCCGATCGCGATTCCGGGAACTTTTTCGAGACCGCCCAGGCCCGAATTCTTCGAGCCTGTGTTCGATTACCGCAATCAGCCGAACGGGCCGCGGGTCGAGACCCCGCCGTCGAGCACGAGCTGCTGACCGGTGACGTACGCCGACGCGTCCGAGGCGAGGTAGACGACGGCTTCCGCGATCTCGTCGGAGCGGCCGAGGCGGCCGGCCGGGATCTCGTCGACCCACTCCCCGCCCGCGTCGGGCGGGGAGTGGGTCACCGCGGTCGCGATCGCGCCGCCGGCCGCGACGTTCATCCGGATCCCGTCGCGGGCGTACTCCGCCGACACCGTCCGGGCCAGACTGAGCAGGCCCGCCTTCATCACGCCGTACGCCGCCTGCTCGGGAGCGGCCATGATTCCGGTGACCGATCCGATGCTGACGATCGAACCGCCGCCACCTTGACCGAGGAAGACCCGCACGGCCGCGCGGACGGCCCGCATGACGTAGCGGAGATTGACCTCGTAGATGGTGTCCCAGTCGTCGTCGGTCATCTCGTGCAGCTTCACCGCGGGAACGAAGGCGACCTGCCCGCCGACCACCGTGACCAGGATGTCGAGGCCGCCCAGGTGCTCCACTGCAGCGGCGACCATGGCCTCGACGTCCTGCAGGGAACGGACGTCGCCGGCGAAGGGGTAGGCCGTGGCGCCGCGTTGACGGAGCTCGGCCGCGGCCTCCTCGGCGCGGGCGGGATCGATGTCCACGACAACTATTGCCGCGCCTTCGTCCCCGAAGGCGTTGCCGACGGCGCGGCCGATTCCCGCTCCACCGCCACCGATCACCAGCGCACGTTTCCCGGTCAGCCGCATGTCCCGGAGCGTAGACGATCGCGGGCGCAACCGGTCGAGGGCGTGTTCGATTATGAATTCACAGGGTTTCCTCAGGAACGACACGCCGGGCTGTCGGAAGGAGTCCGTACGCTGGATTTCGTGACCATCGAAGACGCTGGAACGCAGCCTCGACCTGTGAGTTTGGCCCTGGCGGTCCCCGATCGACGGGCCGACGGGGTCGTGCAAGCACCCGATCGGATCCAACCCACCGGCCTCGCGGCCGTGCAGACCGAGCAGCTGATCGGCGACGTCGGCGACGCGCTGCGGCTGCTCGACGCGGTCGAGCGCGTCCGCGGCCACGCGCATCCCCTCGTCCTCGGCCTGCAGGACGCGGTCGGCCTGAAGCTGCCCGCGGCGCTGGTCCTGAGCGCGATCGCCAACGGCCGGCGCAACGCCGACGAGGTCGCCGACCAGGTCGGTACGACGGCCGGCGAGGCGGAGCTCGCGATCGCCGAGCTCGAGGCGCTCGGCATGGTCCGGACGGATCCGCGGCTGACCGTCACGTCACTCGGCCAGGCCCGGCTCTCCCAGCTGGACGCGCTCACCGTCCGGGTGCTCGACGTCGTGACCGGCATCCTCGGCCCGTCCGACGCCGGCCACCTGATCCGGCTGCTGCACACCGTCGCCGACGGCCTCGAGTCCGCCGCCGTCACCGCAGCCGTCCCCCAGGTGGCCATCCACAACTGACTCATGTCGAGCAGCCGCTGTCCGCAACGACGTACCTGACGTAAACCTGATCTCAGGGAGGTATGTCATGTTCAAGGACACGAAGGCGTTCAGTAGTTTCTCGGTCAACGACATCCCGGCCGCCAAGGAGTTCTACGGCGGCAAGCTCGGACTGGATGTCGCCGAGGAGAACGGGTTGCTCCGGCTCAACGTCGCCGGCGGCAACCCGGTGATGGTCTACCCGAAGGACAACCACGTGCCGGCCGAGCACACCGTGCTGAACTTCCCGGTCGACGACATCGAGAAGACCGTGCGGGAGTTGGCCGGCTCGGGAGTGACCTTCGAGCGGTACAGCGACGACCACGACGTGCTCGGGATCCTTCGTGACCCGCGGGGCCCGGCGATCGCCTGGTTCAAGGACCCCGCGGGCAACACGCTGGCGATCATTCAGGAGTGAGGAATCGGATCGTCGTACTGGCCCAGGCGGCCCTTGTAGCGGGCGCCGTTGAAGTAGGGCCAGGAGTACGGCGTGCAGCCGTGCATGCCCAGTGTTTGTTGCTGCATCACCGGCGCCGGCTGGCCGGGTCCCGGGCACAGCTCGTGGCCGCGGCCGAGCCGGTGCCCGGTCTCGTGGTTGATCATGTACTGCCGGTACGCCGCGAGCGATGCGCCGTAGTTCGGCACACCGTGCACCCAGCGCGCGACGTTGAGCACGACCCGGTCGCCGATCCGGCAACTGGTGTAGCGGTCGTACCCGCCACCGCAGATCGTGTCGCGCGTCGCGGGCGTCACCAGCATCAGCGTGAAGTCCGGGTTCTCGCCCGGACCGACCTGCCGGAACCGCCAGAGCCCGTGCGACGCCCAGCCCTGCGGAGCGCCGTACGTCGCCCGGACGAACTGCGCCAGCGCGGTCCGGTCGACGCCCTTGATGCCGCCCTCGATCGCGATCTGGAACGTGAGCAGCCGGCCGCCGCGGCCGATGACCGCCGGGTTCGCGGGCAGGACGGCGTACGAGGCGGACCCTCGCGCGGGGTAAGTGATCTGTGGCAGCGGCCGCGCGGGGGACGGGGTGGAGCGCTCGCCGGGGTCGACCGGCCTGACGGGTTGCTGCACGCTCTGCGCCTGCTCCGAGGTCTCCGCGACCGGGCGGGCCGGGTAGCCGTGCCTGGCCAACGGGCTGGCGGGTAGCTGGTACAGCGCTCCGGCCGCGATCGCCAACCCGATCATCCTGGCAACACTCCGACGGCGCATCTGGTGAGCTCCTCACAGCGCCCCTCTGAGCGCATTCTCACTCGTTCTTGCCCGGGTGCCCAGAATCCCTTCTCAGCCCACAGCTCCGACCCCGAAGCGCATCGTCGGATAGTTCGCCTCGACGAAGCCCAGCGCCCGGTACAGGTCGATGCCGTCATCGGTCGCGTGCAGCTCGACCCGGCCGACGGCGGTCTCGTCGCGGAACCAGTCCAGCAAGGCGACCACGCAGGCCCGGGCGAGCCCGCGCCGGCGGAAGTCCGGCTCGGTGCTGACGTTGTACAGGTGACCACGCAGCGTGGTGAGGTCCTTCGGGCCCGGCGGGTGGACGTAGACGTTGCCGGCCGCTCCCGCGACCACGCCGACGCTCGGGTCGTCGACGACGTAGGCGGCGAAGGTCTCCGGCGAAGCGAGCTGCCCGGCGAACCATTCCCGCGCGATCCCGCGCCACGGGGCGTCCGGGCCGCCGATGTCGTTGCCCATGGCCTCGAGCATGAGGCCGCGCAGCCGGACCAGGGCGTCCGCGTCGTCCGGCTTGGCCCGCCGTACCTGAATGTCAGTCACCAAACCATCCTGCCAGCCGAACTTTTTGTCCGGTCAGGGAATCGAAGGGAGTGGACGCGAACCGGGGACGCGTCCACTGTCTTGCCGCCGATCGACAGGAGCGCCGTGTCCCCGAGCACCAGAGCCCGCCGCGCCGCTCGTGCCCGTCGGCCGAGACCTCGGCTGCGGACCTCCGTCGGCGCCCTCGCACTGGCAGTCCTCGGCGCGCTTCTTCCCGGTACGGCGTACCTGGCCGCCCGCCGATTCCGCCTCGGCACCGTGGTGACGCTGATCAGCCTCACGGCGTACGGCGCGGCCGCCTACCTCGGCCTGAAGCGCCGGGACGACGTGATCGCGTGGGCCCTGGATCCGGAGTTGCTGCTCTGGATGGTCGGCGGACTGGCCGCGGCCGCCCTGTGCTGGGTCGTCGTACTCGTCACGTCGTACAAGATGCTGCGGCCGCTGACAGCGGCGCCGGTGTCGCGGCTGTTCGGTGCGGTCGTGGTCGGGCTGGTCTGCTTTGCCATGGCGTCCAGTACGGCGCTCGGCGCGCAGACGCTGATGGCGCAACGCAGCCTGGTGCGGAAGGTGTTCGGGAACGACGAGACGAAGAGCCAGACCCGGCCGACCATCACCAACACCAAGGACGTGTGGGCGCAACTCCCCCGGCTGAACATCCTGCTGCTCGGCGCGGACGACGGCGAAGGGCGGGACGGGACCCGGACCGACACGGTGATGGTCGCGAGTATCGACACCAGGACCGGGGACACCGCGCTGATCTCGCTGACCCGGAACTGGATGCGGATGCCGTTCCCGAAGGACTCGCCGCTGCGCAAGCTGTACCCGACCGGCTTCTGGGACCCGAACGGGCCCAAGGAGCAGTCGAACTTCTACCTGGACGCGATGTACCGGATGGTCCCGGAGCTGCACCCCGGCATCCTCGGGCCGTCGGACAACGAGGGCGCCGACGTGCTGAAGCTGTCGGTCGGTGAGGCGCTCGGTCTGAAGCTGCACTACTACGTGCAGATCAACCTGGCCGGGTTCGAGCAGCTGGTCGAGGCACTCGGCGGGATCACGGTGAACATCAACTACCCGGTCCCGGTCGGCGGGAACGACGACAAGCAGATCCCACCGAACCGCTACCTCGAGCCCGGCCCGAACCGGCATCTGAACGGCGAGGACGCGCTGTGGTTCGCCCGCGGCCGCTACAAGGTGCCGGGCGCGGACGTGGCCCGGCAGGCGCGTCAGCGCTGCACGATCAAGGCGATCGTCGAGCGCGCCACCCCGCAGAACGTCCTGACCAACTACCAGTCGATCGCGAAGGCCGGCGAGCAGCTGATCCGCACCGACGTCCCGGAGAAGCTGGTGCCGCACCTGGTCGGCCTCGGCCAGAAGGTGAAGTCGGCAAGGATCAGCAACATCGACCTCGACAAGAAGAAGAACTACCCGAACGGGCGCAACCCGAACTACGCGGGCATGCGGGCCATCGTGCAGAACGCGCTCACCCCGCAGCCGAAGCCGCGGCCGACCGCACCGGCGACAACCACAACGCGTCGGCCCACCACCCAACCGACGACCAAACCGTCCACCCGGCCGGCCGCGACGCCGACCACCTCGGACAACCTCACCGAGGCCTGCGCCTACAACCCCAGCTGAGCTCGCCGGGGTCTAGGCGTAGCGGACGCCGAGGCCGCCGTCGACGGCCCAGTTCGCACCGGTGACGAAGGCAGCCGCGGGCGAGGCCAGGAAGCAGACGACCTCGGCGACGTTCTCGGGTGTCCCGATCCGGCCGAGCGGGTGCACGCTGAGCGCCTTCTCGCGTTCGCCGGGGATGGTGTCGAAGAACTCCTCGAGCAGGTCGGTGCCGATGTAGCCGGGGCTGACCGCGTTCACCCGGACCTGGTGCGGCGCGACGTCGAGGGCGAGGCTGCGGGTCATCCCGACCAGGCCGGACTTGGCCGCGGCGTACGGGAACATGCCGGCCGTGGTCAGGCTGGAGTGGATCGAGGCGATGTTGACGATCGAGCCGTGCCGGTTCTCGATCATCGAGGGCAGCACCTGCCGCGCCATCAGCCAGGCGCCCTTCAGGTCCACGTTGAAGACGCCGTCCCACTCCTCGACGGTCATCTTGGTGGCGTCGGCGTACGCGTTCTTGCCGGCGTTGTTGACCAGCACGGTGATCGGCGAGCCGAGGTCGTCGGTGAGCTTCTCGACGGCCTGGCGGACGGAGGTCTCGTTTGTGATGTCGCCGACCGCGGCCGCGACCTTGGCGCCGGTCTCCTGGAGTTCCGCGGTCGTCGCGGTGAGCTGGTCGGCCAGTACGTCGACCAGCGCGACGGCGGCGCCCTCCTCCGCGGCCTTCGCGGCCACGGCCCGCCCGATCCCGCGCGCGGCCCCGGTCACCAGCACGACCTCGTTCGTCAGACGTCCAGTCAACGCAGTCTCCTCAAACCTAGGCGTGAGTAGACCCTAATCCGGACCGGGCTGATGCGGCGGCTGCTCTCGCGTAGCGGTCAGCGGCGGCCTGGGACAACGGCTGCCGGAGCAGCACGAGCTGGTGGTAGAGCGGGGCGGTCGCGGTCGTCACCACCTCGTGCGGATCGGTCGACTCGTCCACCTCCCCGCGTACGACGGCCCGCCGTACGACGTCCGCGCTGCGGCGATATCGGTCCACCCAGAACGCAGTCAGGGCCTCGGCGGCTTCCGGCGTACGGAACGACGCCGCGATCACCGCCTGAGTCACCGACGGGCGAGCGGTCAGCGCCTCGTGCACCTCACGGTTGAGCGCGACCAGGTCGCCCTCGAGCGTCCCGGTGTCGGCCGGCTCCCACGAGTCGTCGAGCCCGGCCTGCAGCAGATCGACGAGCAACCCGGCGACCGTCTTCCACCGCCGGTACACCGTCGTGCGGTGGACGCCGGACCGGGCCGCGACCGCATCGACCGTCAACCCGTCGTACCCGTGCTCGGCCAGCTCCGCCTCGACCGCCGCCAGCACGGCACTGCGCACCCGCGCCGTCCGCCCACCCGGCCTGCTTGCGCGCTCGCCTGTCGTCATGGCAGCATCTTAATGCAACAGCCGTCGCATTAGTGAAGGAGCCAGCCTTGTTGGTCACCGAACATGAAGTCAGCGGCCCGTACGGCGTTGCCGTCGTCGACGGTGAGGTGTGGACGACGCAGGTTCACGCTGGTGTCGTCGCCCGGCTCTCAGGTGAGCGGTACGACGCCGGTGAAAGGCCGAGCGTGATCGTGCCGGGTCCGGATGGCGCGATGTGGTTCACGCGGAGCGGGGACAACCGGATCGGGCGGATCGGGTCGTCGGCGACCGCGTTCGAGGTGCCGGGGTCGCCGTACGGGATCTGCGCCGGGCCCGATGACGCGGTGTGGTTCACGCTGATGGACACGGATCAGGTCGGGCGGATCACGGTCGACGGCGCGGTGACGACCTACCCGATCGGGACGTCCGGGGCGTTTCCGGCGATGATCACCGCGACGGCCGACGACCTGTGGTTCACGCTCAACCAGGGCAACGCGATCGGGCGGATGACCACGGCCGGCGACGTGACGACGTACCCGCTGCCGACCGACGCGGCGGGACCGGTCGGGATCAGCGCGGGCGCGGACGCGGTTTGGTTCGTGGAGATCCTCGCGGACCAGGCCGGCCGGATCACGCCGGACGGGAAGGTCGAGGAGTTCGCGCTGCCGGCCGGGTGGAAGCCGCACGCCGTGGTCGCGACCGACGACGGCGGCTGCTGGATCACCTTGTGGGGTGCGGGCGCGGTCGCCCGGTTGGATGCCGGGGGCAACCTGATCGAGGAGGTCGCGCTGGGCGAGAGGTCCGAGCCGCACGGGCTGGCCCTGGACGCGGACGGATCGGTCTGGGTGGCGCTCGAGAAGGGTTCCGTTGCTCACATTCAACCGGGAGAGTGAGGGGGTTCACTCTCCGGAAGGAGGACCGGTCCGGGCCGGCGGGAGCAGAGTGGTGGTGTGACCACGACGCTGGGGGTTCGGACCGCGGCACCGCGGGTCCGGGACGTGCTCGCGGTCGGCCGGCCGGCGTTCTGGGTCGTGTCGATCGTGCCGTACTACGTCGGCATCCTGCTCGCGACCCGGCGGCTGGTCCCGCCGCTCGAGGACTGGCCGCGGCTGATCGTCGGCGCCGT
The DNA here is from genome assembly GCF_044458365.1 of Kribbella sp. NPDC050470. Lineage (NCBI taxonomy): Bacteria > Bacillati > Actinomycetota > Actinomycetes > Propionibacteriales > Kribbellaceae > Kribbella > Kribbella sp. NPDC050470. The sequence goes on along the minus strand of NZ_JBITHV010000003.1, from coordinate 131,290 downwards.
CGTGATGGGCCCGCTGGTCTGGCTCGCGGTGCTCGCGATCAACGATGCGTACGACCTCCCGAGCGACCGGCTGAACCCGCGCAAGTCCAAGTCCCCACTGCTCGACGGCCGGATCACGCTGCGAGCCGTGAAGCGACTGGCGTTCGCGGCAGCAGTCGCCGCGGTCGGGATCAGCCTGCACGTCGGGATCGTGTTCGCGCTCGGCGTCCTGCTCGCTGTCTTGCTCGGGTACGCGTACAGCGTGCCGCCGGTCCGGTTGAAGACCCGGGCGGGCTTCGACGTCGCGGTCAACGCGGTGGCGCTCGGCGCGTTCGGGCCGCTCGCCGGTTGGGCAGCCGTCAATCCTGACCTCAGCGGCTTCCCGTGGCTGATGGGCCTGCAGGGCACGTTGGCCGCGGTCGGTCTGTACCTGCCGACGACACTCGCCGATCTCGAAGCCGACCGGGCGGCCGGGTACCAGACGATCGCGGTCCGCTTCGGCGCGCGGGCGACGTACCTGATCGGGTACGGCGCCTGGATCGCGGCGGCCGGGCTGTCGGTCGTGCTGGCCGCGACGGACACGATCATCCCGCGCAGCATGCTCGTGCTGGAGGTCGTGATGGTGCCGGTGCTGATCGCGGCGTACCGGCGACTGATCGGGCCGGGGCAGTCGTTCAGGGGGATCATCGTGCTCGCGTCGCTGTTCCTCTTTCCCTGCGGCACGTTCGCGCTGACGTACTCCGGCGTGCTCTGATCGGACCATGTATCCCGAGACCGAGCCGTACGACCACGGCCTGCTCGAGGTCGGCGACGGCCACCGCGTGTACTGGGAGGTCTGCGGCAACCCGAACGGCAAGCCGGCCTTGGTGATCCATGGCGGCCCAGGCTCCGGCGCCGGTTCCTCGTGGCGGCGGTACTTCAACCCGTCGAGGTACAAGGTGGTGCTGGTCGACCAGCGGAACTGCGGCCGCAGTACGCCGGACGCCGCCGAGCCGGACGTGGACCTGAGCACGAATACCACCGCCCACCTGATCGCGGACTTCGAGCAACTCCGGGTCCACCTCGGGATCGGAAAGTGGCTGCTGCTGGGCGCCTCACACGGCGCAACGCTCGGGCTCGCGTACGCCGAGCAGCACCCTGACGCGATCTCCGAGATCGTGCTGTTCAGCGTCACCAACACGACCCGGCGAGAGGTCGAGTGGGTCACCCGGGACATGGGCCGGATCTTCCCCGAGGAGTGGGCGCGCTTCCGTGACGGCGTGCCGGAGGACCAGCGGGACGGGAACCTGGCGCTGGCGTACAGCCGCCTGCTGCACGATCCCGATCCCGCCGTCAGGGAGAAAGCAGCGCGGGACTGGTGTGACTGGGAAGACACGCACGTCCGGACGCACCCGGACTGGAAGCCGGACGCCGCGTTCGAGGATCCGGTCTTCCGAATGCGGTTCGCCCGGCTCGTCACGCACTACTGGAGCAACGCCGCGTGGCTGGACGAAGGGGTGCTGGTGCGCGAGGCGGGCAAGCTGGCCGGCATCCCGGGCGTGCTGATCCACGGGAAGCTCGACATCAGCGGTCCGCCCGACATCGCCTGGATGATGGCCCAGGCCTGGCCGGATGCCGAGCTGCACCTGGTCGAGCAGGAAGGGCACGGGGCCGGTGGCCGCCGAACGAACGAACTGGTGCTGGCGGCGCTGGATCGGTTCGCGGGCTGAGCCGGGTCGGTGCTCTGATTCGGGCAAAGATTTGATCACTGATCTTTACATCGATAAAGCGTCCCGCAACCCTTGTGTCCCATGACTCTGACCCGCCCAGAGCTAGTGACCGACTACACCCTCAGCCGGTCCGCCATCGCGCACTTCGCCGAGCACGGTTTCGTGAAGCTGAAGAACGTGCTGAGCGCCGAGACCATCGCGGCGTACGAGCCGGAGATCACCGGCAAGGTGATCGAGCTGAACACCCAGGACCTGCCGCTGGAGGAGCGTGACACCTACGGGAAGGCGTTCCTGCAGGTGATGAACCTGTGGCAGGACAGCGAGCAGGTGCTCGAGTTCGTCTCCTCACCGCGGCTGGCGCGGATCGCGGCGCAACTGCTCGGCGTGCAGTCGGTCCGGCTGTACCACGACCAGGCGCTGTACAAGGAGTCCGGCGGCGGGGTCACGCCGTGGCACGCGGACCAGTACTACTGGCCGTTCACGACCGACCGGTGCGTGACGGTGTGGGTGCCCCTGCAGGAGACGCCGATGGAGATGGGTCCGCTGTCGTTCGCCGCGGGCAGTCACGTCTTCGAGCACGGCCGGGACCTGCCGATCAGCGACGAGTCCGAGCGGGTCCTGCAAGAGGCGCTGGCCGAGCAGAACTTCACCGAGGTTTCCGAGCCCTACGAGCTCGGCGAGGTCAGCTACCACCTCGGCTGGACCTTCCACCACGCGCCGCCGAACACCACCGACATCCCGCGGCGCGTGATGACGATCATCTACGTCGACGCCGCGATGGAGATCGCCGCACCCGCCAACAAGTACCAGGAAACCGACCTCGCCACCTGGATGCCCGGCAACCAACCCGGCGACCAGGTCTCCTCCCCCCTCAACCCCTTGCTGTACTGATCACAGCGTCCGCTTCTGCGGGTAGATCGTCTCGCCCCGCTCGAGTTGCTCGACGACCCGCGCGATCCACCGCGCCCTGGTCTCCGCTCGCTTCGGCGACGTGACCCGGTACACGACCGCGAACCGGTTGGCGCTGGTCAGGATGTCGAACATCGCCTGCGCCCGGGGCACCGCCGCCAGTGCCTCGGCCAGGTCCGCCGGAACCTCGAGCGCACCGGATCCGCCGTACGCCCGGTCCCAGCGGCCGTCGGACTTCGCGAGCTCGACCTGCTCGCGGCCGGCCGGGACCATCCGGCCTGTTCGTTCCAGCCGCTCGACGATGGTCACGTTCCGCTTCGACCACAGGCTGCGGGCGCGCCGAGGTGTGAATCGCTGCGTGAACGTGTGCTCGTCCCGCCCCTTCCGCTGGCCGTCGATCCAGCCGTGGCACAGCGCCTCCTCGAGGGCCTGGTCGTAGCTGAGGCTCGTCGGGGTGGTCACGTTCTTCTTGGCGAGGACCAGCCAGATCCCGTCGTTGACCTGATGGTGCTCTGTAAGCCAGTCGTGCCAGGCGTTCGCGTCGGCAACCACGAGTTCGGTGCTCATGACGCCGCGGCGGTGTAGCGCTGGGCGAGGTGGGCGGCAGCGTCTTTGAGTTCCTGGGGGCCGATGAACTCGAGGTCGCACTCGAACATGCCGTAGTTGGCGGCAAGGCCGGTCCAGGACCAGCCGTTGAGGATGAGGCGGCAGCTGGTCGGGGTGATCTCCTCGACGACCGCGTCGCGGCCGGCCCACTGGACGATGTCGGACGCCTTCGCCTGCAGGATGGCCTCCCCACGGCACGGCCACTGGTCCCGCGACTTGAACTGGTTCGAGATGTACGTCGCCACGTCGGGCGCAGGCAGCTCCCGCGGGGTGAAACGCGGCCCGGTCGGCGTCTTCGGCGTCATCCGGTCCACCCGGAACGTCCGCCAGTCCTTCCGGTCCAGGTCCCAGCCGACCAGGTACCACTTCCAGCCCCACGTCACCAGGTGATGCGGCTCGACCTTCCGCGGCGGCTGCCACTCGTCGTCGTTGGACGCCCGCGGTGACGCGTAGTCGAACCGCAGTACCTCCCGGGCTCGCAACGCCATCCCGATCGCGATCAGGTGGTCCGAATCCACCTTCGTACGGCGTGATCCGGCGTACCGGTCGACCGTGGTGACCTGAAGCGCGTCGACCCGTTGCCGAAGCCGCGCCGGCATCACCTGACGAACCGTGGCGAGCGCGCGCAAGGCGCCCTCCTCGATGCCGGTGACCGTGGTCGTCGCAGTCTGCAGGGCGACCGCGACCGCGATCGCCTGGTCGTCGTCGAACAGCAGCGGCGGCAGGTCCGCGCCCGCGTCGAGGCGGTAGCCGCCGTCCGGTCCCTTGGTCGCGCGCACCGGGTAGCCGAGATCGCGCAGCCGGTCGACGTCGCGGCGGACGGTGCGCGGGCTGACCTCGAGTCGTTCGGCCAGCAGCGCGCCCGGCCAGTCGCGGCGGGCCTGCAACAGGGACAGCAGCGAGAGAAGTCGAGCCGAGGTTTCGGACATGACTTCAGATTGCCACGAGTACCGGCCAGAACCTGTCCTCTACCGCTGGAAAAGTCGTGCTTACCAACCCCAGCAAAGGAGACATCCGTGATCAGTACCCGAGAGCTCACCCGGGACTTCGCGGTGAGCCGCACCGAGACCGTGCACGCCGTCCGCGGCATCAGCCTCGACGTCGAACCCGGCGAGCTGGTCGCCGTCCTCGGCCCGAACGGCGCCGGCAAGACGACGACCTTGCGGATGCTCACCACCCTGATCGCGCCGACGTCGGGTAGGGCGACAGTCGCCGGGTACGACGTGACCGCGCACCCCAGCCAGGTCCGCCGCCGGATCGGGTACGTCGGCCAGGGCAACGGCGCCGGCCACAACCAGCGGGCCGGTGACGAACTGGCCGGCCAGGGCGTCATCTACGGACTCGACCGGCGGGCGGCCAAGCGCCGTACCGGTGAACTGCTGGAGGCGCTGGAGCTGACCGAGCTGGCCCGCCGCAAAGTGTCCGAGCTGTCCGGCGGCCAGCGGCGCCGCCTCGATGTCGCGATGGGCCTCGTGCACGCGCCGAAGCTGCTGTTCCTGGACGAGCCGTCGACCGGTCTCGACCCGCAGAACCGGGCGAACCTGTGGGACCACATCCTGCGGATGCGCGAGCAGTACGCGATGACCATCGTGCTCACCACGCACTACCTGGACGAGGCGGACTCGATGGCCGAGCGGGTCGTCGTGGTGGACCACGGCCAGGTGATCGCGGACGACACCGCCGAGGCCCTGAAGGCCAAGCTGGCCGGCGACCGGCTGGCCGTGACGGCCGCGCCCGGCAACCTCGCGAAGCTCGCCGAGCTGGCGGAGAAGTTGCCGGGAGCCCAGGAAGTCGTTGCCGTCGGCGACGAACTCAGCGTCCGGGTCGCGGACGGGCCGGCGGCGCTGCCGGAGCTGATCACGGCAGCCCAGCAGTACGGCGTACCGGTCGCGGCGGCCCAGGTGCACCGCCCGACCCTCGACGACGTGTTCCTCAACCTGACCGGCCGCAGCCTCCGCGAGGCTGCTGCTGCGACCAACGGAAAGGCAGCCTGACATGACCACCCTCACGCTTTCGACCCCTGCGATCCAGGTCGCGGAGGAGCCGCGGCGGAACCTGCTCCGCGACATCCGGATCGTGATGACGCGGGAGCTCAAGCCGGTGCTGCGGGATCCGTTCTCGCTGCTGTTCGGGATGATCCAGCCGCTGGTGTTCCTCGCCCTGTTCGGGCCGTTGCTGTCCGGCTCGATGGGCGCGACCTTCGGGGACGGCGTCTGGCAGTGGTTCGTCCCGTCGATCCTGGTGATGACCACGCTGTTCGGCACCTCGACGACCGGCGCGAACCTGCTGTTCGAGTTCCAGACCGGCGCGCACGAGCGGATGCTGGTCACGCCGCTGTCGCGGTCGTCGCTGCTGGTCGGCCGGGCGCTGAAGGAGATGGTGCCGCTGTTCGGGCAGGCGGTCGTGGTGATCGCGGTGATGACGCCGTTCGCCTTCGACCTGCACCTCGGCGGCGCGATCGTCGGCCTGGCGCTCCTAGCGGTGTTCGGGGTCGGGCTCGGCGCGTTCAGCTACGCGCTGGCGATCGCGGTCCGCAAGCAGGACTGGATGTTCTGGGTGGTGCAGCAGACCTTCCTGTTCCCGCTGATGATCCTGTCCGGGATGCTGCTGCCGCTGGAAACCGGTCCGGGCTGGATGAAGGTCGCGGCGAAGTTCAACCCGCTGTCGTACGTCGTCGACGCCGAGCGGACGCTGTTCTCCGGTGACGTGTTCTCCAGCGCGGCCCTGTGGGGCTGGGTCGCCGCCATCGTGACCGCCGTCCTCGGCCTGACCGTCGGCATCCGCGCGATGCTCCGCTCGGGCAGCTGACCCAATTGGGCCATGACCCTGATGGGCCTCTGAAAACCGAGGCGAATCACCTACGGTAGCGGGCAGATCACCCACCGCCCACTAGGAGATCTGATGAGGCCCCGCCCCGCCCTGCTCAGCATGCTCGGATCCATGCTCGGATCCATGGCCGTCGCCGCGCTCGCCACCACGGGCGCGGTGGCGGCCGTTCCGTCGGCGCCCGACGAAGCCCCGGCCGCGGCCGCGGCGGTGCTGGCGACCGACACCGACGGCGACTCGCTGCCCGACACCTGGGAGACCAACGGGTACGACGCCAACGGTGACGGCACCATCGACGTGAACCTGCCCGCGATGGGCGCGTCGCCGACCAAGAAGGACCTGTTCGTCGAGATGGACTACATGTCCGGCCGGCTGACCAGCACCGCGGGCCTGGACCGGATCGTCCAGGTCTTCGCGTCCGCGCCGGTCAGCAACCCCGACGGCACCACCGGGATCAAGATCCACCTCGACGCGGGCGCCGCGGCCGGGGCGGCGTACAACCTCGGCGGCGGCAACCAGGTCCCGTACGACAACAACCTGCAGCCGTCCGGGTCGCAGACCACCGCGATCAAGAACGCGAACTTCGCGAGCGCCCGCCGTGCGGTCTTCCACTACATGTTGTGGGCCGACAGCTACGACAACGGCTGCAGCAGCGGCCAGGCGTTCGCGATCCCGAACGACACGTTCATCGTCACCGTCGGCCCGAAGTGCGGCTGGGCCGGCACCGACGACCAGGAGGTCGGCACCTTCATCCACGAGCTCGGGCACAACCTGGGCCTGCGGCACGGCGGCACCGACCACGGGAACTACAAACCCAACTACCTGAGCGTGATGAACTACTTCTTCCAGCTCGGCGGCGTGCTGCGCTCCAACGGCACCCTCTACTGGGGCTACTCGAACGTCGCCCCGGCGGCGCTGAACGAGGCCAGCCTGCGGGAGTCCGTCGGCCTCGGCAGCTCGGCGTCGGCGTGGAAGACCAAGTGGAAGTGCCCGAACGGCACCACCCGGACGACGTCCGGCGCAGCCAGCGGGCCGATCGACTGGAACTGCGACGGTGACGCCACCGACACCACCGCCGCGGACATCAACGACGACAACGCCACCACGACGCTGACCGCCCAGAACAACTGGGCGAACATCGTCTTCGGCGGCGGCGCCGTCGGCCAGGGCGCGAGCTTCCAGGCCAAGACCGCGGCGTCCGAGCTCCAGGAGATGACCCACTCCGAGTACGTCAAGTTGCAGCACAGCCACCGCTGACGGCCCAGCGCGAGGCCCCGCACCTTCAGGTGGGTGCGGGGCCTTCGCGTTGGGTCAGTGCAGCAGTTGGGCTGCGGTGACTCGGTGGAGGTGGATCAGGACGTCGTACGTCGTGCCGAGCTTCACCGGGAGGTCGGGCCACGGGTAGGCGGTGCCGATGTCGCGGGTCGGGCGAGCGACGCTCAGCCAGTCCTTGGTCGGCTTCGGGAGGGTCCGCAGGTCGACCAGATAGTCGCGGTACGGGACCTGGTCAAGGGTGTGCTCGTTGTTGCCGGCCGGTGCGGACCCGATGGTGAAGGTGCGTAGCCGGCCCTGGGGATCCTCGGTGTCGTTGGCGTTGAACGAGCCGCTGTCGAAACTCAGGCCGACGTTGACGTAGCCCTTGCCGAGTTGCTCACGCAGGAACGCGCCCTGGATCTTCGGGTACTGCGACGGCATCGACGAGTCGTAGCCGACGTGCCCGTTGTGCGCGGACAGGACCGCCTTGTCACCGGTCGTCCGGGTCCACCAGGCGGTGTTGTCGGCCATCGCCTGGTCGCGGAACAACATTGCCTTGGGCAACTCCGTCGGGCTCTCGACGTCGAAGGAGTACAGCTTGGTGGTCTGCCAGATCGCCCGGGCGTGCTGGATCGTCCACTGGTCCTTGGTCTGCTGGACGATTTTCAGCGCTTCACGGGCCGACGCCTCGAGGGCCTGGCGCTCGGGCAGGGGTTTGGCGAAGTACGTCGTACTCCACTCGTTGTACTCCGCGGTCGAACGGATGCCGGCGTACAGCGGGGTGAGCCTGGGGTCCTTGGCGGCGACGCGGTCGATCAGGGCCGGGCTCGCGTAGCCGACGTCGTCGCCGACGAAGCGGAGCTTGCGGGCGTGGGTGCGGTTGTAGGCGCGCATCCACTCGATCAGGTCGAGGTACTCCTGGACGTTCCAGAACCCGTACGCGCCCTGGAACTCGCGGCGCATGATCTCGCGCGGGTCGCCGACGCCGGTGACGACGTACCGGTCGAGCTCGAGGCCGGTGCTCCAGCTCGCCTCCAGGACGAACGCAGTGAAGCCCTTCTGCTCGACCAGCGCCCGGAAGATGCGGTGCTTGAGCATGAAGAACTCGTGCGAGTTGTGCGTGGCCTCGCCGACGCCGACGACCTTCGCCGTACCGACCATCCTGGTCAGCGGGCGAAGGTCCCAGGCGGTGCTCGACGGGTCGGTGCTGATCAGGGGGTGGGCCGCTCGGGTCAGGGCCGGGACCGGGTTGGTGGGCGGTGCTGCGGTCGCTGTGGATGCGGGCAGCGCCACTGCGGCGAGCAGGGCGACAGCGGCCGGAACTCTCTTCATCAAAGCCTCCTTGGTGGGTGCTTCAACCCTGTCGCGGCCGCCCGCCGCTCCCCATCCTGCAGTCTCCCGACTCGAGGTGGTGCCCGCTCTACTACTGCTGCCAGATTCCGGTGGCGGCGGTCTCGCGGGCCCAGTCGGCGAAGTCGCGCGGGGCGCGGCCGAGGACCTGCTGAACGCCTTCGGAGACGTACTCGGACCGGTGGTTGCGGATCACCGCGAACAGGTCGCGGACGGCCTCGGCGTCCTCCTGGTCGAGACCCTGCTCGACCAGCTCGGTGACGTGAGCCTGCGGCTCGAGGTCGACGTACCGGATCGGCCGGCCGGTCGCGGCGGTCAACTCGGCGGCGACCTCGGTCATGGTCAGGTGGCGCGGTCCGGAGATGGCGAAAGTCGCGCCGGTGTAGGCCTCGTCCAGCAGTACGGCGGTCATCACGTCGCCGACGTCGTTCGTGTCGATCCAGGCCTCGCCGCCGGTCCCGGCCGACACCCGGATCTCGCCGGCCAGCACGTGGTAGCGGAAGAAGTCCTCGCTGAACCCCTGCGCGAACCAGGACGGCTGGACGATCGTCCAGTCGGCGCCACTGTCCTTGACCGCGTGCTCGAGCGCGAGCGAACCGTCGTACACGGCGAAGTCGCGTCCCGGGCTGCCGACGCCGCGGCCGGAGAGCAGCACGACCCGGCGGAGGCCCTCGTTGGCGGCCTGCTTGATGAACCGGCAGGCCTGGGCGAGACCGGTCGGGCCGACCGGCGGCGCCAGGTACGCCGTCTCGGCGCCGGCGATCGTGGCGGACCAGGTGCTGTCGTCGTACCAGTCGAAGGGCTGTGCGCTCGACCGGGAGGCCAGCCGGTAGGGGACGTTGCGCGCCTCGAGCTGCTCGACGACGCGGCGGCCGGTCTTGCCCTTACCACTCAGGATCAGAATCGGTGTCGTTGTCATGGCATAACTTCATCGTGGTTCGATGAGACAAACCATGGTTGTTCGGCGCAATTCGATGTCCGAGGCGCTCAGGTGGCGTACTGTGGTCGCCATGGATGTGCTGGACGACCTGCTGGCCGGGACCCGGGCGCGCGGTGGCGTGTTCAACCTGACGATCATGGATCCGCCCTGGGCGCTCGACATCTGCGACGAGGCCGCGCTGTCGCTGGCCACGCTGGTCCGCGGATCGGCCTGGGTACGGCGGGACGGCATCGAGCCGCTGCGGATGGAGCAGGGCGACGTCGCGGTGTTCACCGGGCCGGCGCCGTACATCGTGGGTGATGCCGTGGCGACGGCGCCGCAACTGCGGATCCACCCCGGCGGCCGCTGCGAACCGTTGCCTGGGGCACCTGTCGACTACAGCGCGCGACTCGGGGTGCGGACGTACGGCGGCCGGGCCGAGGGTGAGGCAATGGTTGCCAGCGGCACATATCAGCTGGCTGGGGATGTGAGTCAGCGGTTGCTGGCGGCGCTTCCATCGGTGCTCGTCGTACCGGCTGCCGAGGTCGCCGGGTCGGTGATGGACATCGCGCTGGCCGAGATCGCGCGGGACGAACCCGGTCAGCAGAGCGTGCTGGATCGGTGGCTCGATCTGGCGTTGATCACGACGCTGCGGGCGTGGTTCGCGCGGCCGGAGTCGCAGGCGCCGGGGTGGTACCAGGCGCAGAGCGACCCGGTTGCCGGGCTGGCGTTGCGGCTGATCCACGAGAATCCCGCGCATCCGTGGAGCGTGACCGAGCTCGCCGACCGCGTCGGCGTCTCCCGAGCCAGCCTGGCCCGCCGCTTCACCGCCCTCGTCGGCGAGGCCCCGATGACCTACCTCACCGGCTGGCGCATCACCCTCGCCGCCGACCTCCTCCGCTCCACCCGCGACACCGTCGAGTCCATCGCCCGCCAGGTCGGCTACGCCAACGCGTTCGCCCTCAGCGTCGCCTTCAAACGAGTCCGAGGCACCACCCCCACAGCCCACCGCCGCACCGCAACTGCTGCCTAGTGCGTGGTGGATCGCATGAAGGCCAGGGCTTGCGGCCAGGCCAGGCGGAAGGCGTCGGCGTTGACCGGCTTGTCGTGGCGGGACTTGTCGGAGAAGCCGTGGTCGGCGGCTGGGAAGTACTGGGTGAAGGTCGCACTGGTCTGACGGGACTGAAGGATGGTCTCGAGGGCCTCGAAGTCGGCGTTCGGTACGGCGGTGTCGGCGCTCGGGTAGCTGACCAGCACCGGCGCCGTGATCGCGCCGGCCTCGGCGATGGCGTCGTATGTGTGGTGCGGCGGAAGCTTCGACGGGACGGTCGGGTGGAACGCGACCACGTTGGTCACCCGGTGGTCCCGCGCCGCGAGCAAGAACGCGAACCGCCCGCCGAGGCACCAGCCGATCACCCCGACCTTGTTGCACCCGAGATCACCCGTCAGGTAGTCCAGCAACTCGATCTGCTCGGCCAGCGCCTTGTCGTCATCCATCTCACGCAGCAGCGCCCCAAGCTCCTCGCGCGTCGAGTCGTCCGTACTCCGCCCCTTGAACGGATCCCAGACCAGTGCCGTGATCCCCTCCCCGGCCAACTCGTCCGCCCACTCCCGAACCTGCTCCCCGATCCCCGTGATCATCGGCAGCAACAACATCCCGGCCCGCCCCACCCGCGCCAGATAGGCATCCTGCTCCCCAACCCGCACCGTCACACCCATACGCAGATCCTAAACAGGCTTCACCGCACGGACCCAGAACCGCGTCTGCGTGAAGGTCACCGGCACGGATTCGTGCAGTCGCAGCAGTGTCTCGGCGTACCGATCGACCCCGAAGTCGTCCGGCACGTCCCACGGCACGAGCTTGAAGTAGTAGGTCAGCGCACCGATGTCCCGGAAGGCCATGGACCCGCGCCACTCGTCACACTCGTCGATCACGAACCCGGCTGCGGTCAGGCTCTGGGTTGCATACGCCAAGGTGAGATCGAGGTACGCCGCCGTGCCACCGAAGATCTCGTGGGCCTCGGCGAAGTCGTCCCCGCCGACCTGCTGGGTCAGGAACACCCCACCCGGCGCCAGCACCCGATACACCTCCGCCGGATCCAGCACCTCATGCCGATTCATCACCAAGTCGAAGCGGCCGTCCTCGAAGGGCATGGTTTCGTCGGTGTCGGCGTCGTACTGCACCACGGGTATTCCGCGAACGGCGAGGCGCTCGGTGGCGACCGGGAGATTGGGTTCCCATCCCTCGGTCGCGACGACATCGGCCGGCAGCGCATCCGCCAAGGCCAGCAGCCGCTCCCCGCCCCCGGTCCCCATGTCGAGCACGTGCCGCGCGCCCCGGAGCGCCGTACGACAAGCGGTCTCGAAGTCCCACGGCGGATCCTCCGCGTCGACACGCCCAGCCAGATGCGAGAAGTCCCAGCCCTCCCGAACCCGCTCCTCCTCCGCACGCCACGCCGCGAGGAGCGCCTCCCGTCCGCCCAGCGCGACGCGGCGGCCGGTGCCGATCTCCTCTGACTCCTCGTCTGTGATGACGGCGAAGGCACCTGCAGGTACTCCCGGCAGCGCGGCGACTGCGACCGCCGTGCTCAGCAAGGCGTCCTCGCCGGCGCCGGTGATGAAGAAGACGTAGGTGTCGCCGTACTCCTCACCCTCGTCATAGATCTCGAAACTGCCGTCACTCGACTCATCGTCAAGAAACTCCTCGACGTCGTCGATCCACCCGAACTCATACCCAGCCTCGCCTGGCAGGATCCCGCCCTCCCCGCTCAACGGCACGTGAATCTCGACGATCACCGCTTCCTCGCCTCCGCTGTGTGCGACCGAGCCATCCCCGCAGTCTCGTTCACGTGGCACCGGATCACCCTCGGCCAGCACCCAGTGTCGTGGCAGCTGAGCATTCGGCTGTCCCTGCAGTTCACGGAGACGTCGGCGGCGCACGGTGCCCACGCTGAGCGGTGCCGGACGCACGTCGTACGGCACCGCCGGGGTTTCGCCCACGGCCTCCAGCGACTCCGCCATGCGGGTGATGCCGTCGAGGACGGCCGGCAGGGCGAACAGTCTGCGTTCGTCAGGCTCCAACGGCTCGAGCCGATCGAAGTCGACGTGCAAGCCGCACCACGTGCCGCTTGCGACCGCGCCGTACTCGCTCGTCGGAGTCGGGACTCAACGTGTGCTCCGCCTTCAGCACGAGGAGTTGCACCTCCAGCACCGGAGCCTCGCTGATACCCCGCCACCAGGCCAGCCACGCCTCGTCCTCGCCGAGGAGGTCGACAACTCGGTCGACCTCCTGCTTGAACCCGTTCTCGGCGCCGCTGTTCAGCGCGATGACGCCACCCATCAGCCAGTACTCCGGCACACCTCCCACGCCAGGACTGTAGCGGCCGCCATCGCCCAGTTCACGGGTCTTCCGTAGCGGGTCTACTTGGTTGCGGCGAGCATGCGGAGGACGGCGGTGTTTACCAGGATCAGGATGACGGCGGAGAACAGCAGCAGCGCGACCTGAGCCGGGAGGAAGGCGATGCCGGCGCCGATCCCGAGCACCGGGACGGCCAGACCGGCGTACGCGATCAGGAAGAGCGCGGCCAGCACCTCACCTCGGGAGCTTGGGTCGGCCAGCGAAGCCGCCGTCGCGACGGCGCCCCGGAAGACGACGCCTGCCCCGGCGCCAGAGACGACGCCGCCGAGGGTGAACAACCAGAGGCTGGGAACAAGGCCACCCACGGCGACGCCGGCCAGGCCGAGCGACATGAACACCAGCCCGAGCCGCAACTGGTTCCGCCGGCTCATCCGGACGAAGACGACCTGACTCACCGCCCCGGCGAGGAACACGACGAACGTGACCACTCCGGCCAGCAGCCGGGACGTGTGGTGCAGCGTGCCGGCCAGGAAGGTCGGCGCCAGCGACGTGAACAGTCCGAAGATCGCGAACGCCGCGAAGGCGCCGATGGCCGTGGCGAAGAACAACGGCTTCGCCGCCGACGGAAGCGCCACGCGCTGCGGCCGGTACGCCGGGCGTTCCTCCAGCCGCTCGACCGTCTCGGGCACCAGCGCGATCCCGATGGCGCTCAGCACCAGCAACACCAGGAAGACCTCGTACGGGCGCTCCAGCGGTGCGGACATGTAGGTCGCCAGCAGACCACCCACCAACGGGCCGAAGGCCAGGCCGCCCAGGTTGACCATGCTGGAGATCAGCGCGGAGCGGCTCGGGTCCTCCTCGGGGCGGGCTATCTGGCGAAGCTCGGAGAGGTGGGCGGTCGCCGTCGCGGTGAGCACTCCGACGCCGACGCCGCAGATGAAGCGTGCGAGCAGCAATCCCGGTACGTCCTGCCAGACGAGGAATACGAGGGCCGAGAGTGCCTGCGCGAGTACGGCGAGCAGCGCGACCCGGCGTCGGCCGAGCCAGTCGCTGACGTGGCCGGCCAGGTAGAGCGACGCCATCACGCCGACCGCGTAGCTGGCGAAGATGACGGTGATGACGTACGTCGGGAAGCCGTCGCGTTGCTGGTAGATGGCATACAGCGGGGTCGGCACGGTGGAGAACGCCATCACGGTCAGGAACGCCGCGGCGATCACCCAGAACCCCGGACCGTGCGCGAACCGTACACGCCTCGACTCCAGCGCGTGGGAACTGGTCAGAGCGGACATGTCACCAGGTTCGCTCGCAGGATCTATCGAGTCCAACGAAAGTTCTTGCACGGTCTTATCGGTGCTAGCGATAATTGAGTCTGTGGACAGCCGCCAGCTCGAGTACTTCGTCGCGGTCGCGGAGGAACTGAGCTTCACCCGCGCGGCGCGGCGCCTGTTCACGGTCCAGTCCACGGTGTCGGCCGCCGTACGGGCGCTGGAGGCCGATCTCAAGACGACGTTGTTCGACCGGTCGACCCGGCGCGTGACGCTGTCCACGGCCGGCCAGGCTTTGTTGCCGGAGGCAAAGGCTGCGCTGGAGGCGCTGGACCGGGCCCGGGCCGCGGTCGAGGAGGTGTCGACCGGCCTGCGCGGCAACATCCGGATCGGGACAATGACCCGGATCGGGCTGGTCGACCTGGCCGAGCTGCTCGGTGCGTTCAACCGGAAGTACCCGCTGGTCGACGTCCAGGTGACCACGTCGCCGAGCGGATCGAGCGGACTCGCGGACGACGTCCGGCACGGTCGGCTCGACCTCGCCCTGGTCGGTTTGGCCAAGCCGGACCTGGTCGGGCTGGAGGTGCGGGAGATCGGCGCGGTGCCGTTCGTCGTGCTGCTGCCGTCGTCGCACCCGCTGGCCGGCCGGTCCGAGATCAGGCTCGGCGAGCTGGCCGGGGAACGGTTCGTGGACATGCTGGGCGGGTTCGGTAACCGGCGGACGGTGGACCGGGTCTTCGACAACGCCGGCATCCAGCGCCGGGTCCAGGTCGAGGTTCCCGACGTGACCGCGGTCCCGGACTACGTGCGCGCCGGGCTCGGCGTCGCCGTCGTACCGAACTTGGAGGGAGCGGAACTGCCGGGCGTGACCCGGCTGCCGATCGCCGGGGCGGACCTGCGCTGGACGCTGTCGGCGATCACGATGGGCGGAAGGAGACCGAGCAGAGCGGTGACCGCCCTGCTCGATCTGATGTCGGACTCCATCCGGCCCGGGTACTTCTAGGCGACCCAGATGGGCTGCCAGTTCGCCTGCTCGTTGTAGCGGCGGAGCTCGGCGACGCCGCTGAGCCAGCCGAGCCATGCGGAGTACGGCGCGTTGTCGGTGTCGAACCCGCTCATCACGAAGGTGAGCCGGGTCTTGCCCTCGGACTCGGCCAGCTCCCAGGTGCTGACGCCGGCCGGGCCCCAGTCGACCGACATCTTGCTGCCCTCGACCAGGTCGACGACCTTCGCGGGCGGCATCCCGGAGTCGAAGCCGCCCATCGCGTACCGGCCGCCGACCTCCGGCTCGATGCCGATCGGGTAGCCGAACCACGCGGACACCTTCTCGGAGTCGACCAGCGAGTCGTAGACCTGCGCGACCGGGGCGTCGATCAGCACCTCACCGCTGAAGTCGGTCGAGGTGAAGTCCTGCCGGGGCGTCAGCTCACGGCCCTCGAGGTGGTCGACCAGGTTGGCGAGCGCGAGCGCCCAGAAGGTCTGCAGCACGCCGCGAATGTTGCCGCCGGCCACCAGGTCGGTGTAGTCGAACCCGGTCTGGGACAGCTTGATCAGGGTGGCGTCGGGGCCCTCGTCGACCAGCGTGATCTCGGTGGTGGTCTCCTCGCCGCCGAGGGTCCACGCCAGCTTCAGCGTCCGGCCGTCGTACTCGAGGACGCGCTGGTGCGGCGCGTCGCCCTCGGGGATGTAGCGGCCCCAGAACTCGAAGGTCCCGGGCAGGTCGACGTTCGCGTGCTCGCCGAGCCAGAGGTTGAGGGTCTTGGGGTCGGTCAGCGCCTGCTGGACGGCGTCGATGCCGGTCTTGGCGCGGGCGGTGAGAACGAGCGGTTCAGTCATGGTCTTGGTCTCCCTTGGGGTAGCAGGCCACGGCCAGCTTGAAGGCGTCGCCCTCGGAGCCGCCGTAGCGCGAGAACAGGTCTTTCAACGTGCTTTGCAGGTCTTCGAAGAACTCCCGCCGCCGGTCCGGTGGGACCCGGATCTCACCGGACACCCCGATGGACGGCAGCTCCGGAGCTGCCCGGTCCAGCGCGGCGATGTCGGTCTGGACCTCTTCCATCAGGTCCAGTAGGTAGCCGAGGCTCAGCTCGTCCTGGGCCCTGCGCAGCCCGCCGATCCGGCCGACGAGCCGCGGTGACAGCCAGTACGAGCGGGCCGTCGCCTGGTAGATGCCCTCGTGGATGCCGCGCACCTTGCGCTCCTCCACCAGGGTCACCAGGCCGGCCTCGACGAGGCGCTTGACGTGGTAGTAGACGCGCTGCGGAGTCTGCCCGAGCTGCTCCGCCACCTCGCCGCAGGTGTGCGGCTCGGCCAGCCGCCGCAGCACCTCGATGCGCTGCGGCTTGAACAGCGCCTCGGCCTGCTCGAGCTGCTCCAGGTGCATCACGTCTCTGATCACACAAAGAACTTTGTACGTAAAAATCTCTTTTGTCAATGCTTGCCCGAGATCCATTGGCCGGGAATGGATCTGCCGGCTCAATCGTTGGAACAGATGCTTTGGTGATACATCACCGAAGCAAGACACCCACACGCCTGGGGGCCTTTGCTACGGACCGTCCGGCACGTTCCTGCCGGCGAAGGAAGGAAGCGCAACATGGCAACTGTCTCGTTCAAGGGAGCCAGCCGGGTCTACCCGGGCACCGACCTCCCCGCTGTGGACAAGCTCGACCTGGACATCCAGGACGGCGAGTTCATGGTGCTGGTCGGACCGTCGGGGTCGGGCAAGTCGACCGCGCTGCGGATGCTGGCCGGCCTCGAGGAGGTCAACGAGGGTTCCATCTACATCGGCGACCGCGAGGTGACCAACAGCCCGCCGAAGGACCGCGACATCGCGATGGTGTTCCAGAACTACGCGCTCTACCCGCATATGACGGTCGGCGACAACATGGGCTTCGCGCTCAAGATGCAGGGCATCCACAAGGAGGAGCGGGCGAAGCGGGTTCTCGAAGCCGCCAAGCTGCTCGGCCTCGAGGAGTACCTCGACCGCAAGCCGAAGGCCCTGTCCGGTGGTCAGCGTCAGCGGGTCGCGATGGGCCGCGCGATCGTCCGCAACCCGCAGGTCTTCCTGATGGACGAGCCGCTGTCGAACCTCGACGCCAAGCTCCGGGTCCAGACCCGCACCCAGATCGCCGAGCTCCAGCACCGGCTGGGCGTCACCACCGTCTACGTCACCCACGACCAGGTCGAGGCCATGACGATGGGCGACCGGGTCGCCGTACTGAAGGACGGCGTCCTGCAGCAGGTCGACACCCCGCTGAACCTCTACGACCGGCCGAAGAACAAGTTCGTGGCCGGTTTCATCGGCTCGCCCGCGATGAACCTGATCGAGGCCGAGATCGTCGACGGCGGCGCCAAGATCGGCGACTTCGTGGTCCCGATCGAGCGCAAGCTGCTCGCGAAGGCCGGGGACGACAAGACGCTGACGCTCGGCATCCGGCCGGAGGCGTTCAGCCTCGCCGACCAGGGCCTGCCGGTGAAGGTCGCGGTGATCGAGGAGCTCGGCTCGGACGCCTTCCTCTACGGCACCGCCGAGCACACCACGAACCAGCAGATCATCGCCCGGATCGGCACCCGCCTGCACAACGACAAGGGCACGATCGTGCACCTCGCCCCGAACCCGGACAAGCTGCACCTCTTCTCCACCTCGACCGAGGAGCGGCTCAGCGCCTGAATAGGCTGACCAGGTGACGACCTGGGACGAGAAGGCAACCGGTGTGATGGTCCTGCCGTCGGGCCTGACGGTGCGCGGACGCGGTCTGCGCAACGGCCTGCCGGCAGGACCATTGCCGTCGTACGGCGTCTATCTCCTGGGCAAGCGGCCTCCGGAAGTCTCGTGGGACTCGCACTGGTTGCGCTGGCCCGACTTCCGGCTGCCCGCCGACCGCGCCGAAGCCCGCCGGGTCTTCGCCGACGCCCTGGAGCGAGCCGGCTCCGAGCGGGTCGAGTTCGCCTGCGGCGGCGGCCGCGGCCGAACCGGTACGGCGCTCGCCTGCCTCGCCGTCCTGGACGGGATCCCCGCTGAGCAAGCCGTCGAGTTCGTCCGGCGGAACTACGACCGGCACGCCGTCGAGACCCCCTGGCAGAAGCGCTACGTACGGCGCTTCACCGGCTAAATCCCGTTGACCGCGGGCCGGGTGTCGCGTTTGCTCGGCTGGGTGACGATCGAGCGCGCCAACCCGGACAAGCTGCACCCGACCCCCGGCTACCACCACATCACGAAGGTCCAGGCCGACACCCTCATCTACCTCGCCGGCCAGTGCCCGCTGGATCCCTCCGGCGACCTCGCCGAGGGCGGGCTCGAGGGCCAGACCGACCAGGTCATCCGCAACATCCTCGTCGCGCTCGAGTCCGCCGGCGCCACCCCGGACGACGTCGTACGCACGGTCATCTACGTCGCCAGCCCGGTCCGCGACGACCTCGCGGCGGTGTGGACGCAGCTCAACGCCTCACCGCTCGCGCTCGCCTTCACCTCGGCCAGCACGCTGCTCGGCGTCGCCCAGCTCGGCTTCCCCGGCCAGCTCGTCGAGATCGACGTCACCGCGGCGCGGTGAGCTGATGGTTCGCGGCCAGGCGCTGATCGGGGTCGTACCGGTCTTTGAGCTCGAGGAGCCGGTCGATGTCGCGCGGGTCGAAGGCCTGGCGAACCTCGTCGGGAGTCAGCGGACCGAAGCTGAAGTTGAGCGATCGGCCGATCGTCGCGGCGGTCCACGGCTCGAGGATCTCCCGGTGCAGGCCGGCCATGTCGCCCTGGCCTGGTGAGAGCACGGTCAGCGAGTACGACGCCGCGCGGTGACCGACCGCGTTCGGGACGGCCGGCGGCCGGCCGAGTGCGCCGCCGAGGTGCCGGATGGCAGCGACAACGGTGGTGTGCTTGGGAAGGATCGCGAGCGCGTCCGGGTCGAGGTCGCTGAGCAGGACGTTGCGCGAGCTGTAGCTGTCCGGGCGTTCGGGTTCGGCGAAGATCTTGCCGGACTCGACGTAGGGCAGCTCGCCGACCGTGTCGAGCACGGTGTCGTGTCGCAGCGGTTCGATCTGCTCAGGCCCTCGATCGCCGAGGATCGCGACCTGGATCTGCGCGATGTGCTTGCCGCGCAGCGGAGCCGGCACCGGCGGGATGTCCGGGAACGGCACCAACGCAACGGCTGACGTCACCTCGTCGGGCACCGTGCGGGTCCACTCGCGCCAGGTCTCCAGGATGGCCGGGTTCTCCGCGAGGTCGACGGACAGGCTGCCGCCGTACAGGGTCGGCACGTCGAAGAGCTCGATCTCGATGCCGGTGACCACGCCGAAGTTGCCGCCACCGCCGCGCAGCGCCCAGAACAGCTCGGGGTCGTCTTCCGCGTTCCGTCGTACGCCGTCCGCGGTGACCACCTCGATCCGCCGTACGTGATCGGCCGCGAAGCCGTGGCGGCGGGCCATCAGGCCGACGCCGCCGCCGAGCGTGTACGAGATCGCGCCGACGCCGGGGAAGCTGCCCGACAGCGGGGCGAGTCCGTAAGGCGCGGCCGCGTCGATCACCTGCCGCCACGTCGCGCCGGCCTCGACCCAGGCGGTCTTCGCCGCGGGATCGACTTGCACACCGTTGAAGTCGCGGGTGGCGATGAGTACGCCGTTGCTGCCGCGCGTCAGTCCGTGACCGGAGGCCTGGACGGAGATGCGGTGGCCGTGGTCAGCGGCGTACTTGACGGCTTCCTGGACCTCCGCCGCGCTGGTGACCGGGAAGATCGCGTCCGGCTCGTGCGGGTCGAAGCGCTGGAAACCGAGTCGCGCCTCGTCGTATTCGTTCGATTCCTTTGTCAACATCATGGTGCCCACGCTAGGAGCGCTTGCGGACAGATCTTGTCCGCAAGGGCATGCTGGGTGATATGAACATGCCTGGCCGACTGCTGCAGTTGCTGTCCTTGCTGCAGAGCCGCCGCGAATGGTCCGGCCGCGAACTGGCCGAGCGCCTCGGCGTGACCGAGCGGACCGTGCGCCGCGACGTCGAGCGGCTGCGGTCCCTCGACTACCCGGTGCGGGGGACGACGGGGACGGCGGGCGGCTACCGGCTGACCTCGGGGCGGAACATGCCACCCCTGATCCTGGACGCCGAGGAAGTGATCGCGGTGGCGGCCGGGCTCGCGACCGTGACCGGGATCGACGGGATCGAGGACAGCGCGATGAGTGCGCTGGCCAAACTCGAACAGGTGCTGCCGGCCCGGCTGCGCCCGCAGGTCGCAGCGCTCGGCGAGTCGTCGGTCGCGCCGCACCTCGGCCTGCCCCGGATCGACGCACAGTTGCTGGCGTCGCTGGCCTCGTGCTGCCGGGACTCGGAGATCGTTGCCTTTGACTACGAATCCCGATCGGGTGCGACCAGCTGGCGTCGCGTGGAACCGCATCAGTTGGTGGCGGTGCACGGGCAGTGGTACCTGCTCGCGTACGACCCGGATCGATCGGACTGGCGGACGTTCCGAGTCGATCGGATCAGCACGGTGCGGCCCGGTCGGCACCACTTCACGCCACGGGATCTGCCGGCGGACGACGCCGCGTCGTACCTGGTGCAGTCGTTCGCGACGGCGTCGTACCGGCACTCGGCGGCCCTGCGGGTGCGGCTGCCGGCCGACGAGTTCAAGCGGAACTTCTACGGATGGTGGCTGCCCGGCACCGTCGAGGACGACGGGTCCGACTCGTGCGTCGTGCGGTTGACGGCTGAGTCACCACAACTCCTGATCCAGTACGTCGCGGCGGTGGTTGCCCTCGGCGCCGACTTCACCGTGGTCGAGGCACCCCTGGAGACCGCGGAGGCGATCGCCCAGGTGGGCGAGCGACTCCAGCGATCGTTCAGGCGGTGATGAGGCCGATCCCCAGCGTCAGGACGCCGACGGCGAGGGACGCGGCGCCGAGCCAGAGGACCCAGAGGAACTGATTCGGCTGCATGCGGCCCTTGCCCGCCGACGAGGCGAAGAAGCCGCCCGACATCAGGATCGCGGCGACCGGGATCGCCAGCCGCGCCACCCAGAGCAGGACCCCGGTCAGCCCGGTCTGGTCGACGTACAGCAGGCAGACCAGGCTGAGGATCACCAGCACGCCGGCGTGGGCGTGACCGGCCCGGGCGAACGACTTCTGGAAGTCCGTCATCGGCACCTGGCCGCGGACGATCTTGGTCATGAAGTAGCCACCGAACTGGATGGTCACGATGGTGAGCAGGATCGCTCCGGCGATGATCCGCGAAGCTTCCGTCATGAGTGCACTTTCTCTTTCTTGGTTTGGTTGAGGAGTTGGCGCGCCGGGGCGCTGCTCGACTTCGAGGCGACCCACAGCGCCACCGCGATGTAGAGGACCTGTTCCGGGATGCGCTGCCACAGCGGGGTCGCGGGCTCACCGGCGAACGCGACGTCCGCGGTCGCGGCGTAGATGTTTGCCGGGAGCAACGTCACGTACAGCGTCGCCAGCCCGACCGCGGCCGGCCAACGGGTCGCGGTCAGCACCAGCCCGGCCGCACCGGCGAGCTCCAGGACGCCGGTCAGGTAGACCAGACCGTCCGCGAACGGCAGGAACGGCGGCACCATCCGGGCGAGGTCGGCGTGGTTCGGCATCACCGTCACGCTCGCCGGCACGAAGTGCGCGCTGGCGGTGAAGAGCAGCATCACGGCCATCCCGTGCGCCGCACTGACCGGCCAGCTCGCGAATCGCCGTACTCCGAACGCACCCAGCGCCCGGAACAGCAGCGTGGTCAGTACCAGGACGAGGGGGATCATCCGGTCACCTCCTGACTATGGATAGTCGCGCTATCCGTTTATGGATACTGCTACTATCCATCACAACCGCGAGGAAGGCAAGCGAGATGCGAATCGGGGAACTCAGCCGGGCCGCCGGCGTGCCGGTGCCGACGATCAAGTACTACCTGCGTGAGGGACTGCTGCCGCAGGGTGAGCTGAGCAGCCCGAACCAGGCGTCGTACGACGAGGCGCACCTGCGCCGACTGCGGTTGATCCGGGCGCTGGTCGAGTTGGCTCAGGTCCCGGTGGCACAGGTGAAGGAGATCCTCGTGGCGCTCGACTCCGACGCCGTACCGCTGCACGAACAGATCGGCCGGGCACATCGGGCCCTCACCCCCACCCGCAAGCCGGCCGCCACGGACGAGGCCCGCACCGCCGCGGCCGCCCAGGTCACCGACCTGATCGCCCGGCGCGGCTGGTCCGTCGAGTCCACGGCCCCCGCCCTGGCCACCTTGATCGAAACCGTGGCCGCCCTGCGCACCCTCGGCCAGGACAACCTGGTCAGCTTCCTCGACGCCTACGCCGAAGCCGTCGAAGGCTTCACCGAACTGGAGATCGCCGCCGTCTCCACCAACCCCACCCGCGACCAACTGGCCGAGTCAGTAGTCATCGGCACCATCCTCGGCGAAACCCTGATCTCCTCCCTCCGCCTCCTAGCCCAAGAATCCATCTCAGCCAAGCGGTGGCAGCAGCCCTGATCAGCCGTCGTGGGCCATGTCGACGAAGCGGGAGTAGTGGCCCTGGAAGGCGACGACTACGTCGGCGGTCGGCCCGTTACGGTGCTTGGCGACGATGAAGTCTGCTTCGCCTGGGCGGGTGGACTCGCGTTCGTAGGCGTCCTCGCGGTGCAGGAGGATCACGACGTCGGCGTCCTGCTCCAGGCTGTTGTGGGTGGCAATGCCTTCGGCGACGAAGTTGTGGGTGCCTAGGACGGTGGCGTCGTACACCGGCTGATCGCCGAGGGACTCGATCGAGGTGATGGTGTCCCAGAAGATGTCGTTCGTGGCGAGAACGTCGAGGTCGGCGTGGTCGAGGATGTCGGCGACCTTGGCGAGACGCTGGCGGCTCGGGGCATGTTTCCACATCGTCGAGCCGGAGAACTGCGTTCCCATGGCCGCCGCGAACTCGCGGTGGCTGACCTTCCGGTCGGCGAGCACCTCGCGGACGCGCGTCCAGACCTCCTTGGGGACCGTGTCGAGGTTGGTGTTGCTCTTGATGTCCCGCAGAGCTGCAGCGACCTCAAGGACCTTGAGTCCGCGCAGGCCGTGGACACCGATCTCGTCGCAGAAGCGCAACTGGTTCTCGGCGCCGTAGATGCGCAGGTGGTAGCTATCGCGGTAGCCGGCCTTCTTGACTGTCTTGATCCGGCTGAAGATGTTGTGGCGGAGCAGAAGGCGGGCGAGGTCGTCGACCAGGCGGCGGCTGGTGGAGGCGTAGTAGATGCGGGCCTGGCCGGCCTTCGCGTCCCAGCGGACGGAGCCGTCGGTTGCCCACAGGTGGTGGATGAAGCGGCCGAGCTGGTCCTTCGGCAGGGTGAAAACGCCGGCCGGGACGAACTTCTCGTGACTGCGCAGGCCGAAGAGGCCGAGGCCGTCGAGCCAGGCGGCGATCGGGTTCCGCCTGCCGCGGGCGAGCCGGTACGGCGCCGGGAGTCGCAAGCTGATCACCCGGGCAGCGGCGTAGTCGTCGCGGATCCCGGTGATCCCGAAGCGCCGGTGGGCGGCCTCGGCGACGGCTGTCAGGTTGGCCTCGTCGATACTCGCGTAGCGGATCGGCTGACGCTTGACGAATGAGCCGTCACCGAGCAGGTGGGCGAGGAGCGTGACTTCATCCTCGTCCCAGGGTGCGACGTCCAGTGGCGCCGGCACGTGTCGAAGCGACCCCAGCCGGGCCCCAGGGCTCAGCTCACCGAGTGGCTTCCATCCGTCGTACGTGAGGAAGGGGTGGTTTGCGGTCGCCTTGATCTCCCGGCCGGACGCGAGCTTCAGCCGGAGGACCTCCTTCACGCCGCTGGGGAAGGCGTGCGTCAGCGTCCGGGGCACCAGTTTGAGGCGATCGTCCAGCGACCAGACCGGGACGTCGCGTGCGTCCGTGGCCAGTAGCTCGCCGAGGGAGATCTCGGCGCCGGTGTCCGCGCGCAGCAGCCGGGTGTCCGCAGTCAGGCAGCCCGATTCGCGGAGGTCGGAGGCCATGGGGCGTTTGTCGGAGCGTTGTTCGGAGCCTCGGTTGAGCTGGCAGATGGCTACTACGGGGAGCTCCAGCTCTTTGGCGAGGAGTTTGATGGAGCGGGAGAACTCGGAGACTTCGAGCTGGCGGGACTCGACCTTCTTGCCGGACGTCATCAGCTGGAGGTAGTCGATGACGATCAGGCGGAGGTCGTGGCGCTGCTTGAGGCGGCGGGCCTTGGCGCGGATCTCCATCATGGTGAGGTTCGGCGAGTCGTCGATGAACAGCGGGGCCTCGGAGACCTCGCCCATCTTGCGGGCCAGCCGGGCCCAGTCCTCGTCGGTCATCTTGCCGTTGCGCATGTGGTGCAGCGGCACCTTCGCCTCGGCCGAGAGCAGTCGCATGGTGATCTCGTTGCGGCTCATCTCCAGCGAGAAGATGCACGAGGTCAGGCCGTGCTTGATCGAGGCCGAACGGGCGAAGTCCAGCCCGAGGGTGGAGTTGTGGGTCGGGATCATCGTCTTGCCGGCCAGGTACAGGTGGTCGGCGTTGTCCACCTCGACGCAGCGCACCGGGACGCTGTCGACCGGGTCGATCCACTCGATCCGGCGCTCACCTTCGCCGGCCAGCGCGGCCGGGAAGCCGTGCCCGGTGATCTGACGCGGCGCCGACCCGGGAATCGGCGGTGTCAGCCCGGGACTCGCGGACATCGCCGTGTGCAGGTCGGCGGTCGTGCAGACCACCGGGCGGCCGCCGTCCTCGACGCGCCACTGGTGCTCGGCGTCGGCGACGATCGTGGAGCCGTCGGAGAAGGACAGCCGGAAGCACGGCCGGTCCAGCATCACCTCGGTCGCCGCGACCACGGTGGTCGGCGACCCGTCGGCGTCGAGCAGCTGGTCCCCGACGGCGATCTCGGCCATCGTGGTCCAGCCGGTCGGCGTCGGCAGCGGGGTGTCGAGGGCGAGCGCCTTCCCCATCGCGGGCCGGGCCGCGACGATGATCATCTGCCCGGGGTGCAGGCCGTTGGTCAGCTCGTCGAGATCGGTGAACCCGGTCGGCACCCCGACCATCGCGTCACCGCGGGAGTCGATCGCCTCGATCTCGTCGAGGGCGCCCTCCATGATGTCCTTCAGCGGCGCGTAGTCCTCGGCGGTGCGCTTCTCGGTGACCGAGTAGATCTCGGCCTGGGCCTCGTCGACGACGTCGTCGACCTCACCCTCACCGGCATACCCGAGCTGGACGATCTTGGTGCCGGCCTCGACCAGCCGGCGCAGGATCGCCTTCTCCCGGACGATGTGCGCGTAGTAGCCGGCGTTCGCCGCCAGCGGGACCGAGGCGACCAGGGTGTGCACGTACGGCGCGCCGCCGATCCGGGCCATCTCGCCCCGGCGGTTCAGCTCGGCCGCGACCGTGATCGCGTCGGCGGGCTCACCCCGCGCATACAGGTCGGTGACGGCGTCGAAGACGACCTCGTGCGCCGGGCGGTAGAAGTCCGTGCTGCGCAACGTCTCGATGACGTCGGCGATCGCGTCCTTGCTCAGCATCATCGCGCCGAGCACGCACTGCTCGGCCGCCAGGTCCTGCGGCGGCGTGCGGTCGAAGCCCATCTCCGGGTTGCGCTCTTCCTGGCCGCCGCCCGGTCCCCCGCGGAACTCCGCCACGCTCACTTCGCCCGACCTCCTCGTCCGCCACCCGACCGGCTGACCCGCACCACGAACAACCGGCTCGAATCGAACACCTGATCGAATCATAAGCCGGGCCGCCGACAATTCCCGTCACCCGGACGGCGTCAGTCACGCGACCGTACGCCGGTCAGGTCACAGGGTGGTAGTTCGTCGTCCACACCCCCTGTGGACGAGTTGTGGGAAACCCCGGGAGCAGGTGTGCACAGGTTGGGCACAATCCTGTGGATATCTGGGGACAACGCTCCGCAACCGGGCCCTGACCTGCGGTTTCACCAATGCACAACTGTGGAGAAGAAAAACTTCCGCACCTTCTTCCGGACTCCCGGGTCCGGTGGCCTGTGCACAGCCCGAGTCAGGCACAATGAGCGTCATGCTCATGACAGGCCACCCGGAACGGTGAGGTCCGGGCTGCGACGCCTGCTCGGTGAGCAGGACCGGGAGATCCTGCGGCTTGCCGTCCCGGCGTTCTTCGCGCTGGTCTCGGAGCCGCTGATGCTCCTGGCCGACTCGGCCATCGTCGGCCACCTCGGTACGCCGCAACTCGCAGCACTCGGGATCGCCGGGACAATCCTGCAGACGCTGGTCGGCGTCTGCGTCTTCCTTGCCTACGGCACGACGTCGGCCGTCGCCCGGCGGATCGGCGCCGGCGACCACCGCGGTGCGCTGGCCCAGGGCATCGACGGACTGTGGCTGGCGTTGCTGCTGGGCGTCGTACTGGCCGTGGCTGGGCTGGTCTTCGCGCCAGCCGCCATTGCTGCCTTCGACCCGTCGCCGGACGTCGCGGACCATGCAGTCGTCTACCTGCGCATCTCCTGCTTCGGCATCCCGTCGATGCTGCTGTTGCTCGCGGCCACCGGCGTACTGCGGGGCCTGCAGGACACCAAGACCCCCATGATCGTCGCGATCAGCGCGAACCTGCTCAACATCGGCCTGAACTTCCTGCTCGTCTACGGCCTCGACCTGGACATTGCCGGCTCCGCACTCGGTACGGCGCTCGCCCAGACAGCCGCCGGAGTCGCGCTGGTCGTGGTCGTCGTCAAGGGCGCCAGACGGGACGGCGCCAAGCTGCGACCGGACCGCCCCGGCATCCTCGCGTCGGCCCAGATGGGCGTGCCGCTGATCGTCCGCACCTTGACGTTGCGGGTGGCCATCATCCTGCTCACGTTCGTCGCCACCGCGCTAGGTACGACGTCCGTCGCCGCACACCAAGTCGCCTTCACACTGTGGTCGTTCCTGGCTCTCGCGCTCGACGCGATCGCCATCGCCGCACAGGCGTTGACCGGCCGCGCGCTGGGCGCCGGTGACGTCGCCGGGACGCGCGCGATCACGCGCCGGATGATGTGGTGGGGCCTGTTCTCCGGAGTGCTCGGCGGACTGGCCCTGTGGGGGCTACGGGACGTCTACGTTCCGTGGTTCACCGCCGATCCAGAGGTGCGGAGTACGTTGGCCGCCGTACTGGTCGTCGCGGCGCTCTGGCAACCGGTGAACGGTGTGGTGTTCGTGCTGGACGGCGTACTGATCGGTGCAGGCGACGGGCCGTACCTGGCGGTGGCAGGTGTGATCGCGCTCGTGCTGTACGTGCCGCTGGCGCTGAGTGTGCTGTGGTTCGACGGTGGTGTCGTCGCCTTGTGGTGGGCGTTCGGCGGCTTCATGCTGCTTCGTCTGCTCACTCTGGTCACCCGGGAGCGTAGCGACGCCTGGCTGGTGACTGGGGCTATCCGCTGACCCTTCCGGTGCGGCATGGTGTGGCGGGAGGAAAGGAGCGGCATGGCCGACACGGACGACGCCCGCGACGAGGAGCTCGAGGAACTTCGCGAGGAGGAGGAGCTCGAGGAGGATCTCCGCGACGACGAGGAAACGTTCGAGCTCGCCGCGAAGGACCAGCAGGAGCTGCACCGGGTCCGCCGGGAAGCCGAGGAGGACGCCCGGCTGGAGACCCACCAGGCGCTAAGGCTCGCGTACGCCGACGAGGCCAAGGCCGACCGGCTCCGCACCGACGCCGTCGGCAAGTACCAGCAGGGCCTCAGCGACCGGGCCCACGGCCGCCACCTGCTCGACGAGGCCGCGGCCCGGCCCGACGAGCCCGGAGCGGACGCCACCGCAGCCGCCGGTCGCCGGTACGAGCGAGCCGCCGGCCGCGAGGAGCGGGAGGCGAGGTACGACCGGGCTCGCGCGGACGAGTACGACGCTGACGCGCGCGATCGCCGGAACGACGCCGCCCAGCAACCCGGGCAACCACCGGCCGAGGAAGCCGCCCGCAGACCGTCCGAGCCGCCGGTCGCTAGCAAGTTCGAACGCCGCAAGCCGAAGCACGACAAGCGCAAGGACCGCCGCCCAGGAGAGCTCCGCAACATCGGCCTGGGCGACGACTAGTCCGGTGTGAGCCCCTGGACGTGGATGACCACCAGGTTCGCCGCGACCACCACGACGAAGGCCACCGCCCACACCGGATGGCCGAGGCTCCACAGCGCAGCACCGGCCAGACCGAAGACGACGACCTTCACAATGGCCCGTACGACGGGTGTCGTGCGCGTCGCCGTGGGTGCGGCGAAGAGTCCCCACACGACTGCGGTCACCGCGGGTAGACCGATCGCGAGCAGCAGCCGGACGACCGTCGTACCGGAAGCTGTCCAGCCCCACCAGGCGAAGATGCCAAGGGCAACCAGCTCGACCAGGAAGGCAAGCAGCAGGTTGCCCCAGCGCCACACTAGATGCCGCGCAGGTTGGGTTGGCGTTGGTCGAAGAACAGGCCGGCCGGCGGCTCCTCCACCGGGAGCGGCGGGATCGGGTAGTCGGTGTGCGCGCCCCGGCAGGCCGCGAACGGACCGTCCGGGTCCAGCAGCGCCATCATGTGCGGGTCCGCGTGGTCGCGCCACCAGACCGACATCCCGGTGGCCGGGTCGAGGCGCAGGTGTTCCCAGGCCCGCCAGATCGAGTCCAGCCGGCTCAGCGCCTCGGCGTGCCGGTACCACTCCGGGCACCAGACGTACTGCTGCCCGATCCGCCGCGCGTAGAGGTAGATCAGCCGGTCCTCGACGAAGGCCGCGACATGCGGGTAGAAGAGTTCCTGCGCTTCACCATCCACGACGCTGCTCCTCACTCTGCTGCTCCCAGACCGGGACGCCCGTCGGCAGCGGGGGCGGTCCGGACTGCTGCGGGCCGGCCGTCACCCACGGGTTCGCCCCGCCCTGCGACGATCCGCCGGTCGCGGCACCCGGATCGTACTTCGCCAGCGACGCCTTCACCGCGCCGGCGTCCGGCCGGGTGAACCACGGCACGGTCTTCACCATGGTCGCCGGGATGCCGGACGGGAAGACGATGGCCCGGCCGGGCGGCATCGAGGCCAGGTCGGACACCTCGAGGATGTTGTGCCGCTGGGTCTGCCGGCTGGTGCCGCGCTCACCCTTGTTGTACGAGACCGAGCTGGAAATGATGTCGTAGTCGCCGATCAGCTTGCTCAGCTTCTCGAGGAAGTTCGCGTCCGACGCGCCACCGCCGTACACCCGGACGTTCGCCGCGGACCAGAGTTTCTCCATCCCCTCCGGACCCCAGCACTCCACGCCCTGCGGCCAGGACTGCAGGATCGTCATCAGCACGATGCCGCGGGAGCCGAAGTGGCTGTAGAGGTCGGGCAGGTTCTTCCACCGGCACACGTTCGCCGCCTCGTCCAGGACGCCGACCAGCGGGTTCGGCATCCGGCCCATCGGGTTGCCCTTGGCGTACTCCTCGGCCGCCTCGACGACCGCAACGGTCAACGCGGTGACCAGCGGTCCCGCCGTACCGGCGCCTTCCTTGGACAGGCTGTACAGCGTGCCGCCCTGGCGGACGAACTCGTGCGGGTTGAACTGCGGGCGGGTGTCGTTCGAGCCTTGCGGGATGACCCATCGGGTCACCTTGCGGTTGATCAGGAACTGGGCGCTCTGCTGCGCCGTGCCATAGACACCGGCACGCTGCTTGTCCGGCGCGTTGATGACGCCGGCGAGTGCGTCGGCGGACAGGTGCAGCCCGGGGGTGTTGCGCAGGATCCGCTCCGGCTCGTCGTTGCGCTGGTCCGCGAGCCAGCTGTAGACCTGCGTGATCGGGCGCTTCGCGACCGCGGCCGCGAGCAGCAGGCCGGCCAGCAGGTCGGTGCCGGCGGCGTCGAAGAACGCGTCGGTCTGGGCGTTCCGGTCCTTGCGCTGCGAGGCGACGAAGTGCTCGGCGAGCTCGCGGGCCTTGGTCTCGTCGGTGATGTAGGTGAGCGGGTTCCACCACCAGTTCGGCGGCTCCTCGCAGACCTCCTGGGGGTCGAACACCCAGACCGGGCCCTTCTCCAGCCGCGGTCCCCGGGTGGCGTCGACGATGTCGCGCTTGTTCGAGGTGGCGATCACCGCGCCGGGCGCGTCCAGGATCGCCGGTACGGCGCGGGACGTCGTCTTACCGGTTCGGGGCCCCCAGATGTCGACGTGCATGTCCTCCCAGGACCCGAACACCTCAAGGTTGTCCCGGACGGTGCGGCCGATCAGGACGCCCGGGCCGGCATGCCCGGCGCCGAGCCGGTTGGCGATCCCCTGCGCACCCTCCCGGGTGATCTTGAAGATCTCCGACCGCTTCGACATCAGGAACGCCTGCTTGTCGACCCGGCCGACGCTGACCTGCCGGCGCCGGAGCAGGAACCAGACGGTGCCGGCGATCAGGCCGAGCGCGACGAGCTCGAGGATGAGCACCCCGGTGGCCGCGCCGGACCAGCGGATCCGGCCGTTGATCAGGTCGGCCAGCGCGCCGATCGGGCCCGGCACCGCGCGGGTGTCGTTGATCGCGGCCGCGGCCTTGAGCGCGCCCCAGATGCCGCCGACGACCAGGACGAACAGTCCGATGCCGATGAAGACCAGGACCGACTCGACCGACAGCCCGCCGGGACCGGTGCTCTTCCTGCCTTGCGCCATTACTCGTCAACTCCCGTTCGGGCGACCAGCCGGGTGGCCGGGTCGGGTGGCGGCGCGACCAGCCGGGTGGTCGGGTCGGGTGGCGGCAACATCGTCGGGTCGTCGAGGTTGTACTGCTCGACGACCTCCTCCGAGCCGTCGTCGGCCACCTCGACCTTCATCGGGTTGCCGTCGGCACCTGTCTTCCACAGCTTGTTGGTGTCGTTGATCTCGCGCTCGACCGAGGTGAGGCCGACGTGCACCGGGATGCCCGGGCGGCCACCGACCTTGACCAGGAAGTTGCCCCGGCCGGGCGGCGCCGCCTCCTGGCCGGTGGCCGGGTCCCACGCCGGCGGGTCCTGCCAGCCGATGAGCATGTTCTGCTCCTCCTCGGACATCGGCACGACCTCGGTCAGGTTCTCCATCTCGGCCCGCGGCAGACCGCCGCAGATGACCATGCCGGACCGCTCGACGAAGCCCTTCGCCTTCATCCGGTCCTCGGGGTGCTCGAGCGCGAGCAGGTCGGACATGGTGTGCGAGATCATCGCCATCCCGACACCGCGCTGCCGGTTCAGCCGGGTCAGCGCGTCGACCCGGTCGACCAGGCCGCGCCCGGCCCGCAGCACCCGCCACAGCTCGTCGAGGATGACGAAGTAGTGCCGCCGCGGCTCCAGGCCGGCGTCCGCGAGCGCCTGCGACACCGCGACCGCACCGAACCCGTACGACCAGCAGGCCAGCAGTACGGCGGCCTGCAGGCTGGTCTCGGAGTCGTCGATGTTCGACACGTCGAAGACGACCGGGCGGTCCATCTGCATCGGGTTGTCGGTCTGCTCGGAGAAGATCTCGCCGAGCCGGCCACCACCGACCAGACCGATCAGCGAGGCCTCGAGTCCTTCGGTGATCTGCCGGTACCGGTCCAGGCTGCCGCGGTCCAGCGCCACGTTGCGGACCTGGTCCGGAGCGTCCTGGATGACCTTCAGGAGGTCGCGCAGCAGCGGCGTACCTTGGTGTCGCTCGTCGAGGACCTTGAGGGCCTCGTCGATGATGGTCTCCTCGCGGTCCGTCGGCGGGGCCGAGCGCATGATCGAGATCAGCGCCGACACCATCGTCTGGCGGCGGCCGTGCGCGTCCGCCTGGATCGCCTCCCGGGCCTTGCCGGTGAGCCGGAGCGCGGCCTGCCGGGACTCGCCCGGGTCGAGCACGTTCAGGTGCCCGCGGCCGCGGCCGAGCTGGATGACCTGGCCGCCGAGGGCCTCGATCAGGTCCTTGTAGTCGGGCTTCAGGTCACCGAGCACCAGCGGCTGGATGCCGTACCCGGCCAGGCCGAGCGCCATCCGCCGGGTGATCGTCGACTTGCCCAGACCGGGTTTGCCGAGCACGAACATGGACGGGTTCGAGATCAGCTTCGCCCGCATGAACCAGCTGATCGGGTCGCAGCACATGGTCGCGCCGGACAGGATGTTCCGGCCGATCGGCACGCCGACCATCGGGCTGCCGGTGCCGGCCGAGAACGGCCACAGTCCGCAGACCTGGACCGTCGTACCGCGCCACTCGGCCGGGGCCTGGACGTACGTCGAGTAGCCGCCGCCCATCCCGGGCCAGCCCCGCGGCATCGGCCGCTTGCCGCGCCGTTTGGGGTCGGCCGGCTGCTTCTCGGTCTTGCTCACGATGACTCCCCAGCGGTCAGAGCGATTCCCGGATGCCGGCCGGGATGGACAGGTGGCTGTGCAGTACGACGCCGAGCGGCAGCGCGGCCACGAACGCGGAGTCCTGCGAGCCGTACGCCGGCCGGAGCAGGATGCGCGCAGTCGCGCCCAGGTTGTCGATGGCCGCGATCATGTCCGGGATCTGCTCGGCCGTCATCACCGTGCCGGTGACGACCATGCCGAAGTTCACCAGACCGGCACCCCGGGCCTCCTCCTGCGCGGTGCGGTCCGCCGCCCGCGCCTCGGCCATCGTCCGGGCCGTCGGACGGTTCGACGTGGTCGCACGGAAGGACGCGTTGCGCTTGTCGGCCTCCACCATCCGGGCCGCGGTGGCCGCGTCCAGCGGACGGTAGAGCAGGGTGACGCGCTTGCGGTCGATGTCGGAGTGCGGTGCGACCAGCTGGGACAGCACCGAGGAGAACACCTCACCACGCGGCGCCTGGGTCATCTGCCAGGTCACCGACCACGCGGAGTCGTGCCGGTACTTGTCCCAGAACGCCTGTGCACCGGCCGGACCGACATCGGTCCACTGCAGCTCCGGCGCCATCCCCTGACCGCGGGCCTCGTCGATCAGTACGGCGGCGGCCGGGTCGTAGGCGATCCGCACGGTCTCGCACAGCTCCTGCGCGGTGACCGGCCGGGCAGCACCCGCCCCGGTCGCGTTGAGGCTCTGGGTGAGCGCGGGCAGCCGGGACGCGAGCTCGCGACCCATGTCGTCTTCCTTGCGGCGCTTGCCGCTCCGGTCGGTGCCCTTGAAGGTCAGCGCGACACGGGCCGAGATGAGCGCGGAGCCTTCCGGGTAGGACTGCACGACCTCGGTCAGCATCGCCCGGGCGATGGCCGGCGTGCCGTCCAGCATGTTGTTGCTGACCTCGCGACGCAGCCGGATGCCGGTGTCGGGCGCGCTCTCGACGGTCACCGAGGCAGCGACGATGCCCGGCTCGTGGCCGAGCGAGGCCAGCCACTGGCCCCAGTGGGCGACCCACACGTCCACCTGCTCCTCGTCGACCAGCGAGGCGCCGTCGGGCTCCGCGTTGATGACGACGGTGAAGTGCCGGGTGCTCGGGTAGTACAGGAGCGCGAAGGGCCGGCCGTACGAGTCCTGGTACTCGCTCAGCTGGGACGCGGCGACCAGGCCGGGGAGCTGGAACTTGCCCCACGCGGTCCGGCCGAGTGGACCCGAACGGTAGATGTTGTGCTTCGCCATGGTCGCTCGTTGCCATCCAATACGCGTCGAGAGCCGTTGCAGGGTGGACAGCCCGTGCTTGTCCTTGGTCATCAGCATCAGCAGGCAGATGCCGACGATCACCATCGTCACGATCGCGGCCTCGGGTCCGCCGGACATCATGGCGAACACCGTCATCAGCAGGCCGCCCATCATCAGGGCGGTGCCGAGCGTGCCCAGGCCGGCGATACCCGCCGAGACGGGCTGCCTCCAGTTGCCGTAGGTGCGCGGGGCGCTTCGTACGTTGTCAGCCGCTGCCACGTGGTCCGTCCGAGTCTCGTTGAGCGTCGCGGCGGGCCTGGTCGTCCCGCCAACGGGTGTCTTGCTGCTGCTGTGCGCGGTCGCGATCGCGCTCGCGGCTCAGGTCACGTTGTGAGCCGCCGCTGCCCGACGGGCCACCGCCACCACCGCCGCCTCCTCCGCCGCCACCGCCACCGCCTGTGGAGTCGTCGTCCAGGACCTCGGATGCGACCGTCTCGGACGCTTCCTTGGCCTTCTGGAACGCGACCACCGCAGCAGCTACCGGAGCGGCCACGGCACCACCGGCCGCCGCAGCGCCACCACCTGCAGCCGCAGCACCACCGCCCGCAGCAGCACCGCCACCACCCGCGGCAGCAGCGCCTCCGCCACCACCGGCTGCAGCAGCACCGCCACCACCGCCGCCACCTGCGGCGGCGCCTCCACCGCCACCGCCGCCGGCACCACCAGTGGCTCCACCTCCGCCGCCGCCCCCGCCGGAACCGCTCTGGGCCTGGCTGGGCCGGCCGACGTTGCGGGCACCGCTCGGGCCTTGGCCACTGCCGCCACTGCCGTCGGCGCCGCCTTGGTCGGCGCCCTGCGACGCCTTGTCGGCGAGCTTGTCCATGCCGAGCATCTTCGCGCCGATCATGCCGGCGCCCGCCGAGCCCGCGGTCGCCGCGACCATCGGCACCAGGAAGCGCATCAGCGCGGGCAGCGCGAACAGGGCAAGGATCAGCAGCGTGAGGCCGGTGACCATGTTCATCACCTGGGTGCCACCGGGTTCGGCGGAGTCCTCGAAGTTCAGGCCCTGGCCGTTGTTCGAGGTGAGTCTGATCGCGGTCGCATAGATGATCGCGGCAACGAATTTGTAGAGGATGAACGCGAGGATCCAGCCCAGGATCTTCTTGAACCAGGTCCGGCCCATCTCGGTGTTGGTCGCCGCGGCCGCGATCGGCAGCACGCCGAGCAGCAGGATCAGCATCGCGCTGCGGACGATCATCAGCACGATCTGGATCACCCCGGCGATGATCGCCAGGATGCCGATCGTGATCGCCAGCCCGATGCCGAGCGGCCCGGCCGCCGGCGACAGGCCGATCATGGCGCCCATCACCTCGCCGAAGCTCTCGCCGCCGCCGGTGTTGCCCATGCCGCAGCGCCAGCCTTCGCCGGAGTCGCTGAGCGACGTGGTGACGATGCAGTCGGCGAACTTGTCGACCACCTCGATCAGCGCCTGCGCGATGCCGATCGTCAGCGCGGACGCGAGGGCCAGGGTGATCAGCGACCGGAGGATCTCCCGGGCCGCCTCACCACGGTGGCTCCACGCCATCTGGATGGCGCCGACGATCAGGCCGATCGCGGCGACGAACAGCGCGATGTACTGCGTGTGCTCCCAGATCCAGCCGACCGTGTCGTTGGCCGGCGCGCCGTTGGCCCCGCCGACGGCAGGGGTGTCGACGTACACCCAGAAGGTGCCGATGGTGCCCATCAGCACCGTGACGGCTTCGGCGACGATGTCGAGAATGGGCTGGAACACGAAGTTGATCACCGCTTCCGCAACTGGTTTGAGCACAACCTCGACAGCAGCCTTCAGGCACTCGTACCAGCCGTCACCACACCCGAGCGGGATCATGTCAGGACGTCCTCGGTGAGACGAACCGCAGGATGGCGGGGAGCGCGACGCAGGCGAGGATCATCAGCGTCACGCCCATCACGAGCTTGAGTGTCTGCGAGGTGCCGTCGGGGGCGCCGTCGGGCGCCGCCGGACTCCCCATCAGCTTGATCGCGGTGGCGTAGATCAGCGCCGCCACCGGTTTGTAGATGATGAAGCCCGCGAGCCAGGCCAGCGCCCGCTTGAACCACATCATGCCCATCTCGGTGTTCGTGGCCGCGGCGGTCAGCGGGAGCACGCCGACCAGCAGGACGAGCATCCCGTACCGGACCACCATCAGGGCGAGCTGGATGATCGCGGTGATCACCATCAGGATGCCGACGAAGATGATCAGCGCCATCGCGAACGACTCGCCGGGATCCTTGAGCGGATCCAGCATCACCGAGGCGATCTTGTTCGCGAAGCCGGAGTCGTCCGCGCCGACCGCCTCGTGAATGATCCACTGCGAGAACTGGTCGGCGGCCTGAATCAGGGTGGCCGCGAAGGCCGCGCCGGCGGCCGAGACGACCACCATCGTGATCAGCGACCGCAGGATGTCGCGCAACGGCTCACCGCGCTGCGAAATCGCCATCTGGATCGCCGCGACGATCACCGCGATGCTGGCCGCGACGGCCAGGATGTAGTTGGTGTGGACCTGGATGAAGCCGGCCGCGCCGGTGTTGCCGACGTCCGGGGTGTCGATCCAGACCCAGAGGAAGCCGACCGCCTCGAGCACCACCTCGACGGCCGCCACCACGACGTCCTTGATGACCTCGAGGATGATCCTGAAGAACGGTCCCATGACCGCCTCCATGACGTCGCCGAGCTTCTCCTCGACGCAGTCGTCCCAGTCCCAGGGCGCCCAGGAACAGCCGAGGACGATCATCACGCCCCCCGGAACCGGACGTAGCCGTCCAGGGACTGCAGCACGTCGGGCGCGGTCTCGCCGTTGAAGCTGCCGTCCTCCTGCAGCACCGCCCGCCAGTCGCTGCGGTACCACTGCATCGTCACCGGCAGCGAGGCGATCTTCGTCTCGTCGATCTGTACGGCGATCTGGAGCACCGCCCGGTCCGGCAGGTAGTCGAACACCTTGAACCCGATGAACTGCGCGACCTTGCCCTCGTTGCGCGGCGTCGTACTCACCCGGGCCTCGGTGATCGCCCGGTTCCGGCCCGGACCGGGCACCACCCGGGTGGCCAGCACCTCGTCGGTCAGGTCCGGGTTCCGGATCTGGCCGAGCACGTTCATCGCCGCGAGCACAGCGCCGGTCGGCGAGTGGGCGAAGCAGGAGCGCACACCGGTCCGGTCCATGACGGCCGGACCTCCCTCTTGCTGGAGCGGAATCAGCATGTCGGCCTCGAACTGCCAGGTGACCGCCGACGGCGCCATCCGCGGGATCCTCTGGTCAGGTTTCTTGAGCTTGCAGCCACCGACACCGGGCGTGGGCGGCCCGGACGGTGTCACGGTGGAGGTGGGTCGGCCCGTGGGCGTGGCGGGCGGCACGGACGGTTCCTCGGTGGGCTGTTCGGTCGGCTCGACCACACTCGGCGACGTCGACGGCTGCGAGGCCGGCGTACCCGGGTCGCGGGCGAACAGCCACACGATCAGGCAGACGACCACCGCGCCGACGATGATCGCCGAGGCGATGAAGCCGTTGTCCTGCCAGAAGCTGCTGCCGGACGCGTCGCCGTCGCCATCGCCTCCCGCGGAACCGGAGCCGGAGTCCCTGCTGAACAGTCCCACAGCCGATCAGGCTCCGGCGACGGAGAGCGCGGTCACTTCAGCTGGTCGACGATGGCCGTCGCCGAGCCGATGATGATGCAGGCCGCCAGGACCCAGCCCAGCCGGGCCGCGTGCTCGCCACCCTCACCACGGCGCTGGCCGATGGCCATCATGGCGCCGGCGATGATGATCCCCAGACCGCAGATCAGGTACGCGATGATCTTGACCCAGTTGATGACGCCCCGGAGCTTGTCCATGCCGGGCGGGTTGTCGTCGATCATCGGGACCAGGTTGGCGGCCTCCGAGACCAGATGTACGAGCATCATTGCGGTGGTTGCCTTTCAGTACGGGGCGGGATAGTCCGCTGGGTTTGACGCGCGAAGAGCGTAGATGGATTCAAGGACTTCGAAAACCTCGTCGGGGGTGTTGTCAGGGGTGGGTGCCTCCCCTCGGCGCCACTCCTCGATCCACGGGATGTCCCACACCCGCGGCACGCCACCGCCGACGATGTCGGCGAAGTCGTCGAGCACGCGGGGCAGCCGGCCGGGGGCGTCCGCGATCAGCACCAGGCCGAGTACGGCGACGCCCTGGACGACTCCGGAGGCCCACTCGATCGCGGCCCGCTGAGCGGCCCGCAGGCCCGAACCGTTGGTCCGCGCGACCAGGATCACGGGTGTCGGCACCGGCGGCGGCGGGATCGGCCAGCGGTGGTTGGCCGCCCTGGTCCCCGGAAGCAGCAGCGACATGGTCGTCTCGCCCGCACCACCGTGCACACCGACCCACCACAGCGTGTCGGCGGCCGGGATGGCGAACTTCGGCAGCCGCTGGTCCTCGGCCGGGGCCGGGACGCCGTGCTGCGGGGCCGACGGCCCGCGCCGGGAGAGATCCGCAGGCTGCGAGGGACCTGGAGCCGACTGTTCCGGACCCGGGGTCGGCGATTGCTGCCGAGTCCACGGGTTCTGCGTCATGCCCCCTCCTCTCGCAGTGCGTCACAGGCTGTCGCCCACAGTATTCTCTCGCTTTCCGGGTGTACTTTCGTGACCCATCCACAGGCGAGGATGTTTCTACCCCCTTGTCGGGGTCAGTCGAGCCGAGATCTCGCGTCATCGGCGGACCCGGGCTCCCCGGCCTGCCTTTGATGCGGTGGACATGCTAGTGGTCTACTTTGCCGGGGACTCGGGTGGTGGCTCACTGGTACAGCGGTCTGGACCACTGATGACGGTGGCGGAGTCGGACGAGTGAGGAGTCAGGTGGCGGGAATGAGAGGTCGTCGTGGCTGAGAAGGTCCCGTCCTGGCCCAAGGTGACGATCCGGCTGTACGACGACCACAACGCCGAGGTCAAGATCGCCGGCCGCAGCCACCCGGTCAACCATCACGATCCGCGACAGGCGGCGATCGCGCTCGTCAGCGAGCGGGCCGGACAGCTCGGGCGGCCGGTGAAGGCGACCGCTGTCGAGTCCGACGGCGCCTCCTGGCCGCTGATCATCCACCCGGACGGCCGGGTCGAGGCGGTCGAGGAGCAGACCCGCAAGGGCAAGGGCAGCGGCGCCGAGAAGCCGATCTGGCCGATCATCGTCGCCGCCGTGGTGGCCGGCTGCCTGGTCGTCGGCACGGTCCTCTACCTGACCGTGCTGCCCAAGGGCGACGGCGTCGCCAAGCCGACCACGTCGCCGAAGCTGCCCGCGCTGCCCGAGCCGAGCGTCGGGCCGGACCAGCTCGCCTCCCGGCCGGCGCCGCCCGGCTTCACGACCAACGCGTCCTGGACGGTCGACATCGCCCAGGACACGATCCCCGCGGTGTCGCCGGACGGCACGGAGGTCGCCGTACTGACGCCCGACGACAAGATCGCGGTGTTCGACAGCAACGGCAAGGTGCTGTGGCAGGACAAGGTCCCGAACGACGCGCAGAACCCCGTCTACACCACCGTCGACTCCAAGGTGGTCCTCGCGGTCGCGACATCGGACACCCTGTACTACTGGGCCGGCGACGGCGCTGAGGCCACGGAGGTGGAGCTTCCGGACTCGGCGAAGGTGCAGTTCTTCGGCACGTCACCGCTGATCGAGATGGGCAGCGCCGGGGCCAGCGTGGTCTCCGGCGGCGAGCTCAAGACTGTCGAGCACCAGCGCCGCGAGGCGACCATCCTGCTCGCCGAGGGCGACCGCGCGTTGATGGCTCGGTACGGCGGCCCGCTCTACTGGAGCCAGCCGGGCAAGGACCTGCAGGAGGTGGACCCCAAGCCGCCGACCGGGTCCAAGGGCATCCTCCGCGTGCTCGCCGCCAGCCCGGGGTACGTGCTGGTGCTGTGGAAGACCGCGGATGCCAACGTGGTGATCCCGGTGGTGCACTCGAGCGCCAACGGAGCGGTCGTGGCGATCTGTCAGGGCGACTCCGAGGGCACCGTGGAGAACTGGGACTGGGTCCCGGACACCGGGCGCAAGGTCGCCGCCTGGGGTGAGTGCCTGATCGACTTCACCCGGAAGGCGACCTTCCCGGCCCCCGACTTCCAGCCGCTGTCGATCACCGCCAACGTCGTCTACGGCAACCTGACCGGCAAGCTGGTCGCCACCTCGCCCGGCAAGCCCACCCACCCGCTGACCACCGGCACCGCACGCCCCTGGGGCATCGCCGGCGCCCACGCCATCGTCGTCCACAACTCCGTCCTGTACGCCCTGGACAAGAAGAAGTGACGCCGATGGTTTACCGGACAGGTACGGCGGTCGAGCTGACTCCTGGGGTCGGCCGGCGGGTGGTGCGCGCGGTGGCGTGTTGGGTGGCGGTAGTGGTGATGGTCGCGCCTCCGGGGTCGGCGGTGGCGGACGACGATCCTGCGCCGGTTCCGTGGCCGTCGGTCGGGAAGCCGGAGTCCGGTGGTAGCGGTCAGGGTGGTCCGGCGCCGGTCAGCTGGCCGAGCGTCACCAAGCCGGAAGACACGGGCTCCTCCTCAAACCCCGCCCCAGTCCAGTGGCCCGCCCCCACAAAAACCAGCTGACCACCCACATCCCCAGCCCCCGGAACGAGAGGCCGCACCACCGGTGCAGTCGAGCCACGCCGCGGGCTTGTGGAACGAACAAGGCCCGCAGCTCCCCGGGTGGGGAGTGCGGGCCTTGAACGGGGTACGTCAGCTAGCTGCTACCTCGAGGCGGACGGTGGCCGCTACCTCGGGGTGGAGCTGGACCGAGACCTGGTGCTTGCCGGTGGTCTTGATCGGCGACGCGATCGCGATCGCGCGCTTCTCGACCAGCGGGCCGCCGGCGGACTTGATCGCGCCGGCGATGTCGGCCGGGGTGACCGAGCCGAACAGCCGGCCGGTCTCGCCCGCCTTCACGTCCAGCGTGACGGTGAGCTGCTCGAGCTGGTTCTTGACCTCGCTCGCGTGCTCCTTGCCCTGGATCGCCCGGGCGTCACGCGCCCGCTTGATCGACTGGATCTGCTTCTCGGCGCCGCGGGACCAGCCGATGGCCAGGCCGCGCGGGACCAGGAAGTTACGGCCGTAGCCGTCCTTCACCTCGACGATGTCGCCGGGGGCTCCGAGGCCCTCGACCTCCTGCGCCAAAATCAGCTTCATGTGCCGGACCTCCCTCAGCGAGCCGTGCTCGTGTACGGCAGCAGTGCCACCTCACGAGCGTTCTTGATAGCGGTGGCCACGTCACGCTGGTGCTGCACGCAGTTCCCGGTCACCCGGCGGGCGCGGATCTTGCCGCGGTCCGAGATGAACTTGCGCAGCAGCGCGGTGTCCTTGTAGTCGACGTACGACGCCTTGTCCTTGCAGAAGCCGCAGATCTTCTTCTTCGGCTTCCGAATGATCTTGGCCATTGTGGTGCTCTCTTCCTTCCAGAGCCCGGCACACGTGCCGGAATGGTCACTCTTGTCAGTTGGTCACGACCCGGGACCGGATCAGAACGGAGGCTCCTCCATCGAGCCGCCGCCACCCTGGCCGGCCCAGGGGTCGTTCTGCGGGGCGGACTGGCCGCCACCGCCCTGCGGGGTCGCCCAGGGGTCGTTCTGCTGCTGGGCGCCACCGCCCTGGCCGCCGCCGTAGCCGCCGCCACCCTGGTTCCCGCCACCGCCACCACCGAAGCCGCCGCCGTCACCGCCGGGACCGGAGCGCATCGCCCGGGTCACCTTCGCGGTGGCGCTGCGCAGGCTGGGCCCGACCTCGTCCACGTCGATCTCGAAGACCGTGCGCTTGTTGCCCTCACGGTCGTCGTACGAGCGGGACTTGAGCCGGCCCTGCACGATCACGCGCATGCCGCGCTGCAGCGACTCGGCCACGTTCTCCGCGGCCTGCCGCCAGACGGAACAACTCAGGAACAGCGACTCGCCGTCCTTCCATTCACCGGTCTGCCGATCGTACGTGCGCGGCGTCGACGCGATCCTGAAGTTCGCGACGGCGGCGCCGGACGGGGTGAACCGGAGCTCCGGATCGTCGACAAGGTTGCCGACCAAAGTGACGACGGTTTCGCCTGCCATTGCCGTTCCTCCTGCTGTCGGGTGTGGCTGTGTCCACAACTATCAGTAGCGGCTGGCGCCGACAGTACCGATGGTTGCTGACGACCCCAGGGTCAGTGCTGGTCCGGCCGGATGACCTTGGTGCGGAGGATCGACTCGTTCAGCGTGAGCTGACGGTCGAGCTCCTTCACCACCGCGGGCTCCGCGGTCAGGTCGATGACGGCGTAGATGCCTTCGGCCTTCTTCTTCACGTCATAAGCAAGCTTGCGACGACCCCAGATGTCGAGCTTCTCGACCGTGCCACCTTCCTTGCGGACGATGTTCAGGTACTGGTCGATGGACGGCTCCACGGTGCGCTCATCGAGCTCAGGGTCGAGGATCACCATGACTTCGTAACGACGCATGCGCGAACTCCACCTCCTTCGGACTTGGCGGCCACGGTCTCTCCGTGGCAGGAGGGCGATGCGATGATGCCCGGCGTCGGCACTTGCCACCGGCGCCAAGCAATGAGCCCGGTCGATGGACCGGGCCACACCCAAAAGAATACCAGCGTCCGGACGCCCTCTTGACCATATCCACAGGGCACTTCCGGTAACTCTCCGTCACTCGGCGGCGATCAGTCGTCACTCTCCGGCCCGACCACCAGCAGATCGATGTGTACGGCGAGAACCCGGCCGTCCGCGTCCACGGTCCGCACCACCGGGTACGCGCCGTCACCCCAGCCCGAGTGGGCCAGCACCACATTCTCACCGTCCGTGGCGAGTGGCAGCACGATGTTCGCGCAGCCCTCGCGGAGGTGGTCGGCCGAGTCCATCAGCGCGAACCAGCTGTCGTCACGGCCGTTGTCGAACAGGTCGTCGTACCAGTTGCCCTCCGGCATCTTGGACCGGGCGGCCTCCGCATCCACGAACGCGACCGTGCCGGCGTCCACACCGACCGCCCAGAACTCGTCCTCGCCCAGAGCGTCGCCGGAGCTGGTCGCCGCCTCGACCCGCGCGACCTCGCCGTCCGCGACGCGCAGCGACAGGAACGCCTCCCGGAGGTGGCTCCCGTCCTGCTCCTCCGACACGTCCGCCACGGTGACCTGCACCGGGTAGTCACCAGGCGGTACGTCGACCACCGGCGCCTCCCCCAGCGTGACGAACGGGTCGCAGGCCTCGAGGCGGCCACTCGGGACGCGCAGCAAGCCGAGGTCATGGACGGTCAAGGACCACGTCCTCCCGTCGACCTCGACGGGACCAGGGCGGAGTGCACGGAAGTAGTCGGGGCTGATCACGAACCAATGCTAGAGGTCTGGCGACGGTCGGCCGGAGAGGTACGTCGCAAGGTCAGGAGTAGCAGCGGGACTGCCAGTAGCCAGGAGAAGGTGGCCAGGAGGCTGAAGCCGCCAAGCGTGAAGAGCCAGGGAGACGCGGCTGTGGCCAGGGCGGAGACGGTCCAGATGGACGACTCGACCTTGCTCTCCAGCTCCGCGGTGACCAGCAGCGCACTGCCGCCCAGATAGCAGAGGTTCCAGGCGTAGCCGAGCAGGAACAACGCCGGCGTGAAGACCGGGCCGGACTGGGTGATCAGTACGCCGGAGACGAGCAACAACCCGAGCCCGGCCACCACAACAGGCCGAGTGCCGAACCGATCGATGCTCCAACCGGTCAGCGGAGACAGGGCGAACATGCCGAGCGTGTGAGCGGACAGCATCAGCCCCAGCGCCCCCAGCCCCGCTCCGTGGTGGTGTGCATGCACCGGCACCGCAGTCATCAGCGCCACCATCACCAGATGCCCCACGACCATCACAGCGGCAGCCAGAACGACCTGGGTACGACGAGGCGCCGCCAAGCGCTCGCCATCCGTCGACACCTCCACCGCCCGCGCCCGCGGGATGTAGGTGGACGCAATCAGAGCGCAGAACACCGCGGCCAACGCCAGCAGGAACGGTCCCGCGACCGCCGGCAGCCCAAGTGCCCGAGCGAACGACTGCGACGGCGCCAACAAGAACGGTCCGCCGGCAGCACCCGCCGTACTGGCCCAGACGACTGTGCTCATGGCAGACGCGCGTCGGGCAACAGGTACGGCGTCAGCCGCGGCGTACCGCGACAGCAGGCTCGCAGCGTTGCCCGCACCGAGCAGGAACATGCCGACGAACAGCAGCGAAACGTGAGCGCCCACTGCGGTCAGCACGGTCAACGCTCCGCCGGCGACGCCAACGCCGTACCCGGTGCGGAGTGCCTGAGCGCGTCCGCGGCGGGCAGTCCACTTGCCGACGGCCAGTGCGCCGGCGGCCGTGCCCAGTACGCCGGCTGTGTTGGGCAGACCGGCCAAGCCGGGGCTCAGCTTGTCGGAGATCAGGATGGTGCTCACCGCGCTCGCGGCGACCATGGCGGCGTTCATCAGGGCGGCGGCCAGAACGACGGGAATCAGCATGTCTGCAACGCTAGAAAGGCAGCCGCCGTCGCTGAATGTACGAAGTAAGGCATTCACCCTTGTGCAGTGGCGATGTCGAAGGTGTTCTGGGGAGATGACCTTTCAGGAGCGCGACCTGGACGCGACGGACTGGCAGATCCTCTCCGAGCTGCAGGCTGACGGGCGACTGTCGTTCAACCAGCTCGGCAAGCGGGTCAACCTGTCACCGCCTGCGGTGGCGGACCGGGTACGGCGGCTGGAGGAGTCGGGCGTGATCGTCGGCTACCGCGCGCAGGTCGACCCGGCCCGCGCAGGCCAGCCGCTGTCCGCCTTCATTCAAATGCGCTGCAGCACTGGACGCTGCCTGCTGAAGACCACCCGCGCGGAGGACTTCCCCGAGGTGCTGGAGATCCACAAGCTCAGCGGCAACTCCTGCTCGATGCTCCGCGTCCGCGTGACCTCCATGAAGCACCTCGAAGGTCTCTTCGAGCGCCTCGGCGAGCACGGCGAGATGAACACGCACGTCGTTCTCTCCACGGAGTTCGAGGGGCGGCCGGTCCAGCCGCCCGCTCACGACTCGCGGCCCGTGACACGTTCCGAGGGATGGGGTTCCTGAGATCGGGGCGGTGGGGCGGGGGAGGAATTCAGTACTGTCGGTGGGCGGTTCTAGGGTGGGGTCATGAGCTTGAAGCTGGGTGCGCACGTGGACCAGGAAGACCCGCTGGC
This sequence comes from Kribbella sp. NPDC050470, assembly GCF_044458365.1. Lineage (NCBI taxonomy): Bacteria > Bacillati > Actinomycetota > Actinomycetes > Propionibacteriales > Kribbellaceae > Kribbella > Kribbella sp. NPDC050470. The sequence continues at coordinate 86,492 of NZ_JBITHV010000003.1, read as the reverse complement.
CGAGGCGGCCGACCGGGGCGCCGACCTGGTGCAGTTCTTCCTGGGCAACCCCCAGGACTACAAGGCGCCGAAGCTCGCCTACGCCGACGGCGAAGCGGCGCTGAAGGAGCGAGCCGCCGCGGCGGGCGTCGATCTGTACGTGCACGCGCCGTACCGGCTGAACGTGGCGAACACGAACAACCGGATCCGGATCCCGAGCCGCAAGCTGCTCCAGCAGACCCTCGACAAGGCGGCAGAGATCGACGTCAAGGGCGTCATCGTGCACGGCGGGCACGTCGGCGACGAGGACGACCCGGAGGCCGGCTTCGACAACTGGCGCAAGTGCATCGAGCGGGCCGAACTGCCGGTGCCACTGCTGATCGAGAACACGGCCGGCGGTGAGAACGCGATGGCCCGCCAGCTGGACCGGATCGCCCGGCTGTGGGACGCGGTGCAGTCCTCGGGCAACGACCGGCTGGAGAACGTCGGCTTCTGCCTGGACACCTGCCACTTCCACGCGGCCGGCGAGGAACTGCCGACGATCGTGGAGAAGGTGAAGGCGATCACCGGCCGGATCGACCTGGTGCACGCCAACGGGTCACGCGACGAGTTCGGCTCCGGCGCGGACCGGCACAGCAACTTCGAGGAGGGTCACATCGACCCGGCCGACATCGTCGCGGTGGTGCAGGCAGCCGGTGCCCCGGTGGTGGTCGAGACCCCGAACGCGAACCACGGTCAGAAGGCCGACATCGACTACCTCAGGTCTCATCTGAAGTAGCCGCGGGCAGGCCGTGCACCCAGTAGGCGATCCCCCATGGAAGCAGCAGCGCGAGCGCGGTGGTGTTGCGGGTGGGGAGGAGAACGCCTGCGGTGAGCGCGATGAGCAGTACGACGGTCGACGTCTGGAAGAGGTCGAGCCTCCCGATCACGCGGGTGCGCAGGGTCGCGCGCTCGAGCGCGCAGGCGGCGTAGCAGGCGATGAGCGCGAGGACGGCCAGGAGCGCGACGACCACGGCGATCCAGGCGGCGGCGCCGTACGTCGAGGCGCCGCGGAGGATGTCGGCGAGTTGGAAGAGACCGACCATGGCAGCCAGCGCGGCCGAGGTCCCGAGCAGTCGCGCAGTCGTCCGCCGGGCGCGCTCAGGCTCGGGTGCAGGCGCCGGGTCAGGCGAGGGATCCGGGTCGGGCGATGGGTCCGGTGGTTGGGCCGCCATGGGGGGACGGTAGCGCAGCCGCGAGAATGGCCCCCATGCAGACCTGGGCCGAGCGGTTTCCCGAGCTCTTCGCACCGGACCACTGGGCCTGGGGTGAGCTCGATGTCCGGTTCTCGACCGAGGTGCCGCCGGACGAGCTGATCAGCAACGTGCACGTGATCGGCCGCACCAACGGCGGAGTCGTTGTCTGCGGCAACGACCTCGGCTGGCGCTTCCTCCCCGGCGGCACCCGCGAGCCGGACGAGACGATCGAGCAGCTGGTGCAGCGCGAGCTGCTCGAGGAGGCCGGCGCCCGCCTGACCGGACCGCTGACCTGGCTCGGTGCGCACCGCGCCGAGCACCGCCGCCCGGGCCCCTACCGTCCGCACCTCCCGCACCCGATCTCGTACTGGGCCACTGTCGTCGCGGACGTCGTGGTCGACCAGGAGCCGACCAACCCCGACGACGGCGAGCAGGTGGTCGAGGTCCTCGTGCTCCCGGCCGAGCGGGCGGTCACGTATCTCGACGCCCAGGCCGACGGCGGGATGATGGGCAGCCAGGTCAGACTGGCTCAGGCAATGGAGCTGCTGTAGCCGACCGCCACGGCAGTACGGCGGCACTCAGCAGGCAGCACCCGCCCGCGATCCACAACGCACCACGGAGTCCGATCGCCGCAGCGAGCACCCCGCCGAGCGCCATGAACGCCGGCTGCACGCAGCGCGAACTGATCGACCACGCGCCCACCACCCGCGCCATGTAGCCGTCCTCGGTCGCCTCCATCCGGTACGTCGCGAAGGACGGGTTGAACGCTCCGGCAGCCACCAGCAGCCCGACCTCGGCCGCGGTGATCAGCGCGAAGCCACCCCACCCGGCCGGCGCCAGCGGCATCAGCAGCAGCCACGGCGCCCGGAGTACGCCGAACACGAACAGCATCCACTGCAGTCCGTAGCGTCGGGTGAGCCGGGGCGCGAGACGCGCGCCGAGGACGCCACCCAGGCAGGACAGGCCGAGCGAGAGCCCGTAGTTCCACGCCGGCAGGCCGAGGTCGCGCAGCATGAGCACGGTGAGCAGCGGCGACGTCATCATCACCGGTCCGCCGAACAGCTGCGAGTTCCAGAACAGCACCCGCAGTCCGCGATGCCGCAGGATGTACCGCCACCCGGCGGTGATGTCAGCCTTCCCATCCCGCCGTACCGGCTCGGGCTCGGGCTGCTGGATCCGCCGGATGCCGAGCGCCGATCCGAGGAACGACACCGCGTCCACAGCCAACGTGACGGTCGCACCGACCAAGCTGACCAGTGCGCCGCCGACCGCCGGTCCTACGCTCAGCGTGATCCAGTTGGTCTGCTCGAACCGGCTGTTCGCCTCGGCTCGCCCCTCGGCCGGGACCAGCGCCTTGAGGTGCGCGCCACTCGCCGCCTGGAACACGATCAACGCTGCCGCCTGCACCACGCCGACCACGCACAGCTGCGTGTAGGTCAGTACGTCGAACACCGCCGCGACCGGCACCGAGATCAGTACGACGAACCGGACCAGGTCGGCCGCGATCATCACCGGCCGCTTCCGCCGCTGCTCGATGAAGTCGCCCAGCGGCAACGCGATCGCAGCGGCCGCGATCGCCGACAGCGCGGCAAGCATCGAGACCTGGAAGGTGCTGGCGTCGAGAGCGAGTACGGCGATCAGCGGCAACGCGCCGAGGCCGACCGCCGATCCGGCCGCGCTGACGGTGAACGCGACCCACAGCCGCCGGAAGTCTCGACCCAAAGACATCCGGCGATTGTAGGAGCTGGCACCGACAGAATCAGCGCAGGTTCAGGCCGCCGTCGAGCAGGACCACTTCGCCGGTCACATAGGTGTTGTGGACAAGTGCGGAGATCAGGTCCGCGACGTCCGACGGCTGGGCCGCGCGGCGCATCGGGCTCGTGGTTTTCCACAGCTCCTGGGCCTCGGTCCACGAGGCGGTGAGCGGGGTGTCGACGAGGCCGGGCGCGACCGCATTGACGCGCACCGATGGTCCGAGTGCCGCGGCCAGCAGCTTGGTCATGTGGTTCAGCGCGGCCTTCGAGGCGGCGTACCCGATCGAGCTTCCCTTCGGCCGGACACCGGCATGGCTGGTCACGTTGACGATGCAGCCACCCGACTCCCGGAGCGCGGGCACGGCCGCCGTACACAGCAACCACGGCGCGATCAGGTTGACGTCGAGCAGCCGCCGCCAGTCGTCCGCCGTCAACGCCTCGAGATCCGCGTGCGGCACCGGCCAGCTGATCCCCGCGTTGTTCACCAGTACGTCGAGCCGCCCGAACTCGGCCAGCACCCGCGGCACCAATCCAGTCGCCTCGGCGTCGTCCGCGAGATCGGCCTGGAAGTACGACCCGTTCAGCTCGCGCGCCAGCGCCGTACCCACGTCCCGGCTCGACCGTGAGTGCACCGCGACCGTCATCTCGTCCGCGGCCAACCGCCGGGCTGTCGCCGCCCCGATCCCCGAAGCCGAGCCCGTCACCAGTGCGACCTTCTGCACTAAGAGCTCCGATAGCGGAGGCCGTCCATCAACAGGTTGAGGGCTCGGTCCGCCTGGTCGCGGTTCTTCCCAGTGGCCAGCGCGACCCCGCTGATGCTGACCAGTACGTCGTCCGCCGAGACATCGGAGCGGAGATCGCCGGACGCGGCGCCGGCGTCCAGGAACGGCTTGATCGCGCCGACCAGGAGCTCGAAGCTCTGGGCGTACGGGTTCGCGCCGGACGCGATCACCGCGCGCAGCGCGTCGGCCATGCCGAGCTTGCGGGTCATGTAGTCGATGTAGCGGTCCATCCAGGCCCGCAGCGCCTCGGCCGGCGGCATCGTGTCGAGCAGCACCGGCGCGGCGTCGCAGATCGCGGCCAGCTCACTGCGGTACGCCGCCTCGATCAGCAGCTCACGGGTCGGGAAGTGCCGGTAGAGGGTGCCGATGCCGACACCGGCGTCCTTCGCGATCCCCTCCAGCGTCGCCTCCAGGCCGCACGTCGAGAACGCGCGCGACGCCGCGGCCAGGATCTGCTCGCGGTTGCGCAGCGCATCCGCCCGCAGCGGACGTTCGCCAGTGCCCATCTCCCCTCCCTTCTGACCCCAGAACCTATCGGACTTGATAACCGGAGGTGCCTCCAGTTAACTGGGATTACCGGAGGTTCCTCCGGTTAAAGCCTAGCTCGCAGAACAGGACCGAACCTGATGAGCCGAATCACCACCCCCTTCAGCTATGACTCCACCGCGGCCGACGTGATCGCCGGCGTGGATCTGTCCGGGCGTCGCGCGGTCGTCACCGGCGGCGCGTCCGGCATCGGCGTGGAGACCGCCCGTGCCCTCGCGTCGGCGGGGGCCGAGGTGACTCTCGCCGTACGCAACACCGCCGCCGGTGAGCGCACCGCGGCCGACATCATCGAGGCGACCGGCAACAGTCACGTCTTCGTGGCGCCGCTCGAGCTCGCCGACCGCGCCTCGGTGCGCGCGTTCGCCGAGAACTGGGACGGACCGCTGCACATACTGGTCAACAACGCCGGCGTGATGGCCGAGCCGCTCAACCGCACGCCGGAGGGCTGGGAGCACCAGTTCGCCACCAACCACCTCGGCCACTTCGGGCTGGCGACCGGCCTGCACTCGGCGCTCGCGCAGGCGGGCAACGCCCGAATCGTGTCCGTCAGCTCCAGCGCGCACAACCGCTCGGACGTCGTCTTCGACGACATCCACTTCGAGCACCGGCCGTACGACGAGTGGGCGGCGTACGGACAATCGAAGACGGCCAACGTCCTGTTCGCCGTCGAGGCGGCGAAGCGCTGGGCGAGCGACGGGATCGTCGCCAACGCGCTGATGCCGGGCGGCATCCGGACCGCGCTGCAGCGGCACCTGCCGGAGGAGTTCTTCAAGAACTGGGAGGGCTTCGCCTGGAAGACCCCCGAGCAGGGTGCGTCGACCTCGGTCCTGCTGGCCGCGTCACCACTCGTCGACGGCGTCACCGGCCGGTACTTCGAGGACAACAACGAGGCGCTGCCGCACGGAGACAACGACTACAGCGGCGTCTCGGCGTACGCCCTCGATCCGGAGTCGGCCACTCGGTTGTGGGACCTCTCGGAGAAACTCCTCGCCCAGTAAGCAAGCCCAGTTATCCACAGGGTTTGATCAGGTCACCGGCTCGGCTACGGTTCAAAGCTTCGGGCCGGTAACCTGACCGACCGTGAGTGACTTGAGCATCCGGACCATCTCGGCCGACGAGCACGCTGCCTATATCGCAGCGCAACCGGCGGCGAGCTTCCTGCAGACCCCCGGGTGGGCGGCGGTGAAGAGCGAGTGGAAGGCGCAGTCACTCGGCTGGTACGACCCGGCCAACCCGGCGGAGCTGGTCGGCGCCGGCCTGGTGCTGTACCGGCAGATGCCGAAGGTGAAGCGGTACCTGGCCTACCTGCCCGAGGGCCCGGTGATCGACTGGGAGGCCGTCGATCTCGGCCGGTACCTGCGCCCGCTGGCGGGGCACCTGCAGGAGCGCGGCGCGTTCGGCATCCGGATGGGTCCGCCGGTGGCGACCCGGCGGTGGGGCGCCAAGACCATCAAGGACGCGATCGCCGGCGGGCAGCAGCCCAAGCTCGGCGACGTCCGGGCCGACGTGATCGAGCCGTCCGGCGAGCTGGTCGCCAAGCAGCTGCGCGCGCTGGGTTGGAAGGCGCCGCGGACCGGAGAAGGATTCGCGGCCGGACAACCGCAGTACGTCTTTCAGGTCCCGCTGGCCGGCCGCGGCCAGGACGACCTCCTCAAGGGCATGAACCAGCTGTGGCGGCGCAACATCAAGAAGGCCGACAAGGCCGGCGTCGAGGTGACGCAGGGCGGCGCCGAGGACCTGAAGGCGTTCCACCAGCTGTACGTCGAGACCGCGGAGCGGGACCACTTCACGCCGCGGCCGCTGCCGTACTTCGAGAAGATGTACGCCGCGATGGCCGACCAGCCGGCCGACTGTTGTGACTTCCGGATCTACAACGCCTACCACGAAGGCGACCTGGTCGCATCGACCATCTGGGTCCGGGTCGGCGGTCACTCCTGGTACTCCTACGGTGCCAGCTCGACCGCCAAGCGAGACGTGCGCGGATCGAACGCGATCCAGTGGCGCATGATGACGGACGCGCTCGCGGCGGGCGCGTCCGTGTACGACCTACGGGGCATCACCGACACCTTGGACCCGAACGACCCGCACGTCGGGCTGATCCAGTTCAAGGTCGGCACCGGCGGCGAGGCCGTCGAGTACGTCGGTGAGTGGGATCTGCCGTTGAACAAGGCGCTCTACACCGCATTCGACCTCTACATGAGACGGCGTTGACACCATGCCCCTAGTCCTGCACGTCGATTCCGATCGATGGCGCGAACATCTGCGTTCCACGTGGAACCCCGACATCGTCCCGGTCGCCAAGGGCAACGGGTACGGCTTCGGCAACCACCGGCTGCTGGCCGAGGCGCGCGCCCTCGGCGCCCGCACGGTCGCGGTCGGCACCTACTTCGAGGTGCCGCCGGACCCGCGCGAGGACATCGTCGTGCTGTCGCCGTGGCGGCCGTTCCACGAGATCCCGCAGAGCAAGAACGTGATCCACACGGTCAGCCGGCTGGCCGACCTGGTCTCGATCCCGGCCGGCAGCCGGGTGCTGATCGAGGTGCAGACCTCGATGCGGCGGCACGGGATCGGCGCCCGCGAGCTCCGGCACACGATGCTGCTGAACGCGCTCGACCGGATCCGGTTCGAGGGCTGGTCGCTGCACTTCCCGATGGGCGCCGGCGGTACGTCGGCCAACCTCAGAGAAGCCTCGGAGCTCGGCAAGGCGGCCCTGGCCGTCCGGCGCGGACCGCTCTGGGTGTCGCACGTGCCGGCCCAGAAGCTCTCCGACATCGGCGAGGACGTGAAACTCCGGATGGGCACCGGGCTCTGGCTCGGCGACCGCGGCGCGCTGTCCGTGCGGTCGACGGTGCTCGACGTGCACTCGGTCCGGCGCGGCGAGCGGGTCGGCTACCGGCAGCGCCGGGTCAGCGGTGACGGGCACATCCTGGTGGTGTCGGGCGGTACGGCGCACGGCGTCGGCCTGGAGGCGCCGACCGCGGCGGCCACCGTTCGCCAGCGCGCGATCGCGATGGCCAAGGGCAGCCTGGACGCCGCCGGCATGGCGCTGTCGCCGTTCACCATCGAAGGCAAGCAGCGCTGGTTCGCCGAGCCCCCGCACATGCAGGCCAGCATGCTCTTCCTGCCGTCGACGGTGGCCCCGCCCGCGGTCGGCGACGAAGTGGGCGTCGACGTCCGCTACACCACCACTTCGTTCGACAAGGTGTCGATGGACTGAGCAGCCGACCGGCCACGGACCGAGGCTTAGGCTGTCGGCATCATTCCCGGTCGAAGGGGGACGTCGTGCGAAGTTCGGTTCTCGGCAATCTCGACGGCCAGCCGTTGCCCGGCGGCTTCGGGCTGGAGAACAAGAAGATGTTGCGCGTCCAGCTGCCTGACCAGGTGCTCGCGAAGCAAGGCTCGATGGTCGCCTTCCAAGGGCGGATGGACTTCGACTACGAGGGCGCCGGAGGTCTCGGCAAGCTGTTCAAGAAGGTCGCGACAGGTGAGGGCGTGTCGCTGATGCGAGTTCGTGGTGACGGGTTGCTCTACCTTGCCGACAACGCTGACGACATTCAGCTGTTCTTCCTGGAGAACGAAGGGCTGACCGTCAACGGGCGGAATCTGCTGGCTTTCCAGCCACAGCTCAGCTGGGACATCCACCGGGTTCAGGGGGCCGGGATGGCAGCCGGTGGGTTGTTCAACACGACGGTGACGGGGACCGGGTGGGTGGCGGTGACCACGCACGGCACGCCGGTGCTGCTCGACGTCGCACGCATGCCGACGGCGGCCGATGCGCAGTCGGCGGTTTGCTGGAGCACCGGGCTTCAGGTCGGGGTCAATCGGACCATGAAAGCGGGCGCATTGATCGGGCGTGGCAGTGGGGAGGCCATGCAGCTGGCCTTCACGGGGCAGGGTTTTGTGCTGGTGCAGGCCAGCGAAGGTGCCCCCATAGTCACCACGTCATGATGGCCTGCTGACCGAGCGCATGGACCTTGCCGCCGGCAAACGCTCGCCGACGGCACGGTCAGGAGCCACGCCCTCAGGCAGGCGACGCGAGGTCGACGACGGTGCCGTCGGGGCAGCGGAGGTACGAGGTGACCTGGCCCCACGGCGACTTCTCCGGCTCCTGCAGTGGCTGGGCGCCGGCCTCGACGGCCCGCTGGAAGGCGGCGTCGACGTCCTCGGTGGTCAGTGAGAGCTCGAACGCGACCGCGCCGGGCTTGCCGATCTCGGGCAGGTGGCTCTGCCCGAGCTCGTACGTCGCGAAGTGCACTTGGACACCACCGGCATCGACCATGCCGGCGCCGTTGTCCCAGTACGTCCCCTTGAACCCGAACGCGCGCTCGAAGAACTCGATCGAGGCCTTGGCGTCCTCGACGTACACGATGGTCTTGGCGAACTTCATCACTCGTCTCCCGGTGCGACTCTGCGGCGGGACCGTCCCGCCACCCAGCCTGACGCATCCCGGTGCGGAAGTGTGACAGGTTGACTTCAGGTGGACCTGAAGTTTCAGCCTGGGAGCATGAGCCTTCTGGAACGGATCGAGGAGCGTCCCGGAGCAGCGGAGCTCCGGGCGGAGTCGTACCGGTTGCTGAACCTGACCAGCGGCGGAACCTGCGTCGACGTCGGCTGCGGCACCGGTCATGCGGTTGCCGAGTTGTCCGCGGCCGGGCTGAAGGTGATCGGGGTGGACGCGGACCCGGAGGCGGTCGAGGCCGCCCGGGTCCGGGTGCCCGAGGCAATGTTTCACGTGGCACATTCCGACGACCTGCCGCTGGAGGACGCGTCGGTGGACGGCTACCGCGCGGTCCGGCTCTTCCACCTGCTCGAGGACCCAGTGCCGACGGTGGCCGAGGCCCGGCGGGTGACCCGCCCGGGCGGGCACGTCGTACTCGGTGGACAGGATTACGGCTTCCTGCTGATCGACAGCGCCGATCAGGATCTGACTGACGTAGTCCTGCTCGGCCTGGAGTCGCGGTCGGTGGCACCGCGGGCGGCTCGCAGCCTGCGGGACCTGTTGCTCGACGCCGGGTTCCGCGACGTCGAGGTCGTCGTACACACCGAGGTGGTCACCGATCACGGGTTGCTGGCCGGTCAGCTCGTGGCGGCTGCGGCGGCTGCGGTCGAGAAGGCGTTGATCACGCAGGAGGACGCGGACGGGTGGCTGGCCGAGCAGGCGGACCGAGGCCGGCGTGACCGCTTCCTCGCCGTACTGCCGACGTTGCTTGTCGGGGGTCGCCGCTAGCGTGCGAAGAATGATTCCACTCAAAGGCGTGGTACTGGACTCACCGGATCCGCGGCAGCTCGCGCGGTTCTACTGCGAGCTGCTCGGCTGGCAGCTGGGTGAGGACGACGAGACGTGGGCGACGGCGATCGGCCCGAACGACACCAAGCTGTCGTTCCAGCTGGAGCCGAACTACCGGCCGCCGACCTGGCCGAGCGAGACCGAAAAGCAGCAGATGCAACTGCACCTCGATCTCCAGGTGGACGACCTGGAGGCCGCGCACGAGCGCGCGACCTCCTTGGGCGCCCGGCTGCAGGAGTTCCAGCCGCAGCCCGACGTCCGGGTGTACGCCGACCCGGTCGGCCACATCTTCTGCTTCTTCGCCTAGGTCGTGTCTGGCAGTTCCGCGCCGTAGCGAGCAGGTGCTCGGTGCGGTGCATCGGCGTGCTGGAGCGGAGGTCTCGATGCGGAGCATCGTGGCCTTCGGGCCAGTGCGGCGAGGTGCCGTGCCGAGTGCCGCGCAGTAGGCGGGGAATTGCCAGACACGACCTTAGGTCTTCAGGTGGCCGCGCCAGCGGACAGTTGGTAGCAGGGCGGCCGGGTCGACGCGGTCCTTGTTGGCGGCGACGATGTCGAACATCGAGTCGATCAGCGTGTCGGACAGCAGGTGCGGCTGCAGGCCGAGGCCGACGAGTCCGGTGTGCTTCACGTTGTAGTAGTGCTCGGCCTGCTCCACCCGCGGGTTCTCCAGGTGCTCGACCTGCACCGGGCCGGGGAAGCATTCCGCGACCTTGTCGGCGAGCTGGGCGACCGAGTAGCTCTCGGTCATCTGGTTGAACACCCGGAACTCGCCGGCGTCGGCGGGGTTCTCGACCGCGAGCCGGATGCACTCGACGGTGTCCCGGATGTCCAGGAAGCCCCGGGTCTGGCCGCCGCTGCCGTAGACGGTCAGCGGCTCGCCGAGCACGGCCTGGATGACGAACCGGTTGAGCACGGTGCCGAACACCGCGTCGTAGTCGAACCGGGTCGCCAGCCGCGGGTCCTGCACGGTCTGCTCGGTCTGCTGGCCGTAGACGACGCCCTGGTTGAGGTCGGTGACCCGCATCCCCCAGATCCGGCAGCCGAACTCCAGGTTGTGCGAGTCGTGCACCTTGCTCAGGTGGTAGAACGACCCCGGCTTCTTCGGGTAGAGCATCCGGTCCCTGCGCCCGTTGTGCTCGACCTCCAGCCAGCCTTCCTCGATGTCGATGTTCGGCGTGCCGTACTCACCCATAGTGCCGAGCTTGACCAGGTGGATGTCCGGGTTGGTCTCGGCCACGGCGTACATCAGGTTCAGCGTGCCGACCACGTTGTTGTGTTGGGTGTAGACCGCGTGCGCACGATCGATCATCGAGTACGGCGCCGCCCGCTGCTCGGCGAAGTGCACGATCGCCTCCGGCTCGAACTCACGCACCACCCGGTAGACGAAGTCGGCGTCGACCAGGTCGCCGGTGTACGCCGCGATCCGCCGGCCGGACACCTCCTCCCAGGCCGCCACCCGGGTGTCGAGGTCCTGGATCGGCACCAGGCTCTGGACCCCCAGCTCCTGGTCGTAGCCCCGGCGGGCGAAGTTGTCGAGGACGGCCGTCTCGTGGCCGCGGTCTGACAGATGCAGCGCGGTCGGCCACCCTAGGTAGCCGTCACCGCCCAGGACGAGTACTCGCACGGCTCGGCCGCCTTCCTTGAAGGGATGTTGGCTTTCACTGTCCTTCCTATCCCGAGTACCCGCTCCCCTAACGTGATCGGGCCCACTAGCAAGCTGGGAATTGGCTATGAATTGGCAACCAGGGGACTGTGCTGGGTGCGGGGGTGCACAATAGGGCCAATGCGTACGTTGACCAAGGTAATCAGCGGATTCGGCCTGAGCCGGACCCGTTTGTTGCTGTGGGCGAAGTACTTGGCGGCCTCGGTGGTCGCCACCGTGCTCAGCCAGGCGGCGTTCGCGCTCTGTTACGGGTTCGGCACGACGCCGCTGATCGCCACCCTGGTCGCCTGGGTGACCGGCACGGTCCCGAGCTACCTGATCAACCGCCACTGGACCTGGGGGCACCGCAACCCGAGCGGTCGCGAGCTGTTGCCGTACGCAATCATCTCGGTGGTGTCCGCCGTGATCGCGGCGATCGTCACCACGGTCACCGACAACCTGGTCCAGGACCGGATCGCCTCACACGCCTGGCAGACCGCCCTGGTCAGCGCCTCCTACCTGGGCACCTACGGCGTGCTGTTCATCCTGAAGTTCGTGCTGTTCGATCGCTACGTGTTCGCCAAGAAGCCTGCGCCGGAGTCCGCCGACCCCGCCGAAGCACGTACTCCCGTAGCCACGTAGTCGTCATCACCCGCGCATAGTTCGCGCCGTACACCAGGCCTGGGCCCTTCTTGCTGGTCCCGTCGCCGCGGCGCCGCATCGTCATCGGCAGCTCGACCACGCGCGCGCCGAGAGCGAGTGCCCCGAGCAACAGTTCCGACGACTGGTACTGCGGCTCGCGCAACGTCACCGCGGTCGCCAGCTCGGCCCGCATCGCGCGGAAGCCGAACGACGTGTCGGTCAGCTTCCGTCGGGTCAGAATCGACGCTAGTACGGCGAAAACCCGCACCCCGACCCAGCGCAGCCGGCTGTCCGCGTCCTCGGCTCCGAGCCGGCGCGACCCGGTGACGAAGTCGGCCCGGTCATCCAGGATCGGCTGCAGCAGCACGTCGAGCTCGTCGTTGTCGTACTGCCCGTCGGCGTCGGTCGTCACGACGTACTGCGCTCCGCCCTCGGCGGCCAGGTGGTAGCCGAGCCGGAGTGCGGCGCCCTGCCCACGGTTGCTGGGGGCAACGCACACGTAAGCACCGTGTTGACGGGCAACATCGGCGGTGTCGTCGGTCGAGCCGTCGACCACGACGAGGACGTCGACCGGCAGGCCGGCGCAGGTACGCGGCATGTCGGTCAGCACCGGGCCAATGCCGCCGGCCTCGTTGTAGGCGGCAATCACCACGACGATCGGCGCGAAGGACGGCGTACCGAAGTCCTTCACCGCAAGGGAGTCCACCTCGTCCGGGTAGTCGGCCATCGCGGGACGCGCTTGGTCCTTGCCGAGCAGTGCGCGCAGTCCGATCGCTCCTGCGAGCGGGAAGAGGACCAGACCGGGCAGCTGGTAGCGCCAGGAGAACTCGAAAGCCGCAGAGCCCAGCAGCAGGATCACACCAGCGGCTGCGGGCAGCAGGGCGGCAGACCGGAGCCCTGACGTCTTGGCACGGCCAAGACCGGCCACTGCGGCGAGGGCGATCAGCACGCAGATCCCCAGCAGCGTTCCGGACGTGTAGCCGCCGTTCAGCTGGTACGCGCGCAGGATGACGGCCGGGACATGAGCCACCTGTGGCTGCGACCCGTCCCACTTGACCGCGGCCTTGGTGGTGTTCGGGTCCTGCAGGTTCGGATAGGTGGTCTGGAACTGCCAGCGCTCCAGCGGCACGTCGTCCGGCGACGTGGTCCGGGTCGGCGCGAAGCCCTTGGCGAAGTCCTTCAGCGCGGCCCAGGTGACGTCCAGCGGCTGGTGCCGAATGACCAATCGGGCGAACTCCGTGGCCAGCTCCTGCTTGGTGGTGCCGGGTGGAAGCGGTCCAGGCCAGTTGGGGTCGCCGTAGTGGTTGTGCGCGTACTTGTCGACGCCGAGACGCTCACCGAGCGGCTCCTTGGGGCAGAACAGCCTGGTGCCCTCGTTGAGCGGCAGCTTCGAGCAGTCGGCGACTACTGCGGTCCGGCCGTACAGCACCTGGTTCTCGGCACCGGTGAATCCCCACCGCCCGGTCTCCGTGTGGAAGTAGACCGCATACGCGCCGAACACCACCGCGAATCCGGCTATCGCTGCCGCGGTACGCCGTACCAGCTCGAGGCGACGGCGACGCCAGGCATTGCCGACGACGACCAGGTAGAGGACGACCGCGATGAGCAGGGTCAGGCCGATGGTGCGGACCGCGAAGGCGGCGCCGAGGAGCAGACCGACCGCGAGCGCACGCTTCCAGCCGGGGACTCCCCAACCCAGGAGCAGCCAGAGGATCGCGACCAGCAGTACGTCGAAGGTGGTCTCGGCCATGATGTTCTGCTCGATCTGCACCTGGTAGGCGTCGAGCAGGAGGGGTGCGGCGGCCAGAGCGGCCAGCCAGCGGTAGACGTTGAGCCGCCGGGCTAGTGCGTAGATGGCGACGCCCAGCAGGAGCCCGACGATGTGCTGCACGATGACGACGAGGGTGAGACCGCCCAGGCTGACCAGAGGCCGCAGTGGGAACTCGTAGCCGATGGGGTTGAGCTGGTTGGGGCTCAGCGCCGCCATGTTGTTGAGGTACTGGACCGAGTCCGTGTAGATGATCGCCGGCCGGTAGGCGATGGTGGCGAGCACACGCAGGACGGTGCCCGCCAGCAGGAAGACAGCGAGCAGCCAGTGCTCCCTTAACACCCCGCCCCCGAGCGCAGCGAGGGGGCGGGGTACTTGGGGTTTCACCGGGATTGGAAGTACTGCCACGTGCGGGCGAGCCCGTCTTCCAGCGACACCGCCGGCTCGTAGCCGAGGTCGTTCGTGATGTCGACGACCACCGCCGGCATCTCGCCGGCCGGCGCCTCGACGTGCTCGGCCGGCACCGGGCGGCCGGTGACCGCGCGGACCGCCTCGACCATCTCCAGCACCGACACGGACCGACCGGATCCGATGATCGCGCGACGGTCGTACGCCTTGTCGAGGGCGAGCATGATGCCGGCGACGACGTCGTCGATGTAGACCAGGTCGCGGCGCTGCTCGCCGTCGCCGTAGATCCGGACGCCCTCGTCCTTGAGCGCGGCCTTCATCATCCGCGGCACGAAGCTGTCCTTGTGCGACATGCCCGGTCCGTACACGTTGGTGAACCGCAGCGCGGCGGTCGCGAGGCCGTAGCTGCCCGAGTACGCCGAGAGCAGCATCTCGCAGGCCGCCTTGGTCGCGCCGTACGGCGTGAGTGGCCGGAGCGGAAGGTTTGCGTTGATGGTCGCCGTACCGACGTCACCGACGACGGCGTTGGTCGACGCGAGGATGAAGCGGTCAACGCCGCTGCCGCGGGACAGCTCCAGGAGCACCTGGGTGATGGTGACGTTCTGGGCGAAGGTCTGCATGGGCGCGTCGACCGAGCGCAGGACCGAGGTCAGCGCGGCCAGGTGGACCACGGCGCTCGGCCGGGTCTCGAACGCGGCGATGCAGACCTCCTGGTCGGCCAGGTCGCCGGTGACCACCTGCACGCCTTCGTCCCACGACGGGTCCGGCGGCTCCCGATCCACGGCTGTCACCGGGACTCCGCGATGCCGCAGGCCGGCCACCACGGCCCGCCCGATGAATCCGGCCGCCCCGGTCACCAGCACACGTTCGTCCATGGCTTCAACCTACCGCTGGAGTGTCAATCCCCCACCAGTCGTCGACAGTGCGCTACGAACTATTGACCAGGGGTGACGAAGCTGGGCAGGATCACCCCGGGCGCGGGCTGACAACCTTGTCATCGGGGCCGCGCACCCCACACCGGGGGACGGGGTGAGACCCGTTGCGCCGGTCCGGCCGTGCAAGGAGCGTTGATGAATCTCCGCCGCCCACTGGGGCTCGTCGCGTCTCTGGGACTCGTTGTGACAATGTCGACTGCCATGACGCCAGCGAATGCCGTCTCAACCACGTCGGAGGACCAGCCGGTGGCCACCGGGTCCTCCTTCTTCACCTCGTTCGAGCCGGGACAGCCACAGCCCGGCTACACCGACACGGTCGAGACCGGGCCGGACGGGAAGCCGCGCACCGACGGTGTCCGCGGCCCGACGCCGACCGGGATCGGCGGCAGCGAGATGGACAAGGTCACCGAGGTGACCGCGAACGGCGAGAACACCGGAGGCGGTGAGATCGCCACCAACGCCGCCGACGGGGACAAGTTCACCAAGTGGCTGGTGTTCGAGCCGACCGGCTGGCTGGTCTACCAGACCTCGGCCCCGGTGGTGATCCGCAAGTACGCGCTCACCTCGGCCAACGACGCCGACGGCCGCGACCCGCAGAACTGGACCGTCTCCGGCTCGAACGACGGGACCACCTGGACCACGCTGGACACCCGGACCGGCGAGAGCTTCGAGAACCGGTTCCAGACCAAGGAGTACAGCTTCTCGAACGAGACGCCGTACACCTATTTCAAGCTGGACATCACCCTGAACCACGGTGAGAACATCGTCCAGCTCGCCGACTGGTACCTCTCGAACGGCGCCCCGCTGCCGCCGCCGGGCCCGGTCGTCGAGTCCCGGCTGGACTCCGGCCCGACCAGCGCCTACAACGCCCGCGCCCGGGTCGGCTACACCGGCGTCAAGTCGTTCCGGTACGCCGGCCACCAGACCGCCGAGGGCCGCGGCTACAGCTGGAACCGGATCGCCGACGTCGACCTGAAGATCGGCAAGGACACCCGGCTGTCGTACAAGATCTTCCCCGAGCACACCGAGGGCGACCTCAGCTACCCGAGCACGTTCGCCGCGCTCGACCTCGCGTTCTCCGACGGCACCTACCTGAGCGATCTTCGCGCGCAGGATCATCACGGCTTCGAGCTCAGCCCGCGCGGTCAGGGTGACGCGAAGGGCCTGTCCACGAACCAGTGGAACAACGTCGAGGCGGACCTCGGCACGGTCGCTGCCGGCAAGACGGTGACCCGGATCCTGGTCGGCTACGACAAGCCGTCCGGCCCGGCCGAGTTCCGCGGCTGGATCGACGACATCCGGATCGCCGCCGCGATCAACCCCGACCGGGCCGCCCGGAAGACCGCGGCCAAGCACCCGTCGGACCTGGCGATCACCACCCGCGGGACGAACTCGACCGGTGGGTTCTCGCGCGGCAACAACTTCCCGGCGACCGCCGTACCGCACGGCTTCAACTTCTGGACGCCGGTCACGAACGCGGGCTCGACGTCCTGGCTGTACGACTACGCCAAGGGCAACAACGAGGCCAACAAGCCGACCATCCAGGCGCTGTCGATCAGCCACGAGCCGAGCCCGTGGATGGGTGACCGGCAGACGTTCCAGGTGATGCCGTCGACGGCCGCGACCCCGACCGCGGACCGCAAGGCGCGGGCCTGGTCGTTCAGCCACGACAACGAGATCGCCCGGCCGTACTACTACGGCGTCACCTTCGACAACGGCAACGCCGCCGAGATTGCGCCGACCGACCACGCGGCATTGCTGCGGTTCTCGTTCCCGGCCGGCAAGGCGTCGCTGGTGTTCGACAACGTGAACAACAACGGCGGCCTGACGCTGGACCCGGAGGCCGGCACCGTCACCGGCTTCAGCGACGTCAAGAGCGGCCTGTCCACCGGCGCCGGCCGGTTGTTCGTGTACGGCGTCGTCGACCAGAAGGTGATTGCCTCCGGCAAGCTGTCGAACGGCGGCGGCGCGAATGTCGGCGGGTACTTCGGCTTCGACCCGAAGGTCACCCAGGTCCAGCTCCGGATCGCGACCTCGCTGATCGGCACCGAGCAGGCCCGCCGGAATCTGGAGCTCGAGCTGCCGGCCGGGTCGAAGTTCGGCAAGGTCAAGGACGATGCCCAGGCCCGGTGGGACGCGAAGCTGCGCACCATCGAGGTCGAGGGCGCGACCGCGGACCAGCTGACCACGCTCTACTCGAACCTCTACCGGCTGTTCCTCTACCCGAACAACGGCTCGGAGAACACCGGCACCCGCAAGGACCCGGTGATCAAGTACGCGTCCCCGACCTCGCCGAAGGTGGGCACCGACACCCCGACCACGACCGGCTCGAAGATCGTGGCCGGCCAGACGTACGTGAACAACGGCTTCTGGGACACCTATCGGACGGTGTGGCCGGCGTACTCGCTGTTCGCCCAGGACTCCGCGGCCGACCTGGTCAACGGGTTCGTCCAGCAGTACAAGGACGGCGGCTGGATCTCCCGCTGGTCGTCGCCGGGCTACGCCAACCTGATGGTCGGCACCAGCTCCGACGTCGCCTTCGCCGACGCCTACCTGAAGGGCATCAAGGGCATCGACGTCCAGGCCGCGTACGACGCCGCCCTCAAGAACGCGGCCGTCGTGCCGCCGTCGCAGAACGTCGGCCGCAAGGGCCTGGACCTGTCCACGTTCAACGGCTACACGGCCAACACCACCGGTGAGGGCTTCAGCTGGTCGATGGACGGCTACATCAACGACTTCGGCATCGCGAACATGTCGAAGCGGCTGCACGACACCGCGAAGAAGAACGATCCGCGCAAGCAGGAGTACCTGGACAACTACAAGTACTTCCTGAACCGGGCCCGCAACTACGTGACCCTGTTCGACCCGGCGCTCGGCTTCTTCCAGGGCAAGGGGCCGGACGGCGTCTGGGGCAGCTCGCCGGGCACCTTCGACCCGCGCGACTGGGGTCACGACTACACCGAGACGAACGCCTGGAACATGGCGTTCTCGACCCCGCAGGACGGGGCCGGCCTGGCCGCGATCTACGGCGGCCGCGACGGGCTGGCGAAGAAGCTCGACGAGTTCTTCAGCACGCCGGAGGACGCCCTGCACACCGGCGGGTACGGCGGCACCATCCACGAGATGCTCGAGGCCCGCGACGTACGGATGGGTCAGTACGGGCACAGCAACCAGCCGTCGCACCACATCGCATACATGTACGACTTCGCGGGTCAGCCGTGGAAGACGCAGGAGAAGGTGCGCGAGGTGCTGTCCCGGCTGTACCTGGGGTCCGAGATCGGGCAGGGGTACCCGGGTGACGAGGACAACGGCGAGATGTCCGCGTGGTACCTGTTCAGCATGCTCGGGTTCTACCCGCTGCAGGTGGGTGCTCCGTCGTACGCGATCGGGTCGCCGCTGTTCACCAAGGCGACGGTGCGGCTGGCGAACGGCAAGAAGCTGGTGGTCAGCGCGCCCGGCAACGACGCGCGGAACATCTACGTCAAGGGCGTCCGGGTGAACGGCAAGAAGTGGACCTCGACCGCGCTGCCGCACGAGCTGATCGCGAACGGCGGCAAGATCGAGTTCGAGATGACCGACAAGCCGTCGAGGTGGGGCACCGGCCGGAACGACGCTCCGCCGTCGATCACCACGCCGGGCGAGGACCCGAAGACGTGGCAGGACTCCACGTCGGACGGGGGCGCGGTGGTCGGCGCCGGCGGTCTGGACGTGACCGCGCTGACCGATGACGACGCCAAGACCCAGGTCACGCTGACCGGCGCGAACCCGACGATCACGGTGGCGCTGCCGCAGGGCCGCCCGGTCGGGATGTACACGCTGACCAGCGGCGCCACCGGCGCGCCGCCGTCGGGCTGGGTCCTGGAGGGGTCGAACGACGGTACGACGTGGTCGCCGGTGGATCGCCGTATCGGGGAGAAGTGGGCCTGGGCGTCGTACACCCGGTCGTTCTCGATCGCCTCGCCGAAGGCCTACACGCAGTACCGGCTGGTGCTGACGGCCGCGGGCGCGGACGGCGTCACGTTGTCCGAGCTCGAGCTGCTCGGGACGCTGCGGGGTGTCGAGCCTGGCACCCACCCGAGCGACAAGCGGGCCGCCGAGACCAAGCCCAGCCCGACCCCGTCGGCGTCGATCGACCGGAACTACGGGTAAACGTCAGCGGGGCGGCGGCTGGTGCCGCCGCCCCTGCTGGACGATCTTCCGGCGGAGCCTGCCCCTGAAAGGTTCCGCCGGACGGAGTGAGGAGGGGTGGCGGTCCCCGCCCGGACTGCCACCCCTTCATCCCTAACGACGTGCGAACCGTCCGTAGGGTTGCCTCAGGCCGAAATCGTCCACATGCCGGACACCGAGTCAGGTGACGGCGGCGAACCAGACGAGGTTGAGCGCGACCACCACCGCGCCGGCGGCGACGGTGGCGGGCCAGCTGAGACCCGCTCGCCGGGCGAACACCGGCAGCGCGAGCGCCATCGCCAGACCGCCGATCTGCACGGTGAACAGGTCGCCGAGCAGGTCGACCACGCAGTGATCCGCCGACGGGGCGCACAGCGGAGCGCCGGTGCGCACCATCAGCTCGTACGCGAACGCGGCGAGCAGGCCGGCCAACACTGCCTGCAGCAAACTCCTGCCGAGCAACCGGGTGTCCATGCGATCACGCTAGGCGAGCGGGCACCCGCCGTACCTGAGTGAAACTACTCAGCCGGTCCAGCGGCCGGTGAAGAAGCCGGCTGCCCAGATCGCGGCCAGGGGTATCGCCAGGGCCAAGTAGAGGCGCCCGAGCCAGCGTTTGCGCTGGACGAGGACGGCCAGGCCGATCCAGAGCGGCCACCACAGGAGGGTCGCCCGGGTGAGCGAGTAGATCCAGAACGACGTGCAGAACGCGCCGACCGTGGCGGCGACCCAGGCGGCCTCGCCCCAGGAGCGGCGCCAGACCAGCCACGCGAGCAGCAGCAGGCCGATCACCAGAGTGACCAGCTCGGCCCGGAACATCCAGGTCCAGTCGCTGCGCTCGGCAGCGAAGTGGCCCCTGCTCGCGGCCTCGATGGTGTGCCAGATCGAGGTCCACGGCAAGGTGAACTCGCGCGCCCAGCCCTTCTCCTGCGCATCCTGCCAGGCGAACCACGAGCCGTGGATCTGCTTCAGGTACGCCATGAAGCCGAGCACCGGGACGGCCGGCAACGCCAGCCAGGGCAGCGACAGCCAGTCCCGCTTCTTCGAGGTGACGAACTCGACGATCAGTGCGAAGGCGAGGAAGATCCCGGATACCCGGACCGTCGATGCCATCGCGACCAGGATCGCGGCCCGGGCCCACCGGCCCTGCCGGGCGGCCAGCCAGGCCGGGAACGCGAACGCGCAGAACAGCGCCTCGGTGTAGCCGGCGGCAAGGAAGACAGCGACCGGCGCCGCGAACCAGACCAGCGCCGTGATCGGGCCGAGGTCCTTCACCTGAGGGAACTCGTACTGCGCCAGTCGCGCCAGGTAGACCGCGGCGACGGCGCTGGCGACCGCCGACACGACGATGCCCGCAGCAACGTAACCGATGCCGGTGTAGCTGACGAGTCGCACGAGCACCGGGAAGCCGGGGAAGAACGCGGCCAGCGGCGCCCCGGACGGCTCGCCGTTCGCGTAGCCGAACTCGGCGACCGCGTTCAGGTGCCAGACGTCCCACTGCAGCCAGGCCCGCCAGACGTTCGGAAAGTCCTTGCCCCGGTTGAACAGCAGCGGCGCCGAGATCGCGAGCAGGAACAGCCCGGCCCGGGTGACCAGCCACCAGCCGAGCACCTCCCGCGTCATCGCGGTCGGCATCCACCGTTGCCGGCGCACCCCTTCGACCCGAGCCCGCCGCGCTCCGCCCGGCTTCTCGGGCCCGCCCGGCTTCTCAGGCCGTTGCTCATCGGCCGCCCGCTCAAACACCGACGACCCACCCCCAGATACCCACCCGAGCCCGACTCACGCCCCCATGGTGCCCCATACCGAAAACAACCGGCGGCACCCGGGTGGGGTGCCGCCGGTCGAAGCTATTGTCCTGCGCCGGGTGTCTCCGGCGTCGCGGTCGGCTCGGTCGTCCCGGTCGGTAACGGTGGCCAAGCCGGCGTCTTGGTCGGCTTGGTTCTCGTCGGAGTCTCAGTCGTTGTGTTCGTGGGCTTGCGAGGCGTCTTCGACGGCGGGGGCGTGTTCGTCGGAGTTGGCGTGCTCTCCGGCGGCTTCGACGGCGTCGGCGTCGGCGTCGGGGTCGGGCTGTCCTTGATGGCGTCCTCGTCCGGCTCGGCGAACTCCGAGTCCGACACACCGTCGAGGGCCGGCTTCATGAACGCCAGCCAGGTCTTCAGCGGCCAGCCACCACCGAAGAACGCGGCCTCGTTCGAGTAGGGGTCGAGGTCCGACTCACCGGTCTTTCCGGCGCGGTAGAGGACCGCGGTCGAAAGCTCAGGCGTGTAGCCGGTCCACCAGGAGGTCAGGGTGTCGGCGCCGTCCTTGCAGCCGCCGCACTCGGCGTTCTCCTTTCGGTGCTCGACACCGACGCCACCTGCCGTACCGGTCTTGCCGGCTACCGCGCGGCCCAACTCACGGGCGTCGGTGCCGGTGCCCTTCTTGACCACGTCCTGCAGCACGTAGTTGACCATCTTGGCGACCTCGGGGTCGATGGTCTGCTTGCTCTGCTTGTCCAGCAGATCCTTCTTCTCGGACCACAGCACCTCGCCGTCCGGGCCGGTCACGCTCTTGATCGTGTGCACCGGGGCGAACTTGCCGTCGGCAGCGAAGGTCGCGTAGGCGTTCGCCATGTCGACGGGCGACGCGTACGGGTCCGGGCCGAGGACGGTGGACGGGTTGTCCCGGCCGACCTCCAGCGCCTTGGTCTTCGGGATGCCGGCCGCCTCGGCCGCGTCCACTACCTTGGCCGGCCCGTTCTCCATCTGCTTGTCGACCAGGTCGTAGAACGCGGTGTTGACCGACTCCTGGGTCGCATAGAGAAGATCGACCTCGCCGTAGTCCCGGTCGAACTCGTTGTTGAGCTCCTTGCCCTGGATCTCGATCGGGCTGTCGCCCTGGAAGGTGTCGTAGATGGTCTTCCCGTCCTTCAGCGCCGCGGCGACCGCGAACGGCTTGAAGGACGAACCCGGCCGGGCTTTGAGAGTTGCCCAGTTCAACTGACTCTTCAGGTAGTCCGGTCCGCCGTACATGGCCAGCAGGCCACCGGTGCCCGGCTGGACGGTGGCCATCCCGACATGGAGGTTGTCGCGCTTCTCCGGCAGCTCCTTCGTCGCCGCCGCGATCATCTTCTTCTGCAGGCCGTAGTTGAAGGTGGTGACCACCTTCAGGCCGCCGCCGCTGATCTCGTCCTCGGTGAAGCCCAGCCGCAGCAACTCCTTGCGCGCCATGTCGAGCAGGAAGCCGTTCGGACCCTTGTACCGGTTGCTCTTCTTCTGCTTCTTGCTGAGATCGGGCAGCTTGTTGGCGTATTTCACCGCCTGGGTGTCGTTGATCGTGCCCATCTGCCGCATACCGTCGATGACGTACCGGTACCGTTCGACGATCCGCTTCTGGGTGCGCGGGTCCTTGTCGTCGATGTCGAACATCGTCGGGTTGTTCAGCACCGTCGCCAGGAAGGCGGCCTGCTGCACGGACAGCTTCCGCGGATCCGGCTGTCCGAAGTAGGCGGCGCCGGCCGCGGAGATGCCGTAGGCGCCCTCACCGAAGTAGATGGTGTTGAGGTAACCCTCGAGCGTCTTGCTCTTGTCCTGCTGCCGGCTCAGCTTGGTCGCGATGAACAGTTCCTGGAACTTCCGGGAGACCGTCCGCTCCTGGGTCAGGTACATGATCTTCACGTACTGCTGCGTGATCGTCGAACCACCCTGCAACTGCTCGCCCCGCGCGATGTTGAACGCGGCCCGCGCCATACCCGACGGCGAGATGCCGGGGTTGGTCCAGAACGTGCGGTCCTCGGCCGCGATCACCGAGTCCTGGACGTGCTTCGGGATCTGTGACAGCGGCACGGTGGTCCGGTTCTGCTCGTAGAAGGAGCCCAGCGGGTTCTTCTGGTCCGCGAACGTCACCGTGGTGGTGTTGGTGGTGAACTCCTTGTTGATGTCCGGGATCTTCGTGGTCTGATAGACAATGAAAAAGGCGGCGACCGATCCGATCACCCCCACGAAGAACAGAGCGAGGAGCCAGCCGCCGACCCGGAGCGCCCAGTGTTTCTTGCGCTTGACGGGTACGGCCTTTCTACGAGCTTCACTCACAGTGCAATCCTCGACGATCTCGCGGAAGTCATTGCCCCACAGACTACGGTGGGTGTGGTAACGGCCCCGAATCCGCTCCGGATGCTAACAACCCACCCGGTCACCCGCGAGTCGGGCGGGCAGAGCCTTACCAAGTTCTGCCGGAGCCGATAGCAAGCGGTTACCCCGTGACGTGCGGTGCGAGCAAAGTCACGCCGACCAGGGCGGCGGGGAAGCAGGCCAGGAACATGGTGAAGGTGTAACCCATGATGTCGCGGGCCTTGAGGCCGAGGATGCAGGAGTAGATCGCGACCAGCGGCGGGAACAGGAACTGGTTGCTTGCCTGCACCAACCAAACCGGCTAGCCGGGCGGAGATGCCGGTGTACGCGATCATCCCGAGGATGCCGCCGTACAAGGGAACTGCACGAGTACGCCGGCCGCCGCCGGAGCGCCGTCGCGGACCGCCCGGGCCATCCGCCACGGCCGCCAGTGCAGCAGCAGCGTGAGCAGGAACAGGATCAGGTTGACCGTGTTCAGGTCGAGGGCGTTGAAGAAGCTCTTCCCGCTGAAGTAGCGGACCAGGTACACCACACCGAGCAGCACGATCAGCAGGCTGAACAGAGCACCACGAAGGTGCACATGGCTGTCGGCCATGACCCTCCGCTCCTGGACCACGACTCATCCTCGGCGTGTGGCCGTGAGCAAGGTGACATACGGCGACTTTGTCAGGTCTTGTCCACAGGTCTCGGTTCTGCTTACAGTGGCGGCACGATGTATCGAGTCGATACATCAGGTCATGACAAACTAGACCGAGGGAGGTGGGGTCATGGGAAACCGCAGTGGGGTCCTGGAACTCGCCGTACTCGGTCTGCTGCATGAAGCGCCGATGCACGGTTACGAGCTCCGCAAGCGCGTCAACGCCCAGTTCGGCTGGGGACGCGTGCTGTCGTTCGGTTCGCTCTACCCGTGCCTGAAGGCAATGCTCCGCAACGGCCTGATCACGGCCGACTCCGGTACGCCGGAGTCCGGTCGCAGGCCCAAGATCGTCTACACGATCACCGCCGACGGCAAGGACTTCTTCGCGCACGCGATGCACGACGCAGGTCCGTCGGCGTGGGAGGACGACACGTTCGGCGTCAGGTTCTCGTTCTTCGGCCGGACCGATCCGGCCACCCGGTTGCGCATCCTCGAGGGCCGCAGGGCCCGGATGGAGGAGCGGTTGGCCAACTTCCGGGCAGCGATGAGCCGGACCGCGGAGCGGATGGACGCCTACACCCTCGAGCTGCAACGGCACGGCCTGGAGTCGGCCGAGCGCGAGGTCCGCTGGCTGAACGAACTGATCGACGGCGAGCGGCGGCAACAGCGGCCCCCTGACCAGCATCACCCGCCTACCCAAGGAGATCCCAGATGACCTCGATCCGCGTAGCGATCGTCGGCGTCGGCAACTGCGCCAGCTCGCTCGTCCAGGGCGTGCACTACTACCGGGACGCGAAGCCCGCAGAGCGCGTCCCCGGTCTGATGCACGTCGTGTTCGGCGACTACCACGTCAAGGACGTGCAGTTCGTCGCCGCTTTCGACGTCGACGGCAAGAAGGTCGGCCTGGACCTCGCCGACGCCATCGGCGCCAGCGAGAACAACACGATCAAGATCTGCGACGTGCCGCCGACCGGCGTCACCGTCCAGCGCGGTCACACCCTCGACGGCCTCGGCAAGTACTACCGCGAGACCATCACCGAGTCCGACGCCTCGCCTGTCGACGTCGTCGCGGCGTTGCGGGAGGCGCAGGTCGACGTACTGGTCTGCTACCTCCCGGTCGGCTCGGAGCAGGCGGCGAAGTTCTATGCCCAGTGCGCGATCGACGCGGGTGTCGCGTTCGTGAACGCGCTGCCGGTGTTCATCGCCGGCACCAAGGAGTGGGCGGACAAGTTCACCGCGGCCGGCGTGCCGATCGTCGGCGACGACATCAAGTCGCAGATCGGCGCGACCATCACGCACCGGGTGCTGACCAAGCTGTTCGAGGACCGCGGCGTCACCGTCGACCGCACCTACCAACTGAACGTCGGCGGCAACATGGACTTCAAGAACATGCTCGAGCGGGAGCGGCTGGAGTCCAAGAAGATCAGCAAGACCCAGTCCGTCACCTCGCAGCTTCGCGACGAGATCGACGACCGGAACGTGCACATCGGCCCGTCGGACTACGTGGCCTGGCTGGACGACCGCAAGTGGGCGTTCATCCGGCTCGAGGGCCGCAACTTCGGCGACGTCCCGCTGTCGCTGGAGTACAAGCTCGAGGTCTGGGACTCGCCGAACTCGGCCGGCATCATCATCGACGCCATCCGGGCCGCGAAGATCGCAAAGGACCGTGGCATCGGCGGGCCGATCCTGTCGGCGTCGTCGTACTTCATGAAGTCGCCGCCGGAGCAGTACGCCGACGACGTCTGCCGCGACCTGGTCGAGAAGTTCATCCGTGGCGAGGTCGAGCGCTGAGGTCTCGCTAGGTTGTGGGTATGCGGCTGCACGTGGGATGTGCCCAATGGACACATCCCGCGTGGCCGCAACCCCCGCGGGACAAGCTCCGCGCGTACGCGTCGTGGTGCAACGCGGTCGAGAGCAACACGACCTTCTACGCGACACCGTCCCGCTCGTCTGTCGCGTCCTGGGCCGAGCAGACGCCGGACGACTTCCGCTTCGTGGTGAAGCTGCCCCAACTCATCACCCACGAACGCCGCCTGACCGGGGTCGAGGTCGAGCTGCGCGCCTTCCTCAACGCGATCGAGCCGCTCGGCCCCCGCAACCACTGCGTGTGGATCCAGCTCCCGGCGTCCTTCTCGCCCACCGACCTCGGAGCCCTCGCCGCCTTCCTGCACCAGGCATCCCGCGACCACCGGTACGCCGTCGAGGTCCGCCACCGCGCCTTCTTCGACGACTCCCGCACGGCCGGCAACCTTGAACGGGTGCTGGCGCGTGCTGATGCCGAATGGATCCCCTTCGACACCGGCACCCTGTTCGGCAAACGCCCCACCAGCTACGCCGAACGCGACGCCTGGATGAAGAAGCCCCGAGTCGCCCGCCGCACCCGAGCCCTCACCGCCTTCCCGACGGTCCGCTACATCGGCCGGGACTCGGTCGAGGAAACCATCGCCGGCTGGCAGTACCTCGTCGACCAGGTCACCACCTGGCTCACCGAAGGCCGCTCCCCCACGATCTTCCTCCACACCCCCGACAACGCCGAGTCCCTCAACCTGGCCCGCCACTTCCACGCGGCCGTGCGCACTCGCCTCCCGGACCTACCCGCCCTCCCCGACCCGGTGGAACTCGAGCCTCCGACCCTGTTCTGACACTTATCCACAACCGAAAACTTCGCGGCTGAAACTGGGCCGAATCTCCATATGTTCCCCGCCGAGATCACCCCTCGGGAGGAACCATGGAGCATTCATACCCCACCCCACCAACCACCTCGCCCCGCTCGACACCGGCGGAGCGACGGGCCAGAGCAGACTGGCTGGTCACAGAACTGCGGCGGCTCGCGGCGGCCACCGACAACCCGCATGAGCGAGCGAACCTCCAGAGATCCGCGGACTCCCTGATCCGCCTCGCCACGGCCCACCAGCCGTGACCGCCACCCTGGTCGCCTCGCACGCGGCCACCTCGCCCGACGACCTGCTCGCCCGCAGCGCACCGGCGGCGGTCGCGATCTCCGGCGCCGACCAGTCCGCCTGGAACGGTGAGATCGTCCAGACCACCGACGGCGTCCTCGGCCTCGCCCACTGGGACGGCACCCTGTACCTCGGCGACGGCATCCTCGACCCACTTCGCCAGATGTACGAGCGTGCCGGCCAAACCCAACCGGTGACCGACCTCATCAGCTACCGCGAGGCCCTGGCCACCCTCCTCCACGAACACGCCCATTTCCTCGGGCCGGCCGGCGCAAGCCAGGAGGCGGCACGGGGCGCCTTCATCCAGCCCGGCAGCCGCCAACTCGAGGAAGGCATCGCCGAAGCCTGGGCACAAGACCACCTGGACGAGTTCCTGATCCGCCTAGGAGTCGATGAAGTTGCCCCCGGCATCCACGACGTCGAGTCCACCGGCTACTACCCGGCCTTCGTCCCAGCCATCCGCATCCTCACCACCGACCTGGAGACCCGGGCCGGCCTCGACCAAGGCGAGGTCCTCAACACCCTCAACCGCCAAACCGCCGAAGGCCAGTTCCCCCTCCTCGTCGGCCTCCTCTACAACTCAACCTGCCTACCCGACCTGGACACCCCCACCCAGGCCACATCCACCCGCAACCGCCTAGAACTCCTCCTACGCGAAGGCCTCTCCCACCTGGACACCTACCAACTCCACCCACCCGGCCACGCTGCCGCCCGCTCCCGCTCCACCACCGCCCTCCTCCTGACCCACCTCCAGTCCGAACTCACCTCCGCCGAGTCCGCCCACCACCCCCACCCCACCGCCTGCGATCTCCCCGCCCCAACCCCCATCCCCACGCCCTCCACAGCCCCCGCCCCGACTCCCACCCCCGCACAGGCATCCGCAGCCGGGCAGCCTTCGGCCGTCCCCTCGCGCCTGATCCCGAGCCAATCGACCCAGCACGCCTTCTACACAGCCCTCGCCGGCCTGCCTCCCCCAACACTCACCCCAACCACCACGCCCACCTCAGCCTCTCCACCACCCCGACCAACCCCAACCTCCCAAGCCCTGTCCCGCTGACCACCAGCCCCACCTGCACGGCGAGAGCCCACCCTCCACCCGCGCGTACTAGCTATCGGTCGGGCGGTGGAGCGCGTCAACCAACTGGTCCACGACGAGATCCGGCGATCGAGTCCAATCGGTGGTGAGCACGTGGTGAACTCGCCAACCAGTAGCAGTCAGAGCTCTCGGATGCGTGGTCAACCGCTCGAGCAACGAGTCGGCTTCAACGCGTTCTGGCGTATCAACGAGAACAGCAACCCGATACCCAACATCACCAGGCAGCTTCAACGCCAAATCACACCGGAACACCGACTCCCCCACCCCCGTCTCCACCACAACCCCCCGCCCCTCCAACGCCCCCCGCAACTGCCCAACCACGCCCCCGCCACCCCGACTTCCGACGCCCACCCCCGCACCAGCACCCGACGCACCGGCCCCAGCATCGGCATCCGACGCACCCGCCCCCACACCGACACCCGACGCACCCGCCCTCGCATCGGCACCTGACGCACCGGCACCCGAACCGGCATACGACGCACCTGCACCCACACGACGCCAGCCGTCGCCCGACACCGCAGACCCACCTGCACGGGTTCCTGCACCGGCGCGGATTCCCGCACCGGAACCAGCGCCCGACGCAGCACCCCGCTCGTCGGCCGCACCCGCCACACCGCCAACACCGGTGACCGCACCGCTCCCCGCGGCACCCGGCGCGGCGGCATCGGGCGCGGTAACAGCCGTAGATTGCTCGCGGGCCTGGCCGCTGCCGACGTTGGTGCTTGTGGCAACGGTGCTGGTTTTGCCCGGGGAGCCGGCGCGGGCATGCGGGTAGGTGCCGAGGATGGCCTTGGCGGCGGTGGAGTTGCCTTGGGAGATGGCGGTGGCGTACGTGAGGAAGCGGCGCAAGGTGTTGGCGCCGTCGTTATAGGTGTTCGTGATCGCGTCGGGCTCGATGCTGCTCACGACGACCATGTGTTCGCGAGCACGACTGAAGATGACGTTGAGCCGCTTCTCGCCGCCGG
This sequence comes from Kribbella sp. NPDC050470, assembly GCF_044458365.1. Lineage (NCBI taxonomy): Bacteria > Bacillati > Actinomycetota > Actinomycetes > Propionibacteriales > Kribbellaceae > Kribbella > Kribbella sp. NPDC050470. The sequence goes on along the minus strand of NZ_JBITHV010000003.1, from coordinate 57,583 downwards.
AGGTGTTGATCGGGCCGAAGTTCATCAGCATCCGGCCGTCCGGTCCGGCGGCGTAGCACACGCTCATCAGCACGATGTCGCGTTCGTCGCCCTGAACGTTCTCCAAGTTCTTCACGAAGAGGCTGATGTCTTGTTCGCCGTGCGTACGGACCTGCTCGGCCTCGTACAGCGCGGCGAATGCCGGGTCCGCTTCCGCCAGCTCGTCCAGCGCCCGCTCGATCTCACCCTGCTGAGCCTCGGAGAACGCGACGATGCCGATGCTCTTCCCGGTCCGGCGGCTGAGCAACTCGCGCACCAGCCCGGCGATCCATTGCGCCTCGGCAGGGTTGGTACGGCGTACGTAGACACCGTCGACGAGCCGCACAGCGGTGATGCTGCCGGCCAGCAGGCTTTCGCAGACCTCAGTCACCGCGGGTGCATCCGACCGGAGCGTCCACGGTGGTGCCGTATGCGCGGGAAGCCGGTCCGGAACAGTCGCCAGGCGCCCCTGGTAGAACGCCGAATTGCTGAAGGAGATCAGTGCCTCCGAGCGACTCCGGTAGTGCCAGGTCAACATCGTCGACGCCAGCCGCAACGCACTGATCGACAAGAAACTGTCCTCAGTCAACGCAATCCCCACCTGCTCAGCAACCCCGTCATCCTCAAACTCATCCCCACCGTCAACGGCTGGATCCTGTCGGTTGAGCGTGGTGCCGGGGGTGGGCGTCAGAGGGGTGGGGCTTGGGCGGGTGTGGGCTGCGGTGGGAAGGGGCTGCGTGGTGGTGCGGGGTTGGAAGTATTGGGTTGGGGGGAGTTGCATCTGGTCGCCTACGACGATCAGCTGGGGGGCTCGGTGCAGGGCGGGGATGGCTTCTTCTACGGGGATTTGGCTCGCTTCGTCGTAGATGACCACGTCGAAGGACGTGGTGAGGGGCAGGGTGTCGGACACCGAGGAAGGGCTCATCAGCCAGACAGGGCGGAGGAGCGAGACGACGGTCCCGGGGGCGCCGGAGGCGAGGTCCCGGATGGAGCGGTAGCGCATGACCTTCCCGAACTCGTGCTCCAGTTCGCGGCGGCCGGTGGCGAACGTCTTCTTGCGTGCGCGGTCTTCGGGCGACATACCGCTGACGCTGAGTTCGGAGTGGGCGAGTTCGGTCAGGAAGCGACGCCGTACCTGGGCGACGACGATGTCAGCGTTGAGGGTGGTGAGCTCGTCGTAGAGGAGGCTCAGTTCGCCGACGATCGCGTTGACTTGTGCTGAGGAGAGTTGCAGTGGGGCGGCGGACCGGATGCGGTCCCACTCGGCGGCGCAGACGGCGTACTCGAGTTGGTCTGGAGAGGCATCGACCTGTCGCACGGCGGTCTGCACGGACTCCGGGGTAGTCGCGAGGTCCTGCAGGGCTGGGCCTACGAAGCGCAGGATTGGCTCGGCGGAGGCGAGTTTCTCGATCAGGTCGCGTACGGCGGGGATGGTGAGGTCCTCGTACTGCGGTGCCAGCAGGCCGGACGTGGATGCCTCGGCCAGGTCGAGGGTGTCGGCGACGCGTAGGAGGGCGGCGGGAGCGCCGGGTTGCAGGGCGAATCGCCAGTCGTCGAGGTGGGGATTGTTGCGGGTTGCGGTGAGGCGGGTGAGCAGTTGGCGAGGGTCGTCGGTGCCCCACTCGCGTTGGGTTTGCTCGGCGTGTTGCTGGACGGCGGCGGTTGCGTCGTGGGCGGCAATGAGGTCGGTGAGTAGTTCGACGATGGTTGGGCGGACGGCTCGGGTCGTGGTGTCGAAGCGGGTGTTGATCAGGGACTTCAGTCGTCGCCAGTCGCCGCTGAGGAAGGCGAAGAGGGTTCCTTCTTTGCTTTGGGCAAGCTTCAGGGCGGAGCGGGCGTCGGTGGGGGTCAGTGGTTCGTTCCAGCCGGATGCTTCTGCCCAGGCTGAGCGTTCCGTCGCGATGAGGTGTTCGCGGTCGGCGGCTGACGCGTTCAGGCGCTGTGCGGTGGCTGAGCGGGGGTCGATGGCGTCGACGAGGTTGCGGTCGGCGAGCGGGCTGATCACGCGGCCGAGTTCGGCGAGGGCCCTGACTTGCTTCACCGTCCACTCGCCCCGCTGACCGCCCGCCCGGCCACGGTCCTGCTCGTTGCTGCCGGACTGGGCCGGGCCGGGGTCGGGACTGCCGGAGGAGGTGGCGGACGGCTCGGGCGTGGGCGGGGAGGGTCGGGTGGGTTTGTGCGTGGTGCGGGTGGTGGGGGTTTCGGGGAGGGCGGGGGAGGTTAGGGCGGTGGCTGTGGCTGTCCAGGTGGGTTGTAGGGCGCGGGCTTGGTCGGGGATGGCGGGGTCGGACCAGCGGGTGGGGGTGATGAAGGCGAGGGGGGTGCGGGCGAGTACACCGGCTGAGGCGGGGTCGGCGGAGGCCAGGTCTCGGGCGAGCTTGCGGACGATCGCCCGTGCGGGCCACCAGTCAGCCGGCGATGGGATCAGGTGCCGTTCACCATCGACCTGGAGGAACACGGCCGGCGCGCTTGACGGGGCGGGTGAGAGGTGGGGGTCGGGGTGGGGGCGGTGGTGGAGGAGGGTGGTTAGGAGGGTTCGGAGTGGGGGGTGGCCTGTTGTGAGGGTTTGTTCGTGGGTGGTGACTGTGGTTAGGAGGTGGTTGATGCGGGTGGTTAGTTCGGTGCGGCGGGTGGTGAGGGGAGTTAGGTCGTCGGTGGACGTCAGCCAGGACTCGTAGGTGTCGCGGAGGCTGTGGATGAAGGCCTTCTTGTCGGACTGGGAGTCGTGGATGAGGGTGCAGAGGTCGTCCAGACCGCGGCTGGCGAGGCGGGCGTGGACTACGTCCAGGGCGGCACGCTTCTGGCAGACGAACAGGACTCGCTGACCGCGGGCGACGAAGTCGGCGATCATGTTGGTGATCGTTTGGGACTTGCCGGTGCCGGGCGGGCCCTGGATGACGAAGCTCTCGCCGCGCTGGGCTCGCGCGATCGCGGCGACCTGGGAGCCGTCGGCGGGGACGACGAGCTGGCGCTCAGCAACCGGGAGCTCAGGGGGTGGGCTGCTGATCGGGCGCGGGCGGTCGGAGAACAGCTGGTCGAAGGAAGGGCACGACGTCCCGGTGGCGAGCAGTTCGTCGTAGTCCCGGACGAGGCCGAGCGTCCGGTAGTTGAAGTTCGCCAGGGCCACCGCGCACAGGTCCACATCCCACGAGTACGGGCCGCCGTCAGTGTCCAGCGTGTACGTGTCGGTCTCGATCGCAGCAGGTCGACGTGGCTCGCCGCCGAGGGTGACGCCGAGCGGGAGCTCCGGGGCGGCGAGCTGGGCGCGGAAGATCTGCACGCCGAGCGGCTGGTAGTCGGTCCGCCGGTACGAGTACGCGTACTGCCGCCCGCCGAACTCATGCGCCGCGTTGCCATGCTGCCGGCGGCGGTAGTTCCGCAGCTTGAGCATGGCGCGCTGCCGGACCAGATCGATCCGCGGCTTCTCCCGCAGGTGCAGCTGCAGCCCCGGCTCGGTCGACCGGATCTCCTGCGCGAGTTGCGCGTGCAGTGTCGCCAGGGCGCCCGGCTCGGCGAGGTCGACGTACTCCGGCAGGTTGATCCCGTACAGCTGGTGCAGGTGGTGCCGCAATGTCGGGTTGACCTCGGCGACCGGATCGGTGATGCGCAGCGTGTACGAGTCCCGGACGCCGCGCTTCTTCACCAGTTCGACCTTCGCCAGCACTAGCGGTGAGGCGAGCCGGGTCTGCGGATCGTTCTTCAGGTCGTGCCAGCGCAGGAACGCCGGCACCAGCCGCAGCTGGTCCTGGCCGTACTCCGCGCGATCCCGCCGCGCGGTCGCGATCAACTTGTCGAGCGACAAGACCGCGTACGGCGCTTCGTCGTACCGGATCCAGCGCCCAAGCGGCTGGGGCTTGCCGAGCAGGGACGCGCCGAGGTCGTCGCGCCAGGTGAACAGCTGGTCCGCGCGGATCGTGCGCACGTCGAGCATCAGCGGGACCGACACCTCGGTTAGGTTCAGCGTCTGCGCGGTCGGGCGGAAGTTGATCAGCCGGTTGCGCCGGGACAGGTCGAACAGCCGGTCCCGCAAAGCCCGAAGCACCGCGGTACGGCGGTCTGCCACGCCCTGCGTGATCGCTGCAACGTCGAAGTCGAGCGGCTGATCCCGGTAGTTCTCCAGCTGCTCGATCAGGGAGTGAAGGTCCTGCGCGCGGCGATGGCGATCCGGCTCCGCCATCCGGGCGGCGACCGAGACGATCACCGGGTGCAACGCCGGGTCGAGTGCGTGGAGGTTGCCCCGCGCATCGATCAGCCGGGCCACGTCGTGAGTTCGGGACAGGTCGAGACCGCAACCGAGCCCGATCAGCAGCTGGCCGAGGCTGAAGATGTCGGTGAGCTGGTCGTGGTGGCCGACCACGTGCTCCCAGCTCTGCCACCCGGCGACGTGCACCGGCGCGATGATCGCGGCCGGGACCGGCTCGACCACCGTGGTCTGCGGCCGGCCGCCGCTCTCACCGAGGTCGACATCGGACTGCCGGTGCGCGACCACCTCGACCGCAGTCGCCCGCGGACTTTCCCGGGACTCCAAAGCCGACTCGTCGAGCACTGGCCGGCCGGCCAGGGACGGGTCGAAGCCGAGCCGGGTCTGCTCGTCGACTGTGATCCGGTCGAGTCCGCGCAGTGGCGCGACCAGCCCGCGCTCGTGCACAGCCGCCGTCGCATGGAACAGCGGCAGCACCGCGGCCAGCAGCGCGTCGTTGCCGAGCCCGCCTCGCGAGACCGCGAGAGCGACCAGGTCCTCAGCGCTCATCCGACCACCTCGTCCGCGGCCTTGGCCAGCTTCGCCCGGCGCTTGTCGGTCCAGCCGAGCTCGTCGTCGGCCAAATCGTCGTACGCCGTCAGTCCCGCGCGCCGGGCGATCACCATCGAGGCGACCAACCCGTCGTCGCCGGTGTCCGGGTCGGCGGTCGCGAGGTCCAGCAGCAGGTAGCAGAGGTACCGCTTGGTGGCATCGACCAGCGGTCGTGGTCGGGGCAGCGGCGCTCCGTCGATCGGCCGGACCGCCAGCGGCTCGTCGAACCGAGGCGTCGTCGACGCCGGGACGCCGAGCGGCCCGGGCGGATCCGAGAACCCGGCGGCGAAGGTGGCGACCGCGTCCGTCCGTAGACCCGAGGTGTGTGCGATCGAGGCCGCGAACTCCCTGCTCAGGTCGCGCAGCAGGACCGCGTCGAGGAGGTCCGGCGCGTCGATGTCGAGCGGACCGGTGATCAGCGACTCCATGTCGTCGCCGGCGAGCCAGTTCTTCAGCGCCCACGCCCGCGCGACGCCCTCGGGATGCGAGGTGCCACGGCTCCCGGTGCTGAGATCGAGCTCGTCCGCCTGCCGCAGATACGCCTCCGGGTCGGCGGTGCTGAGACCGGTCTGGAGTTTGAGGAGCGCACGGATCGTCACGCTGAGGTCGCCGCAGGCCGTGAGCGCGCCGCGGTCGGCGAACAGCTCGGTCGCGAGGCTCCACCGCCGATGGGTCTCCAGGTACTGCTGTGGTGTGCGCGCGTCACCGGCGGCCGCGTCCAGCAGCCGATCCACCGCGAGGTAGTCGCCGTCGTCGGCGTGCCACAGCACCCGGTGCGCCAGCTCGTGGCCCATCACAGCGGTCAGGTCGTCGTGATCCAGCTTCTCCAGCAACGACCCCTCGAAGACGACAACGGCCGCACCCGCTTGGTGGACGTAGTGGGCGTTGGGCGCGGCCCCATCCACCTGGAAGAACGAGAGCTCCGCGTCCACGCCCAGCGCTTCCGCCGCCCTACGGCCTGCCTGGTGGACCTCCGGGTGCACCGACTCTTCAAGCCGATAGGCGTTCCGCAGCAGTACGTCGTCCAGCCGGCCGACCGGCCCACCTCGGAGGGCTGTCCAGGCACACTCGTCCACGCGGCGTACGTACGCCAGCACGGCCCGGTGGTAGCCCAAAGGCGACAGCATTCCGCCACAGTAACCACGCCCACCGACGAAAGCCGCCCGACAGCGGCGGGTACGGTGACGGGACGTCGCCGTTCGAAGGAGTTGATCGATGAACCTGGTCGAGGAAGCCGCCGCCATCGGACCGGGACTGGCCGAGCTGCGACGGGAGTTGCACCGGATCCCGGAGGTCGGACTCGATCTGCCGAAGACACAGGCGATGGTGCTCGACGCGCTGGCCGGGCTGCCGCTGGAGATCAGCACCGGCAGCGAGCTGACGTCGGTGGTCGGCGTACTGCGCGGTGGTCGTCCAGGGCCCACGGTGTTGCTGCGCGGCGACATGGACGCGCTGCCTGTGGTCGAGGAGACGGACCTCGAGTACGCGTCCACCAACGGAAGCATGCATGCGTGCGGCCACGACCTGCACACGGCTGGCCTGGTCGGTGCGGCGCGTCTGCTCAGTGCGCGTCGCGAGGAGCTGGAGGGCAACGTGCTCTTCATGTTCCAGCCGGGCGAGGAGGGCCTGGGCGGTGCGGGCTACATGCTCAGGGAGGGCCTGCTGCAGGCGACCGGGGACAAGCCGATCGCGGCGTACGCGATCCACGTCTGGTCGCAGGCTGCGAAGGGCCTGTTCCAGACGCGGCCGGAGACGATGATGGCCGGCTCGAACCAGTTGCACATCACCGTGCACGGCAAGGGTGGGCACGGCTCGTCGCCGTACACGACAGTGGATCCGGTGCCGGTGGTGGCGGAGCTCGTGCTGGCGTTGCAGACGTATGCGACGCGCAAGGTGAACGTGTTCGACCCGGTGGTGATCACAGTGACCCAGCTCGCGGCCGGGGTCGCGGTCAACGTCATCCCGAACACGGCCCGGCTCGGCGCCACCGTGCGAACGCTGTCGCACGAGACGTTCGACCAGTTGTCACGCGACCTGCCGGCGTTGGCTCAGGGCATCGCCGCGGCGCACGGCTGCACGGTGGAGGCCGACTTCGCCCTGCAGTACCCGGTGACGATCAACGACGCCGCGAGTACGGCGCACACCGTCGAGCAACTGACTCAGCTGTTCGGCGTTGACCGGGTGCCGGCGTTCGACAACCCGCTGATGGGGTCCGAGGACTTCTCCATGGTGCTCAATGAGGTGCCCGGGACGTTCGTGATGCTGGGCGCTCGCCCGGACGACGTCGGCGAAGACGGTCCGTCGAACCACTCCAGCGTGGTGCGCTTCGACGACGCAGTTCTGGCTGACCAAGCGGCCGCACTCGCCCACTTGGCGACCACGCATCTCATCCCGGCCTAGAAGAACCTGACGGCTGGCCGACCCGCCAGAGGCCGGCCAGCCGCAGGGATCAGGACGGCGCGACGGTGAGGCTGTAGGCCCCACGGCTGCCGTAGGTGGAGTAGCCGGTGCACCGGCCGTGGCGGTCCGTTGCTGGCGGCAACCTCGGCGCCGGCGACGGCGGGCGCACCCTTACGGCGGGAGGTGCTGTGCAACGGAATCTCCTCACAGGATTCCCCCACCAGGACCCGGGGTCGTCGATCTCGGTGGGAACGACGGCCCCGGGCAATTCAGGTGTGTCAGTTGACGCGGACCGTGTAGCCGCCGCGGCTGCCGTACGTCGAGTAGCCGGTGTTCAGCGGGTTGCCGTAGCCGGTGTTCTCGATCCGGAGGTAGTACCGCCCGGCGGTGACCTGCCGGCTGAGGCTCGCGCTCAAGCCGGTCGGGGTCGACGCGTTGGTCTGGCCCGCAGCCGGGTCTGCGGTGGCCAGGACGGTCCCGGCGGAGTTCAGCAGTTGCAGCTTGATGTCCAGGTCGGCGCCGGAGGCGGCCGCGTTCGCCGCGAAGGTGAAGGTGCCGGCGGACAGGTCGATCCGGAACGTGTCGACGTCCGAGTCGTTGGCGTACACACCGCTCACGCTGGTGCCGAGGGTCAGCGCGGTGGCGTCACTCGTGCCGTTGCCGTGGTCGTCGGCCCGCAGCGCCAGGCCGTTCTGGGCGGCCACCGCGAAGTCGTCTTCCTTGTTGTTGGCGCCGGAGTACTCGCCCTTGCTCCACTGGCTGATCGCCTTGGAGTAGCCGACGCCCATGATGGGAGCCCACGCGCCGTGACCCTGGTAGTACCCGACGGACGAAGTGCCGTCGTGGCTCAGGCCGATGTTGTGGCCGGCCTCGTGCGACGCCGCCTCGGCGATGTTCTTCGCGCCGGTGCCGACGCCCCTGGTGAAGACCAGAGCGGGCTGGTAGTACGAGTGGTTGCTGCTGTTGTCGTACACACCGACATAAGCGACACCGCCGCAACCACAGCCGGACTGGTACCAGGTGGTCGGGTCGATCAGGACCCGGGTGCCGTACTGCTGGTCGGAGCCGCCGGACCGGGTGATCGCCGACGCGGCCGGCTCCTGCGTGGTGACGTCCACGTCGAACGGCGCGTAGTCCTCGGCGACGCGGGCCCAGACATCGCGTACCACGTCCTGCTCGGCCGTGCTCCACGTGCTCGTGCTGCCGTTCGTGTCGTACGGCGTGACGTTGACGGTGGAAGGCTTGCCGTTGGTGTTCCACGCCGTACCGGTGATGGTGTGGCCGGTGAAGTCCAGGTAGATGACGCGGTTCGAGCCCGGCTTGCTGTGCAACTCGAACGCCGGACCGGTCGCGGCGGCGACCGCCTTGGTGGCCCAGCGCGGGGACGCTGCCGACGCCTTCTGGGTGCCGGCGACGGGCTCGCGGTAGAACAGCGTGCCCTCCTGGTCCAGCCAGGCGGTCTTGTCGGTGGCCAGGATCTGCTGGAGCTTCGGGGCCGGGATGCCGTTGCGTTCGGACAGCTCGGCGAGCCGGGACTGGACCTTGCCGAGCGCGACCTTGCCCTGCAGCTCCTGACCGAGAAGCTGGTCGATCGGGGTGGGGACCGGCTGCTGGGCGTCGGCCTGGTTGCCGGCGACTACGGCCAGCGCGCCGAAGACGACGGCTCCGGCGCCGACCAGGGCGCCGGTGCGGCGGAAACGGGTGTGCATTAGGGGGTCCTCCTCAGGGACTCCTACGCCTCACTTGTGACATGCCTCACGTGCGGTGGGCGGTTCCGCACTGTGCGTAGCCTGCCCGACGGATGTCCGGGTGGCTATAGCTCTCCGCGGAATTAACCTTCGTCTGCCGCGCAGACCGCCGACCCGTCGCTGCGCCATGATGAGCCCGAAGGGACGAGGGGAGATTCCGATGCGGTTCATGATGATGTTCCGGGCCAGTGAGGGGTCCGAGGCTTGGGAGAACCCCAGCGAGAAGAGCCTGACCGAGATGGGTCTGGTGATGGCCGAGATGGCCGAGAAGGGGGTCCTGCTCGCCGGCGAGGGCCTGCTGCCCAGCTCGCGGGGCGTCCGGATGCAGCTCAGCGGCGGCAAGCAGCGGGTCGTCGACGGGCCGTTCGCGGAGACCAAGGAGCTGATCGCAGGCTTCTGCCTGATCGAGGTCGCCTCCCGCGAGGAAGCGCTCGAGTGGGGCTGGCGCTGCCTGGCCGCCGACGACGGCAACTCCGACGGGCTGGAGATCCGGCAGGTCGCCACCGAGGACGACTTCGGCGCCGAGTTCACGCCTGAAGCGCGGGCCCGCGAGGCGGCGACCGGGGTCACGGTCGCGGAGAACTACCGGAGCAGCAGCACCTGACGGATCGACGTACCGGCCGCGAGCCGGTCGAACGCCTCGTTGAGGCCGTCGAGCTCGACGGTGGAGGTAAGCAGCCGGTCGACCGGGAGCCGGCCGGCCTGGTAGAGCGCGATGTAGCGCGGGATGTCGCGGCTGGGGACGGACGAGCCCAGGTACGAGCCCTTCACCGTGCGCTCCTCGGCGACCAGGCTGACCGCCGGCACGCTGAAGGACTGCGACGGGTGCGGCAATCCGACTGTCACGGTGGTGCCGCCGCGGCGGGTGGCGCCGTACGCCTGCTCGAGCACCTTCGCGCTCCCGACCGTCTCGAAGGCGTAGTCGGCTCCCCCGAACGTTGCCTCCCGCACCTGGTCCACCGCGTCGTTGTCGCGGGCATCGACCGTGTGAGTGGCGCCGAGCGACCTGGCCAGCTCCAGCTTCTCGGGTACGACGTCCACCGCGACAACCGGATGCGCACCGACCAAGACCGCGCCGAGCAGCGCCGACAACCCGACCCCGCCGAGACCGAAGACGGCTGCGCTCCGGCCGGCCCGAACCTGGGCGGTGTTCACCACCGCGCCGACGCCGGTCATCACCGCACAGCCGAAGAGTGCCGCGATCTCCGGCGGCAGCGACGGGTCGATCCGCACCGCCGATCTCGCCGACACCACCGCGTGGTCCGCGAACCCGGACACCCCAAGGTGGTGATGCACCCCGTCCAGCCGTCGTACGCCGTTCAGCAGAGTGCCGGCCGTGTTGGCGGCGGCGCCCGGCTCGCACAGCGCGGCCCGGCCCTCGGCGCAGGGCGCGCACTCGCCGCACGCCGGCACGAAGGCGAACGCCACCGTGTCACCGGCCGCGAACCCGGACGCCTCCGAGACCACGACCTCGCCGGTGGCCTCATGGCCGAGCAGCATCGGCATCACCCGAGGCCGCGAGCCGTCGATCACCGACAGGTCCGAGTGACACAGCCCGGCCGCGCGGATCCGGACCAGCAGCTCCCCCGGTCCCGGCGGCGCCAACTCGACCTCTTCCACCTGCAGCGGACGTGAATCGGCGTACGGGCTGGGCTGACCCATCTCCCGCAGTACGGCGCCGCGCACGATCATCCGGTGATCCCTTCGAGTGCCTGGCGGATGGGGTCCGGGACCGGAACCGGGCGGCGGTCCTCCCGGCCGACGAACACGTGCACGAACCGGCCGGTCGCGGCGGGCTGGTCCGAGCCCGCACGGAACAGGCCGATGTCGTAGCGGACGCTCGAGGTCCCCAGCCGGCCGACCCGCAGGCCGGCGTCGACCGTGCCCGGGAACTCCAGCGACTCCTTGAACGTGCACTGCGAGTCCACGCACAGCCCGATCACCGCGCCGCGGTGGATGTCGAGCCCGCCGGCCCGGATCAGGAAGTCGTTGATCACGGTGTCGAAGAAGCTGTAGTACTCCACGTTGTTCACGTGCCCGTAGACGTCGTTGTCCTTCCACCGCAACGTGATCCCCAGGAAGTGCGGAAAGGAGCTCCGGTCCATCGCCCCACCATAAGGTGATGGCCATGAGATTCGTCCTGCCGAGTATCTGACAAGGGGTGGCGCATGAGCGTGGTCGCGGGGCGGCAGACGGCGGCGTACGACGGTGACCGAACGCGGCGACACCGCCGCCGACCGGTTGCACCGCCCGTCGGACGCCTGACCTAGGCTGCGGGCGTGCGGTTCATCCGGGATCTGGCGACGCTGCTGAAGCGCGGGGATTTCCGGCGGTTGTTCGCGGTCCGGTTGACGTCGCAGTTCGGCGACGGCGTGTTCCAGGTCGCGCTCGCGTCGTACGTGCTGTTCTCGCCGGAGCGGGCGCCGGACGCGGCGGCGATCGCCGGGCTGTTCGCGGTGGCGCTGCTGCCGTACTCGATCCTCGGCCCGTTCACCGGCGTGCTGCTGGACCGGTGGTCGCGGCGGCAGATCCTGTTCGGGGCGAACCTGACCCGGGCCGCGCTCGTGATCGGCGTCGGCGCGCTCGTCGCGATCGGCAACGCGGGGGTGCCGTTCTACGTCGCCGTACTGCTGACCCTCGGGGTCAACCGGTTCCTGCTGTCCGGGCTGTCCGCCGGCCTGCCGCACGTGGTCGCCCGGGACGAGCTGGTGATGGCGAACGCGGTCACCCCGACCTCGGGTACGGCGTCCTTCCTGATCGGCGGCGGTGTCGGGGCCGGCGTGAAGCTCGTGGTCGACTCCGATCTCGCCGTACTCGGGCTCACCGTGCTGATCTACACCGCGGCTGCCCTGCTCGCGCTCCGGCTGCAGCGCAACCAGCTCGGCCCTGACCTGAACGGTGACGAGCCCGGCGTGGCCGAGGCGATCCGGACGATCGCCAAGGGTCTCGTCGACGGCGCCCGGCACCTGAAGGAACGCAAGCAGGCCGCCCTCGGCCTGGCCGCGATCGGCTCGCTGCGGTTCTTCTTCGGCCTCACCACGGTCGCGATGATCCTGCTGTACCGGAACTACTTCTACGGCGCCGACCGGCTTGACGAGGCGTTCGGCGCCCTCGCCGTCGCGACCGCCGCGGTCGGCGCCGGGCTGTTCCTCGCCGCGCTGGTCACGCCCTGGGCGACCCGGGTGATGACGCTGCGGCAGTGGATCACGCTGCTGTTCGTCGCCGCTGCGGTGGTGACCGCGATACCGGGCGGGCTCTACACGCAGCCCGCGCTGATCTCGGCCGGCTTCCTCACGGGGTTCTGCGCGCAGGGCGTGAAGATCAGCGTCGACACCCTCGTCCAGACGGGTGTCGACGACGTCTACCGCGGCCGGGTGTTCTCGCTCTACGACATGATCTTCAACGTCGGGCAGGTCTCCGCGGCCGCGCTCGGCGCGCTGATCCTGCCCGACGACGGGAAGTCGTACGCCGTGCTCGCCTTCATCGTGGTCGGGTTCCTCGTGACCGCCTTCCTGTACGCGCGGCTCAGCCGGGACGACTCAGGTGCCGCGGAGCGCGGTGATGGGCTGGATGGCGGAGGCCTTCCACGCGGGGTAGGTGCCGGCGACCAGGCCGATGAACGCACCCAGCAGGGGTGACCCGAACGCCAGCCGGTTGTCCAGGATCGGGGTCCAGTCCCGCGCCCACGACACTCCCACAGTGAGCAGTACGCCGACCGCCGTACCGAGCAACCCGCCGAGGAAGCCGACGATCACGCTCTCCACGAGGAACTGGATCGCGACGTGTCTTCGGGCCGCGCCCAACGCCCGGCGCAGGCCGATCTCGGAGATGCGTTCGAGGACGGACAGCAGCGTGACGTTCGCGATGCCGAGGCCGCCGACCAGGAGCGCGACTGCGCCGAGCAGCAGGAACAGCGCGTTCAGGTCGGACTCGACTCCCTTGCGTACGGCGCCCTGCTTCGGCGGAGCGTCGACGTTCAGGGTGCTCGGGTCGTTCGGCTGGATCGCGACCGGGGCCTGGCCGGCGATCAGTTGAGCGGCGCCGACCTGGGTCCGGATCTCGAGCGCGTCCGGTGACTCGAGGTCGTACGCCGTCCGGGCGGCGCCGTTCGGCATGATCACGGCGTCGTTGAGCTCGGCCCGGCCGCTGACCGAGTCGAGGATGCCGACCACCGTGTAGGGCTCGTCGCCGATGAACACCGCCGGCTGGGAGTCGACCCGGTTGATGCCGAGCCGCTCGGCCGCGTTCTTGCCGAGGACAACCACCTTGTCACCGCGCTGGTCGTGCCCGGCGTCGAAGAACCGGCCGGTCCGCAGCACCGCGCGCACCGCGTCGAACAGCCCGGCCGAGCCCGCCATCACCTTCAGCGCGTGCCCGTCCTTCTGGCCGTCGAGACCCGCGACGCTGCGGACCAGGTCGTCGCCGACGTCCAGCGTGCTCACGGTGCCGGCGGCGTCGACGCCGTTCAGCCGCTGGACCCGGTCGGGGGCGTCCCACGGAAGCTGGGTCGCCGCCTCGCCTTCCTGCCCGCCCTTCTCCTCAGGCTGCACGACAACCCGCGTAGCCGCCGCCAGATCGAACCGCTGGGTGATCTGCCCCGAAGCCGTTTGCCCCAAGCCGACCGTGCCGACGAGGGCTGCGATGCCAAGCACCGTGCCGAGCGTCGTGAGGATCAGCCGGGTCGGCCGGGCAGCCACACCAGCCAGCGCCTCGTCCAGGAGATCCCGCACTGCGGGGGCGGGGCGGCGGAGGCCAGGCATCCGGCCCGGCCCGGCGCGCCGCCTGCTGCGCGGGCTCGCGGCACGGCGAACGAGCAAGGCGAGCGCGAGCCGCGGACGCAGCCGGCGGCGGGGTGGAGCGCCAGGGGGGACACCTGGTGAAGTGGACGGCCCGCCGGCGGGATCCGGGGGGCCTGCTTGGGTTACCACTGGAGGGTTCCGTCGACGATGCGGACCTGGCGCTGGGCCCGGCTGCTGACGTGGGTGTCGTGGGTGATGACGGCCAGCGTCATCCCCTCGTGGTGCAACTCGTCGAACACTTCGAGGATCGCCTCCGCATTGGCGCTGTCCAGGTTGCCGGTCGGCTCGTCCGCAAGCAGCAGGCTCGGCTCCGCGACCAGCGCCCGCGCGATCGCGACCCGCTGCCGCTCGCCGCCGGACAGCGTGGTGGGGGCGAAGTCCATCCGGTGCGCGAGCCCGACCCGCTCGAGCGCCACCCGCGCCCGCGCCATCCGCTCGCGCCGGGGCACCCCGACGTACACCATCGACAGCGCTACGTTCTCCAGCACGGTCCGGTGGTCGAGCAGGTGGAACGACTGGAATACGAACCCGATCCGCTCACCCCGCAGTACGGCGCGACGCCGCTCTCGCAGGCTCATCGTGTCCACCCCGTCCAGGCGGTAGACCCCACCGGTCGGGTTGTCGAGCAGTCCGAGCAGGTGCAGCAGCGTCGACTTCCCCGACCCGGACGGACCGACGATCGACAGGTACTCCCCTTGCCCGATCGTCAGGTCGACCTCACGGATCGCCCGGACCTCGGGCGGTCCGGGGAAGAACCGCCGTACGCCGATCATCTCGACGACCGGCGCCGGCAAGGCAACCGCAGTCGCGCTCATCGTCCGACCACCACCTGGTCGCCCTCGGCCAGCTTGGAGTCGCCGCCCGGCGTGACCTGTGCATACCCGTCGGCGGACAGCCCGACCGTGACCGGGATCAGCTCGACCTTGCCGTCCCGCAGCACCTCGACCCGCGACCCACCGTCCGGACCGGACGACAGCGCAGCCACCGGTACGGCGAGGACCTTGCCGGCCGTGCTCTTGACCGGGACCGTGACCCGGACGTTCGCGTCGCGGAACAGCGCGAGTTGCTTCGCGGTCAGCGTGTTCGGGGCGACCACGACGTCGTACTGGTCGCCGTTCTTCGTGACCCGGCGGACCTTGCCGGCGACCGCCGTACCCTCGCCGAGGTCGAGGGTCGCGGCCATCCCGGCCTTCAGGCGTTCCGCGGTCTGCGCGTCGACCTTGACCGTGACCACCAGGGCGGCGCCGCTGGCCGACATGACCACGCCGTTGACCGTGCCGCCGCGCTCGACCTTCACGTCGTCGACCCGGCGCGGCAGCGTCTTCACGTAGACGATCTCGGACACCGGCAGCGGTGTGCCGGCCTTGAACTCGGCCTCGTTCAGCGCCTCCTGCGCGTCGGCCAGGTTCTCCTCGGCGTCGTCGACCGCGCCCTGCTGCACCGAGGTGTCCTTGGCCTTGGCCTGCTGAGCCTGCTTCAGTGCGGCCTTCGCCTGCCGGAGCGCGTTCTTCATCGCGTCGACGTTCTTCTCCGCCGCGTCGACGGCCTGGCTCAACTGCTGCTCCGGCTCGGGGGCGTCGTACCCGGCGTCCTCGTAGAGCCGCTCGACGGCTGCCGAGGTGTCGGTGTCGTACTCGTCGTCGACGTCGCCAGGGTCGAGGCCGAGCCGGTCCAGCGTCTGCTCGAGCTGGAGCACGTCCGGTCCCTTGCTGCCCGGCGACAGGGTCCGGTACATCGGGAGCACGCCGGCCAGGCCGATCACCGGGCGGCCGGTGATCTCCAGCAGCGCCTTGCCCTCGGTGAGGGTCGAGCCGACCGCCGGCACCTTGCCGGTCACGATCGCCGGCGTGGTCAGACCGCTCGTCTCGACCCGGATGTTCACGGCGCCGTCGAACGAGGCGTCGCCGCGGCCGACGACCTTGCTGGAGAGCGCCTTCTTCTCCACCGGCACGGTGATCTGGGACGCCTTCGGCGCGGCGGTCTTGGCGGCCGCGTCCTCCGGCGAGGTGATCCGGCTGCCGGCGGCCACGCCCACTCCGAGCGAGACCGCCGCCACCGCGGACACCCCGACCAGCACCCGCCGGCGGGACCTGGGCGAAGCGGTCACCGGTTCGCCATTCCGTCGCGGTACGCCTCGAGCTCGGCCTTGTGCTGCTCGACGAACTCCTTCTCCTTCTCGTACTGCACCGTCTTGTACGGCTCGTCGTACACCTTGGCCCGGCACTTCTGGTCGGCCACCGCGAGGTCGATCTCGAACTTGCGCAGCTCGGCCAGCTTGGCCGCGTCCACCTTGTCCAGCGACGGCGCGCCGATCACGGTCTTGCCGGGGTTGTTGTTGCCGGCCGGGTTGTTGCCGGACAGCTCGTCGAGCTTCTGGCTGACCTTCGTCCGCGGCTCGTCGATCTTCTTGTAGCCGGCCTGGCCGGACTCGGCGAGGCAGTCGGCCCAGGCGGTGGTGGCGTCGACCACCCGCTGGTCGTCCTCGATCCGCTTCGCGAGCGCCTGGAGGTCTTTGAACAGGCTCTCGTACTTCTTGAACTCGGCCTCCCGGTCCTGGCCCTTGCCGTAGACCTCCTCGGCGGCCTTGCCGCGGCAGCCCAGGTTCAGCTGGCTGCTGTTCTTCGGTCCCTCGCCCTCCTTCGGCGCGATCACGACGCTGCCGTTGCCGGTCGAGTTCGGGCCGTTCAGCGCGGTGTCGTACGCCTTTTTGGCCTTCTCCGAGAGCGCGTTGCGGATCTTCGTGTTCGGGTTGCTGTCGTCGTCGGCCCCGGCCTTGGACCAGTCGATGGTGCTGATGCCGTAGCCGTACTGCTCGGCGAACTTGTCCGGCGGCAGGTTGAACGCGTCGTTGAACTTGCCCTTCGGCTGCGACTCCGGCGGCACCGGGACGTACTCGAACCCGGCCGCCTTCATGCAGGCCGCGGTCGCGTCCTCGACCTTGCGCTGCTTGGCGAGCTCCTCCTCGCTCGACCCGGCGCCGCCGCCGGCCCGGACCGCCATCCGCATCCCGCCGCTGCCCGAGCTGACGAAACCCTCACCCATGTACTCCGCGAGCGGGCTCTTGTCAGTTTTCTGATCACCGGTCGCCGCGCCCGGGTCAGTGGAGTTTCCACAGCCGGCCAGCGCCAGCACGGCGACGACCGCGAGTGCTTTTCGTGAGGTTCTCATGGCTGTGGAGCGTGCCTGCGGGGGCATGAAGAACCTGTGAAGGAGCCGTTTGCACCCGATGCTCTCAGCCGATCTTCATAGGTTTCTTATGAACGTCGGTCACATTGAGGAACATGCCAGCGCGGATTCTCGTCGCCGAAGACGACCTGAAGCAGGCGGAGCTGATCCGGCGGTACCTCGAGCGGGAGGGGCATCTCACCGTCGTCGTGCACGACGGGCGGGCCGCGATCGACGAGGCCCGCCGGCGCAGCCCCGACCTGCTCGTGCTCGACGTGATGATGCCGAAGGTGGACGGCCTGGACGTCTGCCGGGTGCTCCGGGCCGACGGCGCTGACGGGGTGCCGATCATCATGCTGACCGCCCGTTCCACCGAGGACGACCTGCTGCTCGGCCTCGACCTGGGCGCGGACGACTACCTGACCAAGCCGTACAACCCGCGCGAGCTGGTCGCCCGGGTCCGGACCGTACTGCGGCGGACCCGGAGCCGGGCCGAGGGTGAGGTGTACCGGGTCGGCGAGCTGGAGATCGACCCGATCCGGCACGAGGTCCGGCTGGCCGACCGCCTGGTCGAGCTGACCCCGGCCGAGTTCAAGATCCTGGCCTGCCTCGCGGCCTCACCGGGGCGGGCCTTCTCCCGGCAGCAGCTGCTCGAGCACGCGTTCGGCTTCGACCACTACGTCTTCGACCGGACCATCGACGTCCACGTGATGAACCTCCGGAAGAAGATCGAGCCGTCTCCGGGCCCGCCGGCGTACCTGAAGACGGTGTACGGCGTGGGCTACAAGCTGGCCGACGCAACCACAGGGGTGGTCCCCGATGCGTCGTAGCGTGCTCGTCCGGTTTCTCGGGCTGTCCCTCGCGGTGGCGCTCGGCGCGGTGATCGCGACCGCCGTGATCGCGACGTACAGCACGTCGGAGCAGTTGCAGGGTGAGATCGACGCGAACAACGGCCAACTGCAGGTGGACGGCCAGATCTACGAACGGCTGTCGCGGTACGCCTCCGACCACCCGACCTGGTCCGGCGTGGACAAGCTGGTGCACGAGCTGTCCGACGAGCTCGGCCGCCGGATCGCGCTGACGAAGCCGGACGGCACTATGATCGCGGACTCGGCCCGGATGCTCGGTGCGGGTCCGGAGCTCCCGTCGGTGCCGGCAGCAACCGTCGACGTACGCACCCAGGGCAACGCCAAGCTCGCCGGAGCCGTGAGCGTCTACAGCGCGCGCAAGACCGCGGCGGGCAAGGCCGACACGATGGTGAGCGCCGCCGCGCTGCCCGGGCTGTACCCGGCCTATCCCGGCTGGGGACTGACCGACGAGGAGCTTGCCGAGCGCACTCGCCTGGCCCAGCAGGCCACCGAGTGCTACGCGGCGCAGGGTCGGTACGCCACCGTGTCCAGCGCCGGCGGCGCCAACATGCCGGTCGTGATGGTCGAGTCCGGCCAGACGGTCAACGGCACGAACCTGATGCAGGTCACCAAGCCGGGCGCGCCCGACGACAAGTGCCTCCCACCGGGCGTGAACGCTCCGAGCGCGAAGGCCAAGCTGGTCAACGACGACGAGGTGCGGCGCGCCACCGATTGCCTCGACGCGGCCGGGCTGGACTACTCGGTCACCGAGTTCGACGGCCTCCGGGCGGTCGAGCCGAAGGACAAGACTGCCTTCTCGGATCAGTTCGCCACGTGCACGACCGAGGCGCGCTCTCAGGCGCTGGCGCCGTACGTCGCTCCGTCGGCCAAGCTCTACCTGGGTGCGAAGAGCACGTTCAACGTGTTCTCCGGCGAGGGGCTGCTGCGGACAGCCGCGACCGCGCTCGGGGTGCTGCTGATCGCGGCGCTGGTGATGCTCTTCGCCGGGCGCCGGCTGGTTCGGCCGATCGTGGCGCTGACCGGGGCAGCGCAGCGGATGCGGAACGGCGACCACGCAGCCCGCGTACCGGTGACCGGCAAGGACGAGGTGGCCCGGCTCGGGCACGCGTTCAACGCGATGGCTGAGTCGATCCAGCGGCACGACTTCCAGCGCAAGGCGATGGTGAGCGACGTCGCGCATGAGCTGCGGACTCCGCTGGCCAACATCAAGGGGTATCTGGTCGCGTCGGAGGATGGCGTCGTACCGCTGGACAGTGAGTTGGTCACGTCGCTGCTCGAGGAGACCGGGCTGCTCGAGCACCTGGTGGCCGACCTGCAGGACCTGGCGCTCGCCGACGCCGGGATGCTGCGGTTGCACAAGGCCCCGCGCGACCTGACCGAGTTGGCGCAGCAAGTGGTGTCGGCGCACCGGCCTGCTGCGGAGTCGGCCGGCATCTCGCTGACGGCCGATGTACCGGGATCGGCGCCGGCGTCCGTCGACAGCGCCCGGATCCGCCAGGCACTGGGCAACCTGGTCTCGAACGCGATCCGCTTCACCCCGTCCGGCGGTCATGTCGTCGTCGGCGTACGGCGGGTGGACGACGGCTATCACCTCACCGTCACCGACAGCGGGACCGGCATCGCCGACGAACACCTCCCACACCTCTTCGATCGCTTCTACCGCGCAGAACAGTCCCGCAGCCGTACGACGGGTGGCAGCGGACTCGGCCTGGCCATCACCAAGCACCTGGCCGAAGCACACGACGGCCGCATCACCGTAACCAGCCGCGTCGGCTCCGGCTCAACCTTCACGATCCGCATCCCGGCCTAGCCGCCGCGGTGCGATCCCGCCTATCCGGCGCGGTAGAGAGATCCGCCGCCGGAGATGGCGATGGAGGCACGTACGCCTCCGACGTTGAGGTTGACGATGAACGTCGTACCCGATTGCCGGGTGGTGTAGGTGACCGCGCCGGTCGAGCGGATGGGCACGACGAACGACAGGATCGATGCGGTCTTGCCGCCGCGCGCCATCATCACGGTCGGTGCGGACTTGCGGACGAAGCTGCTGGGGTACGTCCAGCCCTGGATCGGGTTGGTCTGGGCCTGCTTGACCAGAGTCGCACCTGCCGGGAGCGCCTGCTTGAACGGGACCTGGAACAGGATCGTCTTGGTGGAGTCACCCGTCGCCATTGCCACCGCGGTCGTTCGGGAGTACACGGTGGCCCGCTGGTCCGACGGCAGGTGCCAAAGCGTCTGGAACGCCTGCGCTGTCGTGGCCGACGCCCGGTCCCACACGACCAGCAGGTCGGGGTTCTTCAACACCAGCACCGACCGGACCCGACTGATTCCGCTGCCCGGGACGTCGGCGAACGTGTACGACTCCGCGTTCGCCTTCACCGCCGCGGCTGTCAGGCGAGTCGCCGGGTTCAGGTACGTCGACATCGGCGTCGTCATCACACTGTGCGCACTCTGACTCACGGTCCACGTGCGATACACACCGGCGTTGTACGCCGCGTACCCGCCCTCGATCACGATGTCCCGGCCGCGCGCCGTGTACGTGATGCTCGTGTGGTCGAAGTGTCCATGGAACGCCCGCGCCGGCCCGAACCGGATGCTGTATGCCGATTCACCCTTGAACCCCCGGCCGGGCTCGGTACCCCAGCCGGTCCGGCCGAAGACGTAGCCGGCCGAGTAGATCCCGACCCGCCACAGCGGCATTGTGCCCTTGGTGCCCAGCGACCCGGCGTACTCCATCGGCGTCCCTGCCCACGGGTACGTCGACCGTAGCTCGGTGTCGCCGATCTGCGGTAGCCTGCCGAGCGAGTTCGTTGCCAACGCCAACCACTTCGCCAGCAACGCCCGCCGAGTCGACATCGTCGTACCCGGGCTGACCCCACCGTTCTGCAGCACCGCGATCGCCCGGCCCCACAACGAATAGTTGAACGCGGCATAGCCCGTCGACTGCTCGTTGGTCGACCCCTGCGCGTCGATCGATGTGGTGATCCCAGCTGCCAAACGCTTGACGGCAAGGTTCTTGTAATCGGCCCTGCTCAGCGTGACCCCTACCCCGAACAGCGCGATGCTCTCGTCGGTGCCATGGTTCCAGGCACCACTCCAGTAGTTCGTCAGGAACCGCGCGTGACTGAGCAGGGCTGCGTCCACCCAGGTGTACCGGGTCGGCAACGTGGTTACCTGCAGGCCGGACAGGATCGCCTGTCGCAGACAGATCAACACGTTCGTGCGGTGCATCGTGGACTCCCAGGCACCGACGTTCGCCTTCCACGAATACGGGTTGTCGCGATGCCAGTCGTAGGCGATGGTGTTCACCCGTGTCAGCGCAGTCAGATCACCCTTGCCCGCGGCAACGATCCCCTGACCCAGCCACCGCAACGAGTGGAACCACATGTACCAGCTCGCGTTCTTGTACGGGTTCAACGCCCAGTTGATGTTGCCGCCGCCATTGCCAACCTTGTAGGCCGCGTACGGTCCCCATTGGAACTTGTCCGCGTACAGGTTCGCCAACGGGTTCGTCGTCTGGATCCCACTGAAGCCGGGACATGCGTAGAACGGCGCCGCCAACGACTGGACCTGGTTCGTTCCGATGTCTGTCGCCGGCGCCGCGGTCGCCGGCACGACGTTGCTCGCACCGGGCACGAACTGAGCCTCCCCCGGATCCTCCGGACCGGGCACGATCAGAATGCCGGGATTGTCCGCCGGCGTTCGATCTTGACCTGCTGCCGTTCCCGCCCCCAGCACCAGCACGGCGATTCCAACGGCCACCCCGGCCGCGCTCGTGAATCGCATGAAGTTGTACCTCTCCCCCACCGTCGCCGGGCACCGGCGGCGGTCTCCTGACCGGTCTGCGCAATCCCCCGGGAATGCAAGGTGCGCCGTACCATCGGCGACACCGCGCGGAATCCGCGGAGGCGGTCAGCTCGCCGAGGTTTGGTTCTCTCCCCTACACCTAGCTTGATACATAAATGCCGCTGATGGTTGTGCGAGTTTTGCGGTAGCACAGCAATCGCTTGACCTAGGCTGGGCGCGGCGTCACTGGCCGCCCAATTCCCTACAGGTCCTGGAACAAATGATTAATTCCCGCGGCCTTTGAGGGGATTGTCGTAATCCGCATGACGGTGGGACGCTCGCATTAGTGCGGATCAGCGTCTCCGTCGGGGGAGTCGCGCGTCGGGTGGGGGAGAGGTCGCGGGCCGGGGGCAGCCCGCCTAGGGGGAGCAATGAAGCACTCACGCATCATCGGAGCTGCAGCCGCGGCAGTCGCGCTACTCATCGGAACAGCAGTACCAGCACAGGCCGACTTCGGCTCCGGAACACTGGGTAACTGGCCGGCAATGAGCCACGGCATCACCGGCAACTGGGCAACCGCCGACGTCGGAATCATCGGCGATTCAATCCTCACGCGCTGTCGCAATTCGTTGGCGACGCAGGTGGCGCAACAGGGTAAATCCCTCGCGACGAACTACTGGTCTGGCCGACCGACCAGACCAACCGTCGACTGGCTCCTGTCCCAGCCGCGGCTTCCACGGGTTCTGGTGGTCCAGTCAGGTTCGAACGACATCTTCGATCCACGCCCAGTAGGTGCCCAGGTCGCGCGTCTGAAGGCTGGGCTGCCTTCCGGCATCACCTTGTTGTGGTCGGATGTCCAGGTCTCCCGCACCCGGTACAGCGCAGCCGTTCAACTCGCGGACCAGCGCAACTCGATGTGGGTGAACAACCAACTACGGGAGAACCTTCCGAGAGGCCAGATCATCCCGTGGTCCTGGTGGTTCGCTTCGAGCCCGGGTCGCCTTCCGTACTACTTGCAAGACGGCGTGCATCCCTGGGCGGCGGCGGGCACCGGCCACGGTGATGGGTGCGCCTTCTGGGCCACGGTGATCATGTCCGTCGCGCGGAGGTCCCTCGGCTGACGGGGTGTCACGGAGGGGTCGCCTCGCGACTCTAGACTCGGCGGTATGGCTCCGAGACGAGCGCGGGTGGCGGATGTGCACGAGGTGGCGCTCGGGATGCCGCACGTCACGGTTTGGCAGAAGGAGAAGACCGAGCGGCCGGTGTACCAGGTCGGTGGGAAATCGTTCGTGTTCTTCCGCAATCCCCGTCCGGACGCGGTCGACCCGGACACCGGTGAGCGGTACGACGACGTGATCGTGATCTGGGTCGAGTCCGAGGAGGAGAAGCTCGCCCTGGTCTCCGACGACTCCAACCCGTTCTTCACCACGCCGCACTTCAACGGCCACCCGTCGGTCCTGGTCCGCGCCAGCCAACTGGGCAAGCTCACTAAACAAGAGCTCACCGAAGTCATCCAGGACGCCTGGCTCTGCCGAGCCTCCAACCGCCGCGCCAAAACCTGGCTCGAAGACCACCGCCTGAGCTGACCATGCGCGCCGCTCCCGCATCGCTGCCATCGCCACGGGCGTGGCGTTCGCGTTCCAGCAACTGAGACGTCCGCATCAGCATCCTGGACCGACCGTAACGTCTCCCCCGCGGGGACGATGCAGCACAAGAGGGCCCGCCACTATCACTGGCGGGCCCTTCCCCTGTGTGTGTTGGGCCCTGGCGCGAGGGAACGGCCCCGCACAGGACCGCCTCTACTTCCTGTTGAAGTAGTAACCAGCCAAGGCACCCACCGTGACCGGGATGAGGACAGCGCTGAGATTTTTCAGCTCCTCGACATTCTCCGACGCTGGCAGCCGAAACGACGCGATGATCGTCCCCAACAGGACCATGCCGACCAAGCTGACCATCACGATGGACAGCCTGCCGCGGATCTCCTCGCGCTTGAGTTGCAACTTCAGCCAGGGGCCCTTGACGAGCACGGGGTTCCCGGCGATCGGCCGGGGCTCCTCGTTCTCACGCTCCTCCTCCACGCCGGTGAGGCGCGACGGGTCGAGTTGGGCCGGCGGCACCAGTTCGCCGCGCGTCAGTCTGACGAGGTCTCTCAGCAACGCGGCTCGCTGCGCGTCGGTGAGGGTGATCTCCCCGCTCTCACTGTCCTGAGTCGAGCCACACCCGTCACGAGGCCGCGACGAGTCGGACTCTTCTGTGTCCATCGGACCACTTACTCCTTCCTATCGGTGCAAGGGACACCCCATTTCCGGGGTAGACCGATTCGGTGAGGGACAGCATGCCATACGTTCGACACACATTCTCCGCACGGCTGGCGTAAATTGTGTGTACGTTGTCCGATAACAGGTGTGTTACATGCACACATCTTGCACTAAGGATGTTGTAGTGTGGTGAATCGTGGTCAGACGGCAACGGAGTGTGACCACGTGTCACCAGCTTGACCCGTTAAGTAACGAGCCAGAAAGGAGAGATCAGCGTGCTTCCAGGAAGCGTGACCCGCAGTCATGCGGGCGGTGGGGTGGGGATCGTCCGCCACCGGGTCCCTTCCGCGTCAAGGAAGCGTGACCTCCGGCCATGCGCCGGCACCACTCGCTGAGAGGTCGACCTTCATGACCAAGACCGAGGAGAAAACTGACACTGGCAATTCGTCGATCGTGCGGCTGTCCGTCAATCTGGCCGCGGATGCCATGGAGACCCTGCGATGGCTCGCGAATCGCAGAGGTCTCTCGCTGACTGAGACCATCCGGCGTGCGATCACCGTTCTCAAGTTCGTCGAGGACGAGGTTGACAAGGGCAACAAACTTGCGATCGTCGAGACTGACGCCAACGGTCAGGAACGGGTTCGGGAGATCCTCCTGGTCGCCTGAACCAACCCGACTGGGACCAACCCACGCTTCGGGGAGCGGCCAACTCCCCAGTTCATCCATCCCCCTGATCAATGTCTCTCCGTGGAGACACCAAGCCCGCCCTTCGGGCGGCGCAGCGGCTACGAAGGGCCCATGCTTGCGACTGACGCCGTGGGTCTTTCGCCATTTATCGACTCCCGCGGTGCCGAGGCACCGGTCGAGCCATGCGCCCGATCCACTCGCACAGACCACGATCTACGGCAGCAAGGTTCGCCCGCCGCCGAAGACGGCCCGAGGTCAGCCGCCGCGAAGCGGCGCCCTCAAAATTGTCAGCGGCCGGTGGTGTAGAACTCGGCGAGGCGTTGGACGGCCGCTGCCTTTGTCATGGCCCGGACCTCGGCTTCCGGTATGTGTGCCTCGGCGATGAGGGCTCTGACGACGCCAGCCGGGATTGTCTCGGCGGGAGCTTGGGGTCCTTGCCGGTCCGGGAGCACCTTGTGCTCCACGCAGTCCCAGAACTCG
This sequence comes from Kribbella sp. NPDC050470, assembly GCF_044458365.1. Lineage (NCBI taxonomy): Bacteria > Bacillati > Actinomycetota > Actinomycetes > Propionibacteriales > Kribbellaceae > Kribbella > Kribbella sp. NPDC050470. The sequence continues at coordinate 32,584 of NZ_JBITHV010000003.1, read as the reverse complement.
TCGGCTGTCACTGCGAGCTGGTCACGGAGGATATGCGACCAGATGGACGGGCCGTAGTCGGTGCGATCGACCGGGTGGCTGATCCTCGTGTACAGGACTCGGCCGTCAGGCAACGCGAACTCGTAGTTGACATGGTGGGTTCCGCGCTTGCCGGTCGCCCGTTTGCGTTCGACCCAGCCTTCGGTAACGCAGAAGTCCTGGTGATCCGTCCGGGTGGCTGGACGCCGTTGTTCGCTCATGCCGTTTGTCAGGCAAGCAGCCAGTCGCGGAGCTGGTCGTCCGACGAGAGCGCGACGATCTGCACGAGACCCCAGTTGTCGGCGTGGTTGGGCGCCAGGCGCAGGTGGTCGGCCCACTCTTCGGCGTAGTCGCGGAGGGCCTCGACCATCTCGTCCGCAGCCTCGTCGAGGGTCGGCCCGTCCGCGGCGACCGGAAGCCCTGGGATGAAGATCGACCAGCCGTCATTCTCCGCAACCAGCTGCGCGCCGGCGGGACGAACTCGGATGAGGAAGTGAACCAGCCGATCCGCATCCACAGCTGCAACGCGCCGCGCGTCCCGAGTGACCGTCGCCGGGCGACCGTCGTCGGCGGCATCGAGGATGTCCTTGAAGTGCTCCCGCGCCTCCCGCGCACTGCGGTACTCAACCTGCGAGTTCAAGCCCTTCTCCCTCCACCAGCCGCGTGTACACAGCGTACACCGCGGACACGCTGCCACCAACCTTCAGCCAGCGCAACGGGTGCAATCGCCCCGCGCGCTCGAGTGCCCCCGGTGCCGGGTGAGGAGGGAACCCCGATCGGGTGTCTGACCCGTTGGTCCGCCGCGGAGCGGTGTCCTTTGTGTTCCTCCCGCACCGGCTCAGGTGGGAGCAAGGGCTTGGGCGGTTTTTAGGAGGTTGGTGCCGGTGGGGAGGGTGGCGATGATGGGGGTGTCGAGGCCGTTGGCGAGGTAGCGGTTGATGTGGGCGCGGCATTCTGCGGCTGAGCCGTGGACGATGAGGTCGTCGAGGACTTCCACGGGTACGGCGGCCATCGCGGCGTTGCGGTCGCCGGCGGTCCAGGCTTCGCGCATCTCCTTCATCGCGGCGCCGCGGCCGAGCCAGTCGTGGAAGGCGGCGTACCCGGGGACGGTCAGGTAGGTCGCGATCAGGAAGCGGCCGATGTTGCGCGCCATCTCCGCGTCCTCGGTGACGCAGACGAAGATCCGGGCCGCGAGTTCCTTGTCCGGACCGAGCTCGGCGCGCACCCGCCGTACGTCGTCCGCCGAGAGCCAGTTCGTGATCGCGCCGTCGGCCTCGCGGGCGGCGAGCCGAAGCATCTGCGGCCGCAGCGCGGCGAGCATGATCGACGGCGGCACGTCCGGCGCCTTCTCCAGCCGGAACCGGTTGATGGTGAAGCTATCGAACTCCCCGTCGACCTTCTCCCCGGCGAACGCCTGCCGCAGGAACCGCAGCACGTCCCGGGTCCGGGCCAGCGGCGGGTCGTACGCGATCCCGTTCCACCCGGTCACGATCGTCTCCGACGACGCACCGATCCCGAGCACGAACCGCCCCGGCGCGAGATCCGCCAGCGCCGCCGCACTCATCGCCAGCGCAGCCGGCCCCCGCGTGTGCACCGGTACGACGGCCGTCCCCAACCGCAGGCGATCGTCCCACTCGGACGCGAGCACCAACGGAGTGAACGCGTCCGCGCCGGCCACCTCGGCCGACCACAGATCCGTGTAACCCAGCGACGCCAGCTCGGCGATCAACGCCCGGTGGTCGCGCAGCGGCACCCCGGTCAGCGGAAGGGTCAGGCCCCAGCGCATCAGATCATCCTCTTCAGCAACGGCAGCGGCGCGTGCTTCATCACCCGCGCCAGCGGTATCCACGGCCACGGCGGTACGTACGCCTTCTCCTTCTCGGCCTCGATCGCGGCGACGATAGCCCGGACGCCGGGCACGGTGTCGACGATCAACGGCGTGTTCGCGACCCGGTCGTTCATCTCGGACCGGATGTACCCGGGGAAGATCGTGCTGACCTTGATCGGCTTGTTCAGCAACTCCAGCCGCAGCCCTTCGGCCATCGACGCCAGCCCGGCCTTGGTCGCGGCGTACGTCGTCACCGTCTTCGGCAGCCCGCGCAGCGCGGAGATGGACGAGATGAAGACGAGGTGTCCGGCGTTCCGGGCCCGAAACAGCTCCAGCGCGGCCTCGGCCTGGGCCAGCGCGCCGACGAAGTTCGTCATCGCGGTCTGCAAGTTCGCGTCGAACCGGCCGGTCCCGAGCGGCGCGCCCTTGCCGAGGCCTGCGTTCACCACGACCCGGTCGAGGGTCAGCTCGGCGTCGGCCTTGCGGAACACCTCGAACACCTGGTTGTGGTCGTTCACGTCGAGCCTGTGGACAACCACCGTCAGCCCCGGGTACCGCTCAGTCAGCTCGGCGCGCAATGCCTCCAGCCGTTCCGCCCGCCGCGCGGTCAGCACCAGATTGTGCCCCTTCGCCGCGAACTGCCGGGCCATCTCCTCCCCCAGGCCGGAGCTCGCGCCGGTGATCAGGATGTTGCGTCGCATCACTGTCCTATCTGTAGGAGAGCAACTCGCTGCCGTCGAGGTGTCCGTGCTCGTTGTAGCTGACCACGGTGAGCCCGCTGCGGCCGGACACGATCTTGGTGATCGCCGTGTTGATTGTGATCGCGTTCAGCTTGGACCACACGCCGTCGCCGCCGGACAGCAGCCGGCTCACCACGGCCGCGATCGGACCGCCGGACGTGAACACCACCGCCGTCTCACCCTTCCCGAGTCGCTCCGCGGTACGCCGTACCGCTGCCTCGGACCGGTCGCAGAAAGCGGTGAAGCTCTCGGTGTAACCGTCGCCGCCCAGCGTCCAGCGCTCGGTCGCCGCCGTGAACATCTCCTGGAAGGCACGACCGGGATGACCGGTCCGGGCGAGGTCGGCCAACATCACCGCACGCCGCCGGTAGGCCGGTTTGTGCGCCACGATGATCTCCTCGTGGTCGAACTCGTCGTAACCCTTGTCGACCTCCGGTGTGAACCCGGCCAGCGTCGCCGTCTGCGCGTGCCGGCGCATCGAACCCGACACCACGAGCTCCGGCTGCACGCCCCGAGCGACCAGCGCCTTGCCCAGCACGGCCGCCTGCTGCTCGCCGCTCGGAGAGAGCCGGTCGTAGTCACTCTTGCCGAACGACGCCTGCGCGTGCCGGATCAGGTAGATGGTCGGCATTCAGCCCCTCATGATCCGGCGACAGCGCCGCTCGAGCAGGTTGACCGGGACCCACAGGCCCTTGAACCGCGGGTTCCGGGTCTGCTTGTGGTGGTAGCGGTAGTAGATCTGCTGCGCGATCACCGCCAGCCGGAACAGGCCGAACACCTCGTAGAACGCCCAGTTCTCCGGCTTCAGCCCAGACTTGTCCGTGTAGTACTGCACGATCTCGTCCCGCGTCGGCATCCCAGGCACGTCGGACGGCTGCAACCGGAACCACCGGAAGGCCCAGTCGTCGTCGGCCTGCACCCAGTACGCGAGCGCGCTGCCGAGATCCATCAGCGGATCCCCGAGCGTCGCCAGCTCCCAGTCGAGTACGCCGACCACCTGCAGCGGATCGTCCGGCGCAAGTACGACGTTGTCGAGCCGGAAGTCGTTGTGGATGACGCAGGTCCCGACGTCGTTCGGCTGGTTCGCCGCCAGCCACGCCATCACCCGCTCGTAGCTCGGCACGTTCCACGTCTTCGCCTTGCGATAGCGCTCGGTCCAGCCGGTGACCTGGCGTTCGACGTACCCCTCGCCGCGGCCGAGGTCGGTGAGCCCGGCCTGGTCGGGGTCGACCTGGTGCAGGTCGACGAGGGTGTCGAAGACCGTGAAGCAGAGCTGCCGGGTCTGCTCCGGGGTGAGGTCGACGCCGAGCTCCTGCCGGCGCGGGATGGTGCCGGCGATCCGCTCCATCACGTAGAACTCAGAGCCGATCAGGCCGGTGTCGGTGCAGTGGGCAACCATCTCGGGCACGTACGGGAACACCGGCTTCAGGCCGGCCTGGATCCGGAACTCGCGGCCCATGTCGTGGGCGCTCTTCGCCTTAGTCCCGGCCGGCGGCCGGCGCAGGATCAGATCGTGGCCGTCGTACTGCAGGAGATAGGTCAGGTTGGAGGCGCCGCCGGAGAACTGCCTGACCTCCGGCAACCCGGGCGGCAGCTCGGTCCGTTGCCGGAGCCAACCGTCCACCACGGGTACGTCGAAGGCGTCCTCGGCGCGAACCGCGCGGGCGCCATCACCCATTACCGGACTCGGCACGCTCACGGGCCCGGGCGGCGAGCTTGCGCATCTGCCGGTCGTACAGCGGCCGGGCGAACCGCTTGGTCCGCCACGCCATCAGCGCCGGCCGGTCCGGGATGATCAGGAACTGCTTCTTCTTGATCCCGGCGACCACCCCGGCCGCGATGTCGTCGGCCGAGCGCGGTGACTTCTCGATCAGCTGCCGCGCGGTCGCGCCCATCGCGGTGTCCTGGCCCTGGATCGAGTCGCCCAGGTTGGTGCGGAAGAACGACGGGCAGACCACCGACACGCTGACGTCGTACGGATGAAGCTCGTGCGACAGCGTCTCGGAGAGCGCGACGACCCCGGCCTTGACCGTGTTGTACGAGCTCATCATCGGCGGGTGCACGAGGCCGGCCGCGGACGCGGTGTTGACGATGTGGCCGGACCGCTGCCGCTTGAACATCGGCGTGAACGCGCGGCAGCCGCGGACCACACCCATCAGGTTGATGTCGACGACCCGGTCCCACTCGTCCAGCGACTCGACGTCGATCCGGCCGCCGGTCGCGATCCCGGCGTTGTTGACCAGGATGTCGAGCCCGCCCCAGTTCTGCTCGCACCACTCGACCGCCTTGGCCCAGTCCTCCGGGACACGCACGTCGAGCTTCAGGTACGACGCCCCGTCGTCCGGACCGTCCACCGACATATCGGTGCTGAGCACCTGGTGGCCTTCGGCAATGAACCGGGCGACCAGCGCGGCCCCCAGGCCGCTGGCGCCACCGGTGACGAGGACACGGCTCACTTGGCCTCCTGGTACTGCGTCAGGTACGGAGCCAGCTCGAGCTTGGCCACCACGTTGCGATGCACCTCGTCCGGCCCGTCCGCCAGCCGCAGCGCCCGCGCACTCGTCCACGCCGCCGCGAGCGGGAAGTCGTCGGACAGTCCACCGCCGCCGTGCAACTGGATCGCCATGTCGATCACGTCCTGTGCCATCCGCGGCACCGCGACCTTGATCTGGCTCACCTCGCTCAGCGCCCCCGCGAGTCCCTTGGTGTCCAGCAGGTACGCCGTCTGCAGCACGAGCAACCGGGCTTGGTTGATCGCGATCCGGGCGTCCGCGATCCGCTCCCGGTTGCCGCCGAGGTTCACCAGCGGCTTGCCGAACGCGGTCCGGCTGGTGCCACGCTGCAGGGCGAGCTCGAGTGACTTCTCGGCCAGCCCGATCAGCCGCATGCAGTGGTGCACGCGTCCCGGACCGAGTCGGCCCTGCGCGATCTCGAAGGCACGACCGAGCCCGACCAGGATGTTGCTCGCCGGCACCCGGACGTCGGTGAACGACACCTCGCCGTGGCCGTGTGGTTCGTCGTACTGATGCATTGCGGGGAGCAGGCGCTCGACCTTCACGCCGGGGGTGTCACGCGGGACGAGCACCATGGTGTGGCGCGCGTACCGCTCCGCTTCGGGGTCGGTGCGGCCCATGAAGATGAGGAGCTCGCAGTCCGGGTGGCCGACGCCGGTGCTCCACCACTTGCGGCCGTTGATCACTACGTCGTCGCCGTCGAGAATCGCGGTCGCGGCCATGTTGGTCGCGTCGGAGGAGGCGACGCCCGGCTCGGTCATGCAGAACGCGGACCGGATCACGCCGTCGAGCAACGGCTCGAGCCACTGCTTCTTCTGCTCGGGGGTGCCGTAGCGGAGCAGGACCTCCATGTTGCCGGTGTCGGGTGCGTTGCAGTTGAAGACGTACGGCGCCAGGAACGACCGGCCGGTGAGCTCGGCGATCGGGGCGTAGTCCACGTTGGACAGGCCGTCGCCGTACTGCTCGTTGCCTGGTTCGGGGAGTGGGAGGAAGAGGTTCCAGAGGCCTTGTTTGCGGGCCTTTGCCTGCAGTTCCTTGACGACGGGCTGCGGCTGCCACGGATCGCCGGCGGCTCGGGAGTCGGCAGCTCGGGAGGCGGCGTGGAGCTCGGCCTCGACCGGCTCGATCTCGGTCCTGATGAACTCGCCGACCCGGGCGATGAGGTCGTTCGCACGGGCGGAATGTTCGAACTCCATCAGACTCCCCTCAGTTGCCTTGACCGTAGCGCAGCGTCTAAGCAATGCTCAATAGCGTGAGTCAGCGCTGGACTGCGGAAGATCGCCGCAAGCAACTGGTCCGGATCGGCCTGATGATGCTGCGGACCCAGCCGATCCACGAACTGTCGATCGACGCGGTCGCGGGCCAGGCCGGGATCTCGCGCGGACTGCTGTTCCACTACTTCCCGAGCAAGCGGGACTACTACGTCGCGGTCATCGAGGCCGCCGGTCGCCGGCTCCTCCGCGTCACCAAGCCGGACGAGTCGTTGCCGCCGCCGGAGCAGCTCCGGCAGATGCTGCTGTCCTTCGTCGCGTTCATCACCCGGCGGCGCGCGGCCTACATCTCCTTCGTCCGCGGCGCGGCCGGCGGTGACGACTACGTGGTCAAGGTGTACGCCGACACCCGCGCCGGACTCGCCACCCGCGTCCTCAACCTGATCGGCTCCCCCGACGTCGCAACCCAGCCGGCGTCCCCCGAACGCATGACGGTCCACGCCTGGTTCGCGTACGTCGAGGACCTGGCCATCGAGTGGTCCGGCCTCCCCGAAAAGGACCGCCCCACCACCGACGAAGAACTGGTCGACCACGCCCTCGCGGCGCTAGAAGCCCTCCGAAAGCTCTGAGGCTTCCCCCAAACCACATCTCACCCCTCCCCAAGCACCTCCCACCCGCGCTGCGCGCGGGTGGGAGGTGTTAGGTAAACGCCAGCCAGGCGTCGCCGGCCGAGCGAGCGCCCCCGGCCCACCTCCTGCGAGGGAGATGCCGTGAACTCCCGCTTTCCCAAGGGGTATCCCCTGAACATCCGCTTTCCCGAGGGATGTCCCTTGAACGCCCGCTGTCCCGAGGGGATGGCCCGTGAACTGTTGCCTTCGTCGTAGCTGAAGACGCAGGGCTCCTCGGACAACCTGCCCGTCGTGGAGGGCCGGACCGCCAGGCCATCACAATCGACTCACGTCGGCCGGTGGCGCGCTGGCGCCGGGATGCAGGTGGTGGTTGTGATGGCCTGGCGGTCCGCATCCGCATCCCGTTCGCCGGGGTCCGCTCAGGGAGCGCGGCCGGTGGTGCCTCGGATGACCAGGTCGGTGGCTAGTTCTATGTGGAGGGCTTCCAGTTGGTGGCGGTCCAGGAGGCGGGTCAACAAGCTGACGGCCATGCGGCCCATTTCCTGGAGGGGTTGGCGGACGGTGGTGAGTTGGGGGGTGGTGGCTCGGCTCAGGTCTATGTCGTCGAAGCCGGTGATCGACAGGTCGTGGGGGACGGAGAGGTCGCGGTCGGCGGCGGCGTGGAGGGCGCCTAGGGCTGTCTTGTCGTTGAAGGCGACCAGAGCGGTGGGGCGTGGAGTGAGGGACAGGAGCTCGGCGGCAGCGCGGCGACCTTGCTCGACTGTCGGCTCCACGTGACGGGTCAGAGCGGAGTCGGGCAGGATGCCGGCCTCGGCGAGGGCTGCTGAATGGCCGCTCAGCCGGGCGTCCGCCGCGAGCCACTCGCGTGGTCCCGCGATCACTCCGATGCGGGTGTGACCGAGTGACGTGAGGTGCGCGGTGACCTGCCGCGCCCCGGAGTGATGCGCCGCCGAGACCGACGCGACGTCCCGCGGCAACGTCGTCCGCGGATCGACCACCACGAACGGGAGCCGCCGCGCCCGCAACCGCACGACCTCCTCGGCCGGCTCCGGCGGCAGGATCAGGATCGCCCCACCGACCCCGCGCTGAGCGGGCAACCGCGACAAGACCGGCTCCTGCGCAGCGGCCTCACCCGCGTTCAGGATCACCTGCCGCCCATGCCGGTCGAGCGTCTCCGCGATCGACGAAACGATCAGCCCGAAGTAGTCGGTCAGCACGTACGGGCACCGCACGTAGACGGCCCCGTCGACGGGTTTCGCCGTACCTCCGCGCGGACTCGGCGCTCGCAGCCCCAGCTCCGAGACGGCCCGCTCGACCAGCTCCCGAGTCTCCGGCGCCACGCTGCCCTGCTGGTTGAGCACCCGGGAGACGGTCGCGATCGACACCCCGGTCGCCGCCGCCACCTCCCGGACGGTCACTCGACCCCTAGGCATTTGTTACATCGCCTTGTTTCACGCTCAGGGTCATGACGAAAATACTGAGCGGTAATGATGAATTGCGAAAGAGCTGAGCGCGACCAACTGGTTGCGGTGGGTTGCCTCACGGTCGTCGGCGTCCGTGGAGAGATTGGCGAAACAGGAGCGTCACGCCCGATTGCTACCGTCTGGACGCATGACGGTGGAGCTGATCGAGGGAATGGAACTGCGCGCGGTTCCCGGGACCGACCCCGCCCTGGTGGCGCTGACGACCGCCCAGCAGGCCGAACTGGCCGCGATGTACGGCGAGGACCAGCCGCTGGTCGCACTCCACCCGGACATCGCCTTCACCCTGCTCCTGCTCGACGGCACCCCGGTCGGCTGCGTCGGCCTGCAACCCGTCGCCCCGGGCATCGGCGAGATCAAGCGCATGTACGTCGACCCGACCGCCCGCGGCTGGGGTCTGTCCCGCGTCCTCCTGGACGCCGTGGAGTCCCACGCCCGCTCCACCGGACTGACCCGCCTCCGCCTTGAGACCGGCACCCACCAAACCGCGGCCATCGCCCTCTACACCAACCACGGCTACGCCTCGATCCCGCCGTACCCACCCTTCGAGAACGAGGTCGCCTCCCTCTGCTACGCCAAGGACCTTTAGGCCCGGGGCAGATCCAGGACCAGGTGTGGGCCGTCTCGGTGGAAGCCGAGTTTGGTGAGGTACGGCGTGGAGTCGCGCATGTCGGGTGGGGCCAGGACCTGGTGGAAGCCGTGGTCGGTGAAGACGTCGCTGCGCCGGTAGACGAACTCGCCGGGGGTGAAGTCGCGGTACTTCGGGACCACGTAGTCGAGGTCGATCTGGGCGCGGCCGTCGCCGGCGTCGTGGGCGAGGACGACGCCGACGGTGCGGTCGCCGTGCTGGACCAGGAAGGCGTACGGGCTGTCGCTCTGGGTGAACCCGGGGTTGAACTGGCTGATGTCCTTCTGGTGCTGGGCAAGGACGTGGCCGAGGTACGCGTCACCGGAGCCGACCTCGAGGACCTGGTACTCCGCCTCGTCGTGCCGGTGCCGGAGCAGCCGCCAGAGGTGGACCAGGTTGATCACGGCCAGGACCGCGTTCATGCCGACCATCGGCCAGACGCCGATCGCCGCGTTGAAACCGACCAGGATCACGCAGCCGACCAGGTTCAGCAGCCGTAACCGCAGGATCCGGGTCTGCAGCAGGGACCAGACGACGAGTGCGGAGCCACCCCACCCGATGATGCTCAAGACGTCCACACCCGCACACTAGTGTCCTGTGAGCGATTCGCTGCTGCTCGACGGCACACCCCTGCGTACGGTCGATCCGATGGTGCTCCGCGCAACGAGCTTCGGGCATTTCACGTCGATGCAGGTCCGCGACGGCCGGGTGGACGGTCTCGACCGGCATTTCGACCGCCTGGATCGCAGTACCCGAGAGGTCTTCGGCCAACGACTCGCCGCCGATCGCGTCCGCGCGGACCTGCGCGCCGCCCTTGATCACGGCGGCGCCGGCGACCTCTCCCTCCGCGTCAACGTCTTCGCGACCACCGTGATTCACCTACTGATCCGGGTGAGTCCACCGATTGAACCCGGCGTACGACCCGTACGACTGCGCGCGTTCCGGCACGAGCGCGCCGTCCCGCACCTCAAGCACACCGGCACCTTCGACCTGACGTACTACGCGAACCTCGCCAGCCGAGACGGGTACGACGACGCCGTCTTCCACACCGCCGCCGGCGAGATCTCCGAAGCGTCCATCTGGAACATCTGCTTCGCCCGCGGCACCGACATCGTCTTCCCGTCGGCCCCGGCCCTCCCCGGCATCCGCCAGCAGGTCCTGCAACGCGGCCTCGCCACGCACACGACGACCCGCGTCCCGCTGGACGAGCTCTCAACGTACGACGCCGCCTACCTGACGAACTCGATCGACCCGGCCCTACCGGTCGCCTCGATCACGACCGACCACGGCACCACCACGTACGGCGAGCACGCCGCCTCGGCAGCGGTGATCGCCAAGGCCTACGAGTCCGTCCCGGCGCAGGAGATCTAATCCCGCTCCGACCACCACTTGAGGAGCTCCGCCCGCGCGCGCTCCTCACCCACCGGCCCCTGGTCGAGGCGAAGGTCCATCAGGAACTTGTACGCCTGCCCGACCTCGCGCCCCGCCGGGATGCCGAGGATCTCCATGATCTGGTTGCCGTCGAGATCGGGGCGCAGGGCATCGAGCTCCTCCTGCTCCCGCAGCCGCTCGATCCGGGCCTCGAGGTCGTCGTACGCGGCCCGGAGCGCCTCGGCCTTGCGCCGGTTGCGGGTGGTGCAGTCGGCGCGGGTCAGGATGTGCAGGCGGTCGAGCACGTCGCCGGCGTCGCGGACGTAGCGCCGGACGGCGGAGTCGGTCCACTCACCGGTGCCGTAGCCGTGGAACCGCAGGTGCAGCTCGACCAGCTTGCCGACCTGGTCGATCTGGTCGTTGCTGAACCGGAGCGCCTTCATCCGCTTCCGGGCCAGCTTCGCGCCGACCACGTCATGGTGGTGGAACGTCACCTTGCCGCCGTCCTCGAACCGGCGGGTCTTCGGTTTTCCGATGTCGTGGATCAGCGCGGCGAACCGAACGATGAAATCGGGCGTCGGACCATCGAGACGTGATTCGAGGTCGATGGCCTGATCGAGGACGGTGAGTGAGTGCTGGTACACGTCCTTGTGCCGGTGGTGCTCGTCCCGCTCCAGCTTGAGCGCGGGCAGCTCGGGCAGCACGTGTTTGGCCAGGCCGGTCGCCACCAGCAGGTCAAGGCCGATCCGGGGGTGGTCGGAGATCACGAGCTTGATCAGCTCGTCGCGGACCCGCTCTGCCGACACGATCGTGATCCGCTCGGCCATCGCGGTCATTGCGGCCACCACCGCGGGGTCCGGGGTGAACCCGAGCTGCGCGGCGAACCGGGCCGCCCGCATCATCCGCAGCGGGTCGTCGGAGAACGAGTCCTCCGGGGTGCCCGGGGTGCGGATCCGGCGGGCGGCGACGTCCGCGATCCCGCCGTACGGGTCGACGAACGTGCGGGCCGGCAGCCGCACAGCCATCGCGTTCATCGCGAAGTCGCGCCGGGACAGGTCGCCCTCGAGGCTGTCGCCGTACGCGACCTCCGGCTTGCGCGAGGTGGGATCGTAGGACTCCGACCTGTACGTCGTGATCTCCAGCACCCAGTCGCCCTTGCGGCAACCGATCGTTCCGAAGGCCTTACCGATGTCCCAGATGTGGTCCGCCCAGCCGGACAGCAACCGCTCGATCACGTCGGGGTGCGCTGAGGTGGCGAAGTCGAGGTCCTTGCTCCCCCGGCCGAGGAGAATGTCCCGGACCGGGCCGCCGACCAGGGCGATCTCGTGGCCGGCGCCGGCGAAGCGGGCGCCGAGCTCGTCGACGACCGGCGCGATCTCCAGCAGGGTCCGGACGGCCCGTTGCTGGACGGCGGACAACGATCCGGCGGAGGCTGACTGGTCGGCGAATGGTGACACGGGAAACTAGGTTACGGTGACGGCGTGTTGAGACGGCGACTGAGGCTCTCCGCTGCGGCGGTTGCGGGCCTGCTGATCGCTGCGTCGGCAGCGGTTCTCGGGACAGCGCCCTCGTCGGCGGCGCCGGTCGAGGACCCCGTGGTCGACGTCACCGTCGACTCGTTCGCCCCGGTCGCGCCGGCTCCCGGCCAGGAGGTCGTGATCAAGGGCCGGGTCACGAACACCAGCGAGATGACGTTCCGGGACCCGCAAGCGCTGGCCTGCATCGACCGCAAGCGGCTGGCCACAAACGCCGACATCGCCGCCGTCCCGACCGAGCAGGACGTGCCGACCAGCGAGCTGGACAGCTGTGAGCGGATGACTACGTTCGAGTCCGGCACGTTCCAGCAGTTCGGCGCTCCGCTGGCGCCCAAGGCATCGGTGCAGTTCACCCTGACCGTGCCGTGGAGCGAGTGGCAGATCAGCAAGCAGACCGGTGCCTACGTCGTCGGCGTCGTGTTCCGCGGGCAGCCGGACGAGGACAACAGCCAGCGGGTGACCGCGGGCCGGGCCCGGACGCTGATGCCGGTGATCGGCGCCGAGCCGCTGACCCGCAAGGTGAACACCGCCCTGGTGATCCCGTTGCGCCATCGCCCGACCCAACTGGGCGGGACCAGGTTCGCGAACGACACGCTGGCCCAGTCGATGGCGCCGAACGGCCCGCTCGGCCGACTGCTTGCCCTCGGCAAGACGCACAAGGTCACCTGGCTCGTCGACCCCTCGATGCTCGACGAGGCCCGCCGGATCGAGGACGGGTACGTCGTCGTCGGCGACGACAACCACACCACGCCCGGCGCCGGCCAGGCCGTCGTCGCCGCCTGGCTGAAGGAGCTCGACGCCAGCCGGGTCCGGGGCAACCAGGTCGTCCTGCTCCCGTACGGCGACCCGGACGTGGCCAGCCTGATCGACGCCAGCGACCCGGCGGACCCGGACGCGGTCAGCAAGATCGTCGGCGAGGCCCGGGCGGAGAGCGAGGAGTACAACCTCGCGCCCCCCGGGTCGACCGTCCCGGCGGCCTTCACCAACGGGTTGTGGCTGGAGAACGGCGCGGCCCGCAGCCGCTACCTGGCCGCGGCCTCGTCCGGCTTCCGCGGATCCCGGGACACCGACCTGAACCTGGTCGGCAGTTCGGCCTGGGTGACCGCCGAACGGCCGGCCCTGAACCCGTCCCCCGTCTACAACGTGCTCACCCCGGAGGGTCCGAAGAAAGAGGTTCGCACCGTCATCGCGAACTCGGCCCTCACCTCCGGCGGCCCCGACCTGAACACCGCCGAGAACCCGCTGCAGGTCCGGCAGCGGTTCGCCGCCGAGACCGCGCTGCTGGCCGCCGGCGGCACGACGCCGGTGTCGGTGGTCGCGCTGCCGCCACGCGGCTGGGATGCCGACGGCAACGCGACCGCGGCGATCGCCGGCAACCTCTCGCTGCCGTGGATTACCACCACCGACGTCAACCAGATCGTCGCCGCGACCACGAGGCCGCAGACCACCAGGGCGCCGAACGCACCCCGGTCGAACCCGTCGCTCACCAGCGGCCAGGTCGACGCCGTGAAGCGGCTCAACGACGACACCCTCACCCTGCGGAACCTCCTGACCGATCAGGACAACCTGGACGAGAACATCCAGCGCGCGCGGCTGCGCTCGGCGTCCAACGGCTGGCGCGGGTACGCCGAGGAGGCGCGGCAGTTCACCGCGATCGAGACCGGCTCGGTCAACCAGCAGCTGGCCAAGGTGGAGCTGGTCAACTCCAGCGAGCAGGACCAGCACAAGGTGATCAAGGTCAACCTGGCCGGCAGCAAGGGCACCTTCCCGCTGACCGTCTCGAACCAGCTGGACGAGTCGATCCGGGTCGGCATCCAGGTGACGCCGGCGAACCGGACCGACCTGCGGATCAAGCCGCTGCAGACGAAGGTGCTGCCGCCGCGCGGCAAGGCGACGTACCTGATCGAGGCGAGTGCGGAGCAGAACGGCGTGATCCGGGCGAACGCCCAGGTGGTCACCGCCTCCGGTCGCCCGGTCGGCCCGTCGCAGGAGCTGGTGATCGAGGCCGCGCAGTACGGCAGTGTCGGCTGGATCCTGGTCGGCGCCGCCTGCGCGCTGCTGTTCGGTACGTCGTTCGTCCGCATCTACCGGCGGATCCGGACCGAGCGCCGCAACCCGGCGCCGGCCGCGGAGGCCGCTGCCGACCCGCTGCACCCGGCGCCGATCGACCCCGAGCCCGAGCCTGGGGTGCCGGACACCGTCCCCGAGACCGCGGCGGACGCCTCCCTGAAAGAAGGAGTCGGTTCGAAGGATGGCTGACCGCACCCTGCGATCCGCGGCGGTGATGGCAGCCGGAACGGTGCTGTCCCGCCTGCTCGGATTCGTCCGGATCGCCCTGCTCGCGGCCGCCATCGGCTCCGCGCTCCGCAACGACATCTTCACCGCCGCGAACACCATCCCGAACAGCCTCTACATCCTGCTGGCCGGCGGGGTGTTCAACACCGTGCTGGTGCCGCAGCTGGTGCGGGCGATCAAGAACCACGACGACGGCGGCCAGGACTTCACCAACCGGATCCTGACCTTCGGCTTCGTCGTACTCGCCGTGGTGACGGTGGGGTGCGTGCTGCTGGCGCCGTTCATCGCCGAGCTGTACATGCCGAAGGAGCTGAACGACCCGTCGCGGGCGCCCGAGCGGGCGTCGATGATCATGTTCGTCCGGCTCTGCCTGCCACAGATCTTCTTCTACGGCGCGTTCGTGCTGGTCGGCCAGGTGCTGAACGCGCGGCGCCGGTTCGGCCCGATGATGTGGGCGCCGATCGCGAACAACATCGTCGCGTGCGCGTCGATCGTGGTGTTCCTGCTGGTCTACCGCACCGGCGACAACCCGCCCACCTACAGCCACGGCGAGGAGTTGCTGCTCGGGATCGGGCACACGGTCGGGATCGCCGTACAACTGCTGGTGCTGCTGCCTTACCTCTCGGCGAGCGGGCACCTGTACCGGCCGAAGTTCGGGCTGCGCGGGACCGGGCTGGGGCACACCGCCCGGCTCGGGATCTGGACCGTCCTGTTCGTCGCGGTCAACCAGGTGACGCTGGTGATCGTCACGCAGCTCGCCATCGCGGGTAGTGCCTCGGACGACCCGGGAGCGAAGGCCGGCCTGTTCGCGTACAGCACGGCGATGCTGATCATCCTGGTGCCGCACGGCATCGTCACGGTGTCGCTGGCGACGGCCGCGCTGCCGCAGATGTCGGCGTACGCGGCCGACGGCGACGTCACGGAGGTGAGCCGGCTCGCGGCGCGGTCGACCCGGCAGACGCTGGCGATCGTGGTCCCGGCGGCCGCCGCGATGATCGCGTTCGCCTACCCGATCGTGACGGTGATCGCGGGGTACGGCTCCGGTAAGAACAACCTGACGCTGATGTCGTACACGCTGATGACGCTGGCGCTGGGCCTCGTGCCGTTCACCATCCAGTACTTCCAGCTGCGCACGTTCTACGCGTACGAGGACACCCGGACACCGTTCTTTCTGCAGTGCGTGATCGCGGCGACGAACATCGCGGCCGCCGTGATCGGGGTGCGGGTGCTGCTGGACCCGACGCACCTGCGGTTCAGCGGTGTGGTGCTCGGCGGGGCGTACGCGCTGGCTTACCTGGTCGCCGTACTGATCTCCCGTCCGGTGCTGCGCCGCAAGGTCCCCCGCGTGCACGGCGCCGGGATCGGGCTGCCGCTGCTCGCAATGGTGATCGCTGCGGTACTCGCGGTAGGCGTCGGCCGGGGCGCGCTCTGGCTGCTGAACACGGCGGTCGACTGGTCCGGACCGGTGGGCGCACTCCTCCAGCTCGCGGTTGCGGCGCTCGTGATGCTCCCGGTGTACGCCGGGATCGCCCGGGTACTGCGCATCCACGAGGTCAACGACGTGGTGTCACTGGTCACATCGAAACTCCCCGGTCGACGCTGAACCGATCCGCTTGTGCACTCGTGCACACGTCAGTAGCTGACGGGGGCACTAGCATGGGGGCTGCGATCAGGCTGCCGGGCACTTAGGAGAGGGCGAGAGACACGTGTCGAACCAGACAGTCAGTCCTGGTGCCCTGCTGGCCGGCCGCTACCGGATCGCCGAGTTGCTCGCGGAGATCGACGGTGCGCGGGTGTGGCGAGCGGTGGACGAGGTGCTCAGCCGGGCCGTCGTAGTCGATGTCCTGCCGGTCGGCGACCCCCGGACCAACCTGCTCTTCGACGCCGCCCGGCGCGCCGCCGCGGCAGCCGACCCGCGCTTCCTGCGGGTGCTCGACTGCGACATGCACGATGGCGTCACGTACTGCGTCCGCGAGTGGGCCGGTGGCCGCCCGCTCGAGCGGATGCTCAGCAGTGGACCGCTGACCGGCCAGCAGGCCGGCTGGCTGGCCCGCGAGGTGTCCGAAGCGCTGGAGAACCTGCACCGCACCGGTCTCGCCCATGGATCGATCAGTCCCGCGACCGTCGTCGTCACCGACGCCGGAGCGATCAAGGTCGTCGGTCTCGCCACCGAGGCGGCGCTGCGCTCGACCGGTCCGGGTTCGCCCGAGCAGGACGTCCGCGCCCTCGGTGAGCTGCTCTATGCCTCTCTTACTGGCCGCTGGCCAGGTCCTGCGCCCGCCTGGGGCCTGCAGCCCGCTCCGGTGGAGCACGGCCGGCTCCTGAGCCCGCGCCAGGTGCGCGCCGGCGTGCCGCGGTCGCTCGACGACATCAGCGACCGGCTGCTCAGTGACCCGCCGCGGCATCACGCGCCGCCGATCACCAGCGCGGCCGGCCTGTCCGCGGCCCTGTCCGGTGTCGTCGGCAGCTCGCACGAGCCGCCGAGCCAGATGGACGAGACCGTCGCGATCGCCCGGCAGAACGGCAGCATCGACGACGCAACCCAGGTCGTCCCGCCGACGCCGCCCGCGCTGAACCCGACGCCCTCGGCGTACCAGTCCAACGGTCAACAGTCGCACTCGGCGTACCAGCCTGCGACCGAGACCCGACCGGTCCGCCGGCAGCCGCCACCGCCGTCGAACGGCAACGGCCACCGGCGCCGCGACGAGCCGAAGCCGAAGGGCTCCTGGGGCGGCCGGATCCTGATCCTGCTCGCCGTGCTGGCGCTGCTGTCGGTGATCGCGATGGCCCAGTTCCTGCTCAAGGGCGGCCTGAACGACGGGTCCGGCGGGTCGGACGACGCCGGGAAGACCACCGCTCCGCAGAGCAGCGCGCCTCCGCCGGCCGCCGCCGGACCGGTCAAGATCGTCGGCGGCAAGGACTTCGACCCGCAGGGCGACAAAGAGGAGCACCCGGAGGACGTGCGCAACACGTTCGACGGCAAGGCGGACACGACCTGGGACACCATGACGTACCGGAACAAGCCGAACCTCGGTGGCCTCAAGGACGGCGTCGGCATCATCTACGACCTGGGCGCGCCGACGAGCGTGTCCAAGGTGGCGGTCGCACTCAAGGGTGACGGGACCGACCTGGAGATCATGGTGCCGAAGGACCCGACCAAGTCGCCGACTGCCCTGAGCGGTTGGACGTCCGTCGCGAGCGAGGAGGACCAGCCCGCGGGCAGCTCGGTGCTGACGCTGTCGAAGGCGACCGAGACGCAGTACGTGCTGGTCTGGCTGACCAAGCTGCCGAAGGCCGGAAACGGCTATCGCGGTGAGATCTCGGAGGTCACAATCCAGAAATGACCTCGCCTGATGTCACCCGGATCGGCGCGGCAGAGCCGGTCGCCCAGCAGGAAGGGCATGCTGGGCCGGTGAGCTACGACCAGATGGACGACCACGAGCTGCTCCGGCTGCACGTGGCCGGCAACCCGGACACGTTCGGGCACCTGGTCCGGCGGCACCGGGACCGGATGTGGGCGGTCGCAATCCGGACCCTGGGCGAGCCCGAGGAGGCCGCGGACGCGCTGCAGGAGGCGTTCATCTCGGCGTTCCGCCGGGCCGACTCGTTCCGCGGGGACGCCAAGGTGACCACCTGGCTGCACCGGATCGTGGTGAACGCCTGCCTGGACCGGATCCGCCGCCGTCAGGTCCGCGCCGCCGACCCGCTGCCGGAGGACGAGGACCGTGCCGCCGAGCTGGCCGGCCCGGCCGAGGAGGACCCGGCCGAGGTTCGTGAGCGCCGGCTGGACGTGCTCAACGCCCTCAAGCAGATCAACGAGGACCAGCGCAGTGCCCTCGTCCTTGTCGACATGGAGGGCTACTCGATCGAGGAAGCCGCCGCCATCCTGGGCTGCGCACCCGGTACGGTGAAGAGCCGCTGCGCCCGCGGCCGCGCTCGGCTGCTGCCGTTACTCCGGCACTGGCAGACCACCAGGGCCGGCGCCGACGAGTCCGACGTACCGCAGAAAACTGCCACCGAAGCGGTGGGAACCGAATGACTGGGTACTCCGTCGAAGCGGAGTCGCCGAGGACTCGCCTCATGCTCCGGTGCAGTCGCGAGCAGGTGCTCGGTGGAGTGCCTCGGTGTACTGAAGTGAAGGTTTCGATGCGGAGCATCGTGACCTTTGCTTCAGTGCAGCGAGGTGCCCACCGAGTGCCGCGCAGCACGCACCGGAGCATGAGGGGAGTCCTGGGCTGCGACCTAGCCTTCATGCCTCGACCCGGAGTATTCCGATGATCACTCTGCGCCCGATCCTGGGCATCTCCCGCGAGGGGGCGAGTTCCCGATGACCGATCCCGGTCTGCCGACCAGTGAGCACCTCGAGCACCTGGACACGGATACCGTCGCCGACCTGATCGAGAACCTGCTGCCCGCGCCCGAGGCGCATCGAGCTCGTGAGCATGTGAAGGCATGTCCGGAGTGTCAGCAGACATTCGACGCGCTGACGCAGTTGTCCGAGGATCTCGCCGAGGAGGGCCGCGCGGACATCCCGATGCCGGCCGACGTCGCCGAGCACCTCGACCAGGTGATCGTCTCGGAGTCTGTACTGCGATCGTCCACCGTCGGCGTGCACTCGCTGGTCCAGATCCGCGAGGAGCCGCGCCGGCACATCCCCAAGCTGCTGACCGTGGCCGCCGGTGTCGTGGTCGTGGCGGCGATCGGCGTCGGTGTGGTCTTCGCCACGAAGGACCAGGGCAGCGACGCCACCAACCCGACGGCCGCGCTGCCGACCGGTGTGCCGACGATGACCACCAAGGACGTCGGTCCGGAAGCCCAGCAGTGGCTGGAGAAGACCAACGGAGCGCTGCTGAACGGCACCGCCACCGAGATCGCCTGCGCCCGCACCTTCGCCTCCGGCCGGCCGAACCCGAACGTCCAGCTGGTCCAGCCCGTCAAGGTCGACGGCCGCCGGTCGATCCTGATCGGCCTGCAGGGCGGCTCGCCCCGTGACATCCAGCTGTTCGTGGTCACCGGCTGTAGCGATCCGGGCGGGGCAGCCAGCCCGTTCTACGACACCACGGTGACCCTTCGCAATCGCTGAGACGCCGCTGGACTCACCCGGCCCCGCCATGGGTACCGTGGGAATGGTCGGCCTCTAGGATCCGTTGAGTACGACGTACCAGTCTCGACGACACGAGGAACGCCTGCATGAGCGACTCAGTCCGCAACGTCATCATCGTCGGCTCCGGACCGGCCGGCTACACGGCCGCCGTGTACGCCGCGCGCGCCCGGCTCGAGCCGCTCGTCTTCGAGGGCTCGGTCACCGCGGGCGGTGCGCTGATGACCACCACCGAGGTGGAGAACTTCCCCGGCTTCAGCGAGGGCATCATGGGCCCGGCGCTGATGGACGAGATGCGGACCCAGGCCGAGCGCTTCGGCGCCGAGCTGGTGCCGGACGACATCGTCTCGATGGACCTGACGGGCGAGATCAAGTCCGTCACCGACTCGGCCGGCACCGAGCACCGGGCCAAGACCGTGATCCTGGCGATGGGCTCGGGCTACCGCAAGCTCGGTCTGCCGGACGAGGAGCGGATGTCCGGGCACGGCGTGTCCTGGTGTGCGACCTGTGACGGCTTCTTCTTCCGCGAGCAGGAGATCGCGGTGGTCGGCGGCGGCGACTCGGCCGTCGAGGAGGCCACCTTCCTGACCCGGTTCGGGAAGAAGGTCACCCTGATCCACCGCCGCGACGAGCTGCGCGCGTCCAAGATCATGGCCGACCGGGCGTTCGCGAACGACAAGATCGACTTCGCCTGGAACTCCGAGGTCGCCGAGATCCACGGCGACGACAAGCTGACCGGCCTCACCCTGCGGGACACCGTGACCGGTGAGACCCGGGAGCTGCCGGTGACCGGCCTGTTCATCGCCATCGGGCACGACCCGCGCTCGGAGCTGGTCAAGGGCCAGGTGCGCCTGGACGAGGAGGGCTACGTCCTGGTCCGCGAGGGCAGCACCGAGACCAACCTGCCCGGCGTCTTCGCCGCCGGCGACCTGGTGGACCACACCTACCGGCAGGCGATCACCGCCGCCGGCACCGGCTGTGCGGCCGCCCTGGACGCCGAGCGCTTCCTGGCCACCCTCGAGCACGAGGCCACCGCGGCCGCCGCCGCGGCCACCGAGCCTGTCACCGTCTGACCCTGACAATCACTGAAGGAGATACGCCCGTGGGCGAGAAGATGAAGGCCGTCACCGACGCCGAGTTCGACCAGACCGTGCTGAAGAGCGACAAGCCGGTGCTGGTGGACTTCTGGGCCGAGTGGTGCGGGCCGTGCCGCCAGGTCTCCCCGATCCTGGAGGAGCTGAACCAGGACCACGGCGACAAGATCACCTTCCTGAAGATGAACGTGGACGAGAACCCGGTCACCCCGAGCAACTACCGCGTCACCGGTATCCCTACCATCAACGTCTACGTGAACGGTGAGCTGGCCAAGTCCATCGTCGGCGCCAAGCCGAAGGCGGCGCTGCTCAAGGAGCTGGCCGACTTCACCTCCTGAGGTCCGGACAACCCCCGTCCGCCACACGGCAAGGAGCAGTTGATGGAAGGCCCCCACGGCGTGTACCGGATCGGCGACAGCGGTGAGGCCGTCGCCGAGATCATCGGCAAGCTCCAGCGGCTCGGCCTGCTGGAAGGCGGTCACGCCGTCTACGACGAGGCGACCGCGGACGCTGTGCGGGGCTTCCAGCAGCAACGCGGGCTGATGATCGACGGGATCGTCGGTCCGCAGACCTACCGGGCGATCGACGACGCGCGCTGGCGGCTGGGTGACCGGCTGCTGACGTACGTCGTCTCGCACCCGCTGACCGGTGACGACGTGCTGGCGCTACAGGCGAAGCTGCAGGAGCTCGGCTTCGCGGTGGCCCGGATCGACGGCATCTTCGGTGCGGACACCCAGCGCGCGGTGACCGAGTTCCAGCGCAACATGGGCCTGCCGGCCGACGGCACGTGCGGTCCGTCGACGTTCAAGGCGCTGCAGCGGATCAGGCCGATGGCGACCGGCGGCCGGCCGGACGCGCTGCGCGCCTCCGAGGCGGTCCGGGCCGCGGGTCCGCGGCTGTCCGGCAAGACCGTCGTGATCGACCCCGGCCACGGCGGTTTCGACTACGGCTGGGAGGGCTTCGGCCTGCGCGAGTCCGACGTCGCGTACGACCTGGCCTCCCGGATCGAGGGTCGACTCGGCGCGACCGGCGTACGCGCGTATCTGTCGCGGGGGCGGGACCAGGGGCCGGACGAGCTGGCCCGGGCCGCGTTCGCGAACGAGACGGACGCGAACCTCTGTGTGTCGCTGCACACCGACGGGTCGATGAACCCGGAGGCGCAGGGCGTCGCGACGTACTACTACGGCAACGACCTGCACGGTGCCTCGTCCAGCGTCGGCGAGCAGTTCGCCGGACTGGTGCAGCGCGAGATCGTGGCGCGCACCGACCTGCTGAACTGCCGGACGCACGCCAAGACGTGGGACCTGCTGCGCCGGACCAAGATGCCCGCGGTCCGGCTCGAGATCGGGTACGTCACCAACCCGCACGACTCGGCCCGGCTGGCCGACCCCGCCTTCCGCGACGTGGTGGCCGAAGCGATCGTGGTCGCGATCCAGCGGGTCTACCTGCCGCCGGAGCAGGACGCGGCCACCGGAATGCTTCGCTTCGGCCAACTCACGGTCTGACCGCTACTCCTTCTCCAACGCGATCTTCGGCAGCGCGCGGTCCAGGCCGCGCGGCAGCCACCAGGCGCGGTTGCCGAACAGGCGCATCACGGCCGGCACGATCACGCACCGGATCAGCACGGCGTCCAGCAGTACGGCGGTCGCCAGGCCGAGCCCGAACTGCTTCAGCATCCGGTCCGGGCTGAGCAGGAACGCGCCGAACACCACGATCATGATCGCGGCCGCCGCGGTGATCACGCTGCCGGTGTTCGCCAGCCCTTCGCGGACCGCTTCCCGAGCGTCCTTGGTACGCCGCCACTCCTCATGGATCCGGGAGACCAGGAAGACCTCGTAGTCCATCGACAACCCGAAGACGATCGCGAAGATCATCACCGGGACGAACGCCTCGATCGGACCGGGCTGCGCACCGAACCAGCCCTGCTGGAAGACCAGCGTGATGACGCCGAGCGAGGCGCCGATGCTGAGCAGGTTGAGCACCGCTGCCTTCAGCGGGATCAGGATCGACCGGAACACCGCCATCAGCAGCAGGGCCGACAACCCAACCACGACCAGCACGAAGATCGGCAGCCGGTTGCTGACCGCGGACGCGAAGTCGTCGGCCGCTGCAGTCGCACCACCGACCAGGTACGTCGCGTTCGTCTGCGACTCGAGGGCCGGCAGTGTGTCGTCGCGCAGCCGTTCGACGAGCTCGCTGGTCGCCGCGTCCTGAGGAGCTGACTTCGGGAACGCCAGTACGGTCGCGACCTTGCCGTCGGGTGTCAGCTGCGGCGGAGTCACGGCTGCGATGTTCGGATCCTTCTGCAGCGTCTGGCCGAGCGCCTGCGCTGCAGCCGCATCGCCTTCGGTCACCACCACGAGCGGCCCGTTGAACCCTGGCCCGAAGCCCTGGGCCAGCAGGTCGTACGCCTTGCGGCTCGTCTTGGCCGGGTCGTCCGTGCCCGCGTCCGCGAACCCGAGCCGCATGTCCAACGCCGGCAGCGACAGCGCGATCAGCGCGGCCGTCCCGAGCACCAGCGGCACCCACGGCCCCCGCTGGACGACTGCCGCCAGCTTCCGCCAGCCATCACCGGGCGTACGGCGCTTCTTTGCAGCATGCTTGCGGACACTCTTCTCGATTCGCTTGCCGAACAGCGTGAGCAGCGCGGGCAGCAGGCTCACCGCCGCCAGCATCGTCATCAGCACGGTCAGGGTGACACCGAGCGCGACTCCTTGCAGCGCACCGAGGCCAAGCGCCAGTAGACCGAGCAGCGCTATCACCACCGTGCATCCCGCGAACATCACCGAGCGGCCGGCAGTGTCCAGGGCAACCATCGCGGCGCTCGCCCGATCGGTCCCGTCCTTCAAAAGCTCGTGGCGGTAGCGCGAGAAGATCAGCAACGCGTAGTCGATACCGACCCCGAGACCCACCAGCATCATCACCGGCGCGGTGTAGTCGGGCACCGTGAACAGGTGCGACGCCAGCACCAGCAGGCCGAGCGTGCCGCCGACGGCGAACACCGCGGTCAGCAGCGGAAGCGTTGCCGCAAGCAACGACCCGAACAGGAACACCAGGATCACCAGCGCGGCCAGGATGCCGGCTCCCTCGGCCGCACCACCCTCACTCTCAGCCGCCGAGCGGGCCAGGTCCCCACCGACCTCAACCTGCAGGCCGGGCTGTGCGAAGTCCTGGGACCGCTCGATGATCGTCCGCACGTCCTCGATCGGCATCTCCTCGACCGTCGTTTCCAGTCCGACGGTGGAGTACGCCGTACGTCCGTCCTGGGACAGTGATCCCGGAGCGGTGAACGGGTCGGCTACCGAGGCCACGTGTGGCAGGTCGCCGACGACCGCGAGCATCGACGCGATCCGCTGCTTCTCTGCCGCCAGGCCGTTGTCGGCGTGGAGGACGATCTGCACTGACGCGGTGTCGCCCTGCGGTTGGTGCTCACGGAAGATGTCGGTCACCCGCTGGGAGTCGGTCCCCGGCAGCGAGTTGTCGTTGCGGTAGTTGTCGCCGATCAGGCTCGAGGCGGCCGTCACGGCGACCAGGGCCACCACCCAGAGCAGTACGGCGATGCCGGCGTGCCGCATCGACCAGCCGGACACCCGGTGCAGCAGCCCAGGGCGTCCACCCTCCTTCCCGGGCTGTCGCCGTACTGGAGTGTCCACGGTCATGGCTTGCGCCTCCCTTAATAAGTAGATTCGCTACATGTTGCCTCTCGACAGTAACAGACATATGAGTAGACTGGCTACATGAAGGCGGATGCGCTGCGTGGACACCTCGACCCGATGATCCTGGCCGTCGTCGAGGACGAGCCGCTGCACGGCTACGCCATCATGGAGGCGCTGCTGGAGCGCAGCGGCGGCGAGCTCGACCTGCCGACCGGCACGCTGTACCCGGCACTGCGGCGGCTCGAGCGGGCCGGCTACCTGGCCAGTGAGTGGAGTACGGTCGGCGGGCGGAAGCGCCGGACCTACCAGCTCACCTCGGCCGGCCAGAAGATGCTTGCCTCAGGCAAGCAGGAGTGGCTGACCTTCCGCACTGTCGTGGAAGGCGTGCTACGCCCGGGCCAGGCGTAAGGTCCGCCCGGCCTGCAGCCCGACGAACAGCAGCGGCAGTACGACGAAACTCGACACGACCGCGTAGTCGAGCAAGGTGCCCGGACGCGTACTCGTCGACGCCATCCCCACCCCGATCCCGCTGATCACCACCGAGCTGGCGATCGCGAACTGCGCCGTCACCCGGCTGATCCGGTCGCGGACGATCGGGTAGCGCATCCCGACGCCGGCCCCGATCACCGCGAGGACGGCGCCGGCGATCGACACCGTCCCGATGCTCCGGACCAGCGTCTGGAGGAAGTCGTTGAGCGCAGTCTCCTGGACCGGGTCCTGGTTCCAGCTCCAGGCGTTCTCCTGCCAGACGATCGGCTGCAGGATCAGCACGAGGAACAGCAGCATGGCGGTCCGCCGGCTCTGGCTGACCGCCAGCTCGGCGCGATAGCCGGGCACGACCTCGTCGAGCGCACCGAAGTCGGCGACGGCCTCGCGCTCAGCGCTGCGCCGGTCGAGACCGTCGGCCTCGAAGGCCTCGGTCGCGTCGGTCAGGTGGTCCCGCGCCTCGGCCAGCAGGTCGTCCTTGCGCCGGCGCGGGCCGGGCAGTGCGCGGCTCAGTCCGGTCAGGTACTCGTCGACAGTGCTGGACACGCCTCCAGTATGGAGACGGACCGTCCGGATCACGTCCGGGGTCCCACTGAGTCTCCCCTGACATCGGGCTGCGCGGCGGCCTTGCGACGGCGGTGCCGCAGTACGAAGAAGCCGACGTACCCGATCACGACGAGAGCGAAGCCGATCTTCTCCGCGGTCGGGGTCGCGCCCTCGGGCCAGATCGTGCCGTCCAGGTAGTGGTTGATGTACCCGGCCTCGTAGACGCTCTCGCCACCCCTGCGCAGGAAGTACTTCTCGACTCCGGTGAACGGGCAGTCGTAGTCGATGACCACGATCGCCAGGCTCCAGACCACGATGCCGAGATGCACCCAGATCAGCTTGGGCCACTTCCAGGCGAAGAAGGCGCCGAGCACGAAGAACAGCAGGAAGGCAGCGTGCAGGACGAACATCACGTCCGCCAGCAGACGCCAGATCATGAGGGTGTGCGGCTCAAGGCGTCCCGGACCGTGACCGGTGCCGGGGGCGTGTGTTCGGGCCGGATCGCTCCCATCAGTCGCTCCACCGCCGCCTCCATCTCGCTGCGCCACGTGACCGCGGACCGCAGGTCCAGTCGCAGCCGTGGGTTCCGCGGGTGCTCGCGCACGACGCCGAAGCCGACGGCCCGCAGGAACTCGGTCGGCCAGACACATCCCGGACCGTCCCACCGCGAGTCTCCGAACGCCTCGACCGCCCGGAACCCCCGTTTCAGCACGTCCTTCGCGACCGCCTGCACCAGGATCTTCCCCAGCCCGAGCCCCAGGTACCGCGGCAGGACCCGCCCGGTCGCCAGTACGACGGCGTCCGGGCTGACCGGCGCGGTCGGGAACGCCTGGATCCGGGGCAGGTACGCCGCGGGGGCGTATATCGCGAAACCGGCGGGCTCGTCGTCGACGTACAGCACGACGCCGGCGCTACCCCAGTCGAGCAGCAACTGGGACAACCAGGCCTCCTTCTCGAGGCCGGTGTCACCGGTCCGGGCCGCCTGCTTGGCGGCTACCGGGTCCAGCTCCCAGAACACGCAGTCACGGCACGGCACCGGGAGCTCGCCGAGATTGGCGAGCGTCAGCGGTTCGAGCCGTCGGGCCATCAGCGGGCTCTGGTCCTACAGCTTGTGCTTTTGGTCACGGTGAGTATCGCCTCGCGTATCGTCGAGTCGCTCATCGTGCCGCCGGGGCGGGAGCCGGTGCCGGCTTCCGCGCGTCCGGGGTCTCCGCCGCCTCCGGAGCGACGTACCGCTGCTGCACCTTCGCGGCCGGTTGCCGCCGGAACAGCTCGCCCGCGAACCCGGCCAGCACGCCCAGCAACAGTCCGCCGAGCGTCCATCCGGCTGCCTTGCCCACGCTCATCCGATCCGCCTTCCGCATCCACCTCTCAGGCCGCACCCGCCGTCCGGCCGTCTCAGCAGCCAGATCACGGCGTGGTCGAACCTGCCCCTATAAGGCATGGTAGTGAGAGGTCACGCAGATCCACAGCCCAGGCGCGCTTGGGTGGGTCGGCGTAACCTGGTGACTTCCCCTCGATCACCTGTTGGAGTGGCTTCGTGAGTGCTGACCTGCCCGATGTCCGGCAGACGCGTCTCGACAACTACGTCGATCGGTACGCAGCACGCACCAAGGGCATGACGGCATCGGAGATCCGCGCCCTGTTCGCCGTCGCCAGCCGCCCTGAGGTGGTGTCGCTGGCCGGCGGGATGCCGAACATCGGCGGCCTGCCGCTGGACGTGGTCGGCGGCGCGGTCCGCGACCTGGTGATCGACAGCGGCGCGACCGCGATGCAGTACGGCTCCGGCCAGGGCGACCCGACGCTGCGGGACCAGATCTGCGACGTGATGCGGCTGGAGGGGATCGACGCCCACCCGGACGACGTCGTGGTCACGGTCGGCAGCCAGCAGGCGGTGGACCTGGTGACCCGGGTGTTCTGCGATCCGGGCGACGTGGTGATCTGCGAGGCTCCGTCGTACGTCGGGGCCCTCGGCGTTTTCCGCGCGTACCAGTGCGAGGTCGTGCACGTCACGATGGACGATGACGGCGTCGTGCCGGAGGCGCTGGAGCAGGCGATCGCGTCGGTGCGGGCCGCAGGCAAGCGGATCAAGTTCTTCTACACGATCCCGAACTTCCACAACCCGGCCGGCGTCTCGCTCTCGGTCGAGCGGCGCGCCCGGGTGCTGGAGATCTGCCAGCGGGCCAACCTGCTGGTGCTCGAGGACAATCCGTACGGCCTGCTCGGCTTCGACGGTGACCCGTACCGCGCCTTGCGGGCCGACGATCGCGAAGGCGTGATCTACCTCGGCTCGTTCTCGAAGACGTTCGCACCGGGGTTCCGGGTCGGCTGGGCGGTCGCGCCGCACGCGGTCCGCGAGAAGCTCGTGCTGGCACAGGAGTCGGCGACCCTGTGTCCCCCGGTGTTCAGTCAGCTCGCCATCTCGTCGTACCTGAGCCGGCATGACTGGCTCGGGCAGGTGAAGCAGTTCCGGGAGATGTACCGGGAGCGCCGCGACGCGATGCTGGGGGCGCTGACCGAGAAGATGCCTGCGGCAACGACCTGGACCAGGCCGGGCGGCGGGTTCTACGTCTGGCTCACCCTGCCGGACGGACTGGACGCGAAGGCGATGCTGCCGCGGGCGGTCACCGCCCGGGTGGCCTACGTCCCCGGAACCGCCTTTTTCGCCGACGGTTTCGGGTCGCAGTGCATGCGGCTGTCGTACTGCCATCCGACCCCGGCACGGATCGTCGAAGGGGTCGGACGGCTGGCTGCGGTGGTCAACGAGGAGCTCGAGCTCCGGCAGACCTTCGGGCCGATGACGCCCGGGCCGAGGCGCGACTACGACGCTCCCGGGCCGGAGCTGAGCTAGCGACATTGCGCAAAGGTTGCGCAATGGATCCGCGGGCGGCCGGGGGTCCCTGACACGGTAGGGGTACCGTTCCAGTGGGCCTCGGGACCGGCGACCGAGCCGGAGTCGTCCACGAGTGATCGGGATATTTGTGATGAGTGATCTGGGTCGAGTGCTGGTACTGGCAGGCGGACTGTCACACGAGCGGGACGTCTCGCTCCGGTCCGGCCGGCGGGTCGCCGACGCCCTGCGCAGCGTCGGCGTGGAAGTCGAGCAGCGCGACGTCGACGCCAACCTGGTCGAACGGCTCCGCGACGATCCGCCGGACGCGGTCTTCCCCGTCCTGCACGGCGTCACCGGCGAGGACGGCGCCCTCCGCCAGGTCCTCGACCTGTACGGCGTTCCGTACGTCGGCGCCGCCGCGGCAGCGTGCCGGACCGCCTTCGACAAGCCCGTCGCGTCGACGATGGTGTCCGCAGCCGGACTCTGCACGCCCGCTTCCGTGGTGCTCGGACACGACACCTTCCGCGAGCTCGGCGCCGGTCTGCTGATGGAGGCCGTGATCAAGCAGATCGGGCTGCCGCTGGTCGTGAAGCCTGCGCGTGGTGGATCCGCGCTCGGCGCCTCGATCGTGCGGTCGACGGACGAGCTGCCGTCGGCGATGGTGAACTGCTACGCCTACGGGCCGGTCGCGTTGATCGAGCAGTACATCGACGGGACCGAGGTTGCGGTGACCGTCGTCGACACCGGCGACGGACCGCGGGCGCTGCCGGCGGTGGAGATCCGGCCGGACTCGGGGTTCTACGACTACGAGGCCCGGTATACGGCCGGCGCCACGCAGTTCGTCGTACCGGCTCGGTTGGATGCGGGCGTGGCTGCGGCGTGTGCCGCCGCGGCTGTAACGGCACATGAGGCGCTGGGCCTGCGGGACCTGTCGCGGTCGGACCTGGTCGTCGACTCGTCCGGGATTCCGTGGTTCCTGGAGGTCAACGTGGCGCCGGGGATGACGGAGACGTCCTTGGTCCCGCTCGCCGCGGAGGCCGCCGGGATCGAGCTCGGTGTGCTGTGCCGCGACCTGCTGGCTGCTGCCGCGGCTCGTTGAGGTCCTGATGCCTGAGCAGTCCTTCTGGCGGACAGCGTTCACGCCGCGGTGGTTCGGGCTGCTCCTGCTGGCACTGACGCTCGCCACGGTGATGTCGGTGATGGGCGTGTGGCAGCTGCAGGTCTACCAGTCGAAGACCGCAGCCGCGACCGCCAAGCGCGCCGAGGGGGCGCCGGTCGCGCTCCAGTCGCTCTTCTCCATCGACGAGGGCCTCCCCTCCAAAGCCGTCGGCCGCCGCGTCACCGTGAGCGGCACCTGGGGCCCGGCCGCCGACCAACTCTTCATCACCGACCGCCGCAACGGCACCCAAGACGGCCTCTGGGTTGTCACCCCCGTAATGCTGGACAACTCTCCCGCTGGGCAAGGGGCGGTGATGGTGGTCCGTGGGTGGGTCTCCTCCCCCTCAGATCCAGCCGCCAAGGCGCCGACCGGCCCGGTCTCCCTGACCGGCGCGGTAGCCGCCTCCGAAGCCCAGGACGCCTCCGCTGACGCCGCCAGTCGAGTCCTCCCCTCCCTCCGGATCCCGACCATCGTCCACATGGTCGACTACCGGATCTACGACGCCTTCGTCGTACAAACCTCCCTCGACTCCGGTACGACGCCGCAGCCGGCGCCGGCCGTCGTACCGCCCCCCGCTCCCCCCACCGACCACGCCGGCCTCCGCAACGTCGCCTACGCCTTCCAGTGGTGGATCTTCGCCGCCTTCACCCTCTGGATGTGGACCCGCATGGTCCAAGACGCCCGCCGCTCCGAAGACCCCGCCGAAGCCGACCCCGACCAAGACCCCACCCCACCCACCGAAACCCCAACCGAAACCCCCGGCTCCGTCAGCGCAGGCCTGTAAGCACACCCCTGCAGCTGCTCGGCCTGTAAGCACCAACTCTGTGAGCACCAGCTCCATCAGCACCGGGCCTGCAAGTGCCGCGTCTGTAAGCACTCGCTCCGTCAGCACCGGGTCCGTGAGCACTGGCTCCGTCAGCACCGGGACCGTCAGAACCCGCTCCGTCAGCACCGGGCCCGCGAGCACCGGGCCTGCGAGCACCGGGCCTGCAAGTGCGGGGACTGTGGGCACTGGGCCGGGAAGTACTGGGTCCGGAAGTCTGGCTCTGTAGATGCTGGCACCGCCAACCAGCCTGAGAAGCCTGTGGAGTCAAGCGGTACCGTTTCAGCGTGACTTCACCAGCCGACCCCGCCACCTCCGCCACCCCGCAGCCGCTCACCCCGGCCGTCCGCGGAGCACTCACCCGCTACCGCGTGATCGCGTACATCGTCGGCGTGATGCTCCTCCTCCTGCTCTTCGTGGCGATGCCCCTGAAGTACCTGGCCGACAACCCCAGCGCCATGAACGTCATCGGCCCGATGCACGGCTTCCTCTACGTGGTCTACCTCCTGGCCACCTTCGACCTCTTCCGCCGCGTCCGCTGGTCCTTCCTCCGCCTGGTCCTAGTCGCCCTGGCCGGCACCATCCCCTTCCTTTCCTTCTACGCCGAGCGCAAGACCACCCACGAACTAGCCGCCTGACCCCGATGTTTCACATGAAACATCCACCGCAAATCCCCAAGTAAATTTGTCGACAAATCCCGCTCCCCGGGCTGCGCCCGCCAACGGATCACCTGCCGCGCGCCCCAGCCCCCGGGCGACGCGACCCCCCCCCCCGAAATTCCTCTGTGAGCACGATCCTGAGCAAGGATCGCCCTCCGCACCCCGCGCCGCTTTCCCCGCCACCCACCAGCAACCCGCCTCCTGAACCACCTCTCCTCACCAACCCACCCAAATCCACCCCACGACCGCCACACCACCTCGCCCAGAATCCCGCTGACGGAGGAATTCCGCCCCTCAACCCCCAATCCACTCGGGCGCGAAGGTCCAGGGCTGAAGGTGCCCGAGCTGACCCCGGTGCCACCCCATCACGCACCGAGACCCCTAGCCCCCAGTCCCCACCCCGCCACACCGAAGCTCCAACCAGAGCAGCATGGCCGAACACGTCGTGCACGGTGGGACACCCAGCAGGCCCAGCACCCGACCGCCTGGCTCACCCCTGCCACCTCGTCGCCGGACCACACCACAAGTCCCGACACCAGTCCCACCCAGCCGGCACCACGTGCCACCCGAGACGACAGATTCACCCCGCCGCCACCTCCCGGCCCCGGCCGACGCGCACCCCTCGAGTGCCCTTGACCGGCGTCCCTGAGCAGGCCTCTGAGCGAGGCGCCGCGGGTGGTGCTGCGGAATCAGTCACCCACCACCTGAGCTCGACCACCTGACTGGAACCACCTGACCGAGCCGACGGGACCGCGGCCACCCTGCGGAGCAGCCGCGATCACCCCGAGCCGGTCAATTGAACGGTCGGACTCGATCACCTCCCACCGCGGGCGGCCCGCACCCCGGAACGGTGACCAGTGCGGCCGGACACCGAAATCCGGAACCCGGAAGCCGGGGCGGACTCGGAGCTGGAACCCGAAGACAGGAACGCTGCGACGAAGATCGTCGTACGGCCGACTCCCGCGGTGGCGCAGACGACCCGAAGACGGCGCCTCGAAGGCGGGCGTCTCCAAGGCGGGGCCTCGAGGGCGAGGGCTCAAGGGCGAGGGCTCGAAGGCGATGGGCTCGAAACGGGAACTCGAAGACGGGAGCTCGAATCCCTGGAGCGGAAGCCCGGGCCCCAGGACCGGTGCTGGAACCGGAGCCGGAAGGGCGGACCGTAGGCCGGAGTCGGGGTCGGAGGCGGAGTCGGAGGCGGAGTCGGAGGCGGAGTCGGAGCAAGCCCAGCGCATCCTCCTCGGTCGCACCTGTAGGCAAGAGCCTGACGCTTCCACGGCGACCCCGACGGAGCTGTCCGCGCCGCGTCGCCGCTGGGGACCGCGCCGCGTCGCCGCTGGGATCCGCGCCGCTCCACGCCCCGGGCGTCACCACCGACAGGCGCCGCGGTCCTCACGACCCACCAGCAGCGCGATCCTCACCAGCAGCGCGATCGTCACCACAACGAGCACCGCGGTCCGCGCACGCAGACCGACACCACGGGCCGCGCCCCGAGCAACACCGCCGAACTCCCCAACTGTTCTTCGCGCTCTGTGTGGAGGTGCGCGAGGCCGCACGCCGCGCGCGCTCGGTCCAGGCCACTCGCGGCCGGCACCGCGTCGTTCGGCATGTCGTCCGCCGCGCTATGCGTCGGCGATGGTGGCGATGTGGGGTGCGCGCCAGCTCACCGTTTGCGGACGGCGAGCGCCGGGGCAACCCAGCATCTCCGCCATGACGCGACCTCTCGTCGACGCAGGAGGCGCTCGACGCGCTCGATATGGCGTGCACTCGCGACGCATCGTGCACCAGATCCCTTCGGGCGGAACGGCGCGACGGTCAGCACGGTGTACGCCGGAGCTCTCTCCGCAGCGGACCGGGACGCGCCGGCTCTGGTTCACGCCTTCGAGTGTCGACGGCAGCTGAAAACTGACCAGTGGGCGGCAACTGAAAATTGACCAGCTTCCCGGAGAGATCCTGGCTTGAACCGAGCCGGGGAGGGAGC